>NZ_JARXXP010000001.1 GCF_029893965.1 Paenibacillus sp. PastM-3
TACGTGGCATGGAAAAAAGAAAAAAGGTAGCTGAAAGTAACTATATCCGGCTAACCTCGTTTAAAGAGAATTTACACACAAATATGGACTTGACCCACGCGGGCGAAATCAGAGGCATTTTTCCCTTTATTATTCCACACTCTAGCCAACCGTCCATACTCCGCCACCCTAACACTCAAAATCCGTATGATTCACCCTATTGTACTCCTGGACCAGTTCTTCATACTTCTCTACCTCACGCTCCAGCATCCATTCAAATAGCGACTGCACCTGCCCAAAATATCGGGCGGCACCACTCCACGTATCCGTAAATTTTGTCCTGCTCGTCCGTATCCTTTTTGAGATGGGCATGCTCTACCCGACTTTGCAGCTGGACCATCAAGGTGTATATCGTGTCATCTTTACCGGTAAACGTATGTCTAATATCATAGAACAGCTCCAAGCCCTTCCTTCTCCACGTACTCATACCGGAACCCTCCACATTTTGTTCATTATAGTAATCATACCCCACATAAGCAATATGGTAGAATATTGAAAAAAGCACAGATGGAGCTGGTGATTTGTACACAGAGCAAGGTTACATACTAAGGGTACTGACAGCGCTAGAGCTTGAAGGGTTGTCCAGAACCATTCCTTATCTATTTGAACTTTTTCAATTATAAAGGAGCTGCATATCCATGCTTGTTACGCCTACCCTGCATTTTTACGGACAATGTGAAGAAGCAATCGGCTTATATCAAAAAGCGTTTGGTCTGCAAATGAATTACCTCCTGTATTATGCAGACGCCGATCCGCAGGACTGGAATTTCAGCTTAACTTCTGAGCAGCAAAGCTATGTATATCATGCAGAGGCTCTTATCGGCAAACAACGCATCATGCTGGCGGATGAAATCGGACGGGAGGCGCCCGGGAACACCGCTCTTTTTCTGACCATTATCTTTGAAACTGACGATCAGGTAAAACAGGCCTACGAAACGTTAAAGGAAAGCGGGAGCATCATCCAACCTTTGCGCACAACGACATACAGCTCCTGTATGGCTTCCGTTGTAGACAAGTTCGGCTTCCGCTGGGGACTGATGACGGAGGATTAAGAAAAGAGGGCGGATTACCGCCCCCTTCATCAAAGCTTGGACAGCTCGTCCAAAAAAGCCGGCTTGTTGAAATATTGCTCCTGCAGCTGCTGAATGATGGCGGACTGACTGGACTTGCCGGCCAGCTTTCCGTAGCGTTTAAGCATCTGACAGACATTCCAATACTTCTTCCTGTTGAAAGCTGCAGCGGCGGTGTCATAAATATACTGACTGTATACTTGTTCCACTTCCGCTTTATAATCTGACGACAACCGTGCTGCATACTCCTCTATCGCATTTGGATTAGCTTGTACATAAGATAGCATCTCTGCAAGGTCATTTTTATCCGAAATCAGCTGCAAATAGAGCGCATGGGTAGACCATGTGTCCGATTTTTTAAGTTCTGCCAGAATGCTGCGGTAAAAATCCTCCTTATTCCCATCAGACAATGCTTCAAGTTCAGCGTAATATTCATAGCCCCCATCTAGCAAAAGCTCCTTAGCCAGCAGCTTCTGCTCTTCCTTCAGCGATAATGCTTTATAGGCTTCGTATCTCGCCTTTTTAAAGTCGGATCTGTCTCCCGGATAGCTTGCTTTATGCCGTTCCCCTTGCTCTGCCAACTGGATTGCCCGCTGGTAGTCGCCCGCCTCCATGCTTTTCTGTATGGCCAATTTTCTAAATGATTTCAGATGAAGATGCTCCTGTATAAACTTATCTGCTTCTTCTGCGGGGCTATATTTTTCAATAAGCTCAAACTGAATTCCTTGCAACGCCTCATTTGAATACTCTACGTACTCCTTACCGGAATTGGCTGCAAGCTGCACTCCGATAGCTGCCAGCAATTGTTCTCTGCGCTTCTTCTCATCAGCAAATACAGTACATATCCGCAGCAGAGTAACCGGATAATCATCCCAACCGTCAAATACAGCATTTCGGCTCATTGTAATCAGACGTGTTAAAAAATGCTCCCGCACGGACTCATCCGCCGTCCGCTGACTTTCAGCAAGCCCGTCAATCTGATCCAAAACCTCATCTACCAGTGCCCCGACCTCACCGTCCGAGTCATCCGCATACTGAAACGCCTCCACTCCTTCTTCCAGCACCAATAAGGCCATTTCCAGCTTCACTGTATCATCGCTCACACTGCTCTTACTCTCCAGCAAAGCCATTAGGTCTGCTGCGAAGCTGCTTGTTTCCCGGTAAGGTATGAAGCCCTCCCTGCCTGTGTACTGCTTTACGATCGTTTTTATAAGCTTTTGGAAGGTTTTAAGCAGGCGCGGTTGATCCTCTGTACCATATTTTAAAAGAAGCGTATTCTTAAATACCTCATCCTGCCCGGCAGCCTCAGCAATAATTGCAATTAATTCTTCTTTGGACAAATCTCGCAGTACTTCTTCTAACTTGCGCTGGTTCGCCATAGCTGTTCACACTCCTGGAGGTTTTAGTCTGTTAGCTCCATCATACCAGCTATACTCCTGGTACTTTTCAATATCCATTCCTGCAGATTTCTTCACAATTTAAAAATATCACTGAGCACAGTTATTACATTCTCTTTCTCGTTTTTTTGATACAGTTATCTTCTTGCTATTAAGCCGATCACGTTTTAGTAGAAACATGAGCTCTATGCCGCCCTCTGCTCCATAGAACCGGATCACTTGAAATAATCCGATAGCTAAAAATACCACTCCAAAAATTACATCAAAATAAATTTTGCATCTCTGACGAACAGCAGCTGATCACCCATTGTTTTCCGGATTGCTTTTCTCCGTATGATTACAGTTGTACACCAGATTAATATAATTAGAGCAACTACAATAGGAACACCCTTCCCGCCGGGAAGGGCCTAATCTTTCATTCTTCATCTTTCATTCTTCATCTTTCATCCTTCATTCTTCATCTTTCATCTTTCATCTTTCATCCTTCAATCTCACATCATCATCGGCACAAACACCGAAGCCGCATTAGCCTGCCGGAACCGGGCGATCACCTTCCTGCTCCAGTCGCGCTGATACTCGGGGTGCCCGGACAGATACAGCTCCTCCAGATGATTGAATGCCGCATCATAAGGAATACCGGGATTATCGCCGTTCACCTCAAGCTGGCTGATGTGCAGATAGAGGCCGCCCGGAAGAGTAAGCTTTTCTACGCAATCCGGTAGTCCCGTGAAGGAGCTAACCCTTGTTCCGAAGCAGGAATTGTATTGCCCCTCCTGACCGCTGTCCACCGGAAACCCGTAGTAATCATGCAGATAATATTTTGCTGCTTCCGTGGCAAACACCTGATCCTGCACGCCAAAATACTTCGTAATCACAAACTCCTCGCTGTCCGGCAAAGTCATGCTGCAGGCGATCTTCATCTCGGGAAGAGTAACGGCCTTATAGCGCAGGGAGGCGTAGCGTTCAGCTACCGTCTGTGCCGTCATAACCGGTTCATATTTGGTAAGAATCTCCCCCGTGTCTTCATATGTATTGAACCCGCAGCCGGCAGGATTATACACATAGCTGGTATCCTTGCGGAAATCATTCACAAAATACTCATCCGCATGCATACGCTCCCCGTAACCCGGCTCTCCTTCCCGCCCGCCCTCATTAATCAGCACCTTGGCATACCGGCAAGCTGGCACTGTAAGCGTCTCCGTATACTCCGGCAAATAGTCAGGCAGGCCCTCCAGACTGTCCACCTCATAGCCCACAATCACCTTGTAGTTACCGTCACCTTTAACCTCAGTCCGCACGGTAACAACCTCTCCCTCGCCCTTGAGTCTGCTGCTGATTATGCCGGAGAGCAGGGCCATATCGCCTTCTGCGATCAGCTTTTTCGTATAAAAGTAATCATTCAAAATACAGCTGGCATGCTCGAATCCATTAAATCCCCCGTATCCCCGGCTTTCGAACGTTACCGGCAGCGCGATCCCGACAATTTGCATCTCCGGCCGATCCACAATCGTACATAATTCAGTAACCTGCTCTACGAACACTTCATTTGGAAGCACCATCTGACTCATCTCCTCCACCATTCTCAGGATTGCCGGCTTCACCCGTGGGCTGTAACCTTCCGAAGCCTGCTCCGTCAGGTCCTTTTTCCTTAAGTTCATTGCAGTCCAGCTCCTTTCATACCTCAACTTTATGTAAAATCAGGCTTAAAGTATTATCGGTTTTTAACAATTTCCAGCCTGATCCATACCCTCATCTGAATCTTCTCCGGGTCATAACTGCCGTTAATCTTATATGTAGTAAAAGCGGGCCCCTTCCCCCTATTCCATCCATTCTCTCTGATCCAGCTGTCCAGCCATTCCCCGAACACCCTGCCGTCACTGCAGCAGCTGCTCTCCAATACGGCATAATGGCCTGCGGCAAGCTGCAAAAGCTCAAGCCCGCAATCTGCCGGCAGCACCGGAGCTGATTCCACCCTCACGCCACACGTACAGTTCAGACCATTCTGAGATACGTAGAATTCCCCGCCTTTTCTTATCGCCCCGGGATTATGCATGGAAAAGGATGAGATTACCGCTGCAGCTGCCTGTTCCTCGGCGTCCTCTCCTGAGCGGCTTGCGGTCAGGAACAACCGGTCATCACAATACGCTACGCGGATACTGTTATAATCCGGCCGCTTGACTACCGGCAGGTACAAAACCAGCTTGTTCACTGCGCTGCCCTTGCAAATATACTCTTCGAAATAGCCGCCCTCGTCCTGCTTGAACATACTCAATCTCAGCCAATCCCCGTAAAGATAGTTCCAGGCCTGGGTAATCTCAGCCTCCTTATGGGCAACCGTTGTTTTGGCAAAGGTACAGGTGACCTCCGGATGCACAGCAGCTTCCTGAAAGACACTGTCAGCAAAAATGTCCATTAACTCATAGTCATATTCTACAGCGAGCTTATAACAGAACTCCCCGCTGCGCGGCTGCCCGCCCCGGCCAAAGATTCTTCCTTTATATCCCGGTAAAAGAGCGCTCAGCGCTTGCAAGGCCCGGTGTTCAATGCCGTCTGGTTCAGGATAATAAAAAGCGGTATGCAGAGTCTTGGGGATAGTGTCCGTAGTAACCGTTACCTGCCTTACAGGCTGGCTGTCATATGCGGGGAAGTAGTAGCAGGCATCATTCTTCTGGTATTCCAGCGGGGTCATGGCTGTGGCGGATTTCACATATTTGCATAAGGCCTGCTGGGAGCTGTAGCCGCAAGCATAGGCAATCTCGGCCAGCGGCAGCTCTTCTGCTCGGATCAGCGCAAGAGCAACCGACAGCCGGCGTTTGCGGATATACTCCTTTACCGAATGCCCGGTATAGGTGTAGCAGTCCCGGTATAGCTGCATCAGGGAGGTGTATCCGGCCTGCGCCGCCAGCTCAAGGCTAATCTCGCCGTGCAGATGTTCTTCTATATAAAGGATGGACTTCTTGAAACGGGCAGCTTTGTCCATTATGTTCCTCCGTCGGGCAGGGTAGAAACCCTCTCACAAAAAGGTTCTTTTGAAGATAGAATAGCAGAAAATGCACGAAAACACATTAACATATAGGATTACTCTGCTGTGGAACAAAGTATCTATCGTAGACGCTCAATCCATTACTGTGATAAAATGTATGGAAATATTTATAATAATTATTGTAGAGGTATAACTATGATCGTTACGCACAACTTAACTGCCCTTAATACAAATAACGCTCTGCGAAAAAATAATAAGGCGGTCGCGGACAGCACGGCAAAACTCTCTTCCGGAATGCATATTAACCAGGCTTCTGATGATGCGGCCGGCTTGTCCATCTCCGAAAAGATGAGAGCGCAGATCCGCGGGCTGAACCAGGCATCCAGCAATGTACAGGGCGGGATTTCGGTTATACATACCGCAGAGGGCGGCTTACAGGAAATCACCGATATGCTCCAGAGACAAAGAGAGCTACTCATTCAAGGATCTAACAGTACGAATACTGATGGAGATAAACGGAAGATCGATCAGGAAATCCAACAATTAAAGGATGAGATAAACAGCCTGACCAGCAGAACGGATTATAATACGATAAACCTGCTCGCACGCGACGATTATCAGATTCTTGAGGACCGTTCAAGTCATAAGGTTGAGGAGAATACAACAGGTCCATTTCCTGCAACCACTACCTCTTATGAACGGACCACGAGTTTTTTTCCTGCAGGAACTGCAGAAGAGCCGGCCAACGTAAAGTCTTCTCATACCAATACAACCATAGATGATGACTATACGCTTGTGTCTCATACTACAGCCATTACTTCTCCTGACGGCAGGGAGGGCTTTAACGATTACGCCAAAAACGTCCATACCCATACTGAGACAACAGCTACGAGCCAGAACTCCTACGAAAGGCTGCTGGTAAGCGATCCAAGATATAAAGAGCTTGCAACCGTATCTTTTCCCGGAACCGTGAAAAGTGTATTTTTTCAGACTGAGCTTATTCCTACTTCAATATCAGCCGGTCAATACCCTGACTTCGGAGGCCTTGAGGACAGATTTATCTCTGTAGATATTGATGGCGTTTCTACTTCGCTTGAGGGTTTCACTTTAACCGGTTCTACCACAACTGCAAGCTCTATTTCAGCTGTCTACGAGAAAGACGGGATTCAAATTGAAAAGATTTTTTCGTCGGATCCCTCCTCGTTTAAAGTAGAGTTTAATGTGCGTAATCTCTCGGGGATCGACGGAAGGCAGATTACGGTCAGCACCGGCTTTCAGCCCATGTACGACGGCCAATACAGCATATCGTCGCCAAGTGGGGTTCCAGTTGGCAGTACCGCCTCAAACGCACAAATACCGGCCTCAGGCACTGTATTTACTCTTTCGAATGCTCTTGTCGACTTTAACTTCTCTTTTTTAGACGGTGGAGCTTATGCTGTTCCAGAGTCTCTGACAACACCTGCAAGCGGGTATTTGACTTCCAGTAAATCACCCTCCGTCCAAATTACCCCTACCTGGGGCCGTACAATGAATGACGGAGAAGCTTTAAGCTTCGGCATTGCGCTGAATAATTTCAATTTCAAAAAAGACGTCTACCAAGTGACTAACGAAGCAACCAAGCAAGTCGATTCCATTGCTGAGACGGTAACCACCGATATTCAGGATATTGATTATATTCCGCCAAGAGTTCAGATCCAGTCGGGTGCTAATGAAAACCAGTTGTTCTCGATTCCTCTATTTGATGTAGATACAGACGGACTTGGAATTACGGGGATGGGTATTCTGCCGCCGTCCGATCCCGAGCTATCCCTGCAGCAGGCAGACAGCGCAATAGCCAAGGTTTCGAACTACAGGGGGATTTATGGCTCTTTACAGAACCGGATGGAGCACGCTTTGAATAATCTCGGAAGCACAGGCGACAATCTCACCGCAGCCGAATCCCGTATCCGTGATGCTGACATGGCCAAGGAGATGTCCGGCATGACCCGGGCGAACATTTTATCTCAAGCATCCCAGGCTATGATGGCTCAGGCTAACCAGAATCCTCAAGCCATATTACAGTTTTTAAAATAAAAAGAGAGGCTGTCAGTGACAGTCTCTCTTTCCTTTCATTAATCCGTCTGCTTGCTCTCCCCGCTCCCCTGCAGAAACACATAAGTCCCCTCATCAGACAGCTCCTCCGAGTAAGCGAAATTCAGCCCCTTATACTCCTTGATCTCCTCCACGCGGCTGATCTGCTGTTCGGCCATGAAGCGGACCATCTCGCCCCGGGCCATTTTGGCGAAGGTGGCTTTTTCGGTTACCTTGCCGCCCGCCTCCTGCCCGAACACGCATGTGACCATACGAATGTTCTCGCCCAAGTACGGAGAGATGCACTTGCTGTACTCCTTGGAGGCCAGGTTCACGATGCAGTCCGTTTCGGCAAACAGCTGGTCGGCCAGCTTCCGGTTCCAGAACTTGTACAGCGAGCTGAAGCCGGGTCCGGCCAGCTTGGCCTGCATCTCCAGCCGGTAAGGAACAACTCCGTCGAATGGCCGCAGCATTCCGTAGAATCCGGAGAGTATCCGCAGGTGCTCCTGTAGATACTCCAGCTCCTCCATCTGCAGCACGCCAGGTGCCATGTACTGGTATTGCAGTCCTTCATAGGAGAATACCGCCGGCGTCAGATTCCGCTCCAGATCCATATGGGTAATCCGCTCCACATTCTGCGCGGCGATGTCGTCATTACATTTCCAGATCTTTTTTAACTCGTCATAATTCAGTTTTTGCAGGGCCGCCAGCAGCGTTCCTGTTTCGCTGATAAACTGCGGCAGCTGCCGCTCCGCAAAAACATCTGTGTCGATCTTCATCTTTTTGGCAGGTGAAATAATGATTCTCATGCTACTCTCTTTTCTAGCCCAATGGCGGTAATAATGTACTCCTATCCTATCATATTTTTAGCCAAGCGGCTCCTGCTCCCCTCACACATCTATCAACAGCAAAAAAGCCCAAGCACCCGGCAGACCGCCGCATACTTGAGCTTTTTTTACCAAACAAATCTATTAGCCGATCGTCTTAATCACAGTATCGTAAGGAGCAAGCTCCAGCGTCTGCACACCGAACTCCGTCTCAACCGAGGTCTTCTGCGTCTCCGAGCTGTTGTTGATCACAACGAGAATCTTGCTCTCCGGATAGTAAGCGCACTCTGTGTAGAGGTTATCCGTGATGTACTTGTTGTCGTTCAGCTCGCCGCCCGCATAACGGATCAGGTTGAGCAGCAGTCTCGTATTCTCCAGGTTGAACTCGAAGGAAGGCAGGTAGATCCCTTTTCCTTTGCCAAAAGCGTTCGAGGACAGCGTGATTCTGCCGCCCGATTGCTGCACAACCGACGCCGCACCATCTGTCAGATAGATGCCCTGCTTCGCTTCGATGCTTGCTCCTTCCGGCAGCAGGCCCAGCTCATCATTGGCTTCAAAAGCCCACCGGCCATGTACCACTCTGGCACCTGTGTCCTCATCCACACCGAGCACATGGGCCATTCTGAAATACGTATCATAGCCTTCTACTGCAGATGGCTGATTCACCCCGATGAACGTACCGCCTTCATATACCCACTTGGTCAGAATATCGACCACTTTGCTGTCATTCCAGTGCTTGCCGCCGCTCCAGGCGGAACCGGCTAGACCGGCATTGATCACAACGTCAACGTTCTGCAGTACGCCCTGCCGGATGTCCTCGAAGTCGATGAACTGCACTTCCACCGGCGAACCGGACAATGCTTCATTGATATGAATCAGATCATGCATAAAGGTTTCGTGGAAGTGGCCGGACAGCGTCCACGATCTCAGCTTGCCCCAGCTGTGCAGCACCGCTACCCTAGTTTTCACCTGGTAAGGCTTGCCTTTGCTGTGCAGCTCTTTGATCTCTCTGAATTCGTCGGCAATCTTCTCGATGTAGTCACAGAAATCGGGGTATGGCTCAACCAGATGCAGATAGCCGCCTAGTCCAATCCGGTCAATCGGCTCACGCAGCAGGGCGCGGCGGATGTTGATCCAGTATTTTTTGGCATCCAGTGTAGGGTCTCCGCCCTCCATGAAGGTAGGAGCGCCACCCAGTCCAACCGGGAACAGGTAAGGATGCAGCCGGATTTCGTGCGTATCCACTTTGACACCGGAGCACATCCGCGCTTCATAACCGGAGAATACGCATTTGATCATGCCGTCGAAGCCAAACTCCTCGAACCGGTCATTGTAAGGCTCCATGCCGACCCAGCTGTCATCGTAGAAGACATAAGCCAGCTTGCCGTGACTGTGCACGATATCAATGAGCTGCTTGGCGAAGCCGATGACGAAATCATTGATAAACGCCATCCAGTCCAGCTTGCGCTGCTCGGCCGGAATATGGCTGACACGGTATTTACCGCCGTTAACGAAATCTTCAGCGGTGAGGGAATAGCCGTATTTTTTGGCAAACAGATCAAGCGCCCGTGCACTCACCGTAAAATCATATGAACCCCAGTCGGAGAACAGATGGCGGTTACGCTCACTGCTGCCCCAGATCCAGGCAAAGTTATAGAAGAGCGAAGTAAAGCGGACTACCGTTGTCTCTTTATGCTCCACGCACCATTGTTCCATCCAGTCCAGCATATACTCCTGAGTCTCAGGGTACATCGGATCAATCTGCATCAGATGATCTTTGGTCCAGTTGTTTGTGGTGTGGTTGTACATGGAGATTTCTTCCCAGATCCGGTAAGCCATGAAGCTGACGGTGTATTTATGCCAAGGCGTAATGCCGGTCAGCACAACATTTCCCGATTCACGTTCGTAATTCCATTGCTCGCGCGGGAGCTCTTCACCCGTCGTCCGGTCAACAACCTGCCAGTATTTAAACGCTTCCTTGGAGTCATTCACTCTGAACTGGTCAGCGAAGAAATCCTCCATTACATAGATGGACAAGTAATCCTGTACAGCAACCTTCGGATTGGTGATCAGGAAGCACTGCTGCAGCTTGTCCTGGTTCTGCGCCGCCCATGCATTATGATCACGGATAATACAGATCGTAGAATAGATGCCGTAGCCTGCATTGATAATCTCATCAGACAGCTTGGTGCCGTCACTGTCACGGATCACATCCGCGCCCCAGCGCTCAGCCAGCTCCAGTGTCAGCTTCTCATATCCGGATTCGCCCGGCAGGGTAAAAGAGCCCTTGGTATGTTTGGTCAAGTTGCTTACCTCCTATTGAATCATATCGGACAGGAAGGCAAGCGCTAAGCCTTGGCCCCAGCCCTGGATCCAGTCTTTTGGAATGTTGCAGTAGCCTTCACGGTCCTTCATGACAGCAGTGCCGCCGGATACATTAAGCACTCGTCCGTCTTCGCTGATGTTTTCGAGAATGCCCTTAAGTGCCTTTTGGACATACTTGGTGTGCAGCGGATTGCCGTTGTTGACCATTGCCGCCGCAATACCTGCAGACGCAGACACTTCCTCATAGGAACCCTCGTCATTCAGCACGGTCCGCCAGAGGCCGTTCTCGGTCTGGACAAGCTTCAGTGCAGCCAGCTGGTCGCGCAGCGAGCACTCGATGTCCATACACTGCGGGTACAGGTACCAGTCGTGCAGCAGCGGTTTAACCTGCGACATGGTATACGCACCCCAGGCGTTCGCTCTGCCCCAGTAGAATCCGGACATATGATCCTGCTTCACATTGTTGTAGCCGTGATACCAGAAGCCGGTGCTTGGATTTTGCAGATATTTGATATGCCAGTAGTAATTGTTCAGGGCATCTTTGATCAAAGTCTGGTCTTTCAGCTTGCTGCCGACACGCAGCAGGAAGAAGGCTGCCATGAACAGCGTGTCCGCCCAAGCCTGCTCAGGAAAATCATTGTTCGCCGATACGGTATGCTGCAGCACGTTGTCCCCGAAGCGGAGTGCGCTATTTTGCAGATAATCGACCTTGCTCATTACAATATCCCAGTATTTCTGGTTGCCTGTCTCTTCGTAGAGCGTAATCAGCATGTGCCCCATCGCACAGGTGTTAACCGTCCAGGTCGGCAGGCCCAGCTCAATATATTCATCTGCCCAGCGGATCAGCGTATCGAGGTACTCTTTGTTACCAGTAACCTTGTAAGCTCTGGATACCCCGTAATAAGCAACGCCGCAAGGCCAGTCCCATGTTAAGTCCATAGCCAGTGTCTTCTTGGTAACCTTGTCGATAACGCTCAAAATCAGTTCCTTGTCATAATCCAGTTGAAGCATATTGAAATTCCCCTCTCCTTCGCACACGGTCCCCCAATGGCGATTGAGAGCCGTCCGACAGTTTGTAAACGCTTTATGAATTCTATTGTAAGGTGTATAATAGTCATATTCTAAGCATATTCATAGCAAACCTGCGCAATTTCGACCATTTATAATCAGAAGAGGCTATCTATAACCTGTAACCAGAATATTTCGCAAAAAGTTGGGATTTCTCTCCCATTCTCTTACGCCCGGCACTTTGCTATCATTCTAGCTACCATAGTGTACCTTCAACTAATAATCAATATATGGAACGGGGGCCTTTCGGATATGCCCAGAAAAAAGAAGCCCGTCATCGAGTACCGCCACTACAGCCTGCCGATTCAGTTTCCAGTCCTGCTGCTGAGCGGGGACCGCTGGAGAATCTCCGACATCAAATCGGAGCATCTGCATTTTCACAACCATCTGGAAATCGGCATCTGCTATTCGGACAGCGGGATCATGGAGATTAAAGGGGAAGCCGTGCCTTTTAAGGCCGGGGATATCACCTTTCTGCCGCGCTTCCTGCCCCATACCACCTACAGTTCGAAGGATTCCGCCAGTCTGTGGTCCTATCTTTTTTTCTCACCGGAGGAGTTGTTTCAGCATTCCTTCAAAAGCGCTTACAGCAGCTTCGAGCCTAATCTCTGGAGGGTTCAGGGCCGAAATTGTGTTCTGAGCAGGGAACAGCACCCCAAGGTGTATTATCTGGCTACCTCTATCGTGGAGGAGCTGAAGCAGCAGCGGCCCTATTACCAGGAGAGTGCCTACGGTTTACTGCAATCGCTTTATATTGAACTGCTGAGAATATATTCGGCGAATGAACCGCTGCCTGAGCAGGAGGGTGATCAGAGCCTGAAGGGGGATTTTGTCATCTCTCCGGCGCTGGAGTACATTACGAAGCACTACATGACGCCGATCACGATTGATTTCCTGGCCGAGCTGTGCCACCTGAGCACCACCCATTTCCGCAGAAAATTCCATGAAATCATGGGCACCGCCCCGCTCGATTTTCTGACCAGTACACGCATTGAAGAAGCCTGCAAGCAGCTAAAAAGCACTGATGATTCCATCCTCTCCATCTCCGAGCAGGTCGGCTTTCATTCCATCTCCAGCTTTAACCGCTGCTTCTCCCGGCTGATGGGCGCTTCGCCCAAAGAGTGGCGCAAAAGCGCACAATCCGAAGCGCAGTCGGCGAAGGCGTCGATCCTGGAGTTTACAGGCTGGGTATAGTGAGGGATAATGTAGAACAAACTGATTTCTGACATGCAGGAGGAAATTGCTATCCTGAAGACAGCGGAAAAATTCTTTGGTGAGTCAAAAAAATGAGGGGCTCTCACTGATGTTCATGTTCGGCATGTTCATTATTGACCTGCTGAACTACCTCAAAAAGAAATAGACCGCCCTCACCAAAGGTAGCGGTCTATTTCTGCCCTATCCTGTTTTAAGCCTCCGCCCTTAAAAGCGGCTGTTGCAACGGAGAGTCGTGTTCGCGCACGGCTCTCTTTGCATTGTACGCTGTTTCTAAGCCGAGTATACCACAAAGATGGATTGATGTTAACTCCAGTTAACTGAAAGGATGAAATTTTAGAAAACAGCCTGTCGATATGCCAAACTCCTGTCTGGATTACAATACCTCCGTACTAAGCGTAAACCCTTCAATCACCACATCCTCATCCACCTCGATCATAATGCAGCGTTTCCCCTGATAGTTAACCTGCTTAACATACCGCAGATCCTGCGGGCTGACGGAGATGGTGGCTACCTTAGTCTCGATTTTGATCGATTTGGTGGTGAATTTCGGGATTACGCTGGCGGCCTTCATCTCGTAGTTCCGGTCGTCGATGATCGTTTCGAAGGCCCGCTCCACTTTTTCCGCCGTAACATCCTCTACGCCGCTTACCTTCAGGACCCGTTCCACATCCTTGAAATCCAGCGTAGCCGGCTCTTCCTCACCCTGGCCGTCCTCAATGACCTGCTGGATCTGCTCGTACACCTGGGCGATAGTAGTCGTATCCAGATGTTCGCCGGCAATCTCCTTTACGATGTCCTCGAAATAGGCTCTCTCTTCCATCGCCGTTACAGAAGTCTCCGCGTTCAGCACCTGCTCAATGAACCGCGGGTCCGGATAATTTGATTTGCCCGTACAGTACAGAACACGGTTCACGTCCGAATAATTGTCCGTCACACTCGGATAAAAGAACCCCTGCTCCGGCGAGCTCAGCTTCACAATCGGATCGACGATGACATTATACTTGAACTCCCGTTCGACATAGTCGAACATGAGGTTTTTACGCTGCTGCTCTGTGGAATTCACGCTGCACAGAATGAACTGGTGGGCAAATGTCTCGTTCTTCTCGCTCTCTTCGCTTTCTTCATTTCTGGCTTTGGTCGGCCGGTGGTATTGTCCGCGAACGAAGGTGATTACGGTATCTTTTTCATACTTGGTATCTGCCAGCATCCGGTCCACCAGCATCAGCATGAGGTCCTGCCACTCTTCCGGATCACCTGTGATCAGCCCCTGGTGCAGCATGACCTTGGCCGGCTCCTCCGCCTCCTCCTGAAACTTCAGCTCAAACAGCTTATGGTCCAGTTCGCCGGTCAGCAGTTTTTTGAAATTGCCCATGTACAGCTCCTGCTTCTCCCGGTCCACGAGGCCGAACGGCAGACGCTCCCAGTGATAAATCTCGTTGGTCTCCTTCATAACATATACGTTCAGAATATCGTACAGGCTTAGCAAATCATGGTCCAGCTTAAACTGCTTGCGGATGTGCGCTACTTCTTTTTTATTCATAATGGGTTCGAAGGCTCCTTAGATAAAATGTGCTTTATTCAGTATAAAGGATGGGAACGGAATTTTCTAAGTCCTTGCCGCGAAAAAAAACACCCGCAGCCTATCGCCACAGGTATTCTTTACCTTTCATTCCATCCTATAGCCGCTCCACATACTGCTTCGCCTCGCCCAGTGACAGACTGCTATGCTGGCGGACGAGCTTGATTGCCGGAATGAGCTTCCCGTCCTTCTTCATCTGGCGCACTGTGTCGAGAATCTCATTGGGAGGAAGATACGGTGTATTTCCTGCTTCCCCTCTGCGCTTCATTTCAGCGGCGGCCCGCTGCTCCTGTTCTGCTGTCAGCGGCTGATCTCCTGCGCTCTGAGTTAACATCATCCCCCGCTGCGGCCTCATACGGGAAATGGCGCCAAGCAGCGTCCCGACTAGCAAGTACAGGACCATATACTGCATGAACCGGTACAGATACAGCCAGACCGTACTGAGCTCCAGCACCTCACCACTCTGCTTCAGAATCGTAATATTATCCGTAATGACATATTCGCCGGGCGCATAATTATTGATGTCCTGCATGACCTGCAGCTCACCGACAGGCGAAACCATCCACTCCAGCGGTTTGTTAAAAACAGGATTGCCGGCCGTGTCGATCATCATGCTGAACAGTGTAAATACAGCGATGACATAAACGAGATTGTTTTTCCAGGTAAACCGTTTGGCAAGCACCACAATACTAAAAATCAGCAGCTGTGTAATTCCTCTTATGTATGTATTGTGGAGATAGTATTGGAACACCACAGGCAGGACCCAGCCGAACAAGATGATCATAACAACGGCAAATAAAAAGACAAAGAACAGAATTTTAGCGTTTTTCTTCATCTGGTAAAGCCTCCTTTCCGTGGCTCTGTTAACTATTTACCCAATCCTTTTGGCAATAGCCCCGATTATTGCTATAGTAGCCTTACAGATGTGACAAAATTATGCAATGGCTCGTATTGACTATTATTGAAGCGGAGGGTTCTCTATGCGTGAGCTTTGCGATTTGGGCGGAGTATGGATTGGTTCATTGATAACCCTACATCCTGCCCCAAAATAAAGCGGACTTCAGACCAGGTCTGAGTCCGCCTTTTCTGGCCGCTTGTCGGTACACTTGGAGAATTCCAGTCCAATCTACATCGTTAACACGCTTTATTCAATCTGCTGTTGTCACACTAATCTCAGCTTTATCCGCGTTCCAGCCTACCTTTGCTCCAAACAGCTCGCTGATGAAACGCAGCGGAACGTGCGTCTCATTGTTATAGATCCGGATCGGTCCCCCAAGCAGCACCTTATTACCGTTGACCGTTACCGTGGCGTCGCCGGGCTTCATCGTTACCTTTTGATTGCGGTAGCTGATCGTTACTTCCTTGGTCTGTGCCACAAAAGACAGCGCTGCCCCCAGCGGCTCAGCCAGCTTGCGCAGCGGCACCATCGTTACGCCTTCGCGGATGACGCCCGGATAATCCTGTTGAACACCGTCGATAATCACCGAACCGGTATCTAGAATCCGGACCGGCTGCTCCAGCCGACTTTTCCAGGTCATCAGCCCGTCACCCAGCCGCCCGAACGAGCTATTCCCCCAAGCATACAGGTCACCTTTGGCATCCAGGGCAAAACGCTGTTCTCCCCTTGAGGCCATGCCCGTAATTCCCGTTAAGGAAGGAACCGGGTGCGGACGCTGCATCTGCTCATACTGTGTCTGGGACAGATCGGGCTTGCTGTAATCCACCCCTGCTTCGTACACCGCCCCATCTGCCTTCAGGAACAATGCTGTAAGCCCAATCGAAACCGCCTCCACTTCCTCCAGGCCTGGAATCTGTACTGGAGCATTTAGAATTCCGTCAACGGTTCGGGGATTCAGCCCCAGAAAATTCTGGCCCCAAGTATAGACATGGCCTGAAGCATCGAGAGCCACTGCCTTCGTGGCGTACATATCGATCGCCGTAATCTCCGGAAGGCTGTATACCCGAAGCGGACTGGTCCGGAAGCCATTCGGATTGGAAGAAGTAACCCTGCTCAGATGGGCCCAGCCTCCCCAAGTGTATACTTCACCGCGGCTGTTAAGCGCCAGACTGTAGTCTCCGGCGGCAATGGCTTTAATACCGGTGAGTCCGGGAACCTGCTGCGGTGGATTATCCCATGAATCGCTAATCTGTCCGTTTCCAAGCTGCCCCTGGGAGTTAATGCCCCAAGCCCAGACTGTACCGTCCTCTTTCAAAGCCAGATAGTGATAATTGCTGCCCGCAATATCGACAGTACCGTTTAGAGCCGTCATCTGTGATGGAGCGCCGCTGCCCTCTGAGGGATATTTCCATACCGTTCCATCCTCGAATAGCACCAGAGTATCGTAAGCGTCCATAAGGAACTTAACAGCCCTCTGCGGTAGCTCAACACGGTGCGGAACCGACTCATACATCCCGAACCTCCACAGGCTGCCGTCGCTTTTGTAGAAATACGTATAGCTGCCCGAAGTATGAAACTCAGTGATTTTGGGCGAAGCTGCGTATGTAGGCGAAGGATGAACCGTCAGGCACAGGATCGTAAGGATGAAAGCCAGAATAGACCCTTTTTTCATAGAAATGTCCTCCTCTTGGATTTGGAATATCCGCAAAGCTTGGTTAGTTCCATTATACACCATGGGTATTTTTACCTTTAAATATAAAGAAAGAAACATCGCCTACGACTCCCATGAAAAAAAGCGGTATTTCGCATCCGGAGGCAGCTTCAACCTGCTGTCCGTGCAAAATACCGCTGTGTTGCTCACCTTTTTAAAAACCAGATCAAATGTTGGACCATCATCCCATTATTAATGCCCCATCCCTCCACCGCCGCCACGGAATCCGCCTCCGCCGCCGCGTGACTGGGTAATTTCAGTGATCTGCTCGCCGTTAACGGTGACCGTGCCGCCGTTCAATTCAGCTGTACCGTCCGCATCAAAAGCGGAAGTGGCTTCTACATCAATAACGCCGCCATTAATATAAAGATTGCCGTTCGAGTCAAAAGCATCCGTATCACCGCTGCCCATGCTCACTTTAATCGTACCGCCGTTGACTTCAATCGACGCATTATCGTTCACTTTTGGCGTGGCATTGATCCCGTCATCCGTCGCATACACTGTGATCTGGCCGTCATTCACAATGATAGTATTGCCCTCGATACCTTCCACAGCGGTCTCAATATTAATAATGCCGCCGTCAATCTGCACAAGGTTGTTGGCTGTAATCCCGTCATCAGCAGCCTTGATATTCAAAGTACCGCCTTCAATATAGATATTTCCGAGGGTAGTGTCCTCTTCATTTTCGCTATGCAGCGCATCCTTACCCGTATCAATCGTAATCGTTCCGTCGTTGATCAGAATGGCATCATTGGCTTCCAGTGCATCCGCAGAGGACTGAATGGTATACACGCCTCCGGTGATTTTGAGATCATCCTTGGAAGAGATGCCGTTGCCTTGAGCCGATACTATATCCAGGCTTCCGGTTCCGTTCAGGGTCACATCGGCTCTGGAGAAAATCACCGCATCCAGATGGGTCTCCCCATCCGCCACATAGCTTCCGGTAACCTCCATATGGTTCTCACTGTCAGTGGAAGTAACGAACACTTTATCCGCTGCTTTTACATAAATGGCAGGTGAATCCGTATTGGTAATGCTAACACCGTCCAGGACGATTTGAACCTTCGCTTCTTCAGCAGCTTCTACCGTTACCGTCACATTGTCCACATCACCGCTTAAGACATATACGCCTTCCTCACTCAGGGTCACATCCTGATTGCTTACCAGCTTCATCTGTGTTGCAGCTGTCAGATCCGCGGTCTGTTCCAGATCCCGGTCACTGAATAAGGCCGTTGTGTCAGTGGAAGTTGTGGTAGTGGTAGTGGCAGCTTCCGTTGATGAGGTTGTCCCGGATGAAGCGGTAGACCCTGCCGCCTGCGCAGCCGCTGCTTGTGTACTTGTAACAACTGCTGCATTGCTGTTCTGCGCATTCGAGCATCCCACGACGGATAAACTCAGTAACGCGGCAAACGTTAGGACTTTTATGCTGATAAGACTGTTATTCTTCATTATTAACACTCCTTGTATAATCGGTTGCAATCTCTTTATAAAAACATTATTGCGTCCTGGCTTACACAAAGAATACTCCGTAGACCTTTAACCAAGCTTAAATGGGGCAAAAAAAGAGATTTGTAAAAAAGATGATGGCATCAATGGCTCTCATGAAGCAGGAAGATGCTTCGTGCTTAACAAAATGGACTCTATTTCTGGCGCAGGCATCGGCTTATAAAAGAAGTACCCCTGAATTTCATCGCACTTGTTTTTGTCAAAAAAGGCGAATTGCTCCCCGGTCTCAACACCCTCGGCAATGACATGAAGCTTCAGGTTTTTAGCCAGCTGAATGATCGTTTTGGCTATAGCTTCATCGTCATTGCCTGTTGAAATGCCGCGCACAAACTGCATGTCAATTTTGATCCGGTCTACAGGCAGAGTCTTTAATCTGCTTAGAGAAGAATACCCCGACCCAAAATCATCAATAGAGATGCTGACACCGAGCTCCTTAAGTGCATGAAGCACCTCTACAATATAATCATCTCCGTCAGCGGCAGCACTTTCAGTGATCTCCAGCTCCAGGTACTCCGGCTCAAGGCCTGTCTCACTGAGTGTTCGTTCAACGATGCTGAGCAGGTTCCGGTCCTGGAACTGGACAATCGACAGGTTCACTGCCATGCGTATACCCTGCACCCCCAGCGCCTGCCACTCCTTCATCTGCCGGCATGCGGTCTCGAGTACCCACTTGCCGATGGGAAGGATCAGTCCGGTCTGCTCAGCCAAGGGAATAAAGACTGCCGGGGAAATCATGCCCAGCTCCGGGTTATTCCACCGGACCAGCGCTTCCAGACCCACGATTTCTTTGGTCTGCACACACACCTGCGGCTGGTAGTACAGAACAAGCTCATTACGCTCCAGCGCCCGGTACAGGCTGTTCGTCAGCAGTGTTTTCTCCAATACCTGCTGCTTCATGGCTGATGAGCATAGGGCGTACTGATTTTTCCCCTTTTCTTTGGCAGCGTACATCGCCAGATCGGCATTTCGGATCAGTTCTTCTGTACTTTCACCATCTCCGGGGTAGACCGCGATCCCCGCGCTGGCCGTAATAAAAAATTCCTGGCCTTTGACAATCACGGGCCGCGCAATCGATTGGATAATGGCTTCAGCAATATCCCTAATGTCTTCTACCCGCTCTATCCCGGCCAGCTTGATGAGAAATTCATCTCCGCCAAAACGGGACACCATATCCTGTTCACCCAAACATCCGGCTATTCTGCCGGTCACCTCTTTCAGCATCTCATCTCCGCCAAGGTGTCCTATCGTGTCATTCACATTTTTAAAGGAATCCAAATCTATAAAAAGAACACCAATAGGCTTGCCGGTCTCCCCGGCAGCCCCAATACTCTCTTCCAGCTGATTTTTGAACAACGTATGGTTCGGAGCCCCTGTCAGCGCATCATAATACGCCATGTAGCTGATTTCCCGCTCCGCTTCCACCTTTACCAGCGCATCTGACAGTAAATTGGCAAGTATCCGCAGCAGCTCCTGATGATTCTGCCCAAAGGTCCTTGCTGCCTTGACGGAGGCAAAGAACAACAGGCCGAGAATCTTCCCTTTATTTCTTACAGGAACGGAGATCAGCGATTTCAGCTTATAAGAGCTGAATATCTCATGCTCTGCAACTGCTTCCTGCGGCAGCATGTCTACGTCCGTTATTTGTACAAGGTCCTTCTGCAGGATGTCGTTCAACCACCAGGGGAGCCCCTCACCGTTCAGCCAGGGAACGAGGTCAACAGCCGGTTCAACCCCATCTCTGCACCACTCATAGGATTGCGGATGCTCCGTTAAGTGAATATAAAAAGTCCGATCTACCTGAAAATGCTCTCCGCACAGCGCTATCAGTTCACTGATTTTCTCATCAAGATCAGATTCTGAGACCTTTACAAACTCACCCGATATCCGGGCAACCAGCTTCTGAAACCTGATTTGGGCTTCATTGTCTTCAAGACGCTGGATATAGACCCGATTAACAAAATAGGCCAGCCAAAGAGTGATGCCCAGAATACCGATTCTGGCCAGATAATCCGAGCCATCCACCTGGACCGTCGCCACGGGTATCCTCACCCAAATATAGATTTGCGTAAGTAGCATGGGTACCCCTATCCAAAGGATCATTAGCCGTTTGTTGAAAAGAACCGACAGCATCACTACAATGAACGGAGCCGCCCATGCGGTAACACTGGCAGTTTCAATAAAGTTGAGGGCTATCAGAAGGATGGAGGCCAGCATAATGCTAATGAAAACGTATTCCTTAACATCTGCTCTAACCGGTATATGTTTAATAATGGTCAATACTAAGCCGGTGACAAAAAAGAACAGACTGAATAACAGAATAAAGCCGAACCGGGGGGGCTGCTGATTAAAAAAGTACTGCGAAGCAAAATTCAGCATCCCGCCGATAACGTAGACGAAAGACATAATTTTAATAAATCTGTCCATGTTAACATCGCTTAAAATTTTGCCAGGCTCAGTTCTTCCCTTTTTCCCCAGCCCCATGAGTCCATACCGCTTGATCGCATAGAACATTGCTGTTGTCGGGAGCAGCACAATGACCGGCGCCAGCTGAGGCACCTTAACAGATGCGTATGTATTCATAATGACATCTGTTGCAGTACCCGCTATCATGGCCATACTATAGGACAGCATAAAGAGATAGCCCTGCTTTTTCTTAACCGGGTCCTTCGACCTTCTCGCCCAATTCCAGAGCAGCAGCAGACCCGCAGTGGTAACGCAAATATAGTACAGGTTAAAATAAACATCCCCCCAGCCGCGGGCAGAAATGTTAACCCAGCCTGTTGCCGTATAGATTAGATTGTACTGCTCCTTGGCAGAATCACTATAGCCAAATGTAAAAACGTTCACCACGGCCGGAAGATACAGCAGCACATAAATCCATTTGTGTCTCAGCACTGCCGTTCTTTCTGTCAGAATCAGAAAAAAATGCAGCAGTAAGCCATACACAGTGCCGTAGCCGAGTGAAGCCAGCCTGCGCCAAAGAATAGCCGTCTCATAATCGGGTGCAGAATTGGTGATTGAGAAACAAAAGGACCAGATCGAAAGAGACAGACAGGCTAGACAATAGAGCCTGTTTAACCTGCTGCTGATATTAAGGGACAGGATATACATTCCCAGAATGAAATATATGGCGAAAGCAATAAATAAAATTAATGAAAAAATATAAGACAACGTCATGACAGGCCCCTCCATGATTGCCGATAGATTCTGTGTGTCTGAGAGAATCATGCATTGATACTTTATACCTATATTTCGGCAGAAACGCGAAGTTCTATTAGTATTAATTTCATACGAAAGACCCCTCCTATCCAAGGAAGGGACTTAACAACGGTACTTCATATAATAGATCACAAAACTTTCACAAAAACCCACCAAAATAAAACTCCACCGCCTCCTGAGAGTACCCGTCATCCCCCTGCCACTCCGCCATGGAGTTGTAATCCGGGCTCCCGCCTCTGCGCTTCCGGGGTGTACACCCAGGCACCAGTATTCCGGCATACCCCCAAATCTCCATCAGTACATCCCGTTCATTCTTACTGGAGGGAATCACGTCCTTCCACCGCTTCTCCAGCATCCGTGCACTCTCATGGTCAGCACAATTCTTAATCGCTTCGAGCATTCCGGTGAGTATGGCAGCATCCTCGGCAGTACTCTCCAAAGGAGCTTCCTTACTGAATAATTCAAGATCCAGCCAGCAATATAAAAGCCAGTTGAGACGAATCCCACCCCACTTGACCCGTTCGAAATTCAGCACATTCAAATCCTCGTTGTTATAGTCCCTGTCCGACATTAATCCATGAACATTGCAATCCCCGCAGCTGCTGTAATTCGGCCGCACCACACTCCGCTGCTCATAGGTATGCACAGGCAGACGGGAAGTCAGCGCCCAACTGGAGAGGGCACTGCGCAGATGGACTTTTTTCGTAGAGAGACTGTGCAGGAAAGCGGCAGCTACCCGCTCCTTGGTAATCGTCTGATGCAGCTCATGCAGCCGTAAGATGATCTCATCGTGAGTAATCGTTACAGGATCGAACATCAGCCCTTGGGCCTTGGCATACTCAAATTCCTCACCGGCAAAAGCACCCGGAGTGCTCCTCCAGCCGGCTGAAGTCCAGAAGGTGTTCATTAGTATTTTTTTCGCTTTTTTGTCCATGCTGTCACTCCTTGGGAATGGATTAATCGGCAATAAAAGCTTGATTCTATAGTATAATAGACCGCCAGGGTAGCGGTCTACTTATTAACGCTGATTAGCGAGCTTAACCGCTCCAGGAGGTCGCCGCCGCCTGTTACCGAGATGGAGCCGATTTTGTCACAGATCTTCTCGAGGAATTCAAGCTCCTTCAGCCGGAACAGGGTCTGATTCTCGTCCATCAGCTTCGCCGTATTGAGCAGGCTGCGCGTCGAGGCTGTCTCTTCCCGGCGGGTGAGCAGGTTCGCCTGCGCCTTTTTCTCTGCGAGCAGGACGGTGTTCAGAATGTCCTTCATTTCACCCGGCAGAATGACATCCTTCACGCCTGCACCGAGGAAGCGTACCCCGAACTCTTCCTCCTTATCCTGAATGCGGGACAGGATGAAGGAGGCAACATCCTCCTTCTGCTTCAGAAGCTCATCGAGTTTCAGCGTTCCGACATATTCCCGGAGCAGCAGCTGAAGCTGGATATGGATCTGCTCGCTGAAGGATTTCAGCTCCAGAACGCGGTGCGGATTCACGATCTTGTACTGGCATACGAAGTTCAGACGCAGTGTAACCTTATCCTCTGTCATCATCTCCTGGCCGATCAGATCCATCTGCTGCTGTCTTAGATCGACCGTCTTCGTCAGCACCGAGACCGGGCCCTTCCAGAAATAATACTTACCAGGCGTCAGCTCCCGCTGGAGAGTGTGATCATAGAACAGGAAGCCCAGCTCGTAGCTTGCGATTTCACAGCACTGCACATACGGAGTAAGCTTCGCTATAATCGAGCGGTCGATCCCGGCCGGTAGCTCCGGCTGCCGGATGTCCGTATGCACGAAGGTGTGCTTTTTCAGGAGGTTCCAATAGGCATACACACCCGGCTTCAGCACCTGGGCAAATTGGCCGTCCTCATAGTGCAAAACAATCTCATGATCCTGTACACGTACGACATCAAGCTCCCGCAGCAGTTCTTCATCCTGCAAAAATAGCTGCAGCTCCTTGCCCTCAACGCTAAACGGTTTGGCAATACTCAATACCGCCACCGTATGCTGTGACCAGGATAAGTACCGGTAGGTTCCCGGAAGCAGCCGTTTCACATAACTTCCCTTATGAAAGAGCAGACCCCGCTGGTCCGCTTGAATCGTGATTGTCTTTAACATAGTTGTACCCCCTTCATGTTTGACCAATGGATGACAGAATCCCCCTGCGTTCCGGCGGAATCACGTTTGAGACAGACGGTCTGCCGGGAGGTTCGGGAGGGCATTGTGATTTGAAAGCTAAACCCTGCTTCAGCCAGCCTTCGTATCCTTCTGTCCTTGCCAAAGCCTCCCCTGCTTGCCGCACTATCGGTATCCACGGATTGCAAAGCCCTTCCGCAGTGCGCTATAGTAGCCGCCTGGGATTCTGCCCCTTGGTCTGCTTAACTCAAATTTAATGCGCTTATCGCTCGATTTACAGTCGAGTAATATACCAATAATCGCTCCCAAGGCGATTGGGGAATCGAACCCCAAGTGGGATTCCTACCGAAACGAACGGTACAGGATACCGTAACATACATGCCGGCACTGCGGGATCTTCTTGAGATCCCCGCCTCGTTACGCCCGTCCGGATAAGAACCAAATGTATGATGAACGCGCCCGGCGTTATCAACCTGCTAAGAGGTAAAGCTGCTTCTTACAGGTTCTATCTTCGCTGAAATCCGGCGGAACGAACATGGCGAAAGTATTACGACGGGAGAAAAAATTTCCAGAGGGGGAGATTTTGGGAGGGATAGGAAAAAGCTCAAGGACAGGTGTGTGAGCCTGGTCTTGAGCTTTTAAAGTGAGGATTGGGTTTGTGTCTTGATAAAAAATAGAGGACGGACCTGATGGATCTGGGTTACCCGTCTCCATTTATCTGATCGCCATTCTATACATTGCTTTGTAATATCAAGGTTATTCTAATAGGCTTGAATACCGAACTTCAACAATTTCTTAGGCAAGATGTCATCCAAATTTTGAATATCAGAATCCTCAAGCTCAATTAGTTTAAACCCGTATTTACTGTATATATCCAACTTAACCTTTTTGCGCTCCGTATATCTTTCATCATTTTCCAATCCCCAGTATTCAATATATACCTTACCAATTGGAAGATAAAAATCACAATATAGATCTTCCTCTACAGGTAGCTTTCTTTCATAAGCATGTACAATCTCAGACATATACAACCAATTATCTATTAACATTTCGGCTCGGGAACGCACATAATGCCCATCTGTAGTACGGTATTTAGCTTCAAACTTCTCACGGAACCCAACATTAGACTTTAATGTTTTCACTTCTGTATCTTTGCTTGTCGCAACACTTTCTTCATTACTTTCAATTATGTTTCCTTGAACAGATTGAATGGTTTCAATAAGTCGTTTATTAGTCAAAATGCTGACGTTCCAGGATACAGAAGGAATACCCGTTTGAGCATGCTCAAATTGTTTTCCACCCAAGCTTTCACCCAAACGCGTTACTGTCCATCCTTTAACTGATTTCTGAATCATACCCAGCTCTGATAATATTGGATTCATGCGAAATTTAGAAATTTTAAAATGCTGACTCAACGCTGTAGCATTAATTAATTTATTTTCTTCTAAAGTGGCAGTCAGCTCGTTTTTTATGTTTTCTTCCCAAGCAATATAAGTCCCATGTTGTGGATGAGTCTTTAGAATACCCCCTATTTCTTTACCTTTATCAGTTAACACCCAGTTATCATTATCCCGATCAATGAATCCTTTTGCCTGCAATGTTCCAAATAAATCTTTAGCTTGTAGCTTTAACTCTTTGGCCAGTGCAGAGGTTGATAAATATTTCTGTGGCTGTGACATCTACTTAGAACACCCTCGCTCTCTATAAAATTATTTAGCCTATGATATAAACAAATCACTGCATTCGTTGTTTGAAAAGATTACATCGCCTTTGTCTTTCGGCAGCTTGGATAATTACTGCAACCCCAGAAAGCGGTGCCCTCTTTACTCTTGCGATGGACCATTGGTGCTCCACATGCGCAGGTTACGACTTTAATTGGGGTACCACTAGCTTTTTTAGGCTTTACTTTGCCTTTAGCAGGCTGCCATTTCCCCCAAGCCCGGAGCTTATTTTCGATCAGCGCCCCATGCCAATAATCAACCTTAAATTGCTCCGCCTCTCGTTTAGCTTCTGCTGTAAGATCGGAGGTAGTTATAAGCAGCGATAAGATGCAATCATGATTTCTTTTAGCACCTACCAATTCGCGAACCGTCATAACTTTTACTTTGTTATGCTCAGCGTAACACTTGGCTTGTACCGCCGTTTTCTCACCACGCTTATCAACAATAACTAAGTCTACGCCCCCATCCTTGCCGCCTACTCCCACTTCCTTTACGGTATAGCCTTGATCCCGGAAATATAAAGACAGCAGTCTTTCAAACTCAGCGCCGTTAATTTGATCTAAAGGTGCCTTTAAGAGCAATTCATCCGGTCTGCATGTTGTAGAAGATCGGTTAAACGCCGTAGTAGTGCTTTTCTTAACAGGGGTTTTCCGCTTGGCTGAACTACGACGTTTTGTCTTCTTACTACCTTGCAGCAGCCCAGACAAGATAGATAAGACGATGATGACTACTACAAATCCAATTGTTGATGCCATAAAAAACTCCTCTGATTCATTAGTATAATTGCTGCTCCCAGTTCCTGTTTTCCTGAAATACCAAGTTTGTTTATACACCCTTCTTTTATCGGCATACTCCTATCAAAATAGTAAGCAGACAACGCAAAAAGAGGCGGCTCTCCCTGGCCTAGGTTACGCCTCTGAAGGTTCGCTCATGATCATGCCTTGAACTTGTTATATGTTTCTTAAATAAGAATATTATGGTGACTTTAAATAGTCAAACTAAATAAGACTCACTACTACTTTAGGTTTTCTGTACCTTATATAAATCCAGTAGATTACAGAACATCCTGTACTTCGACTCCCCAGTTTTATCCCCATCTGACTTGATCTCATGTATACCATCATTTAAGCAACTCAACTGCTCATCTACGTTCACCCCATAGCAAAGTGCAGTCTGCATAATTACAATCAGCCCATCGAGTAGTCCCTTAGGATAGGTTTGAAGAAAGCGAGCATAGTTAGCAAGGAGTTCTATTTTTCCAGATAAAATCTCAACGGCATATAAATTCACCTTGGCCAAATGTCGAAATTCACGAGCAATCTCTTTCCCGTCCGTCCCTAAATCCTCCAACCACCCAAGTTCTGCGTATCTGTAAATGCTATCTCTGGCCTGCTCGTAATCCCCCAGATGTTGACATGCTACTCCTCGCATCTGTTGGCTGAACCCGAAATAATAAACAAGTGGATGCTGCATCTTAACTAGAGGGATTGTCATCCCCATCGCCTTATAATACAACCGCTCTTCATAGATACGCTGGGCAAAGCTATGCAAAATATCTGCAGTATATAGCAGCTTGCCCCACTGTTCGAAATCATGTGCAGTTTCAAGCATTTCGACAAGAAAATCAGGGTTAAAGGCTTTAAGGATGGAGAGATGCAAGTGTGAATCCTCCTTTTTTATCCATTTATACCTTCATTGTATATTTTGTATTCTGGAGGGTCAATATAAAAAGTACTTATAAGTACAATTAAAAACATATTTCGATTGCCTTTAATGGTCTGTAACGGTTAGCTTCCCTCTTCTAACCTTAATGTAGAGGTGATCCCATGAATTTACCAGAAAACGTCGGTAATCGTATTCGTGAGCTTAGAAAAGCAAAAGGATGGACACAAGAACAACTTGCAGAAGCAGCTTCACTTCACTACAGCTACATAGGCGGTGTCGAACGAGGAGATCGAAACATCTCATTAGAAACACTGGAAAAGATTATTGCGGCGTTTAATGTTCCCGCTATAGAGTTATTTCGCTTCGAGGATGAGACACAGCGCCGCAAGGCGCTGGATGAACATATGGCTTTGCTAAGCAGTAAAAGTGCAGAAGAAATAACAGCGCTCACTCGGGTAACTCGGGAAGTGATTGCTGCTATGGGGTTAGGTATTGCTCCATCTGATTAACTAGCCCAGCAATAATATTATAGAGGTTAGCAGATAAAATCTCGTTCAAATACTGATATAGGAGTCCCCCCTTTCTCAGCATCCGTCTCGATCATAAGCCGACTGAGCGGTATCATTCGAACAAACTCTCTCAGATGTTTGCCTCTTCGTTCATCACAAATCCATCCGGTGATCCCGATATACAGCCCCGATACATTAGATTAACGCCGATAACAAATATCCAGAGGACGGGAATGTTTGTTTAAACTCAAACGTTCCTGTCCTCCGACCGCTGAATGATTATATATTCCTTACCTCCACAACCCGCCCCAAATCCACATACTCCTCATGATCCAGCTTCACCTGCACTCTGCCCTTGCGGCGCTTCTCCCGCCATTCCCGCAGTGCTTCCTCTGTTTCCAGACGGAGCTCGGCAAGCTCCAGGGCCCGGTCCAAGATGTACTTACTGGTGTAGAGCACGGTATAAATCCCTTGCCCGCCAAGCGCAATAGGAGCAGCAAGCCGCTTCCACTCCTCAACCGTAAAACGTACATACAACTCTTCCTCCGTACCCGGCCGACAAGGGACTTCCGTAATCTCCTTACGCCGCAGCACCTTCCAATCCGCTACCTTTCCTACCCAGTGGATGCCTGTTTTTGCAGGATCAACGAACTTTTTACGGGATTGGCACATGGCCACGTATTCGATTTGGGTAAGGCTCTTCTGACTGGCAAGATTCCTTAACGGCATATGGTAAAAAGCTTTCCGAACCGCCACCCCCACCTGCTCCGGCCCCCGGACAGAGCCAACCAGCACATTTTTGCCCGCAAGCTGATCCGCATAATATTCTCTCGTGCCGCGTGGACGTGTGGACCGCTCGTAGGCTTTTTCCGGACTGTCCCGGATAATCTCATCCAGGAATTGCTCCACCAGGCTTGTGGCATTTGGCAGAAACGGCAGCGCGCCAATGTTCAGCAGCTCGATGCTTTTATAGAAACGGTGGTCCTTGAACCGCTCCTCGTCAGGATAGGGAAACAACACATACGCTCCGAACATGCTCCGCTCGTATTCCCCAGAGCCTTTCTCCTGATACACAATCGCATCCCGATAACGGTGCATCGTATTAATATCGTCTTCTTCCGGCCCAGGCTGCCCATACTTCCCTTGGTAAGGAGTACCTTCATACGCAGGATTCAAGCGATATTTAGCGTCAAAAACATACTTATACTCCTTGATCTGTCCAGCATCCTTCTTCTTCAGGGTTAGCACATTATCCGGGCGCTGACTTAGCGTTGGCGTCTTGTCCGTCCCAGGAATCGCATTGTAGTACAGGATGAATTGCTCCCCGTTCACCGGGTTCTCATAGACCATCTTTGCGCTCTGCGAGCGGTCCAGCGTCACAAAAATCCCGTTCCGGTTCACCTTAATAATATCCTGCTTCACCAGCTTATACTTCTGCCCCAGCAGCTGATTGAGCTTGAGGAAACACCAGTATTCATAGAGCTGAGCGACATCCTTCATGGATAGGCGGAACAGGTCGCTTTGGATAGACAGGCCTTTGAGCAGCATGAGATAACAGCGATAGACCTCACGGTACCCGGGCGCCATCTGCAGCACCAGCGTAACCGACATCTGCTTCAGCACCCCAGCCTCACGCAAAAAATCCATCTTAAGCACCCGCTCAATTTGCGTAAGCATCGTATCCAGCCTTTTGATCAGCTGAGGATCTGCGGTCCGGCTTTTCGTCTTCCAGCGGGTTTTGAGGGCCTTCAGCTTGCCATGAATACGTTCCAGCATCCAGCGGATGAACCGGTTCTCGTTCGTATCATAGGCGAGGCGCTTCCGCGTCTCCATTAGATGTGTGGCTGCGTAGCTCCGATTGCCGATGGTAATGAATCCATGATTCATGTCTTCTCTTAACCGTTCCGGGTGCTTCGCGAGCTCACGGATGTTCTCTCTTCCGGCCCTTTTAACCCGATTGGCATCCACCAGCCGGCGGTCCTGGAGCAGCGCATAATTAGGATTTTTGTTGATTCGCTCAACGGCATCCAGAAGCTGTCTAAAGATATATTGCAGGATCGAAAAAAACTCCGTTAGGCTCTGATGCTGCGTCTCCCGCAGGCCTGTTAGCTGGTAGGTCCGGCGCAGGAAGTCGAATGCCAGATTATAAATCTGTGCATTCACCTCATTCAGAATGTTCTGGTAATCCAGCTTGTAATCCATCTTCGACGGAAAAATCTCCATCTCCACCCGCAGCAGCATCTGCCCCTCACTCCGGATCTCCCACTCCGTCAGACCAACCTCATTGCCAAAGTTCAGCACACCCGCGAGAAGCGATCCGCCCAGAGGCTTAACTGCCTGCCGCAGCAGCACATTATCATGGTAAAAAGAAAGCTTAACCCCCGTCTTGCTCTCAATCACCAGCTCATACGACTGAGTCTCATAAAAGCATGGAAAGACCGCCTTCCCCGGCTGCCAAGCCACCAGCCCGTAAGTCTCCGGCGAAAAAACCTTGATCTGCACATCCCCAAGCCGCTCCGAGCACACAAGCCCAAGCTGCGCATTCACCCACTCCTGACCGGCAGAACGATGAAGCTGCAAGGCCTCCACCGTAGGATGAAAGGGCCTTCCTGACACATAAAGCGTAAAAGGCTCCGTCTCAATACGGAGCAATTCCACCGCCTGATTAAGAGAGCCAGAATGAGGTGAATCCATCTTCCTCCAGCCTCCTCAGCATAAAAGCTAATTTACGCGCACTTTGCGGATGCTTGATCCCAGGCGGATTCTGCCCGGCAGCCCATCTCGTATAGAGCGGAGAAGCATCCTCCGTTAGGTCCTGCACATTTACCGTTATGCCAGCACCGCTACCTATCGCGACCTTCATCAGGTTGAGCAGAACCCGGCGCACAGAGGAATGACTACCTTGAATGCGCGGCAGAATCTTTTGCAACAGCTGCCAGTCGAACGCTTCTTCTTCATCCATCAGGCCATAACGGTCGTTATAAATCATATAAAAGCATATCGCATCCCGTACCCGGAAGCCCACATGAGCATGAATGTCCTCAAGCAGCGTATTAATCTTAACCAGTCTCTCCGTTGTCCGGACAACGAGTTCCTTGTGAGTATCATAGGCGTCTACCAGCTGCAGATAATCCGAGCGGACAAACAGATGATTCAGCTCCGTAAGCTCAGCGGGATCACCCGCCTCCTGCCCAGTCTCAAGCGGATACTGCTGCAGATTGATGTAATTGAACTCCAGGGTGTTGGCGCGGTCGAGCACTTTTTTACTAAAAGGATGCGTCGTCTCGTCCATATTCACCGTCCCGATCAGGAACACATTCTCCGGGATACCAAGGCCACCATAGGTTTCTTGATCCTCAGGCGTATCCAGCAAGGTAGGAGAGATAAGGTCCTGCGTCTGAATGGCCCCTTCCCGCCACTCCTGCGTCTCCAGCACACTAAGCATATCACTGAAGTAATGCTCCACCCGGGCCAAATTCATCTCATCCAGGCAGATAAAATAAGGCTTATGCCGATTCTCCGGTTGCCGCGCATCCACTAACACCTTCGTAATCGGACCCGGCTGGAACCTGCCCGACAGATCCTTATACCCCAGCAGATCCGCAGGATCACTCCAATCCGGCCGCACCGGAATCAAGCTAAACTGCCCATTATCCCGCGTCGCCCCCAGCGCCTCCGCAAACAGCTTCACCAGCCGCGTCTTCCCTGTTCCTGAGATACCCGCTAGAATAACAAAAGGCTTGGCTTTTAACGAGAGGTAGAAATTTTCGATAAGGTGTTCAGGGAAAAAGAAGCCTTGGCGGCGGATGTGGGATTGGATTTGGTGGAGATACGTTGAAATTGTAGGATCGGATGGCGGCAAAATAGGAATCACCTCACGCAAACTCTCCATACTGGAGGCAGTCTCATCTTGATCTAGAATAGTAAACTCCGGCCAAACCACTTCTGTCGTGAGTGCTTGAAGCACGTTAAGTCCTTGTCTGGAAAAACGGAACAAATACCCTTGATTCACTCCACCTCCTGAATGGAGCGGGCCTTGGGTTATATTCAGTTGCATAATTTGCTGATTAAACTGTTGTAATGCAATGGGTGGAATAAGCTCCATATAACGAGTCCGAACCAGTCTACCGTCCTCTTGCCAGCTCGTATTAGCCATAGAACCTGGCTTGGGTGCTTCGACTGCTGCATCTGTTACCTGGCTAACATATCGAATAGCTTTATTGGAGTAATGGAGAATAATATCACCTTGTTTAACTTCTTTCATGGTCTCCCAGTGATATAGCTTTCGGCCTTGAGTATTCAGTAGGGGCGCCCACATAATCCCCTCATCTTTCTCTGCTTGAATAGTAGTTCCTTGATTCACCCACCATACACTAGGTTTTGGCTGATATGTAATGAATTCTAAACGGTATTCGAATGGCACTCCTGTCGCATAGAAATCAATATATTCAGCTTGATCTTCAGGTACGACAACCTGAGGTTTCTTCACATCATCCGATTGTTGATTCGTTCTCTCATCCATTATGAAGGAATAGGAGTGCGAGAAGGTTTTAATTAGGAAGTCCTTCAGTATCTGATTTCCGTTATAGCGGAGTTTAAGGGATTCACGGCTTGCAGTTCTTTGGTCAATTTTCACTAAATTAGCATCAAAGTTTTGATCTTTATAAATAAGCTTAGCCTTTATTCCCTCACCCAAATTAGGCTGCTTCCCTTGGTTAGCTCCTAAAAAATCCTGTTGAAATTCAACAGGAATATGTGAGCCCTCAATAAATACAGAATAGTCCACTTTTTTGCGACCAATTAAGTTAGGAATCTCTGTATCTTTCCACCAACTTCGTAGTTGCTTGATCATTTATGTTAACTCCCTTATTCCATTGATAGGTAAATTTCAGGTGCTTCTAGCTCTTCTCCTTTATTCTCTTTACATGAAGCTAACGAATTTCCGAATAGGTAATATTAGCTTGAACTAACTGCTCATAAATCTTCTGGATCTGTGCTGCAGAAATAGGAGGTTCAGGAGTGGTCATTTTTAAGCTGAGCAGCTTCCTGGAGATAAACTCATTTAACTCCACATTATAGACAACCAGTTCATCAGAATGGATTTCCCGAAGCTCCGGATCAATGCTGAATCGACATCTCGTCGCGAATGAGACCATAGAGATAAATTTCACTGCAACAAAACCTTGTACCAGGCTTTCAATGGCTTTCTTTGTCCATAATTTTGCTTCACCGGATTATACATCTTATAGCGGTTGTTCAGCGACCATTGCTGATCCGTCCGTCCACCTTTAATCTCCCCATTGTAGTTTTTCGTTTCGACGACAAATATGCAATATTGAGAAATAAGAATATGATCAATCTGGGCGTATCCTAATCGAGATTTGAGATTAAGTAGCAGCAGATCACTTAACGATTTACACTCCTTAGGAGGTTAATCGAGTTGGATATTGATTTTTTGTTCGCCTTGCTCGTCAACTCGTGTGGGAGGAGTCTGTACCTTCTGCACAGCCTGTGAGATCTTAGTGTCCGATCTTCTGAAGAGAGACATTAGAGCTTTAAACATATCAGAACCTCAGATTATTTGAATTTACAATATGTATGGTTATTCGACAATATGAAATGTATCCCTTCTAAGATATGTCCAAGAAAAAAGACTGTCGCGCGGACAGCCCAAGCATTAGTATATGTATGTTTTCATGATGATGTCTTAATCCGAAATAACAGAAGGAGCATTAAAGACATTCGCAAGTTGCATACCATCCTTTTATCCTTTTAGATATAGACGTTCATAAATAACTGCCTACTTCAATTGACGCTTATCCTCCCAGTACTCAAACTCTGGTATAAAAACAATATCCACGGACTCTAATAACGCCTGAAAAGCCTTGCGCTCTTCTTCAAAAGCGTGCCTAGTCTCGGATATTCTATCTGTGTGGTTACCTCATTCAATCGAACCTAAATCGTTTGTATGAACCACGTTGGAAAGCTCATCACATCTCCCCCAAGACAGGTGTCAAATAACTGCTTCAGGCACCTAGTACTTGGTTTTAAAATCCCCTTGGTTTATACTCGTAGGCGCCAGCAATGGACATAGAAATGCAGGTGTTCGATGCGGAAGAAGAAAAAGTAAAATACTATTACAGCTAGTGGGCGAACGCGGCCGTAAGAGGACGGCACAGTCGCGTAACTATTTTAAGTGCAATCGTCAATACTATTCGGTCCGTATTTCAATCGAATTCAATCGGCATCGTTTATTAAAATATAAGAATCATACCAAAAGAGTCTGTAAAATATATTGTGTAAACTCTCAAACCCATTAAAATGGAAGTAAGAGAAAGGTTGGGGAGAACACATGGGACTTTGGTCAAAACAGCAACTTCGGGAATTCATTAAGGAGAACAACTTGGTCACCGCACAAGATGCGCAGAATGCCTTAAAAGATCTGTTTGCAGAGACGATTCAGGAGATGCTGGAAGCCGAAATGGATACCCACTTAGGCTATGGAAAGCATGAAGTGAAAGCGAAGCTCACGCCAAATAGCCGCAACGGGAAGAGCCGTAAAACGGTAGTCAGTGAGTACGGCGAACAGGAAATCGCCATCCCTCGGGACCGGCTGGGTGAGTTTGAGCCCTTGGTCGTTAAGAAGCATCAATCCAATGTAACCGGCATCGAAGAGCAAATCATTGCCCTATACGCTAAAGGGATCAGCACCAGGGAAATCCAGGATCATCTGGGGCAGATGTACGGCATTGAGGTCTCGCCTACGCTCATTTCCAATGTCACGAATAAAATTGTCCCTCTCATTAAAGAATGGCAGAATCGGCCTCTGCAAGGGGTCTATGCAGTCGTCTATTTGGATGCGATCCACTTCAAAGTCAAGCAGGACGGGGCAATTGTCAACAAAGCTGCCTACATGGTCATTGGCATTGATCTGGACGGAAACAAAGACGTGCTGGGCATGTGGATTGGGGAGAATGAGTCCTCCAAGTTCTGGCTGAGTGTGCTGAATGAACTGAAGAATCGCGGAGTTCAGGATATTCTCATTATCTGCGTGGATAACCTGTCTGGGTTCTCTCAAGCGATTGCAGCCTGCTACCCCCAAACTGAAATCCAGAAGTGTATTATTCACCAAATCCGCAGCTCCACGCGGTACGTGTCTTACAAGGACATTAAAAAGGTGACTGCCGACTTAAAGCCCATTTACAAGGCAGCTACCGAGGAAGGCGCCTTACTTGAACTTGACCGTTTCGAGGAGGTCTGGGGAACAAAATATCCGCTTATTATCCGTTCTTGGCGAACAAATTGGGACGAGCTTGCTACCTTTTTCAAGTACCCGCCTGAGATCCGCAAACTCATCTACACCACCAACATGATCGAGAGTTACCACCGTCAGCTTCGTAAAGTGACGAAGGGAAAGAGCATCTTTCCTACGGATGAGGCATTGCTGAAGATGCTCTATCTGGCCACCGTAGACGTCACTCGGAAATGGACGGGACGTGTCCAAAACTGGGGCCAAATGCTGCTCCAGCTGTCGGTCTTCTTCCCGGATCGGGTCGGTCAACACTTGCGTTAGATTCGCGACTTCCCCCTCGGGGGAATCTGTGCTTAAAAGAGTTTACACAAAATTATTGACAGACCCTCACCTAACAATTCAACTACGAACGCAGCCATACAAAATCGTTCCTTTTTTATTTATAGAATCGCATCTATATCATCTGTTGGGCAGTCTGATTCAATTACTTCTACTTCGATCCCCCTATCATGGACTTTAAGTATATCGTATCCTCTTTTTGTTTGCACTTTGATAACTTGGGGCTCATCCGTGAGTTCTATCTCTTTGTATAGTTTATTATCAATACGTATACTTGCATATGTACCGGTATCGGGCCGGTCCTTTCTTATGGTTTAATGAAGATGAACTAGTTAATGGGCAGCATCTGATTATGATATAGGAGCGGTATTTATGATTGTAAGGCAAGTCTTGCCTTCCCTGGCAGCGGGATACCGTCACACGGCCGGTCTGAAAGCGGATGGTACATTAACGGCTGCAGGGGATAATAAATATGGCCAATGCAATGTGGACGATTGGACCGGTGCGGGGAGCCATCATACCGTCGGCCTGAAAGCGGACGGTACAGTAACAGCTACAGGCTGGAATAAGTACGGCGAATGCGAGGTAAGCGGCTGGCGCGATATTGTGGCTGTAGCCGCCGGCTGTACCCATACTGTCGGTCTAAAAGCCGACGGTACAGTGGTCGCTGCAGGCAGTAATGAATATGGACAATGCGGGGTAAGCGGCTGGTATGATATCCGCCTGCCCTTCATTGGATAATGAATAGCCATGTGCCATTTCCGGGGCATGGCATATTTTTTTTGTTTGTGTTTTGAATAACCTATGTTACTATTAACATAGGTTATTCGTATTGGAGTGAATGAAATGTCCATCAACTATGCCATTTTGGGACTGCTAAGCAGTCAGTCCCTGACCGGATATGACCTAAAGAAGATCATTCAGGATTCTTCGTTCATGTATTGGTCAGGCAATAACAATCAGATTTATAAAGCGCTGGTTGAGCTTTTGAAGGAAGAATATGTGACCAGTGAGGTACAGCATCAGGAGAGCTCTCCCTCCAAAAAAATCTATACTATAACCCCCGCAGGCCAGGCGGAACTGAAGCGCTGGGTGTTGTCGGCGCCGGAGCAGCCGGAAGCCAGAAATACCTTCCTTATTCAGCTCGCCTGGAGCGACCAGCTGGAAACCGCGGACATTCTCGGCATGCTGGATGCTTATGAGCAGGAGATTATGAGCCTTATCCACCTGGAACAGGGCCGTGAGGCCAAAGGGCAGTATGCGCCCGGGCGGAGCCCGCGGGAAGCTATGCTCTGGAAGCTGATTCAGGCGAACAGGCTGTCGGCGCATACGAGTGAATTGCAATGGATCGGAGAGGTCCGCAGGGCCCTTACTAATGAGAATGGGAATGGAGTGAAGCAAATGAAGGTTGAAGTGATGACCCGTGAAGGACAGAAGTATCTTGAATTACGCCCCAGTGACAGTATGCTTAGTACAGAGCAGGATATTCTGGATCTGATCGGCGCCTGCATGGAGCATGATGTCTATAAAGTTCTGCTCCATGAAGCGGTGCTGCCGGAGGAGTTCTATAATCTGCGGACCGGGCTGGCCGGAACGCTGCTGCAGAAATTCATGAATTACAGAGTGAGAGGTGCGGCGGTCATTGGCAGCGGGCAGGCAGACAAGGGCAGATTCAAAGAGCTGCTCTCCGAGCTGAACAAGGGAAGCAGCTTCCGGACATTCGGCAATGAGGAAGAGGCGGCGGCCTGGCTGCTGCAGAACGATTAAACGTTATAGTGTATAGCTGTGAAGGCCGTCTCTTTGACGGTCTTTTTTGCTGCAAGTGTAAGAGCAATGTTAGCGGAATGTCATTTTTCAGTCAATTCGTTGTGGGAACGGCGGTATGAAGGTAACATTCAATCTAGGTATTTGATATCATACAGGGGTGATTGAAGTGGATAAGCAGGTACAGCGGGAGCAGGGGTTATTCAAGACGCTGCTCGAAATTTTGATGGTATCAGGCAGATTGGGTTTGACCTCATTTGGCGGTCCGATAGCCCACCTTGGTTATTTTCATGATGAATATATCCGCAAAAGAAAATGGATGGACGAAAAAAACTACGCTGACCTGGTGGCGCTGTGCCAATTTTTACCCGGGCCGGCCAGCAGTCAGGTTGGGATTGGCATGGGGATTATGCGGGCCGGGGTACCGGGCGGAATTGTCTCATTCCTTGGTTTTACATTACCTTCTGTAGTGGCCTTAATCCTATTTGCATTGATCCTTCAGGGCTTGGATGTAAGTAACGCAGGCTGGATTCATGGCTTGAAATTGGTGGCTGTCGCCGTTGTCGCACACGCGGTTATCGGCATGGCCCAGAAGCTGACTCCCGATTTAAAAAGAAAAGCCATCGCATTATTGGCACTGGTCATTACATTATTATGGCAGACCGCCTTTTCCCAGGTCGGAATGATTCTTTTATCAGCAATACTGGGTTTCCTGATCTATAGCCGGCACGAAGCAGAGGCTGACAGCAGAATCAGCTTTCCGGTTAAGCGCAGCCTGGCTGCGTTATGTTTAGCTTTATTTTTTGGGTTGCTGCTGCTTCTTCCGGTGCTGAGAGAAATGACCTCCATTCGCTGGATTGCAGTGTTTGACAGCTTTTACCGTTCCGGTGCGCTTGTGTTTGGCGGGGGACATGTTGTTTTGCCGCTGCTCGAACGGGAATTCGTAGCCTCAGGCTGGGTGAGTAAAGAGGCCTTTCTCGCAGGATACGGGGCGGCTCAGGCTGTTCCGGGGCCGTTGTTTACTTTTGCCTCCTATCTGGGTGCCGTAATGAACGGATGGGCCGGAGGCCTGCTCGCGACAGTCGCTATTTTCCTGCCTGCCTTTTTATTGATTCTGGGAACCCTTCCTTTCTGGGATGGCCTGCGCCGGAATCCAGCAGCAAAAGGGGCTTTAATGGGCGTAAACGCTGCAGTAGTAGGTATATTAATCTCTGCCTTTTATCTGCCGATTTGGACCAGCTCCATCCTGGCGCCTGCAGACTTTGCTTTTGCCGCGATATTGTTCAGTATGCTGGTATACTGGAAATTGCCGCCCTGGATCGTAGTGTTGACAGGTGCGCTGGGGGGGACTGTACTGGCGTTGATATAGATGGAAGAGTAGCGTTACCAAGAGGACATAATGGATTGAACCTGAAGATTAAGGCAGCCTGTCTGGATGATTGGCTGCTTTTTTGCTGTGATAACGGCAGTAGAGTTTAATTATATCTGTTATTTATAGACTCCGAATTACAGAAAAGAGGTATAATTGTACCAATCTTTTATCTGGAGGAAACCTGATGCACATTGCTTTCGCAAACGATTCTGACTATGACTACATAAGAGATCGTGACCGGCATATTCCCGAGAACCTTATACCGGGTAAAATGAAGCGGAAGGAAATCTATATTCTGCGGGACGGGGACGGAGGAAATATCGGATGGATGCGGTATGGATACTTCTGGGACAATATCCCGTTTATGAACCTGATCTGGATAGATGAACCCCATCGGGGCAAGGGTCTAGGAGCAGAAGTTGTTCACTTCTGGGAGAAGCAGATGAAGCAAAAGGGGTTTGATATGGTAATGACATCCACCCAGGCTGACGAAGGAGCCCAGCATTTTTACAGAAAATTAGGATATAAAGATGCGGGCTGTTTAATCCTTGATTCGCAGCCGCTCGAGATACTGCTTACCAAGAAGCTGGATCTTATAACTTAAAAATAGAAAGCCCGTTTCCGCCAATCTGCCGGCTGAGAACGGGCTTTATTTTTACCTGGAAAACAGTCTTCACTGCGCCAGGCTCTCCAGATCCGGCTGTAATTTGTTCCGCAGAATATACAGCATGCCGGCACCGACGAGGAATGCAGCAGCATCCGCAATGACCAGTGACCAGACCACCCCGTGGAAACCGTTCATCCGGTTGGCGATGTAGAGCACAGGGATCAGCGTCGCGCCTTGAATAATAGACATAATAAATGCGGCGGTACCTTGCGCTGTTGCCTGGAAGATTCCCGTAAACAACGCCGTCGTGCCTGAAATGAACAGGGATAAGAAGGTCACATGCAGGATATAGCTGCCCATTTCAATTAACTGCGGGTCATTCGTAAACATGCCGATTAAATGGTCGGAAATCAGATAGACGATAAGACCGAAAGCGACTGCCAACACTACAATCGTTTTGACCGTAAATCCGATGCTTTGCTTCATCCGCAACCGGTTGGCTGTAAAGGAGAAAGCGATAAGCGGCACGACTCCCTCACATAAGCCCATAATAATAAACTCGGGAAACTGTAATAATCGGGATGAAATACCGTAAGCGGCTACGGCGGAATCGCCATATTCCACGAGATAATGGTTGAAGATCAGCGACATTGCCCCCATGAAGATACTCATAATGAAGACGGGAACTCCGATTTTAACAACATTGCTGACAGTTTCTTTACTGGCTTTGAACCACCGTACGGAAACCGTTAAAAATTGGCTTTTATACCCCATATGGAAGGCGTAATAGACACACGCAACGAGGTTGGAGACAACTGTCGCTGACGCAACGCCGATAACATCCCAATGGAACACGAAAATGACCAGCGCATCGAGGATTATATTCACAGCAACGCTGATAATCATGCCGATCATCGACGTAATGGCTGCCCCCTCAGAGCGCACAATATTCTCCAGCGTGAAGCATAATACGAGGAAGGGTGAACCGATCAGCATGACCGTGACATAATCCTTGGTAAAGCCAAAGGACTCAGGCGTTGCTCCAAGGCTATGGACAATGGAATCGATGAAAGGGAGGCCAACAGAAATAACGATAAGGCCGAGTGCCAAGCTGCTGTAAAAAGCGAATGAGGACACATGCTTTACGTCATCGTATTTCTTCTCACCCAGTAAACGGGAGATGAAGGTGCCGCTGCCCATGCCGATAAAGTTCCCCAGCGCCATAATAATTGCGAATAACGGCAAGGTTAGCGCAAGTGCGGTTAACATCGCAGTATTGTGGAGTGTACCGATAAAATAGGCATTCAGGATGGAATAGATGACACTCATCGACATGCCCAGCATCATGGGGACGGCAAAGTGGGCTACGGCTTTGGCAACAGGGGCTTTCTCGAAATAATGGAGGTTTTCTGCATCCATTTAAATCACTTCTTTCTGGTTTATTAAATGCTTATCTAACAGTGTTAGATTTAACCTTACAGTGTTAGATGATATCATGGGGATAGGAACTTGTAAAGTATAAACTTACACTGTTAGATAAAAGGGCGGATAATGATGAAAAAGCAGCAGCCTCAAGTTTCAGAGGAGCGGATTTTGGAAGCTTCATGGGAGCTTCTTGGCGAGGAGGGCATCGAGAAATTCAGCATGAGACGGCTGGCAGACCGAGTAGGGATTCAGGCTCCCTCTCTATACTGGTACTTCAAGAGCAAACAGAATCTCTACCAGGGCCTGGCTAATCAAATATCCAAAATTATACTGGAAGAATTTCACGCTGAGGGGGATTGGAAAGCGCAGCTGACCGGACTTGCAGTAACGGTACGCAGCGTGCTTAGCCGGTATCCCTGCTCTACACAGCTCATGATGATGACACTGCCGCATGAGCCGGATATTATCCGGTTTACGAACCGGATGCTGCTCTGTGTGGAAGAGACGCCGCTTGAGCCGGAGCAGAAAATGCAGGTGGCTACTACGCTTATGAACTATGTGTTCTTTTTCGTTCTGGACCGTTATCAGCATGAGCGTAATATCTCAGCTATGATTAAGGATCAGGAAACACTCCCGGGTGAAGAAATGCTTCAGCTTTTGGATTCTATGAGTGATAAGGACGCGGGGCTGTTCCGGAGGATGTTTACGACCGGCCTGTTCGAGCTGATGGGAACCGACCGGGCGTTTGAATTTGGCCTGAAGCTGATTGTGCTGGGGATTGAGCAGGTGATAAAGGAGCAGGAAGGACAGTAAGGATCCATACGTGTCAGATGAGGGTCTGGCGGTAAAAGAATACTGAAGAGGGCAGCACCTTTCCGGATTATGCCGAAGGGCAATTGCCCTTTTTTGGTTTTGCAATTAATAAATAAAAGTATAAAAAGATTCATATTATTTAAAAATTTCAATTGACTAATATAGGATTTCCGCTATAGAATAAAAGCGGTTACAGAGTTTCTTGAAGGTTTTGTTTTAGATATGAATGAAACAAATAAAGGCCGAAAAGAAACTTTTTTATCAAATTTAAATTGTAAGCGTTTTATTTATACTGGCGATAAGGAGGTGCTTTCCGGTACCTTAAATGCTGCTTATGGCTTGTGTGCGAGAAAGGGAATGGTTAGGAAACCGTTGAGGCCAAATTTAGAAACGGAGGGATTTACTTTTGAATAAATGGACTGGCAGGCTGACATCTTCACTTCTTGCACTGCTGCTGCTTGTTCCTTCACCGGCATTGGGGGCTTCGGGAACAGTAATGGACGGCAATTCTGCGGGACAGCAGACGGCTGCAGCACCGGATTATACAGGGCATTGGGCAGCCGGAGATTTGCAGACATGGGCTGACAAAGGGCTGCTGTCGGGGTACGGAAACGGCGTATTTAAGCCGGATCAGAACATTACGCGGGCGGAATGGGTGACCCTTGTAAACCGGGTATTTAATCTGCAGACTATGGCTGCTTCAAACGGCTTCAGTGATGTGGAGCAGGGCAAGGCATACTACAGCGAAGTTATGAAAGCGGTATCTGCAGGATATGTGTCAGGTTACAGCGATGGAACCTTCCGCCCCCAGCAGACGGTCAGCCGTCAGGAAGCGGCAGTTATGCTGTACCGGCTGTACCGGCTTGATGCCGCTGCGGCTGCGTCAGGACCGACGGATGCTGAAATGCTGCCTTCGTTCAGCAGGGAAGCCGTTAACACCCTCCTGAGCAGAGGATTCCTTAGCGGATATGAGGACGGCAGCTTTAAGGGAGGACGTCCGGTAACACGGGCAGAAGCTGTCCGGATGATCGGGAAGCTGTCAGGTGAGATTATTATGCAAAGCGGCAGCTATACGCAGCTGCAGGCAAAGAATCTGGTGATCAGCACCGCAAGTGTGACGCTGAAGGACACCGAAATTACAGGCAATCTGTATCTCACCGAAGGGATTGCCGGAGGAGATATTCTGCTGGACAATGTGAAGGTTGCGGGCAAGATAATCGTCAGCGGCGGCGGTGAAAACAGTGTCGTGCTGAACAATACTTCAGCAGCCTCGCTTATTGCAGACAAGCCGGACGGCATGCTGCGGATTGTTCTGAAGGGCAGTAGCAGCATACCCGATGTAACAGCTGAGTCGGGTGTCAGACTGGAAGAAGATACGGCACTTGGCGGAGCGGGCTTCAGCCGGGTCAAGCTTGAGACCGCACTGCCTGCGGGTTCGCGCATCCAGCTTAGCGGCAGCTTTGATTCTGTTGTAGTCAATGCTGCCGGGGAGCCTGAGCTTGTGCTGGTTAGCGGAACCATCGCGGAAATGACCCTTAACCGCATGGCGGCGCTGCGTGTCGAGGCCGGAAGCGAGATCAGGAATGTGATTCTTGGTCTGAACAGTCAAATTACGGTTCAGGGAACCGGCAAGATAAGCTATGATCCGAAATTCAGCGGTTTAATCAAGCTGGAGACTCCAGCAGCAACGGCAACAGCTACGGCTGCACCAGTAAGCAGCGGCGGAAGTACTGTATTACCGACGTCTACGCCAAGCTCTGCGGCATCGCCAACGCCGGCAGTGACTCCAGAGGCTACACCGGTACATACGCCGGCAGTGACTCCGCCGGCTACACCGGCGCCAACACCGGGAGCATCCCCGGCACCGACTGCTCCGGTGTTCAGCAACGTATCCGTGCATGACCCTTCAGTGGTGAAGGACGGCGGGACGTATTATGTTTTTGGTTCGCATATTGAAGCGGCCAAATCGCAGGATCTGCTGAACTGGAGCACGTTCACCAACGGCTACAAGACACCGGACAATGCCATTTACGGTGATCTGTCTGCCAATCTGGCGGAATCCTTCGCCTGGGCCGGAGAGAACGACTCCGACAGCAAAGGCGGATACGCCGTCTGGGCACCAGATGTGTTCTGGAATGCGGATTATGTGAACGGCGACGGCACTAAAGGCGCATATATGCTCTATTACAGCACCTCATCCACTTATATCCGTTCTGCAATCGGTTTTGCCGTCTCGCAGAAGATTGAAGGCCCTTATGTTTACGGCGGCACTGTGATTTACTCCGGCTTTACGCTGGATGAGCAGTATGATGGTAGCAGCACGGTCAACAAAAAATGGACCAATACCAACATTCAGACGCTGATCGGCAACGGAACGCTGGAAAGCATGAATCCGGCCTGGTTCAATGCCAACGGCACATATAACAATAAGCAGTATACCAATGCGATTGACCCGACTCTGTTCTATGATAAGGACGGCAAGCTGTGGATGACCTACGGCTCCTGGTCAGGCGGCATCTTCCTGCTCGAGGTTGACCCGGCGACCGGACAGCCGGTATACCCCGGCAAAGACGGGACTACAGCAGACGGCAGAATCATCGACCGTTACTTCGGCACCAAAATTTCCGGCGGAAATTATAAATCCGGCGAAGGTCCTTATATCGTCTATGACCAGACAACCGGCTATTACTACCTGTATGTAACCTATGGCGGACTGGCTGCTGACGGCGGCTACAATATGCGGCAGTTCCGCTCCGTGAATCCGGAAGGTCCTTACAAGGATGCGGCAGGGCAGAATGCAGTACTGGCGACGGACGGGGATCACTCGAACATCGGCAACAAGCTGATCGGTAATTTCCTGTTCAGCAATCTGAACGGAGAGGCAGATTTCCCGGTATACGGCTATGTCTCCTCAGGGCATAACTCGGTCTTCTATGATGAGGAGCAGGGCAAGCTATTCAATTTCTTCCATACCCGATTCCCGCTGCGCGGGGAAACCCATGAGGTGCGGGTGCATCAGATGTTCATGAACGAGGACGCCTGGCCGGTTGTGGCTCCGCACCGTTATTCCGGCGAGACGCTTACCAAGGTTCAGCGTGCAGATGTCGTGGGAGCATACCAGTTCGTCAACCACGGCAAGGATACCTCGGCCAAAATCAAGCCGACCGTCGATGTCGAACTGCTGGAAGACGGCACGCTGGGCGGAGCGGTTAGCGGCAGCTGGGAACTGGCAGGTGATTATTATGCCCATCTGCTGATCGACGAGACAGAGAACGGCAGTACGGTGCAGCGCCTGTACAAAGGTGTGTTCGTGAAGCAATGGGATTCCACCCGGAATGAACAGGTGATGGTCTTCACAGCGATGTCAGACCAGGGGGTTGCTGTCTGGGGCAGTGCCATCAAGCTGCTCAGCGATGAGGAGCTGGTCGCTAATATCGCCGGCGGCCTGACACTTGGAGATACCAGCAAGGTCTATAGAGACCTGACACTGCCGGTGTCCGGTGTGCATGGAGCTGTCATTACCTGGACATCCTCCAGCCCGGCGGTTGTTGCCGCAGACGGCAAGGTTACCCGGCCGCAGGCGGGAAGCGGCAATGCCGAGGTGCAGCTGACAGCTGCCATTAAGCTTGGCAATGCTTCGGTCACGAAGACGTTCACTGTCGTTGTCATTCAGCTTGGCGGCACGCTGCTGGAGGACGGACTGGTGGCAGCGTATGACTTTGAAGACAGCCTCGCGGAAAGCGCCGGGCGGCAGGCTGCCGGCAGCGCAACCGGCAAGCTGCTGAACACAGCAGATGGAGCAGTGGAGTATGCGGCCGGCCAGGACGGCCAGGCGCTCAAGCTTACAGGCAGCTCCGGTGTCCGGCTGCCGGACGGTCTGATTAACGGCAGCGCCTATACGTTCAGCCTGTGGCTGAATCCGCAGGAGCTGACAGCCTTCACTTCGGCCTTTTTTGGAGCCAAAAGCACCAATAACTGGATGAGTCTGCTGCCTTACGGCAACGGAGGGGCAACGACCCGGGTATGGTTCGGCAGTGAAACCTGGCTGGATGCCGATGCCGGCCTGCAGATCGGGGCCGGCAAGTGGTCGCATATTGCATTCACCTACGATGCCGGAACGGTTAAGCTGTACCTGAACGGAGTGCTGAAATATACAGGGACGAACTATACCGACCTGTTTGACAGTGAAGACAGTGTCTTTGCACTCGGCGTCAACTATTGGGATATCCCGTACAAGGGGCTGATTGACAAGTTCCGCGTCTATGAAAAAGCGCTGACGCCTGAAGCCGTCGGCTGGCTGGTGAACGGTGAACCGGATGCCAATGTGAAGGTGAGCGCGATTGCTTTTGCTGATGCACAGAAAAATATTGCTGTCGGAAATACCTTTACCCCAGCGGTCTCCATCCTGCCGGCCAATGCCGGCAACCGGGCCTTGGCCTGGACCTCAAGCGCACCTGCTATTGCTGAGGTTGATAGTGCATCCGGGGTTGTAACGGCAAAGCAGGTAGGCGATGCCATCATTACCGCCGCCTCCACCGACGGAAGCAATGTAACTGCAAGCTTATCTGTGAAGGTTACGGACGGCCGGGTCGCGGTGTACTCTTTTGACGGCAATTTGAAAGATTCGCTACAGCTCTCGGGTGAAGGCAGAGTAACAGGGGCGCTGGTCGGCAGCGCTACTGTAGGCAGTATTACTTACAGTGACGGGGTAACGGGCCAGGCGGCATTATTTGACGGGGCTTCCGGTATCCGGTTGCCGGACGGACTGATTAACAGCAACACTTATTCAGTCTCGATGTGGCTGAAGCCGGATCAGCTGACGACTTACACGACTGCCTTTTTTGGGGCAAGCTCCAATAGCAGCTGGATCAGTCTTGTGCCGAAGGGGCTGTCGGATGCCACCATGCTTTGGTCTAACGCTGTCTATGAGGCAACTGCAGGCTATATTATTCCTGCCGGAACCTGGACACATGTCACTTTTACAGTCAATAACGGGACAGTCAAGCTGTACATTAACGGGGAGGAAAAGTTCTCGGGCAGCGGATTTCCGGATATTTTTACGAACAGAAACGGGGTTTTCGCGCTTGGGGTCAACTATTGGGATGTTCCATTCAAGGGCCTGATTGACGAGCTGAAGCTGTATAACAATGTGCTTGCACCGGAAGCGGTGCTGGCTGATTACCAATCGGCTGATCTTTAAAAGGCCGGATCATTTAGAAAAAATAAAGAGAAGGAGCGGGACGCGATGTCCTGCTCCTTTTTTGTCTATTCGTAAAGCTGATCCTGTGCAGCAAGCTCTTACAGCCATTTTATCGCCCATTTCTCAACATGGCTGAGCGCTGCCCCTAACTCCTGTCCCTTGACTGTCAGCGAATATTCCGTCCGGACCGGCCGGTCCGGAATCACGGCACGGGTAAGCAGGCCGCAGCCCTCCAGCTCCTTCAGCCGCTCGTTCAAAATACGTTTGCTCAGATCCGGAATGAGGGTATGCAGTTCACTGAACCGTTTGGGGCCTTCCATCAGCACATGAAGGATGAAATTCACCCATTTTTTCCCGACGATATGATAAGCATGTTCCACTTTGGCTAGTAACGGCCTGATTTCCTGATCCATCGTACATCCGTCCTTAGCAGTTATTATTAATATCCCACTTACTATACCATAGCAAAAAAGCGAAAACATCGTGAAAATAAGTACTTTTCGTAAATGTTGAAATGAGGTTGACGAAAGGTTTTTGGAGGCGTATGATGAGTTTTGTTAAGTTTGTGAGTAATTAATAGTAACCTAATAAATAATATATAATAACGGGAGGAATGAAAGTGGAATCATCTACCTTTGTGCTGTTTGGCGCTACCGGGGATCTGGCGAAGCGCAAAATCTACCCGGCTCTATATAACTTGTTTGCCGATGGCAAGCTTTCCGGTCCTCTCTCCGTGATTGGTCTGGGCAGAAGAGAGCTTAGCAACGAAACGTTCCAGGTGCAGGTGCTGGATTCACTGCGTACCTTTTCGCGCCGTCCTGTCGTAGAATCAGCGGGACTGCAGCGTTTCCTGCTGGCTTTTGAATATAGCGTGCTGGACGTTGGACGTCCGGAGGATTATACGAAGCTGCTGGCCCACGTGCAGCGGCGGGAAGCGGAGCTCGGCATTCCGGGTAACCGGATGTTCTATTTGTCGGTCGGCCCTGAATTTTTCGGTCCGATTGCCGCGAATATTCATGAGAGCGGTCTGGGTGATACTACAGGCTGGAAACGTCTGATTATCGAGAAGCCGTTCGGCCGGGATCTGCAGTCCGCGCGGGAGCTTAATGAGAGCCTGAATGCCGCTTTCCGGGAAGAGGAGATTTTCCGGATCGATCATTTCCTCGGCAAGCCGATGGTGCAGAACCTGGAAGTGCTCAAGTACTCTAATCCGGTGCTCCGGGCGCTCTGGCAGAACCGTTACATCGCTAACGTCCAGATTACGGCTGCCGAGACTGTAGGAGTGGAAGAACGGGCAGACTATTATGACAAATCAGGTGCGCTGCGTGACATGTTCCAGAACCATATGCTGCAGCTGCTGATGATGATGGCCATGCAGCTTCCTAAAGACAGCAGTCCTGAGGATGTCCGCAGCAAAAAGCGTCATATCATCCGTTCCGTGCGGCCGCTGCTGAAGGAAGAGGTGACGCGGCATGTAGTGCGCGGACAATACGGCGCTGGCTATCTTAAGGGCAAAGCTGTGCCGGCCTACCTTAATGAACCAGGTATTGATGGAAGCTCGCAGAATGAAACATATATCGCCGCACGGCTGTGGATCGACGATCCGATGTGGAGCGAAGTGCCATTTTATATCCGCACCGGCAAACGTTTGAAGGAGAAATCAACCAGAATTGTTATTGAGTTCAAGGAACCGTTTAATGACTCTCATAACGTTAACAGAGGCAAGCTTCCGCTTGATCCTAATCTGCTGGTGATTGAAATCGGGCCTGGTGAAGGGATTTCGCTGCAGCTGAATACCAAAAATCCGCGCCAGCATGGGGCGCTTGAGCCCGTAAGCATCCGGCATAATTCGGCCAATCCGGATCTGCCGGAAGCCTATGAGAATCTGATCTATGATGCGCTGCTGGGCGATGCAACATTCTTCGCACATTGGGAAGAGGTGGAGCTGAGCTGGCAGTGGGTGCAGCCGATTATCGATGCCGTAGAGGAAGGCAAGCTTCCGCTTCATACGTATGCTGCGGGTTCTTACGGTCCGGTTGCAGCGGATGAGCTGCTGGGCGAAGATCATTGGTGGCTGGATGAGCCTGAGGTAGATGTTGAAGCATCCGGCAGACCGGATGAGCAGGCGATCCGGGCAGGAGCGTAAGTTAGCTTTAACGGACATAATAACCAATCAGAAAATAACCGGAGGGATATCTAATGAAAGTCGGATTAATCGGACTGGGTAAAATGGGCTTCAATCTCGGACAGAACCTGCTGGAGCACGGGCATGAGGTAGTGGCATATGACGTCAATGCTGATGCTGTTGCCGAGCTTGGCGGCAAAGGGGCGGCTGAAGCAGCAAGCCTGGCTGAGCTCATAAGCAAACTGGATGCACCGCGGATCGCCTGGATTATGGTGCCGCATCCATTCGTCGATTCCGTAATCGCCGAGCTGACACCGCTGTTGTCCAAAGGCGATATTGTTATAGAAGCGGGGAATTCCCATTACAAGGAATCGATCCGCCGTCACGGTGAGCTGGCACAGTCAGGGATCTACTATCTGGATGCCGGAACCTCGGGCGGTATGGAAGGAGCACGCAACGGTGCGTGCTATATGATCGGCGGGGACGAGGAGGCATGGGCTGTGGCTGAACCGCTGTTCCGTGATACCTCTGTGGAGAACGGCTACCTGTATGCCGGCAAGTCCGGCAGCGGCCACTTCCTCAAGATGGTCCATAACGGGATCGAATACGGTATGATGGCAGCCATCGGCGAAGGCTTTGAGGTTCTGGAAAAAAGCGGCTATGACTTCGATTTCGAGCAGGTTGCCCGCGTGTGGAACAACGGATCGGTCATCCGTTCCTGGCTGATGGAGCTGGTAGAGCGGGCCTTCTCGAAGGACGCCAAGCTCGATGATATCAAAGGCGTCATGCACTCCTCCGGCGAGGGCAGATGGACGCTGGAGACAGCGTTTGACCTGCAGGCGGCCACTCCGGTCATTGCGATGTCACTGCTGATGCGCTACCGGTCGCTGGAGACGGACACTTTTACCGGCAAGGTGGTTGCTGCGCTGCGTAATGAATTCGGCGGACATGCCGTGGAAAAGAATTAACCATCCAACACGACTGTATGATGAGAAAGCGTCAAGTCTCAAAGCCCCCGAGCGGGTATTGGGATTTGGCGCTTTTTGGTGATTCAGCAATGAGATTGCACCCGCCCACTGAATAAACGGTTCCCTCAGTCTTCAGTCTGATGTAGTATATAGAGAAAGCTCAGACATTGAAAAGGGGGGATCCTATATGGTTAACTTACTCGAAGTATTGAAGAAGGAAATCGTTCCGGCTGAAGGCTGTACGGAGCCGATTGCCGTAGCCTATGCGGTCTCTTTGGCGGCAGAGCTGCTTGAGGAGGAGATTACTGGGATTCAGCTGTTCCTCAGCGGCAATATTATTAAGAACGCTATGGGGGTCGGTATTCCAGGGACAGGACAGACCGGGCTGCCGATCGCAGCTGCGCTTGGTGCTGTAATCCACCGTTCCCACAGAAAGCTGGAGATTCTCTCAGGTCTGACGGCTGATGAGCTTAGTCAGGCTAATGCGATTATAGACCGTAAGGTGCTCTCCGTGGAGTTGAAGGATACAACGGAGAAGCTGTATATAGAAGCAAGGGTGCAGAGTGCGAATCACCGGGCAACAGCGGTGGTTGCCAAGGAGCATACTAATATCGTTCTGCTGGAGAAAGATGGAATCCCCATTGATATCCAGAAGGATAAGGGGGATTGCGGAGAGGACGAGCAGTTAAGTCATGAAGGCTATGCTGTTTCACTCGAAGGGATTTATGAGTTTGTCTGCGATACAGCTTTCGCTGATCTGGAGTTTCTGCTGGAAGGCGCAAGAATGAACAAGGCTATTTCAGATGAAGGCTTGCGGGGAGATTACGGACTTCAGGTCGGCAAAAAAATGAGCCAGCGCTCTGCAGTCAATCTGTTCGGCAACGATGTGGCCAATTCCGTAATCGCAGCGACGGCTGCAGCTTCCGATGCGCGGATGGACGGCAGTGCGATGCCGGTCATGACGACGGCGGGCAGCGGTAACCAGGGGATCGCTGCTACGCTGCCTGTCATTAAGCTGGCCGAGCTTATGGGTAAAAGTGATGAGTTGCTGGCCCGGGCCATCGCCCTGAGCAATCTGGTTACCGTTCATGTGAAGCATTACATTGGTCGCCTTTCACCGTTGTGCGGCTCAGGAATCGCCGGCGGAGTAGGGGCAAACAGCGGGATCATCTACCTGATGGGCGGCAGCCTGGATCAAATCAAGCATGGCATCCAGAATACCATTGCTTCCTTGTCCGGCATGATCTGCGACGGGGCCAAATCCACCTGTGCGCTCAAAATCTCCACCGCCACCAATGCCGCAATCCAGGCGGCGACGCTGGCGATGAATAACATTTCACCGACAGACAATGACGGAGTCATTTTTGAAAAGGTAGAGGATACCATCCGTAACATGGAGCGGCTCGTCCAGGAAGGGCTTGCCGCTACAGATGAGACGATTCTGAATATTATGCTGTCCAAAGCTTAATGCAGGCTGCAGGAGCATCATTTAAAAGGACATTTCCCGTGAAGCGGGGAGATGTCCTTTTTTTTGGATACACATATTATAGAAGAAACACAATCATCCGCACTAGCAGAGAACCTCAATATTCTCCTTGGCCAGGCGCTTGAGCCAGGCTTCAGACGGCTTGCGGTCAGTGATCAGCACATCGATCCGGTTCAGCTCCACCAGCTTCGTAAAAGCGGTCTTGTCAAACTTCGTATGATCCGCCAGCAGCACAACCTTCTCCGCCTGGCGCAGCATGTATTTCTTGAGCTCGCATTCCGGCTCGTTGGAGTCTGTAATGCCCCGGTCCATATCAATTCCCTTGCAGCTTATTACGGCGGTGTCCACATTGTAGCGCTGAATCGTATCATGGGCGACCGGACCAACCAGCGAGAGGGAGCGGTGGCGGAGAGAACCGCCGGTAGAAATAATGTTCATGCCGGAATTGGAGAACTCCTGCAAAATATTGATCGAGTTCGTGATGAGTGTCAGGTTATTTTTGTTGCCCAGCAGTTTAAGGAATTCAAACGAGGTTGAGCTGGGGTCTACCATCAGGGTATCCCCGTCATTAATCAGATCAAGCGCCTTGAGCGCGATGTTGCGTTTGATGTCCGTATTGAGCGCATTGCGGGTTACAAAAGGAAGATCCTCGTTCGTATGCCTGTTAAGCATAGCCCCGCCGTAAGTCCGGCTGACAATCCCGTCCTTCTCCAGCTTCTCCAGATCCCTGCGGATCGTTTCTTCCGTTACTTCGAACATGCGGCTCAGGTCGGAGACCAGTACTCTTTTATCCTGATGGACAAGATCTATGATTCTGTTGCGTCTTTCGGCAGCCAGCATTTGTAATCACCTTTCCGGAGCTATACTCTGAATCTCAATAGATATGTATAAATATAGACCTAAATATCTGTGTTTTGCAATAATTTAGTCGAAAACCACATAAAATTTATTATAATATTCATTATAATCTGCGTTTTGTAAACATTAAACAAATAAAAACAACATAAATAATATTTTATTTGTTGACAACACAGAATGTTGGAGCTACGATAAGAGTGTTCATTTTCTCTTTGAAAGCGCATGCTTCATAAGATTAAGCGCCTGAGCATAAGGTCCGCTGCGAAGCCTACAGAGACCAGCCTGAGGTGCCGCAGCCGGGATAACCCTTACAGAGAAGAAGATAACCAACTGTGCAACACAATATTATCAGGAGGCTGGTCAATCAATGAGTACCCGTGTTTATTATGTTCCTTCTATTAACGTTATGGGAAAAGGCTGTCTGCAGGAAATCGCTCCTTACATTCAAGAGCTGAATCTGAAGAAAGCACTGGTAGTTACCGACAAGTTCCTTATGAAGAGCGGAATCGCCGGCAAATTGCTGTCCGTGCTGGATGCAGCCGGTATTGAGTATGTGGTATATGATGAAGTAAAACCGAATCCGACCTGTAAAAATGTTCACGACGGCGTGGATTTCCTCAAATCGCATGAATGTGACTACCTGATTTCGATCGGCGGCGGATCACCGCAGGATACAGCCAAGGCAATCGGTATTGTGGCTACCAACGGCGGACACATTGCTGAATATGAAGGTGTACACAAATCCAAGAACAAATCGCTGCCGATCGTTGCGGTTAATACAACTGCCGGAACATCAAGCGAAGTTACCATCAACTATGTCATTACAGACGAAGAACGCAAGGTGAAGATGGTAATGGTTGATAAGAACAGTATCGCCACCATTTCTGTAAATGATCCTGAGCTGATGGTCGACAAGCCTGCTGCACTGACTGCAGCAACCGGTATGGATGCGTTGACCCATGCAATTGAAGCACTGGTAACTCCGGGCGCCTATCCTGTCACGGATGCTACGGCTCTGGCGGCTGTTGAGCTGATCTTCGGCAATCTGGCTAAGACTGTGAAGAACGGCCATGATATCGAAGCACGTGAACAGATGGTATACGCGATTTTCCTGGGCGGACTGGCGTTCAACAATGCCGGACTCGGCTATGTGCATGCAATGGCGCATCAGCTCGGCGGTGTATATGATCTGCCGCACGGCGTATGTAATGCGATGCTGCTCCCTTATGTAGAAGAAGAGAATGCCAAATATGTGCCAGAGAAATTCCGGGCGATCGCCAAGGCAATCGGCCTTCAGGTAGAAGGCAAAACCGATAAAGAATGTGCAGACTTTGTTATTGAGTCGATTAAGGAGCTGTCCAAGGAAGTTGGCATCCCGGCCAAGCTGTCCGACCTTGGGGTTGACGAGGTAGACCTTGACCTGCTCGCCGAGAATGCAATGAAGGACGCTTGTGCGCCTGGTAACCCGTTCATTCCGACCAAAGAAGAAGTTATAGCCCTGTTCCGCAAAATTCTCTAAATTATTATTTTTTAGTTGAGGAGATTCCCTATGAACTATCATATCGCCGTCGATATCGGCGCCTCCAGCGGGCGGCTTGTGCTCGGCACCATTGCAGACGGAATTCTCTCGCTGGAGGAAATTCACCGTTTCGGCAACGGTTTTACCGAACGGGACGGTTCCTGCTTCTGGGATATTGATTATTTGTTTGAAGAAATTCTGCGCGGCCTGCAAAAGGCCAAGGCAGCCGGCATCTCCAAATGCACACTGGGTATTGATACCTGGGCTGTAGATTATGTGCTGCTGGATGCTGAAGGTAACCGTCTGCAGGAGGTATACGCCTACCGTGACCGCCGGACAGACGGGGTAATGGAGAAAGTAGCCAAGCTGATTTCTCCGGAACAGGTGTATGCCAAGACCGGAATTCAGCAGTTAACCTTTAATACGTTATACCAGCTGTACGCTCATGATTCTAAAGAGCTGGCTGCAGCAGACCAGATTCTGCTTGTCCCGGATTATCTCTACTATAGATTATCCGGCTGCAAGATTAATGAAGTAACCAATGCCTCGACAACACAGCTGCTTAATCTTGCTGAACGAGAGTATGATGCGGATCTTCTGTCATTGCTTCATCTTAATAGAGAACAGTTTGCACCGCTTACTGAGCCCGGCGAAGTGCTCGGCAGCCTCAGGGATGACCTGAAGCAGCAGTATGATCTGCCGGACTGCGAGCTTATCTGCGCGGCTACTCATGATACGGCCTCGGCTGTACTGGGTGTGCCTGTCCGGGACGACCGTGCTGCTGCTTATATCAGCAGCGGAACATGGTCCTTGCTCGGTGTTGAGCTGGATCATCCGGTGAACACAGAAGCGGCGATGCAGGCTAATTACACGAACGAGTGGGGCGCTTTTGGAACCTACCGTTTCCTCAAGAACATTATGGGACTCTGGCTGATCCAGGAGGTACGCAGGCTGGACGGAAAGCGTTACACCTTCGCTGAACTGGCTGAGCTGGCCGCAGAAGCTGAGGGCTACCGCAGCCTGATTCCGTGCAATGATCCACGGTTCCTGAATCCGGACAACATGATTGAAGAGATCCGCCTTGCCTGTGCAGAGAGCGGCCAGCCTGTCCCGCAAACGCCTGGCGAGCTTGCCCGCTGCATCTTCGACAGCCTGGCGCTCTCATACCGCAGTTATCTGGGCGAGCTGGAACAGCTGACCGGCAGACCGGTAGAGGTGCTGCAGATCGTTGGCGGCGGTGCGAACAACACGCTGCTGTGCCAGCTGACAGCCGATATCATCGGCCGCGAGGTACTGGCTGGCCCTACAGAATCGACAGCGCTCGGTAATCTTGCAATCCAGCTGATTCACACCGGAGAAGTTGCGGATATCCGCGAAGCCCGGACGATCATCGGCAAGTCCTTTAAGATACAGTCTTACCTGCCGCGCCCGCTTCCGCAGCTTGAGGGCCTGCTGGCCCGCTGGGAAGCCCTGCATGCAGGTTCTGCAGGCGGCAGCCAATAGATATAACCTTAGTTGAAGACCGTTTTGCACGAAGTAGATCAGATGGAGCAGATGCTCACAAAACTTTTAGGAGGACCCCAACATGGATCAGAGCATCATCAACAGTTATAACGAAGCGAAGAAATTATACGCAGCCCACGGCATCAACGTGGATGAAGTATTGGAGAAGCTGGCGGAGATCAAGATTTCCCTTCACTGCTGGCAGGGAGACGATGTCAAGGGCTTCCTGTTCAAGGACAAGGAGCTGAGCGGCGGTATCGCTGTAACCGGCAGCTACCCTGGACGCGCTGGTACGCCGGATGAGCTCCGCAAGGATCTGGAAAAGGCCTTGTCGCTGATTCCGGGTAAACACAAGGTCAACCTGCACGCCATCTATGCAGATACAGACGAAAAGGTGGATCTGGATGAGCTGGAGCCGCGCCATTTTGCTAACTGGGTAGAGTGGGCTAAGGAACAGGGACTGGGTCTTGATTTCAACCCGACCTGCTTCTCCCATCCAAAAGCGGCAGACGGCTTCACACTGAGCCATGCTGACGAGGAGATCCGCAATTTCTGGATCAAGCACTGCAAAGCTTCCCGCAAAATCGCCGAATCGTTCGGCCGCGAGCTGGGACAGCCTTGTGTGACTAACTTCTGGGTGCCGGACGGCTACAAGGATACTCCGGTTGACCGCCTGGCTCCGCGTGCACGCCTGCGTGATGCGCTGGATGAAGTGTTCAGTGAAGAGATTGATCCGCAATACAACATCGATGCAGTTGAGAGCAAGCTGTTCGGCATCGGCTCCGAGAGCTATGTTGTCGGATCGCATGAATTCTATATGGGTTATGGTCTGACCCGCGGCAAAGCCATCTGCCTTGACGCCGGACATTTCCACCCGACTGAAGTTATTTCAAACAAACTGTCCTCGATCCTGATGTTCAGCGAGCAGCTGCTGCTGCATGTGAGCAGACCGGTACGCTGGGATAGTGATCACGTAGTAACTATGGACGATGAGCTGCTGGAAATCGCCCGTGAGCTGGTCCGCGGAGATCTCTTGCCGCGCACGAACATCGGCCTGGACTTCTTTGACGGCAGCATCAACCACGTTGCCGCTTGGGTAATCGGAACACGCAACACCATCAAAGCGCTGCTGCGCGCTATGCTTGAGCCTGTTGCCGAGCTGAAGAAGATCGAACTGGAAGGCGACTACACTTCCCGCCTGGCATTGGTAGAAGAATTCAAGTCCTATCCGTTCGGCGCAATCTGGGATTACTACTGCGCTTCCCAGAACACACCGGTCCGCGAGAACTGGCTGGCAGAAGTGAAGACTTACGAGAAGGAAGTACTGTCTGCCAGATAAGGCTATTTATATAAACAAACATTAACTTGAGTTTTGAATGGTTGTCATATTTACCACCAACAGATCTGCATCCAAAAGGAGCGAAAACATATGAGTACTTCAGTTATTGAAACCAAAGGTTATATCGCCAGCAAGGAAGCCCCTTTTATCCAGGAAATGTCCGAAATCACCCACCACATGTGGTCCCTGGGCTGGGATGAGCTGAACGGAGGAAACATCAGCTATCTGCTGGATGAAGAAGAAGTAGCCAAGTACATTAATATTCGTGAGCCGCTGCGCACTATCCAGCTTACTTTCCCTGTAACTGAGCTTGCAGGCAAATATTTCATTGTTACCGGCTCCGGCAAATACTTCCGTAATGTGATCAAAGACCCGGAAGCTAACCTCGGCGTACTGCGCGTATCCGCTACAGGTGAGAGTGTTGAAGTGCTGTGGGGCCTGCGCAATAATGCTGTACCGACAAGCGAGCTGGCTTCCCACTTCATGAGCCACATTGAACGCCTGAAAGTTGATCCTACGCACCGCATTGTTCTGCACACTCACGCTACTAACGTTATTGCTATGACGTTCACCCATGATCTGGATGAGCTGAAATTCACCAAGACGCTCTGGGAAATGTGCACAGAATGTCTGGTTGTATTCCCTGACGGCATCGGCGTTATCCCTTGGATGGTTCCGGGCAGCAGCGACATCGGCCGGGCAACGGCCGCCAAGATGAAGGACTACCGCGTCGTAATCTGGCCGCAGCATGGTATCTTCGTGACAGGTGCGACTATGGATGCTACCTTCGGCCTGGTAGAAACGATCGAAAAAGCAGCCATCATCTACAACCTGATCGGCGGCAGAGAAATCAAACAGACGATTACCGACCAGCAGCTGGCTGATCTGGCTGCAGCTTTCCGTGTAACACCAAAAGCAGGCGTTCTGGACTTGTAGAATATCATTTATATAAGAAAACCGGACATCCGCAAAGTTTCTGCGGGTGTCCGGTTTTTTTTGTCTGCTTGGCTTGATGGGCCGAAACGGCCAAATAAAAGGCAAAAATGCTTTGATCCCGGCCCGACCCGCTCCCGCAGCCCGACCAGCCCACGCAGGTCGGCCCCAGCCCGGTACGCTGCTCTGGCAGTTTAGCCGCTAACCAATAAGCGTCTCTGATGGGGCTCTGGCCGCGCTATTTGCTTTTGATCCCGCCAGCCATCATAATATACTTACTTAAAGTAATTATATTATGTATTGGAGGACCGATATGAACACAGACCTATTGTTTACTCCTTTTCAGGCAGGAACGTTGTCCCTTGATAACCGGATTGTTATGGCTCCGATGACCCGTGCTTTTTCGCCGGAAGGTGTGCCCGGTCCTGATGTGGCTGCCTATTACCGCAAACGGGCGGAGGGCGGAGTCGGACTGATTGTTACCGAAGGTACGGCTATCAATCACCCGGCAGCTGTCAGTCATCCCAGCATCCCGAATTTCCACGGCGAAGCCGCGCTTGAGGGCTGGGCGGAAGTAGTCAGAGAAGTACACGCAGCCGGCGGCAAAATCATTCCGCAGCTCTGGCATGTCGGCATGGCCCGTTCCATCGGCGATCTGCCGAATGCGGATGCGCTGCCGGTCGGGCCGTCCGGGCTGAGCCTCTCCGGCGAGCCGGTGACAGAGCCGATGACCAGGCAGCAGATCGACGGCATTGTTGCAGCCTTCGCGCAAGCGGCAGCAGATGCCAAGCGAATCGGCTTCGACGGAATCGAGCTGCACGGGGCGCATGGTTATCTGATCGACCAGTTCTTCTGGGAGAAGACCAATCAGCGCATAGATGAGTACGGCGGTGATCTGGAAGCCCGTACGACCTTTGCTGTCGACATTATTGACGCCTGCCGCCGTGCTGTGGGTCCGGATTTCCCGATCGTGCTGCGGTTCTCGCAGTGGAAGAGCGGCGACTATACGGCCAAGCTGGCCCGTACACCGGACGAACTGGCCCGGTTCCTGACACCGCTGAGCAATGCCGGCGTAGACATATTTCACTGCTCCACGCGCCGCTTCTGGTTGCCTGAGTTCGAAGGCTCCGAGCTTAATCTGGCCGGCTGGACGAAGCAGATTACCGGCAAACCGGTAATTACCGTAGGCTCTGTAGGCCTGAACAGCGAATTTACAGGCGGTGCAGCAGACCAGCATGAGGAGGATAACCTCGACCGTCTGCTGGAGCGGCTGGAGAAAGGCGAATTTGATCTTGTAGCTGTAGGCAGAGCGCTGATCAGCGACCCCGAGTGGCCGGCCAAAGTACAGGACGGACGCAAGGATGAGATTATTCCGTTTACTCCGGCTGCAACCCGAACATTAAGCTAATTTATTTTCCGAATGCGTAAACAGCAATGAATAACAGCATCTGCGAAAAGAGCTTTAACCGTTTGCTTAAGATTCTGATCAGCCAGATCCCGGATCTGGCAAGCGGCGAAAGCTCTTTTTGGCGTGGTTCCCTAATAAAATTATTCTCCGGGAAAAAGGGTGAATCTGGATGAAGCAGCGTATAGCTGTAACCGGGTTTGGGGTTAAGGTGCCTAATGGTGAAAATTGTGATGAACTGCTGCAGAATCTGCTGAGCGGAGATTATAAGTTTACAGTACGGAAGGATCTTACCCCTGACGGGGCGGCGCTTACGGTTGGTGAAGTTAAACAGCCTCTCGGCTTATTGGATGATAAACAGTACCGGGTGCTGCCGCGGATAGCCAAACTTGCGATCAGCACCCTTACGGAAGCGCTCGAAATGTCACAGCTGGACCTTAAAGATCCAGAGACAAGTACAGGAATATTTATGGGAACGACCATGGGAGGGACCACAGAACTTGAGGAGATGGTCAGACTTTCGTCCGGAGATCTGTTCAAGGAAATGCCAATCTACTGCTGCGGCCTGGTGCACTATCACAGTCTGGCCTCGGCGGTTGCGGGTTATTTTCAGCTGGACGGGATTACCAAAACGGTGACCACTGGCTGTACCGCCGGTATAGAAGCTATTGAAGATGCAATGATGTATCTGCAAAACGGCCGGATCAATACAGCAATTGTCGGTGCAGCGGACAGCAGCAGCAATAAAGTAACCGTCTTCGGTTTTGGCAAACTGCGGGCCCTGCCGTTCAATCAGCGGGTGGAGGCGGCAGGGGCTCCTTTCAGCAAAAAGAGCAAGGGTTTTATTTTATCGGAAGGAGCTGCGGGCCTGATCCTGGAAACAGAAGAGCATGCGAAAGCCCGAAAAGCAGTGATCTACGGGTATATTGATGCTATAGCGACTAATAACGACAGTAAATCGGTAAACGGATATGATCCGGCAGGCATTAAAATGAAGCAGGCAGTAAGCCGTGTACTGGGCGGAAGAATACCGGATTATTACAACAGTCAGGCTCTCGGTTATGCTCCGAATGACAGTATCGAGGACATAGTCTCGCGGGATGTGTTCCAACACAAGGTTCGTCTGACTTCCATCAAAGGCCTGATCGGGCATCCGTTCAGTGTAAGCGGGCCTGCACAGATTATTGCCTCGCTGCTTGGTTTCCGGGAGCAGTTCATTCCCCGGACGATCCGTACGGACCAGTCAGGGTATGAGCATCTTCCGCTAATCACGGAGACCCTGCTGCAGCCATCCGCTAAAGTGCTGATCACGAGCCACGGTTACGGCGGCAACAATGCAAGCATGTATTTGACGAGAACCTGAGCCGAACACAGCCGTCCTACCGGGATCCGGGCTTCTCCGACGCAGGCTGCAGCATGGCCAGCTTGCTGCGCCATGTCCTGGCTTCCTGCTTTTGCTGGTTCAGCTCATAGAGCGCTGCAATCCGTTCATAGGCATCATACTCTTCCGGGTTGAATAGGACGACATATTTCAGGCAGGCGATTGCCCTTGTATATTTACCGAGTTTAGCCAGCACATCCGCCTCATAATGGGCCAGAGCAACCAGATCAATCTCCAGACGGGTCCGCAGATTCAGATTCCAGTCCTGATCCAGATTCCGGAAAAGCTCATCATCAACCTGCTGGAAGATATCCTGGATCAGGCTGTCTTTACGTACTGGGTCTGTTTCCTTAACCGCCAGCCTGGTATTCTCCAGCAGAGTCAGCAGGTCACAGTCTACCGGAGCCATCAGTGAAATCTGCTGGTTATCACTGTATAGCAGCTGCGTTTCTTCATTATTAAGCAGCTGCTTCAGGTGATTCAGGCAGACGCGCAGCTGGTTCCGGGCTTTGGTGTTCTCCATGTCCTTCCAGAGGTCCTCACACAGCTGATCCCGGGCAGCGGCCGGGTGCAGCAGCAGGTAAATCAGCAGATCTTTGGCACTTCTTCTCCCCCAGCCGCCCAGCACCTGTGTATCATCAAGGAAGACTTGAAAAGATTTCAGCAGCGTTACCTTTAGACGGACAACAGGAACAGCAGGGGCAGCAGGGGCAGCAGTGTCCTCAGGCTGCAACTCCCCGTTCACCAGTCCGATAAAATCGGAATGCAGCTCCAATAGATAAGGATCAAGCGGTGCCCGGTTACTTGTCTCAGTGTCAAAAAACATCCGGATTTGCTTATATGTCTCCTCCGGCTGGTCATAAAACAGCATGTTGGATGCATTGTAGACGGTCATAAAGCGGCAGTTCGGATTCGCCGAGGCAATCAGGCCGGACAGGTACGGCGGATACATCGGATCGCGTTCTCCTGTCAGCAGAAGAAGTGGTCCTGTATGCTTCTTGAACATCTCCATGATCTCATCGTGGGCCCCCGCAAAAAAATCCAGCAGCTCAATATAGCTATCAAAGCTTACTCTGGCGAATGCTGCATACAGCCTGCCGATTTCCGGTGTTCCAGGCTGAAAAAGCGTTGCATTCGGAATGACATGGCCTGCCAGGGCGCTCATGGACTGATGCTTCAGCAGATTTTTGCGGTAGTCTGCATACTTGCCGGCAGTGCTGCTTGAATTGAATAACGGCAGTGACAGCATGACATTGCTGCGTACTTTTGCAGGATATACTTTGGTATAGTAGAGGCCAATAATGCATCCTGCACCATGGGAGATGATATCAAATTGTTCAATCCCCAGCCGGCGCAACAGGCTGTCCAGATGATCTACATAGATCCAGGCCAGTTTGGACGGGGCGATGCTGTCTATGCCGCTTTGTCCGTGTCCGCGGAAATCGTATCTAAGCAGGTGGAATTCATCTTCCAAATAGGGAAGGATCCGGTCCCATGAGGTCAGGTCAAAGCCCATCCCGTGAATCAGGACAAGCGTACGGGTATTTTCGTGAGCCTGTTTGGCTTCTTTATAATCGTAATGCAATTGTAAACCGTTCTCCAAAGTATGCTTCATTTCAGTGCTCCTCTGTCTGACCGATTAATCTATGTATCTATATTGAACGAAAAAAAGCAGTTATTTTATCATAATATGCGGTTTTTTGTAGAAAAGTGTAACGTTAATGTAACGGTATGCTGATAGAATGGGATAAAGCTGAATTCACGGGGAGATGATTTGCTGAAATGAAGATGTTTTTCATCTGTGTCAAAAAATCCAAACTTGAGATGGTGTACCTGCGAATGTACATCTGCCGCAAATAATGATGCTCCGCACACTTCATATATCATTCTGAGCCTTCCTGCTGACTCCGGCCGGAAGGTTTATTCATTATGCCTGCATTGCCGGATGGATTGGCCTCCAACATTTATGCTATAATTTTTTATTGGCGATAATAAAATTAACCGATTTGATTACTGAAGCTTTCATTCATAAAGGACGTGAAAACATGACAATGGGGAATAACTCACCGGACTTAAAATCCGGCAAGGGCGGTTCGAAGGATTACTCGAAGTATTTTGATTTTTCTGATGCCAAAGTCATCAGTGAAGAAGAGGGAAAAACGACTTACCGGATAAAGGGGCGTACTGTACAAATCAACTCCAACCCGGATTATAAGGAAGGCAAGCGCCGGGGCAAGCAGGAGATCGAGGTTATTAATTTTGAAGATGCGGAAACCATCCGGATTATGGAGGAGTTCCGTGAAATGAACAGCCATAAACAGCAGTATTATTTCATTGCGACCTACGGCTGCCAGATGAATGAGCATGATACCGAAACGATGAAGGGCATGCTGGAGGAAATGGGCTATCAGCCGGTGGAAGACCGGAATGAAGCGGATATTATTCTGCTGAATACGTGCGCGATCCGCGAAAATGCTGAAGATAAAGTGTTCGGCGAGCTGGGTCACCTCAAAACACTGAAGCTGGAAAAGCCTGGGCTGCTATTGGGCGTCTGCGGCTGTATGTCCCAGGAAGAAGGCGTTGTGAACCGGATTATGGCCAAGCACGGGTTCGTGGACATGATCTTCGGTACGCATAATATTCACCGTCTGCCGCAGATCATCAAGGAATCGCTGTTCAGCAAGGAGCTTGTGGTCGAGGTCTGGTCCAAGGAAGGCGACATCATTGAGAATCTTCCCAAGAAGCGTGAAGGCATGCGCGCCTGGGTTAACATCATGTACGGCTGTGACAAGTTCTGCACCTACTGTATTGTACCGTTCACCCGCGGTAAAGAGCGCAGCCGCCGTCCGGAGGACGTAATCACCGAAGTACGCGAGCTGGCCCGCCTTGGCTTTAAGGAAGTAACGCTGCTCGGACAAAATGTGAACGCCTACGGCAAGGATTTTACGGATATTGACTATACATTCGGGGATCTGATGGATGATATGCGGGGGATTGATATACCGCGTATCCGCTTCATGACCTCGCATCCCCGCGATTTTGACGATAGATTAATAGAAGTGCTAGGCAAAGGCGGCAATCTGACGGAGCATATCCATCTGCCGGTGCAGTCCGGAAGTACGGCGGTGCTCAAAAAAATGAGCCGCAAATATACGCGTGAGGCTTATCTGGAGCTGGTCTATAAGCTGAAAGCCAGTGTGCCGGATGCCGTGCTGACCACAGATATTATCGTCGGCTTCCCCGGCGAAACGGAGGAGCAGTTTGAAGAGACGCTGTCCCTCGTCCGTGAAGTAGGTTATGATATGGCATATACCTTTATTTACTCGCCGCGTGAGGGTACGCCGGCTGCAGCAATGGAGGATAATGTTCCGCTTGAAGTGAAGAACGGGCGGCTGAAACGCCTGAATGATCTGATTAAGGAACAGAGCCGGGTAAGCAACGACCGGATGCTCGGTGAACTGGTGGAAGTGCTGGTGGAGGGGGAGAGCAAGAACAACGCTAATGTACTCTCCGGACGCTCCCGTGCCAATAAGCTTGTTCATTTCGAGGGTCCCAAGGAGCTGATCGGCAGCTTTGTGCAGGTAAGAATTACCGATACCAAAACCTGGTATATCAAAGGGGATTATGTAGCAGAGGCTGCAGCAGTCCTCTAATCATAGAGAAATGGGGCGAGAAGCATGAGCCAGGAGAGCTCGAATGTGAACAAATACGGCATGCAGAGCTACGATACCCGTGATCTGATTGTACGTGAGGATATTATGGGCAAAGCCAAGGAGCTTGCTGCACTGATCTCCACCAGTGAAGAAGTGCGGCATTTTCAGCAGGCGGAGCTCAAAATCCAGAATCACGAGCGGGTGCAGGGGCTGATTGCCACCATTAAGAAGAAGCAGAAGGAGATTGTCGCCTTTGAAAGCTTCGGCAATAAAGCAATGGTTGCGAAGATAGAGCAGGAAATTGAAGCGCTGCAGGATGAGATCGACGGCATTCCGGTGGTGAATGAGTTTCAGCAGAGCCAGAGCGACATCAATTACCTGCTGCAGCTGGTTGTTTCGGTCATCAGGGATACCGTCTCGGAGAAAATAAGCGTGGAGGCCGGCACGGATGCGCCGCCGTCTACCTGCGGAGATTGATTCGGGTTTAAGAGGGGGCGGATGAAGATCCGCCCCTTTATCTGCATCTGGTTCGCCCGGATTTGTTGATTTTAGAAGAGCGGGTTGGTACATTAAAGGATACGAACAGTAAACAATGACAGCGGCAAAGGATGATCTAAAGTGAGCGAGAACGTGGAACAAACCTACAACGCCAAAAAGTACCGCACCCCGGACGGAGTTCCGGCCGACATTGTGATGTTCACTTTGACGAAGCGGGAACGGAAGACGGTCACGAAGACGCTTCCCCTGCGCGAGCTGAAGGTAATGCTGATCCGGCGCAAAAAATGGCCGTGTGCCGGCATGTGGGCGCTGCCCGGAGGCTTTTGCCAGGAGGATGAGTCCATCTATGATGCGGCCACGCGGGAGCTGAAAGAGGAGACCGGGGTGGACGGCGGACATCTGGAGTATCTCGGTGTGTACAGTACCCCCGGGCGTGATCCGCGCGGCTGGATTATCAGCCATGCTTTTTTTGCGCTGGTGGAGGAATGGATGCTGGAGCAGAGACAAGCCTCGGATGATGCCGGCGAGGTCGGCCTGTTTACACTGCAGGAAGCGCTGGAAGAGCTTGAGCTTGCTTTTGACCATCGTGATATTATTAAGGATGCTTATCTGCGGATTCAGCAGCAGATGCTGCAGACGACGATTGCCCGGCAGTTTTTGCCCCGGCATTTTACACTAAGCGAGCTTTATCAGGTTATCCAGACGGTAGTGCCTGAGTTCAAAGAGCCGAATTTCATCCGCAAAATCACTTCAACACGCAGCAGGCAGGGTATATTAAAAGAAGTGCGTGATGAAGCAGGTAACCCGGTCAGCTCGAACCAGTATTCCCAGCGGCCTGCACAGCTCTACATGTTCACTGACCATGAGCCTTTATTATCTATTTATACTTGATATAGCGCTTCAATCACCGTCTTACTACACTAAAGGAGGCTTATCCAATGAAGGCATTGATCGTGATAGATTTCACCAATGATTTTGTTGACGGCAGTCTGCCGGTCGGACAGCCGGGAATCGATATTGCACCCAGAGTCAATAAATTGACGGAGCAGTTTGTACAAAGCGGCGATTACGTGGTCATGGCCGTTGACCTGCATGAGGCGGCGGATCCTTATCATCCCGAGAGCAGGCTGTTTCCGCCCCACAACCTGCGGGATACACCGGGACGGGAGCTGTACGGCGGTCTGAAGGCTGTCTATGAGGAACACCGGGAATCTATCTATTGGATGGACAAAACACGCTACAGCGCCTTCTGCGGCACCGACCTGGAGCTGAAGCTGCGTGAGCGCGGAATACAGGAACTGCATCTGATCGGAGTCTGCACCGATATTTGTGTGCTGCATACTGCGGTCGATGCCTACAACAAAGGATTCGGAATTGTGATCCATGAGGATGCAGTGGCCAGCTTTAACGCAGACGGCCATGCATGGGCGCTCGGGCATTTCCGGGGCAGCCTCGGAGCACAAGTGGTACGTGCCGATGCAGAATAAGACAGGTCTAGGAGATGAGGATTTGAGGAGAGAGCTTGCTCTACATACAGACAAGTATCAGATAAACATGATGTATGCCCATTGGGTGAATGGCACGCATAAGCGCAAGGCAGTATTTGAGGCGTACTTCCGCAAGCTGCCCTTCGGGAACGGTTTTGCCGTTTTCGCCGGACTAGAGCGCATAGCCCAATATATCAGAGACCTGCGGTTCACGGAAGATGATATCCGTTATCTGTCGGAGCAGGAGGAAAATTATGCGCCGGCCTTCCTGGAGGAGCTGCTGCAGTTCCATTTCAAGGGCGACATCCATGCCATGAAGGAAGGAGCGCTTGTCTTTCCGGATGAGCCGCTGGTACGCGTTGAAGGAACAATAATGGAAGCGCAGCTCGTGGAGACGGCGATTCTGAACTTTATGAATTACCAGACGCTGATCGCCACCAAGGCTTCACGGATCAAGCAGGTGGCTCCGAATGACATTCTGCTGGAGTTCGGTACCCGCCGGGCGCAGGAGGCGGATGCGGCTGTATGGGGCGCACGGGCGGCCTATATCGGCGGCTTCCACGCCACCTCCAACATGCTGGCCGGGCGGATGTTCGGCATCCCGACCAAAGGCACGCATGCCCATTCCTGGGTCCAGAGCTTCAGCAGCGAGCAGGAAGCATTCGACGCCTATGCCAAGGTGCTGCCGGACGGCGTTACTCTGCTGGTAGATACCTTCGATACCCTTCGCAGCGGTGTGCCGCATGCGATTAATACCGCCAAGAAGCTGGAAGCCGCGGGCAAGAAGATGAATGCCATCCGCCTGGACAGCGGCGACTTGGCGTACCTGTCCATCCAGGCGCGCAAGATGCTGGACGAGGCAGGACTTAATTACGTGAAGATTGTAGCTTCCAATGATCTGGACGAGAATACGATCATGGACCTTAAGCTGCAGGGTGCGGCGATCGATACCTGGGGTGTCGGTACGCAGCTCATTACAGCTGCTGATCAGCCTTCGCTGGGCGGGGTGTATAAGCTGGTAGAGATCGAGTCGGCTACCGGTGAGATGATCCCGACCATCAAGATCTCCTCCAACCCGGAGAAGGTGTCCACGCCCGGGAAAAAGGATGTGTTCCGCATTGTCGGCACAAACGGCAAGGCGATGGCCGATTACATCAGCTCTCCGGACGAGGCTGCCCCGCGCAACGGTGCCCGGATCAAGCTGTTTAATCCGCTTCATCCTTATTTGCGCAAGAATGTTGACAAGTACGAGGCGCTGCCGATGCTGGAACCGATCTTTGTGAACGGGTTCCAGGTATATTCCCTGCCGCCGCTTGAGGAAATCCGCCGCTATCATGAGCAGCAGCTAGACCTGTTCTGGCCGGAATATCTGCGTAAGCTGAACCCCGAGGTGTATCGTGTTAACCTCAGTGAGCAGGTATGGAACCGCAAGCAGCAGCTGATTGCCGAGCATATGCAGCTGGATCTTGAATAGCCTTGTTTTGCCCCAGAAGCCCATCCATCCGGATGGGCTTTTTAAGTTATCCTGACCGCCGGCTGAGGCTGGCTCTTGTGATAAAGATCATGTTTTATGTGACAAATTTAACATCTTAATTTTTAATTTTATAGCTAAATTAAGGGTGACATTGCTTCCGCGGGGAAGCCCGAAAATGACGGATTACACATAATTTTCACATTTTGCAATTTCTATGGCAGGTTACCTTCTGTTCAGGTGACGCAGCTCTGTCGCGTATAAAGAAATCGATCAAAATCTATAAATTATTGTGATTCCCGAACCCGTGGAAATGCAAGATTTGTCACATTCGTTATCATCAATATCACGTTACAATCATTGAAAAAGTCAAAAGGATTGTTTTATTCTTGACACTCGAAAGGGGTTATGTAGGTGGTACAACTACCAAAAGTAAACAGTCTGGGATTCTTTGAAATCCGGCTGGAATCCATTGGAGGGCTCGGGGCTAACCTGGCCGGTAAAATGCTCGCAGAAGCAGGTGTTGTCGGAGCAGGCTTGAACGGGGTCAGCTTCTCATCCTATGGCTCGGAGAAAAAAGGCTCGCCTGTCAAAGCCCATATCCGGTTCTGTGATCTGGAGACGCATATCCGTGATACATCTCCGGTAGAGCGTCCGCATGTGGTTGGCGTATTCCATGAAGCGCTCGCCAAGACTGTTAATGTAACAAGCGGGATCAGCGAAGACAGCACCGTTCTTGTGAACTCGGCCAAGACGCCGGAAGAACTCAAAGAACTCCTGAAGCTGAAAGCCGGAACCATTGCTGTAATTGATGCAACAAGCATTGCACTGAAAGAGAAAAACCGTGTAAATATGGCTATGCTGGGCGCGCTGTTCCGGCTCTGTCCGTTCCTTGACACGGAGACGATGAAGGGCGTTATCGAGAAATCGCTCGGCAAGAAATATCCGCAGGCTGTACAGTCCGCCATTACAACCTTTGAGCGCGGCTACAACGAAGTGAAGTTTATGCACTTTGAGCTGCCTGAAGGAGAGAGCATGCCTGAATACGTGCGCTCTGACATTTCGGCACTTGGATACGAAACCCAGCCGATGGGCGGATCGATTGTGAATCCAGGCAACAGCTTCCTGAAGAACCTCAGCATTTCCCGTTCCGGCATGATTCCGGCTTATGAGAACGAGTCCTGCATCAATTGTGCACAGTGCGATACCGTCTGTCCTGACCAGTGCTTTGTCTGGGAAGAACGGCTTGACCGCAAGGGGCGCTCGCAGATGTTCCTGCTGGGTATCGACTACCAGTACTGCAAAGGCTGCCTGAAATGTGTTGGCGCCTGCCCAACCTCGGCACTGTCCAGCATCCTTGAGAAGGAAGGCTATGCCGACAGCCACACTGTGAAACATACCTTTGATTTGGTCTCGCAATTATAAATCCGGTAAGAAGGGCGGAATGAACAATGGCTATTGATTATGAAAAAGAAATAGGCTCTGCCAAGGTAGAGCAGAAATTCCTGTATGAATCAGGCAATGAAATGGCAGCCTACGCTGCCCACCAGATCAATTATCATGTTATGGGATATTTTCCGATCTCGCCATCGACGGAGGTAGCCCAGTTCCTCGATACGATGAAAGCAAGCGGACAGCATGATATTATGCTCGTTCCTTCAGATGGTGAACACAGCTCGGCAGGGATCTGTTACGGTGCCTCGACAGCGGGCGGACGCGTATTTAACGCAACCAGTGCGCAGGGCTACATGTTCATGCTGGAGCAGCTGCCTGTACAAGCAGGTACGCGTATGCCTATGGTTATGAACCTGATCTGCCGCTCGATCTCAGGGCCCCTGAACATTCACGGTGACCACTCTGACTTGTATTTCGCACTTAATACCGGCTGGCCGATCCTGATGTGCCGTGACCCGCAATCGGTCTACGACATGAACCTGATGGCACTGAAGCTGGCAGAACATGCGAAGGTCCGTCTTCCGGTTATGGTTGCTTCGGACGGTTATTTCACTTCCCATCAGAAGCGCCGCGTACAGGCTTTCGCCCACCGGCAGGATGTCCACAAGTTTGTAGGTGAACAGCCTCCTGTAGGCTTCACCGATACGCTTGACCGGAACAATCCGGTTACGGTTGGTCCTTACATGAACGAACCGGATTATATCAACAACCGTTATCAGCAGTCCGTAGCGATGTACAACGCCGGTGAGGTGTTCGAAGAAATCGCCCAGGAATTTGCTGAACTGACCGGACGCCATTATGAGGTGATCGAGCAGTACCGGATGGAGGATGCCGATGTTGCCGTCTTCCTGATGAACTCTGCGTCCGAGATCATCAAGGATGTTGTCGATCAGCTGCGCCTGCAGGGCATCAAAGCCGGAGCGATCTCGCCTAACATGATCCGCCCGTTCCCGCAGAAGCAGATTGCGGAAGCGCTGAAGAATGTTAAAGCTATTACGGTCGGTGACCGTGCGGATTCCGTCGGCGGACACGGCGGTAATATGGTCAACGAAATCAAAGCGGCCCTGTTCACCTACGGCAATACAACAACCAAGGTCATCAGCCGGATCTACGGGCTGGGCGGCAAAGACTTCTATGCAGAAGACGGCCATCACTTCTTCCAGCTGGCTATGGATGCAGTTGTTGCTGACCGTGTGGAAATACCGTTTGATTACTACGGCCACAATCCGGGCGAAGCGGACAAAGCACCTAAGCGCCTGCTGAAGCCGATGGATTTTGATTCCCTGAAGTCCGGTCTGATTACCGTTACCAAGAATGAAGAAACCGGCAAGCTGGCGGTTAAGGTTCCGCCGGTGCGCAGCCTGATGAAGAAGCCGAGACGTCTGTCTCCGGGGCATGGCGCATGTCCGGGCTGCGGTATTTTCTCTGGACTCGAGCTGTTCTTCAGAGGGATTGAAGGAGATATCGTCGCACTGTATCATACCGGCTGTGCCATGGTTACAACAACCGGTTATCCGTATTCCTCCCACAAATCGACGTTTATTCATAACCTGTTCCAGAACGGTGCCGCTACCCTGTCTGGTGTAGTAGAGATGTTCTGGGAACGCAAACGCCGCGGTGAGCTGGACGGACTGGGCCTGAAAGACGACTTTACCTTCGTAATGGTCACCGGTGACGGCGGTATGGATATCGGGATGGGGCCGGCCATCGGTGCTGCCCTGCGCGGACACAAGATGATAATCCTTGAGTACGATAATGAAGGCTACATGAATACCGGTGCGCAGCAGTCGTATTCGACCCCGCTGGGCCACCGCACCTCCACATCCAGCATCGGCAAGACACAGCAGGGTAAAGTCACCCAGCACAAGGATACCGCGCAGATTATGGCGGCTACCAACATTCCTTATGTGTTCACCGGCTGTGAAGCCTATCCGCAGGATCTGCTGAAGAAAGCGGCGAAGGCACAGTGGTATGCGCAGAATGAAGGCCTGGTTTACGGCAAGATTCTGATTGCCTGCCCGCTGAACTGGATGAGCGAGGACAAGGAAGGAACGAATATCGTATCCCTGGCCGTTGAATCCTGCTTTTTCCCGCTGTATGAAGTGGAGCAGGGCGTTACTAACATTACCTACAATCCGGAAGAGAAGAACAAGCGGGTTGAGGTGTCTGCATGGCTGAAGACGATGGGTAAAACCCGCCATCTGCTCAAGCCGGAGAACGAGCCTGCACTGCGCAGCTTCGAGAGTGAGGTTCAGCGCCGCTGGAGCAAGCTCAAAGCGAAGCATGAGCATCCGGACCTGTAAGTAACTGCGGATTCATAACTTTTCATATCTCACAGCCTGACAGCATATTTGTCAGGCTGTGTTTGTGCTATCATGGCTGGCCTTAAATCTGATGCAGGGGAGTAGCTGCATTTTCGGCTGCATTTTGATAGAGTAGGATTGATGAATAGAGGAAGGCTTGGATATTCTATACAGCTGAATCCGGTAAAGGAGCGTGTTGGTGATGAAAAGGGTGGACTGGCAGGACGGAATCTGGAGCAATGAGCCGCATTCGGTTGCAGAGCAGAACGGTAAGCTGATTGTTCAGGCTGTGGAGGGCAGTGATTACTGGCAGAAAACCATGTACGGCTTTCAGCATGATAACGGGCATGCGCTGCTTGCTGCTTGGACAGAAGGGACTGCGGTAGAGGTCAGTTTTGATGCCGGAAGCCTTACCGAGCTGTATGACCAGGCGGGAATTATGCTGTGGCACAGCCCGCTGCAGTGGATCAAGGCAGGGGTCGAAATCAATGACGGCGTGCCGCATATAGGTGCTGTGGTAACAGATCAATACTCTGACTGGTCGCTGTCACCTGTTCCGGAATGGGCCGGGCAGATTGTGACCATCCGCGCTTCACGCCTGAAGGATGCCGTCATCCTCAGAGCCAGAACCGGCGCGCATCCATGGCGCACGATCCGGGTCGCCAGATTCCCTTATACGGGTGAGGTACAGGCCGGCCCGATGCTCTGTGCGCCGACCAGGCCCGGGCTCAGGGTGGAGTTCACAAGCTGGATCTCTACTTCGCCGGATACAGATGTTCATGATGAGCCTCCGGGGGAATGAGCTTGTCACCTGCTACTCTCTTTTGGATGCTTTCAGGATAGGCGGTATTTTACGTTTGCATAATTACCGTTTCTCTCAGCCATTCTAAGCATAAACATCCTGCTGGGAGGAAGCTTTGATGAGATTCCAGATTATACTGCTGGCTGCTGCACTGGCTGCCGGATTAGGAAACGCGGGTAATATCCCGCATAACTATATCAAGCAAGCATATATAACATCACCTGGAAGCCTGGAACAGTTCCCAGAGGGTTCTGCTGCCAGACTGTATACCTCTTTGAAGAAAGAGAAGGGCAAATACACGGATAAAGTAAAAGCACTGCTTAATCAGCTGATGGACGGACTGCATGCCTCACATTAGCCGCATGCGGGAAGCTCCATAATAAACAGGCCGGTAACTGCATCGACTGATGCGTTACCGGCCTGTTTGGGCTTCTGCTATTCCTTCTTATAAATCTCCCTCATCACATGCCGCAGTTCAGGAACGATCAGCCGGCTCATCGCCAGCCTGATGGCCCCCGTAGAGCCCGGCATCGAGAAGACCGCCGTATTGCCGATCGTGCCGGCGATAGCCCGGCTCAGGATGGCAGCAGAGCCGATATCCTCGGTAAAGCTGAGCAGCCGGAAGATTTCGCCGAAGCCCGGCAGCGACTTGTCGAGCAGCGAGGCGACAGCCTCATACGTGGTATCACGCGGTGAAATACCCGTGCCGCCGGTCAGCAGCACCGCTTCGATGCCGGAATGTACGGAGCTTTTGTAGACCAGCTCACGGATGTCCTCATAATCGTCTTTGACGATGGTGCGGCCAACGACCTGATAACCGGCCTCCTCCAGCATCGATACAAGGAGCTGGCCTCCGGTGTCTGTCTCCATGGTACGGGTATCCGAGACGGTGATGACATAGCAGGCTACGGTCTGTGGTGCTTGCTTACGGTGTTCTTCTACAGATGACATATAATACACTCCTAGAGTCCAAATCTATTCCCTATGTTCTTATTTACCCATAATACCAGTCTTTATAAGGGCTGTTCCAGTGAAATGCGGTTTAAGGCCTTCTCTGTAAGCGGCATAAAGAAATGAAGGATGAATCCGCCCAGACAAACGGTGAGCAGGGTACCGATCCCGATGGGCCCGCCAGAAATAAAGGCCGTCAGCAGGAACACAAAATAAAGGAGCGTACGGGTAAAAAAGATGCTGCGGACCGTCAGCTTTTGCAGCAATAGGGTTAGCCGGTCTAACGGGGAGGGAGCGAATTTGGCCTGCAGATACAAGGCCGTTCCCAGTCCTGTGACGATTAAGCCTGATGCAAAGCAAACCAGTCTGCCGGCCGGCTGTCCGGGTTCAATCCAGTCATTCAGCAAGTATAGCCATACATCGATCCCGAGGCCGGACTGTATGGTCAATGAAATTCCGAGCGTCAGTATTAATAATCCGCCGATGAACAGGAAGGCTGACGTCAGACGTGATCTGTTCATATATGTGAAGCAGAAATAGCTTTGGTCATTAAAAAGTGCGGGATGCCGTCTTCCATAAATTCTGCAGACAGGGTCTGATAGCCAAGCTTCTCATAGAATCCCCTGGCCTGTGACTGCCCGTGCAGTTTTACCCCGGAATAACCGTTTTGAACAGCGATTTCCTCAAGTGTAGCAATGATTTGTTTGCCTATTCCGAATTTACGGAAGGGTGCCAGAATGCAAATCCGCTCCAGCTTCCCTTTCCCCTCAAAAGCGCGAATCCGCCCTGTGCCCACCGGCTGTCCCTCATAATAGGCCAGAACATGCCGGCACTGACCGTCCAGTGTATCAAAATCATCAAATTCGTCAGCAAGCGGGACTCCCTGTTCCGCAACAAATACCTGCTTTCTGATCGAAAAAGCAGCTTGTAACTCCTCCGGCAGCATGATGGCCTGTACGTTCATTTTTCCCCAACCTTTCTCATCAAAAATCATTAGCAAAGTATATACAAAAATAGTATTGTTGTAAATGCAATAAAAATAAATGGGTCCTAAGCCTGCTTTAGGCGCTCTCCGCCATGTATCTTGCTTGTACACTCAGACTGTAGTACACTCGCTACCATACGGAATTTTTGGGGGAGCGATGAAACATGGAACAACAGGCCTTGCCGGTTTATATATTATCCGGATTTCTCGGAAGCGGTAAAACAACACTGCTGCAGCGGCTGCTGGATCACTGGAAAAGTCAGAATCTGCGTCCTGCGGTCATTATGAATGAGCTGGGAGAAGTGAATCTGGATGGGTTGCTGGTTGAGCAAGAGGTTCCGATGGCTGAAATGCTGGGCGGGTGCATCTGCTGTACAAGCCGCGGTGATCTCAGTACAGAGCTGACTACACTGGTCAAAAAAGAAAAACCCGATGTCGTGGTGATTGAAGCGACTGGTGCCGCGAATCCGCTGGAAATTGTTGATGCTGTAACGGAAACTTCACTGTATCAGCAGGTGGAGCTGAAGGGGCTGATTACTGTCGTTGATGCGGCGCATCTGCTGGAACTGTACCGCTCACAGCAGGGAGCCACCTACCGGCTGATGCAGGAGCAGATCCGCTGTGCATCTGTTCTGATTCTCAATAAGACGGACCGTATTACAGCAGAAGAAGCTGAAGAAATCTCAGCCATTTTGCGGAAATGGAATGCATATGCCGAGATTTTGCCGGCTGTGCGCTGTGCCCTTGAACCGGAAGATCTGCTTGGCGGCCTTGGCGGAGTGCATCTGGATGGAGAGAGTGCGGATGCAGGGACTTCTGGAGAGGATGAAGACCTAAGCGGGCAAGCTGCCGGACAACAGGTCAGGGCTCACCATACCCATGACCATGTCATGGCGTACACTCATTACTTCAAAAATGCGGTGGACAGTGAAGCGTTCGAGCAGTTTGTAAAAGAGCTGCCGCGTGATGTATACCGTGCGAAGGGTATCGTTACGTTCAGTGACACTGCAAGCCGTTTTTTGTTCCAGTATGCCTACAGGGAAGCTGATTTTATGAAAATCACTCCGCAGGGAGAGGTGCCGGATGTAGCTGTCTTTATCGGCGAGCATTTCTCGTCAGGCGAGCTGCGTACCCGGCTGCTGCAGCTGGAAAAGCGCTACTTCGGCCGGCCGGCGGCAGTCAAGCGGAGCCTGTAACCGGATCTCCCGGCAGGTCAACCGGAGCGGAGCAGCTAACTCCCGGACCTCCGGCAAAAAGCCTGTTCAGCGGTGAACTTGGTTCGTTCCTTTTCTTGCAGGTTAATACATAGGCATACCCTATACGAATTGCAGGAGGTTTAAGGCTATGACCCGAATCCAATATCAGGAATGTATCGATGCTTGTATTAAATGTATGAACGCCTGTAACTACAGCTACGTCTCCAGCCTGAAAGAATATGATCTGGCAGCACTACGCGAGAGCATCCGGCTTGACCGTGAATGTGCAGATATCTGTTCTTTTGCCGTGCAGGCGATGACCCGGCAGAGCCCGTTTGTCGTTGAAATCCTGCGCCTGTGCGCGGAGATCTGTGAACGCTGTGCTGACGAGAGCAGCCGCCATATGCAGACACACTGCCAGGATTGCATTGATGCCTGCCGCAGTGCCGCTATGGCCTGCCGTCTGATCAGCGGTGCTGTTGAAGTATACGCCTAATAACCCGAAACTTGAACAAACCAGACCGCCCGCAGTTTCGCCTGCAGCCGGATTCTGGTTTTTTTGTATGTTCATTTGCAGGAATCAGTGTCGGCAGGAAGGAAGGCAGCGCTGTTCTGACGAATATTAGAGAGGACAGCACCGGGCGGTGTCCCGGCTCGGAGTATTCCTGTAAGGAGAGATCACCGTATGAATCCATCCCGTTCTTTGATCAGCTTGACCGGTGCCACCAAAATATATGGAGGTAGAGCTGTGCTGAACGAGGTTTCCCTCACCATCGGAGCCGGGTCCGCTACAGCCCTGATCGGCCGCAACGGCTCCGGCAAAAGCACACTGCTTGCCGTGCTGGCAGGGCTCCTGCAGCTCTCATCAGGTATCCTGAAACGTTCACACCCTAAGCTCAGAATAGGCTATGCTCCCGAGGCTTTTACAGGAATGAAGCTTCCGGCAGAGCAGTATTTGCGTCACATGGGCAGGATTAGCGGAATTTCCCCGGCTGAGCTGGAGCGTCAGATCACAGAGCTGCTGGAGGCGTTTCATCTTCAGCCGTTCCGCAAGCAGCCGGTAATCAGCTACTCCAAGGGGATGCTGCAAAAGGTTAACCTCATCCAAAGCCTGCTCGGTGAACCCGAGCTGCTGCTGCTTGACGAGCCGTTGTCCGGACTTGATCTTCCGGCTCAGCACATTCTGATAGAACGCCTGCAGGAACTGAAGCGGAAAGGGACAGCGCTTGTATTCTCTGTACACGAACCGCTATGTGTGGAAGCGCTGGAAGCGGAGGTACATGTGCTTCAGGCAGGCTGGACTCACATGATTACCAGTGCAGACAAGCTTAGAGAGAAGTCTTCCTCCTGTCTGGTATGCACGCCACTAGAGTATCATGAGCAGCAAATCATGACAGGCATGCCCGGTTTTGTTGCTGCACAATCAGTCCATACCACTTTGGCAGGTAAGTGTACAGAGTGGACTGTCGACACTGCCTATGCGGATGATTTTTTGCGCTATATCCTCCAGTACGGCGGGTCAGTAATCTCTGTAGAGCACCGGAGCGGCCGTAATCGGCTTGAAGAATGGATGGACCCGAAACGCAGCGGGGAGGAGAATACCGGATGAGACCGCTCATTGCCTATATGCTGAAGAGCTATACGACCTCACAACGGTTTTTTGCGCCTGTTGCAGCAGTCGTGATATTATTGCTGTTTCTTTATACATACAAGCCAAATCCTGTAATGGGCAGCTATGCAGCGACCGGTGTGATTCTGTTTATCGGCTGCGCCTGGATGGGAATCAGCTTTCTGAACCATGAGCAGGCCGTGCAGCGGCAGGTCACAATCGTTCATCTGCGCAGCAGCATAAAGTATAGTCTCGGCGGCATACTGACGCTGGCTTTGCTTACAGTGGCGCTTACATTGCTGATGGTGGTTTATCCGCTCTTGACCGGGAGCTTTGCTGAGCCGGCCGGATTGTACAGGGTGATGGTGGCATTCACCGGACATCTGCTGCTGGGTATGCTCGGAGTCTCCATTTCACTGTTTCTGCAAGCTTCCTGGATTCCCAAGAGCAGCTATGCCACCGGCCTGCTCCTGATCATCCTGATTTTGTCCATTAGCGGCCTGAAGCTGGCTGAACTTATTTCCGGCCCGGTTGTGCCGGTGCTGCTGCCTCCTGCGGCGCTGTTAATGAATGCGCTGATGAAGACGGATGAATGGTCAATGCCAGCGGTGCTGGGGACATTTGCCCATGCACTAATTTACATATTGCTGCTCAGCGGAGTGTATTTGTACCGCTCCGGACGCATGGATTATGGCAAGCATTTGTGAGAGAATAGATCAATAAAGAGAGAACAGCGGGAGGAAAGATGAAGGATACACAAATACCGGAGAGTGAGCAATCCAAAGAGTTATTTGCTTATTTCGGACTGGCAGTCTATTACTGTCAGGCTTTGGAACAGCAGCTGACCAATCTGCTGCTGCTCACAAAGCTGTCTCAGGGAAAAACGCCTACAGAAGCAGATCTAGCTGATTTGTATCAGCGCAAACTCAGCAATTCACTCGGCCAGCTCATCAAAGAAATCCAGCATCATTTTCCCTTCTCGGAAGAAGAGACGAATCAGCTGCAGGCTGTATGGAAGCAGCGTAATCATATTGTCCACGATTATTTCAAGGAGCGCATCCAGGAGACCTTTACTCCGGCAGGCAGGGCGCATATGATCCGCGAGCTGAAACGGTTCAAGAATAAGGCCAGCAGACTGGAAATCAAACTGCAGGGATACTGCACGGAAATGTATGCCAAGCTGGGGCTGGAAGAGGAGCAGTTCGTTGAATAGAACAGGCGGGCAAGGCTATCAGTAAAGACTCACAATACACAGCATTTCCTGTGTATTGTGAGTCTTTTGCGGTTGTTATGATGCTCATATATTAATCAGTCCTGCTATTGCACAGATTGTGGACAGCCTCCTCCAGCAGCCCGAGTCCGCCTGTCCGGATGGTCTCCGGAGAAAAAGCGACGCTGCCGGCTCTGTTGCAGCGAGCCAGACTGGCGACTGCGCCGGCAAGTGCCGGGATTATTCCGGCGGTCAGGGCTTCGCCGGGCTCCCACCACCAGCGGAGTATGTTCAGGACTCCGGTTTTCTTGTTCGTGACCGGCTCCAGCCGGGCAATAAACCGGTCGCCGTATAGAAGAGGCAGTACATAATAGCCGTATTCCCGCTCTGCAGCCGGCTTGTACACCTCCCAGCGGTACTGGAAGCCAAACAGCTGGCGGATCAGCTCCCTGTCCCACAGGAGATTATCGAGCGGAGCGAGCACAGCGGCGAATCCGTCTTGCTCCGCAACCTCTGCAGAACCGCCCCCGTCCGAAGTATCCCCGGCCAGTACGGCCTCAAGTCCGGGAACATCCGCCGTCCGCATATACAGCGGCAGCTTCACATCCTCTACACGCACCTCACGGATGCGGTCATTTCGCAGCAGCCGTTCCACAGCAGCCGTCCTTTCCTTGCTCTTTAACCCGGAAATGCCCAGCCAGCCGTCACTCGATTTGTTCCACTGCAGGCCAAGGCTGCCGATCCGCCGCAGCACATACCAGTCGTGGTACTGCTCCTCCAGCGGGTTCGGCTCCCCGGCACTAAGCAGATGCTCCGGCAGCAGCCTGGCTGTGAAATCGTAATAACGGCGGGTATGCACCCGGTGGTGGACGGACACTTCACCCCGGAAATACATCGTTTCCAGCGCAGCGCGGGTCACTCTGGCCGGAGCCCAAGCCCAGTTCATCTTCTCCTTGCCTTCCAGATCAAGCGAGGAGAGCGGGCCCCGGGCTTCAAGGGCTTCCCGCACCTGCTGGATCGTCTGCATCAGCTGCTCATCACCATTATGCCTTGCTGCTGCGGCCTCCCGCCGGCGGCTGAAATACGGCCAGTCCTCTGTGCAATAGATGGACATGTTCTTGTCCCAGCCGTCAATCAGCAACCGGTCCGTGTACAGCAGCTCATTCGCCATGGCGGGAACAAAATCCGGGATCCGCGCCTGGAGCACCAGCTCGTGATTGTGCCCGGCAATGCTGAGCGGGTCATACTGAATGCAGCCGACATGGCGGACATACTGAACAATCCCCGTTTTTCCGCCCGGCAGCATACCGGGAACGAGTCTTTGGTGCCACAGCAGAAACCGCCTGGCCTGCTGCTTGCCGAGTGAATAGGTAATCATTGTTACCACCCCGTTCTTATGTATTATTTTTCATTATATCGAACGAATGTTCTGTGTTCAAGTACAGAAAACCCCTGGCAGCCTAAGCACCGCCAGGGGTCGTATTTAATTCTTTAGCTGTGCTTCAGCGAAGGCTGCAGAACAGCTGCGGGCTTAGCCGGCATAGCAGCATCAGCATCAGCAGCCTGTGTAGCACCCGCTCCAAGCTGCAGCTGGTACATCCGGTAGTAGCGGCCTTCCAGCGCCATCAGCTCCTCGTGGCTGCCGCGCTCCACAATCTCGCCGTGATGCAGCACGAGAATCTGGTCTGCACTGCGGATCGTCGATAAGCGGTGGGCGATGATGAAGGTAGTCCGGCCTTTCTTCAGCACCTCCAGCGCTTCCTGGATAAGGCTCTCCGTTTCCGTATCGATATTGGAGGTGGCTTCATCCAGAATGAGAATCGCCGGGTCGAACGAGAGCGCCCGTGCGAAGGAGATCAGCTGGCGCTGTCCGGCGGACAGCGTACTGCCTTTTTCCACTACAGGCTCGTCGAAGCCCTGCGGCAGGTGGGCCAGCAGCTTATCCGCCCCGACCTCACGCAGTGCGCGTTCCACGCGCTCCCGGCTGATCCGTTCATCGCCAAGGCTGACGTTGGACGCGATAGTGCCGGTGAAGAGATAAGGGTCCTGCAGTACGATCCCCATATGGCTGCGCAGCCACTGCTTGGGAATGGAGGTGACCTCCTGGCCGTCAATGGTAATGCTCCCGCGCTGCGGGTCATAGAAGCGGAACAGCAGATTGATGATCGAGCTTTTGCCTGAGCCGGTGTGCCCGACCAGAGCTACTGTCTCGCCCGGACACGCCTCGAAGGAGATGTCCTTCAGCACGAAATCTTTTTTGTAGGCAAAGGACACGTTGTTGAATTCCACCTTGCCCTTGTAACGCGGCATCGAGCCGTCCGTCACAGCTTCGCCCGGTTCATCCATCAGGGTAAAGACACGGCCTGCGGAGACCATTGAGCTGTCCAGGTTAGCCAGCTGGTTCACCATCCCGGTAATCGGCTGGAACATCCGTCCCAGTACATCGACAAAGGCATACAGCACGCCCAGTGATACAAAGGTAGATCCGCCAAGGCTGCCGAAGCCGAAGTACCACAGCACCAGTACAAAGGAGAGATTACGCAGCGTATTCACCAGATTGTGCGAGGTCAGCGCGTTCAGGTTCAGCATTTTGTTCTGATACTTCATATAATCGTCGTTCAGATGCTCGAATTCGGCGCGGCTCTGCTTCTGGCGGCGGAAAATCCGGATGATCGACATCCCCTGGATGGATTCATTGATAATGGCATTGATCTCACTTAGACGCGAGCGGATGATTGTATTGTATTTGGTTGCCACTTTCCTGTACAGCACGATCCAGAGAATGATAATAGGCACGATGAACAAGCTGATCAGGCCAAGCTTCACATCGAGCAGGAACAGCGCAATGTACACGCCGGTGATATTGATAATCCCGGTGAAAAAGTTGGACAGCACGGCTATGAACAGATCCTTGACGGCTTCTGTATCATTGGTGACCCGGGAGACGACCTTGCCCGCAGGCAAATTGTCAAAAAAGTGCACCGGCAGCCGCTGGATATGACCGTATACATCGGTCCGCAGCTTGCGGATGACCTGGTTGGCTGACGACTGCAGCCAGTAGGTTTTGCCGAATTCGGCCAGAATCGAGATGACCAGGAAGAACGCATACAGTCCTACCAGCTCATAAATCCCGGGAAATTCCGGCTTGTAAAAAGCAAACACTTCCTCTGCGGACAGCTTCACGGCCGGGTAGGCGGTGATTTCATCCCCGTATTTGATCTCAAGTGTCCCGTCTTTAAACGTCCGTTCGCCTTCTGCCTGGGCAACTGCTTCATTAATGAAATAGAAGCTTCTGCCCGACTGCAGCAGCCGGACCTCGGGGCCCTTGGCTTCACCCTCGGCAAAGCGGTCGCCGCGTTTGTAATAATTGTTGTTGTATTCAGCGGCCTCATCAGAGGACGCTGTCTGGAAGTAGGGCTGCTCGATGCCGAGCAGATGGTTGTCGATCATATTTTTGGCGATAAACGGGCCGGCCAGCTCGGCGGCCACGCCGATGGTAAGCAGCAGAAGGGCTGCGATAAAGGTTTTTTTGGCAGTCAGTGCATACTGCAGCAGGCGTTTGCCTGTACTCTGTGTCAACGGTGACACCTCCTAAAGGGTTGTTAAGTCCCGGTGAAAAATCAGGTTAAAATAATGGTTAAGCCAACCGGCCTCCGCGTTTATTCACCGCTCAGGTTGTTCTCCACCTGCTGGCGGTCAAACTGCTCACGGTACCAGCCGTTCATCTCCAGTAATTCCTGGTGAGTGCCGCGCTCAATAATATGCCCGTTATCCAGCACCAGAATCAAATCGGCGTGCTCGACGGCAGAGAGGCGGTGGGTGGAGATCAGAGTCGTTTTGCCGGCGCGCTCCTCGCGGATATTCTCAATGATCCGGGCTTCGGTGCGTGCGTCAACGGCTGACAGGGCATCGTCGAGAATCAGAATGTCAGGGTTCGCGATAAAAGCTCTGGAGATCGAGACGCGCTGCTTCTGGCCCCCGGAGAGAGAAACGCCGCGTTCGCCGACCAATGTATCCAGGCCGTCGGATAAGGTGCCGAGGTCGTTCTGGAACGCTGCGGCCGTAATGGCCTGCATAATGCGTTCATCACTGGCCTTGTCATAGCCGAACTGGATGTTCTCACGGACCGATTTGGAGAACAGAATCTGCTCCTGCGGAACGTAGCCCATCCAGCTGTGTAACTGGTCGAGGGCAATGCTCTCAATGGGGACATCAGCAATCCGGATATCACCCTTGCCGGTTGGGTATTCATGAAGCAGCTGCTTCAGCAGCGTGGATTTGCCGCTGCCGGTGCGTCCGACTACCCCCAGTGTCTGGCCCTGGGACAGGGAGAAGCTGACTCCGCTCAGATTATCAATGGTGGAGGTAGGATAACGGAACGTTACATCCTTGAAATCGATGCGGGTTGGCTGGGCTACCGCTACCGGGCTGGCCACATCCGCCACATCCGGGCGGGTATTCGTTGTTTCGTCGATCCGCTCCAGCGAAGCGCCGCCGCGCTGCATGATGTTGATCAGCTCGCCGATGGCGAACATCGGCCAGACGATCATCCCCAAATACATATTGAAGGAGACAAGGTCACCCAGTGTAATCTGATTACGGAATACGAGATAAATTCCATATGTAAGTGCAATGATATAGCTGAGGCCTACACAGAAACGGATGGTCGGTTCAAAAAAGGCATCTACACGGGCAACCGCCATATTTTTGCGGTACACATCTTCAGTAATGTCGGCAAAACGCTTTTCGTCCAGCCGCTCCTGCACGTAAGCGCGGATAACGCGTATACCGGATACGGATTCCAGCACCTGGTCATTCATATCCCCGAAGGCATCCTGGGCCAGACTGTAACGGTCGTGAATCGCTTTGCCGTAGAAAATCATCGCGATTGCAATCAGCGGCAGCGGCAGCACCGCAGCAAGCGTCAGCTTCCAGCTGACCAGAAAGCCCATTGCCAGCAGGACGACACTCAGATAGACAGTGGAGTCCACAAGCGTCAGCATTCCGAAGCCGACGGTGGTCGCCACGGCGCGGATATCATTGGTGGCGCGGGCCATCAGGTCGCCGGTGCGGTTTTTTTCAAAGAAAGAGGGGGTCATCGTCATCAGATGGTTCATGAACCGGGAACGCAGCAGCCGCTCGACCAGGTTGGAGCCGCCGAACAGCTTATGCATCCAGACATAAGTGATCCAGTAAATAATCAGCATCATCACGATGATTGCACCGATGTACTTCAGCAGTGACCCTGTGGTGATGGAGCCTCGGACAATTTCGTCGATGGCGTTGCCAAGCAGACGGGGGGGCAGCAGCTCTAATACACCTACTACAATTAACAAAATCAGGCCGATAGAATATCGCCTTTTCTCCCGGCGGAAAAACCAGCCAAGATCACGGAGTACGGAGAACAAGGGGAATCGCTTCCTTTCGTGTTTGGGGTGTAGTTGTCGGTTTGTGAATGTGTCTTTGAATGATGATGAAAATAGCGGATGTCTATTAACAGCATGCAAAAAGGCATACCCTCCGTTAAACGGATGATATGCCTGTAAGATACAGTGATAATCATGTCCACGGTGCTTTAGCGCAGCACAGAAGACATGGAAGAGACTTGCCTGGCTAAATTCAAGTACGGTGGATGTACTTGATTCAGCAGGTTTCCACTATTCGGGCTGCTTCGGTATGAGGTTGTGTGTAGTTGCCGACAAAAAATTTAAAATCAACTGGTACAATAGTCAACACCGAGATCACCCTTTCGCTCATTTTTGGTAATTACTTCAAGACGCTTCGTATGTTCAGAGTTTATCATCAGTCTCTGAACAATGTCAAATAGAATTTTGAACAATTTGCGAAGACGGAGTATCATAGATAAGGAACGGCTGATTTGGAATACCGCCGGCTTATAGTATGATAAAAGGAAACGGAGGTGCACTAACAGAAATGGATATGACAATTAGTCCGGAAGCCGCTGGGTGGTTCAAGAAGGAGCTTAACCTGCAGGCCGGGGATTCTATTCGTTTATTTCCGCGTTACAGCTCGGGCGGGGGACTGCATCCCGGATTTTCACTGGGTATCGCTACGGAGCCACCCGCGCGTCCTGCAGTAAAGGCGGAGCAGGAAGGCCTGATTTTTTATATGGAGGAGCAGGATCTCTGGTACATGGAGGGCTACAGCCTGTCCATTATCCATGTGGCTGCTGAGGACGATATCGAGTATGTTTATCAGCCGCTGAGCGCGGCCGGTCAGGCTAAGGAGTAACTCCTGCTGCCTGAAATAGGCGGGCGGGCTGGAGCCAGCTGCAGTTTGCTGAATGGCAGCCTGCACAAAAAGCCTCTGCCGGGCGGCAGGGGCTTTTTGTGCAGTGGCTGGTAAATATAGATAACCGCTTTATTGCGAGCTGCGGAAGGTCTCTTCCTCCATCGCAAACTCAAAATCATCGATGTCATATACCTGTACCGGGATTCCGCCTTCGATGATGCGCTGGATCAGCTCGAACTGGTCGGTCAGTACGGGTACTTTTTCCCGGACGGAGGTCAGCAGCAGCTCTGTCTCAATCGGATCAAAGGCCTCCCCGTAGGCTGCGTTGTCAACGCTGTTGATAATCGTAACCTGCGCCCGTTCACCGAGCAGAATGCCGGAGCTTTTCGCCCAGGGTACGGACAGGCAGCGGTTGATCTTCTTGGAATTGAGCGGCTCCTCGAAATAGGCAATCAGCTCACGTATTTTGCTTTTGACGTGCTGGTCATCGTCGGCCCGGTTCATCAGCGGCTCATCGCTGTCCCGCAGCTCATACAGTTCCATAACCGTTGTATAGGGCACGATATATTCCACAGGGCTTTGCGGTACGAGTAGCTGGCCGTATATGGCCATCATGACCGCTTCCGTCACAAATTGTCTAGACATCATTATCCTCCTGAAGTTCCGGTACTGCACTCGCACTTATGTACCTAAGAAATATAAAAACACTGTAAGCCTCAAATGTCAACAGTACCCAGAGCGGTATAAAAAAAGAAAGGGCGTAACGTTCTGTGAAGCAATGGAAAGCGTATTATACCTTTGTTAGGCCTTATATGAAATGGATTGTGCTGACGCTCTTTATCGGTATGATCAAGTTCAGCATCCCGCTGACTCTCCCGATGATTATGAAATATGTGGTCGATGATCTGCTTACACCCTCAGCGCTGACTGTAGCGGAGCGCATCTCGAAGCTGTTTTATGTACTTGGCGGCGCATTTCTGCTGTTTGTTGTAATCAGGGGGCCGGTGGAGTACTACCGCCAATATTTTGCCCAGCTGATTACGAGCAAAGTGCTGTTCGATATGCGCAACAAGCTGTACAGCCATCTGCAGCGCCTGTCCCTGCGGTATTATCAGAATACGAAGGTGGGCGAAGCGATCTCCAGGTTCATCAACGATGTGGAGCAGTCCAAAAACCTGGTCGAGGTCGGGATGATGAACGTGTGGCTCGATATGTTCACGCTGATTTTTGCGCTGGGGTTCATGTTCTATCTCAATCCGGTGCTGGCGCTCGTCTCGATTGCGGTTCTGCCGCTGTACGGCATTGCCGTTAACACACTTTACAAGCGTTTAAAAGTACTGACCAAGGATAGATCACAGGCACTGGCAGCCATACAAGGCTATCTGCATGAACGGATTCAGGGGATTGCCATCATCCGCAGCTTTACGATGGAAAAGGTCGATCAGAAGCAGTTCGAGGGCATCAACGGCAAGTTTCTGGAAAAAGCGCTGGCTCATACCCGCTGGAACGCGGTTACCTTCGCCATCATTAATACCTTGACCGACCTGGCCCCGCTGCTCGTGATCGGGTATGGCGGCTATGAGGTCATCCGCGGCAATCTGACGCTCGGCACCTTTGTTGCCTTTTTCGGCTACCTGGACCGGATGTATGCGCCGCTGCGGCGGCTGATCAACTCCTCCACCGTATTGACCCAGGCTTCTGCTTCGCTGGAGCGGGTTATGGAGCTGCTGGATGAGCCTTATGATATTGCTGACCGGCCCGGTGCCAAGCCGCTTCAGGATGCGGCCGGAGCCATCGAATTTGACCATGTGTGGTTTAAGTACAGGGAGGACAACGAATGGGTGCTGAAAGAGATAAATCTTAGCATCAGCCCGGGACAGACAGTTGCATTTGTCGGTATGAGCGGGGGCGGGAAATCTTCCCTCATCAGCTTGATTCCGCGTTTCTATGATATCAGTGAAGGACGTCTGCTAATGGACGGACAGGACATCCGAGGACTGACCCAGGAGAGCCTGCGGCGGACGGTAGGCATGGTGCTGCAGGATAACTTCCTGTTCAGCGGTTCGGTGCGTGACAATATTCTGTTCGGTAACCCGGATGCCGGTGAGGCGGAGGTTGTTGCCGCTGCGCAGGCTGCGAGTGCCCATGATTTCATCATGCAGCTGCCTGAGGGGTATGACACCGAGGTCGGTGAGCGAGGAGTGAAGCTCTCAGGCGGCCAGAAGCAGCGCGTCGCGATTGCCAGGGTCTTCCTCAAAGATCCGAAGGTGCTGATTCTGGATGAGGCTACGTCTGCGCTGGATCTGGAGTCAGAGCATCTCATCCAGCAGTCTCTGCAATCCCTGGCCTCTGAGCGCACGACGCTGATTGTCGCCCACCGATTGTCCACTATCACCCATGCGGACCAGATTATCGTACTGGAAAACGGTGCGATTACCGAGCGCGGCACTCATGAAGAGCTCATGCTGCAGGGTGGCAGCTATGCCCGTCTGTTCAATGTGCAGCGGCTGGATGGATAAGCAAATTAATTAACGGCTTCCTTCTCAGAGGAAGCCGTTGCAGTATCGCGTAGACGGAGACGGCGCCATTTAAGGCAGAGAGTGATGAATAAACGGGGCCATGGCACCGGCATCAGAGGGAAATATAAAGGCTGGCATAACCCGCATATTCCTGCGGATGATGCCAGCCTTTTCATGCGGCGGAGTACAGCAAAGCGATTATCCCCTCCCGATAATCAAAGACAGAAGACCCGCGGCAATCAGCGGACCGACGGGGACACCCTTGAACAGGGCGACGCCAAGCACAGTGCCGATCAGGAGACCGGCGACAACCGTCGGCTGGCTGCCCATCAGCACGGCGCCGCGGCCGCCGAGATAAGCGACCAGCATGCCGATGCCGATGGCGGCCAGCGATTTCCAGTGGAAGAAGGACTGCCAGACCGTGTTCAGCGAGATTTTGCCGCTGGCCAGCGGAGTCATCACCCCGATTGTCAGGATGATGATACCGAGCGTCAGGCCGTGCTTTTCCAGCCACGGAAAAGTCTGCTGCAGTCCCAGTACCCTGAGCAGCAGCAGTACAACCATCGCGATAGTAACCGGAGAATTGCTGCTGATAATGCCAAGCGCGGCCAGGCCAAGCAACAGCAGGGAGGTGATATCCATGTAGACGGGCACTCCTTGTCTTATTTGAGCTTTTGTGAAACGATATGGTCTGCAATCAGCTTGCCGTGACCGCGTCCGGTCTCGATGAATACCTCATTGGCGTTGCGGCCGGAGGCGATAACCCCTGCTACATAGAGGCCCGGTATATTGCTCTCCATCGTTGAAGGGTTGAATGACGGTTTGTCCAGCTCATCGTCCATCTGCACACCAGCGGATGACAGCAGCGCCCTGCTCGGACGGAAGCCGGTCATCGCCAGCACAAAATCATTGTCCAGCTCGCTAGTCTCCCCGCTGTTCCCGGTTACGATGACCGAGGATGGAGTAATCTCAGTGACCCGTGATTCCAGATGAAGCGTGATAAGGCCTTTTGTTACCATGCTCTCAAAAATTGGCCGCACCCACGGCTTGATATTGTCGGAAATGCTTGCCCCGCGGTAGACCATATCTACCGCGGCACCGACACGGATCAGCTCCAGTGCCGCGTCCACTGCGGAATTGCTTCCCCCGATAACCGTTACCCTCATCCCGGTATACGGATGGGCCTCGCCAAAGTAATGCGTTACCTTGGGCAGCTCCTCGCCCGGAATGCCGATCATATTCGGCTGGTCGAAATAGCCGGTTGAAATAACGACATGTGCAGCCTGCCGGCTCTGGCGTTCTCCGCGTTTGTTGACAGTATGTACAGTAAAGCTGCCGTCTTCATTCCGTTCCACGCTCAGCGCTTCTTCATACGCTGCAATCTCAAGACCGTGCTGCTCCGCTGCCCGCCGGTAATAGACCAGGGCTTCATGACGAAACGGCTTGTCATTGGGTGAGGTGAAGGGAACACCGCCAATTTCGAGCAGCGCGGTTGTGCTGAAGAACTGCATGCTGGTCGGATACAGATAAATGGAGTGCACGATAAAATTTTTCTCAATAATCAGGCTCGACAGCCCCTGGCGCTGGCATTCAATTGCCGCTGACAGCCCGCAGGGACCGGCGCCGATAATAATAACGTCTTTCATAATGACTTGCGACCTCCTGGTGGATAAGTTCTGTCTCTAAATGTTACCTTAATTTTTAATTTAACGCCAATCCTTGCGTAAAAGATCAGCTGCTGCGGTTGCCGGATATCCTCAAATTTGATATAATTAGATATACATCTAAACATTATTCCTTTTCATCCCAGCTTATATTTGCTACAGGAGCGTGACCCCATGCAGCTTGATAAAATTGTTAATTACCATAAGGCCTTGTCCGATCCGACGAGATTACGCATATTATTGCTGTTGTCCAGAGGAGAGGAGATTCACGGCCAGGCGCTGGCGGAACGGCTCAACCTGTCACAGCCGACTGTAACGCATCATGCCGCGAAGCTGCGGGAAGCTGCAATGATTACAGAGCGGCGGGACAAGAACACCGTTTACTTCAGACTTAATCCCGAGTTTATCAGAGCAGGCTCCGAGGCTTCCTTGAGCTTTATTTTTTCCAAAGGCACGCAGGAGATGGAGGAGCAGTCACCGGAGAACAGCCTGAAGGAATCGGTGCTGCGTAACTTTTTTGCCAAAGACGGAAGGCTGCGCCAGATCCCGGCCCAATACAAGAAGAAGCTGATTGCCCTGCAGTACATGGCGGAGAAGCTGACCCCGGGAACGGTCTACAGCGAGAAAGAGATGAACGAGTTCATCAAGCAATACCATGACGATTACGCCACGATCCGCCGTGAATTCATCATGCATCAGTTCATGTACCGCGAGCATGACAAATATGAACTGAACCCGCCGGAAATGTGGACGCGCTGGGAGAACGTGAAATAATGCAATTTGTCACTTAATGCTCTTATAATTACGGAGATTCTGTGACAAATAAATGCACTGCTGATTAAAGGTTAGAAAAGTGAATAAACTGGAATTGTAAGCGTTATCTGACATATACTTCGAAAGGAGACTTTCAGTATGATATTCAAACGCGCCAAAAAAAATACAATCCCTGAGCCGATCACTGTCACCTTGCCGCAGATCAAGCAGGCTGTAAGGCAATTCGAAGAAGATATGCCTGCCTCAGTCAACCGCACTGTACTGATTATGGAGGATAAAAGCATCGATATGTCCAGGCTGAAACGTTATTTGGGCGGGGTTCCCCAGCAGAAATTCTATATGTCCCGTGAAACCTACGAAATTTTTGAGGAAACTGACAAGCTGGTGCCTTACTATCTAGATCTGGTTCAATCTGCGGTGGATAATTATATCAGCGATACCGGCAAGCTGCCGCTAATCGAGGATGCCTGGCTGCCGGAGGTCCACTACCGTCTGCTCCATTCGGAACGTTATCTGACGGAGACCCCGCCGTTTCCGCTGTACATTACGGAAGAAGAGATGATGCTGACCCACCGTGCGGAGCATTTTGAATAACCGGATTATCCATTTATATGACGTCAGCAGGCTGTTCAGCAGTAAAGGAGGATAAAGCTTCTTTTCTGCAGGGCAGTCTTTTCTTTGTCCGGACATACATAGTACAATTAACCTCTGACATTTAAGCGGATAAGGAGATTTAATCAAGATGAGAACAAAACAGGCATTGCTGTTTGATCTGGACAACACGCTGATGGACCGGGACTATACGTTCCGCAGCTTCAGTACCCGGTTTGTAAAGGATTACCTGGGCCATCTGCCGGAGGAAGAGGCTAAGCGGGTTGTCGAGGATATGATTGTGCGGGATGCCGACGGCTACCGGGATAAGGACGGATTTTTTGCCGAGCTGAGCGAAGCACTGCCCTGGCGGACACCGGTAAGTGCGTCGGACATACGGGCGTATTATGATACAAACTATTCCAGCCACGGGGCGACTATGAAGGATGCGGTAGAAATACTGGACTACTGCCGGGAGAGGGGCTATATCCTTGGACTCGTAACCAACGGTAAAAAGGATCTGCAGGACGGTAAAATTGATCTGCTCGGGTTACGCGGCTATTTTAAGGCGATTGTGATTTCGGGTGAAGCCGGAATCAGCAAGCCTGATCAGGCCATATACAAGCTGGCGCTGGAGCGTATGGGTACCTCTGCAGAGCAGACCCTGTTCATCGGCGATCATCCGGTCAATGATATCTGGGGTGCCGGCAAGGCGGGAATGGACACCGTCTGGCTGAAGCGGAATCACCCCTGGGACGACCGTCTGGATGTGCAGCCTTGGAGAACCATTAATGAGCTGGCTGAGCTGAAGGAAATCATCTAGAGTTTCAGGTAGACTTTATTTATAAAAAATACTTTACCGGGGTGCGGCGTTGACAATGCGCAGCCGGGACGTTTATAGTTACAGCATATTAACCAAGAAGGAGACGATGTAATATGACAGTTTATACAGCACGTTCATTATCGGTAACAACTGTTGTAGATACGTGTCTTCCGGGAACAGCGGCTGCGCAGCAAGTGTGATGCAGCTTAGCAGGTAAGCTCTTAGAGTGCCTTTTAGAGCCGTCCGGGACCGTATGTGTTCCGGCGGCTTTTTTGCGCGGTCAGCGTTATTGAATACGGATCGTACCGTATTTGGTATGCCCGGATCGCGCACAGAAATATGCGGTTCTTCCTTACCCGGGAAGACCGCAGCTTTCTGTATATGATTTGATCGCAGTCCTGCCTTGTAGTAGCAGGTGAGGTCTGTGATCCAATCCGCCGCCGGAACGTTAGGTTCCGGCGGCTTTTTGTGTTCCCGGACAATGTGAGTGGATAAATAAACCAAATACCAGGAGGCAATAACATTACAATGATTATTGAACAATACGGATGGAATGAAAAGTGGCAAGTAAAATGGAACGGGATTATTCAGAATCAGGAGCAGGCAAGGAACAAGCGTGTTCCCGGCCGGATCACAGGGGATTTTGGCAGCAAATACCGGGTCATGACTGATGCAGGCGAAACCTGGGGTGAGCTGTCCGGGAAGCTCCGGCATTCCGTTACAGATTCGGGCGAGCTGCCGGCCATCGGTGACTGGGTCGCTTTAGCTATGCAGGATGGGGGAGAGCATGCTGTTATTCATGGACTGCTGCCCCGTCAAAGTGTTATTTCGCGTAAGGTAGCGGGAAATACGCAGGCAGAGCAGATTGTCGCATCCAATGTAGATACATTGTTTCTGGTCAGTGCCTTGAACGACGATTTCAATGTACGGCGGATGGAGCGGTATCTGATTATGGCCTGGAATAGCGGAGCGAATCCGGTTGTTCTGCTGACCAAGGCCGATCTGTGTCCGGATGCGGATACCAGAATAGCGGAGATGGAGCGGGCTGCCCCCGGCGTACCGGTACATGCGGTCAGCGCCCTGCTCGGTGACGGCCGTGAAGAGCTGCTGCCGTATATCCGCAGCGGGCAGACGGTGGCCCTGACTGGCTCCTCCGGCTGCGGTAAGTCAACGATGGTCAACTGGCTCAGCGGCCAAAACCTCCAGCTGACCCAGGACGTCAGAGAGGGCGACAGCCGCGGGCGGCATACAACGACGCACCGGGAAATGTTCGTGCTGCCTGAAGGCGGGATAATCGTGGATACCCCCGGGATGCGCGAGCTGCAGCTGTGGGAGGATGAGGGCGGGCTTGACCTTGCCTTTGGCGATATAAGCAGCCTGGCGGCAGAATGCCGCTACAGCGACTGCAGTCATGAGCGCGAGGAGGACTGCGCCGTGCTGGCGGCTGTATCCTCGGGCCTGCTGGAGGAGAAGCGGCTTATGAACTACCGCAAGACACAGAAGGAGCTGCGCTTTCAAAGCAGCAAAGAGCAGAGACAGAAGCGGAAGGCTGTTGCTTCTGCCGGCAAAACCAGTGCCCCACGGCCGCGGAAAACGTCATGGGAGCGGCAGCTTGAGGAGTATTGATCCTGAACTTGCAATTCTAACATAAAAAAAGCCATTAGGATGCCCTGCAGCTGTCTGCTCAGGCGCCCTGATGGCATTTTTTTATAAGGATATATTCGGGGTCCCCGCAAAGTACCTGTATCAGCTTCCATGTAAAAGCCTCACTTTGTGGGGGGCTTTATGCTGCAGAGGCACAGCCCGGGGAAGGGCTGTGCCTCTGCTATATATGAATAAAAGTCCGGATGCTGAGTAAAACCGATGCCTGATCTTCTTGCGAATATCTATACTGCGGGCCGGACCTTTAATGCTGGTGCTGTATTAGAACGATGCAGCAGCGGATTTAGCTTCTTCCAGACCTTTTGCAATGATGTTAGCTGACTCTTGCGGGTTCTGGTTGTGGCCTTCGATGATCACCTGTGTGATATCCTGGAAGCCCCAGAAGCTCAGGTTGTTCACGATGAAGTTAACAGCCATTTCAGCGTTTGCTGCAGGACCAGTGGAGTAGATGCCGCCTCTTGCGTTCAGGACAGCCGCTTTTTTGCCGGTAAGCAGGCCTACAGGACCTTCAGCTGTGTATTTGAATGCAGTACCAGCCTGGTTCACGTAGTCGATGTAAGTGTGCAGAACAGCAGGAACAGTCATGTTCCAGAGCGGGAAGCCGAATACAACTTTATCAGCTGCAACAAATTGGTCCAGATATTTCTTAACCAGTGCTGCGCCGGCAGCTTCTTCAGGAGTAGCTTCAAAGCCCTGGGCAGCTTTATAGATACCAGTGATCAGGGTGTTGTCGTAGTAAGGAAGCTCTTCAGCGAACAGATCCAGTTCAGTTACCTGATCTTCCGGGTGGGACTCTTTGTAGCTTGCAAGGAATGCGTTGTAAAGTTGAACACTTACAGCTTGTTCAGCAGGGCGGTTGTTTGCTTTGATGAAAAGTACATTAGACATTATGATTTCTCCTTAAATATATATTTAATACTTACTATATTTAATATAGCATTGAATATTTAGTTTGTAAATATCCGTCGAAAGAAAAATAAATTTAAGCGACAGCAAATGCCTTGGAATTGCACGGCTACCATATCTCCTGATGGATAACAGCATAACCGGACCTGAGGCTCAATATGTAGTAAAGTCGTTTCGACAAGCTTTTTCACCAGAAAATAGAAGCGTTTGAGCTTCCGGGGACCCGGTTATATAGGTGATACAAGGGAGGCAGGAAATGATTTCCTGGGTCCATTAACGGTAAAAGATAATCACAAAGGAGCGATTGACATGTCCATTGACCGTTTTATCATTAAAAAACTGGACAGCTGTCACGAAGAACAGACACGCATCAATTTAGTAAAGTTGTTCAAGCTGCGCATCCAAAAGGCGGAGAAAGAAGAAAATAAAAACCGCCGGACAGGTTAAAAACCTGCCGCTTACCTACAGCTATTCGGCCCGACATATAGCGCAGAGCATCTTCTTTTCAGGCGAAAGAGCGTGCTTTTTTTTTGTAACCTCGCAGAAACGGATACCATCTCTTAAGGATGGTATCCGTTTCTTTTTGTACAAAAAAACAATCCCTCTGCTAGTAGAGGGATAGTGCGAGTGAATCATTTTCACTGTAACTGTGCAATATAGCTTCTGAGCCTTTTATTTCGATACTGATAAGTGAATTCAAACATTTCTGCAGAGCGCTTTTGCCCTTCTGGATCTTGAGCTCCAGTGTATTATTCAAAATTCGGAGTACCTTTTGGGTAGGCTGTTTGTTTTCAGTGGTGAAATATACCGGTACAGACTTGTTCTGAAATGTGATGAGCATTCTCATAATCGAAATCACCTCGCTAAAAGTATTTCATGCTATGATCATACCCGGCATTTCTTAATTTTACCTTAAAATTAGCTTATGATAACATAAAGATTGCAAGTTTGGTAGATTCGAGTTTTTTACTGCTGGGCGATTCCTGATTTCCTGGGAATCCGGGAAGGAAATTGGACTGTGAATAAAGATGAAATGGTATATTTAGCGCGTTTTCTGTTTCCTGAAGCGCCGCCGCACGGAAAGGAAGTATCCGGTTTGCTGCAAATGGCGGGTTCTGCAGAACGAATATGCCGGCTGAAATATTGTGAAGGAGAGCATACCCAGGATCTCTGTGTGCAGGTATTCAAGGAACGGACTATCATCTCCAGCATTCAGGAGGAGGATCCCTTCGGCTATGAGCTTACAGAGCCTGCAAAGGTGAAGCGGGCATGCTTTTATTTGTTCAACTGCCCTGAGCAGATGGAAGGGATCCCCTGTTCAGATGTCCCCGCCCTGCAGATGTCCAGAAGCAGGTTCGAGGAACTGAAAGCCCAGGCGGAAACCTACACGCTGTTCACTTTGGCCGAGTGCCTGAATGCCGAGACAGGAGACCTCCTTCGTTCGGCCCAGCTGGCAAGAGTTCTTAAATACCGGACGGCTGACGGTGAGCTCAGGCTCTGTTCCCGCAGCACGGACAGCTGGATTTTCCAGCACGCCGGATACATAGAAGATGCCTCCGGCGGCTGGCTGCTCCGGATGAGCTGCGAATCCGCAGAAGATTGGATTGTTGCCATACCCGCGAGCAAGGCGGAGGTCTGCTTGGCATTATATGAATGGATGCTGCATGCCTCGCATGCAGTTAATCCAGAATAACAGCAGAATAGGGCGGAAGGGTAAGTTCAGCTCCGCTATATGCTGCTTCCTCCGGAACAGCTTTGATGATGTTTGTATATCCTTTGTCATTCGTTCCCTGCTTCAGGGTAACGGTCTGACTGCTGCCTGTCAGATTAAGCATAACGAGCACCTGCTGTTCGGCTGTTACACGTTCAAATGCCATGACACCGTCATTCCCGGAAGCATAGTCCCTTATATCACCGTTCTGGAGCGCGGGTACCTGGCTGCGCAGGGCAATTAGCTGACGGTACCAGTCCAGCAGTGAGCCGGTGCTGCTGAGCTGGCTCTCCACATTTCCTCCGGAATTCCCCTTGTTGTTAGTGACCGCTTCCCAGGTTGTCTGGCCGGCACTGCCACTGTCCGCAGACCACTGCATCGGCTCACGGATTCCTTCATCCGGTTTGCGTCCTAACATGCCGATCTCTTCCCCGTAATAAATAAACGGATTGCCCGGCAGCGTAAGCAGCATTGCGGCAGCCATTCTGGCATGGTCCGGATTGCCCTCAAGCTGGCTCATTACCCTGTCCTGGTCATGATTGGTCAAGAAGACTGCATCTGTAAAACGGCCCTCAGAAATCTGCGAATATAGCCTGTAAGTACGCTCCAGTGTGAATGCTGCCCCGCTGTCCTTTTCCGTCTTGGCGGAGTTCACCAGCGTCTCGGCCAGCCCGAAGTTAAAGCCGGAATCAAAGGCCTGATCCAGATAAGCGCCTACGGATACGGCGGAGTTCTCCCAAACCTCCCCCACAATATAGGCCTGCGGGTTAACCTCGTTCATGGCCTGGCGGAATTCCTGCCACCAGGCTACATTTTTGGCGGTCGTTTCCGTACTCTTATCCGTTACAAGATCCTCATAAATATGTTTGGCTGCATCCAGGCGGAAGCCGTCGACACCCTGCTCCAGCCAGAACTTTCCGATGTCCTTCATTTCATTGCGCACGTCAGGATTATCGAAATTGAGATCGGGCATCCCGTCCCAGAAGGTGCCCATGTAATGGCTGCCAAGCACCGAATGCCAGGGGCTTCCGCTGCCGGCTGCACTGATGCCGCTGACAGGGCGGTTCTGGTCTTCAGCCCAGACATAGTAGTCGCGGTACTTGCTGTCCTCGTTTTTGGCAGATTCCACAAACCACGGATGCTCCCTGGACGTATGGTTCACAACGAGATCCATGATCACCTTAATTCCCCGCTTATGCGCTTCACGGATCAGCTCCTGCATATCCTCAAGCGTCCCGTAATCGGGATTGATGCTGCGGTAATCGGTGACATCATACCCGTGATAGCTGGGGGAAGGGTTAACCGGCATCAGCCAGATGCCTCCAACCCCCAGATCATCTGCAGTCGAAGGGTCACCGTCATTCAAATAATCCAGCTTGCCTGTAAGCCCGCGCAGATCACCGATGCCGTCGCCGTCTGAATCATAAAACGAACGGACGAACACTTCATAGAATACTGTGGATGGCTGCTCATCAATAGCAGTACGGGAAACTGCAGCAGGCTGCTGAGATTTCAGCGGTGCCGTGCCGGCGTCCGGTGAAGGTGAAGTCTGTGCAGCCGGGACGGTGGAAGCCCTTCCGTTATTGCCGGCAGCGGAATTCCCGTCATTCGTGCAGCCGGCCAGCAGTGCAGCGGTAAGTCCGGTTAAGGCCAGGGAATGCAGGATACGGCGTCCCGGGAGCCGGTTGAACTCTTGTTTCATCTTTAAATAAACCCCTTTCTGATGGTGTTGCTTCATTAATATGTATCCAGTAAGCGCTTTACTAAATATAGTAGTGCAATCGCCCCTTTTGGTAAAACGTTTGCACTTACCTAAATCAGCTAAAATTAATTATTTATAATGATTTATGCTGAATTACAAGCAGATATCTTTACAAATCATAGAATTACTCTTAATTAATCGGATTATCATCATTATTAAACAGAATGATCCATTAATTTCAACAAATTTCTTTCTATGTTTTGCTGAAGTGATAGTGCAAACGGTTTTCCTTCATGCTTTTAACCAAAACATAGGCCCCCGCATATGCTTTAGGTAAGGGCCAAAGACCCGGGAAGAAAGGAGAATGAAGGATGACAATCAAGAAAAAGCTGGCTTTGCCGCTGCTGCTTCTCGTCTTGTGCTTCTCAGTGCTCGCCGGCTGCGGCACAGAGCAGGCGGGAGTAAAGGTGAGAGTCGGCGAAGTAACCCGTTCTGTCTTTTATGCGCCTGAGTATGTGGCATTATCGCAGGGCTTCTTCAAGGATGAGGGGCTGGATGTGGAGCTGCAGACCATTCCTGGCGGGGATAAGACGATGACCGCTCTGCTCTCAGGGGCCATAGATGTGGCGCTTGTCGGGTCAGAGACTTCGATTTATGTAGCCCAGCAGGGAGCGGATGATCCTGTGATCAATTTTGCCCAGCTTACCCAGCGGGACGGTACTTTCCTGTTCGCCCGCAAGGCAGAAGGTGAATTCAGCTGGGATCAGCTGAAAGGGTCGACGTTCCTCGGGCAGCGGGCAGGCGGTATGCCGCAGATGGCCGGTGCATTTACGCTGCATAACAAGGGGATTGATGCGGGCAAAGATCTTACGCTGATTCAAAATATTGATTTCGCCAATATTGCCGGTGCATTTGCGTCCGGAACAGGAGATTACGTGCAGCTGTTCGAGCCGCAGGCTTCGATCTTTGAAAGTGAAGGGCGCGGTGCAGTCGTAGCTTCGTTCGGCGTGGAGAGCGGCTATCTGCCTTATACGGTCTTCATGTCCAAGCAAAGCTATATCAGCAAAAATGGCGATACAGTGCAAAAGTTCACCAATGCGGTCCAGCGGGCCCAGCTGTGGGTGAAGGAGCACAGCGCTGAGGAAATTGCAGAAGCGGTTATGCCGTATTTTGAGAACACCGACCAGGGGATTGTCATTTCTGCAATTAATCGTTACAAGGAGCAGGATACCTATGCTGCAAATCCTGTTATTGATGATAAAGAGTGGAACAATCTGCTGGATGTCATTGAACACGCCGGCGAGCTGCAGGAACGGATTCCGCTGGAAACGATCGTGGACAACAGCTTTGCCGAGAAGGCGGAAGCCGGAATTAAAACTTCATCCGGGAAATGAGGGGCTGATATGCTGCCAGTTGTGCAATTGAAGGGTGTGACGCACGCTTACCTGGGCGACCGTGAGGCTTCACTTGCCATTGAGGACCTGAGCCTGGAGGTGGAAAAGGGGGAGTTTGTCAGCCTAGTCGGACCGAGCGGCTGCGGCAAAACAACCCTGCTGTCGATCATCGCCGGGCTGCTCAAGCCTTCGCTCGGAGAGGTGTCGGTCAGCGGCCGGCTGATCCAGGGTCCTTCACCTGAAGTGGGCTATATGCTCCAGCAGGACTACCTGTTCCCCTGGCGGACCATCCTTGACAATGCGCTGCTCGGACTTGAGCTGACCGGAAACCTGACTGCTGAAGCCCGGCAGAAAACAGTGGACCTGCTGGCAGATATGGGCCTGGCCGGCAAAGAAAAGGCTTATCCGGCCCAATTGTCCGGCGGTATGCGCCAGCGTGTGGCCCTGGTGCGCACACTTGCGACAAATCCGGGGCTGCTCCTGCTGGATGAGCCGTTCTCTGCGCTGGATTATCAGATCAAGCTGCAGCTGGAGGACCTGGTATCGGAAACTTTGCGCCGGCGCGGGACTACAGCGGTTCTGGTTACCCATGACCTGTCCGAAGCGATTGCGGTCAGCAGCAGAGTCATTTTGCTGCAGCCCAATCCCGGCCGGATCCGCAAAATTTTTGAGGTGCCTGAGGAAATCCGCAGCACGCCTCCGCTGTACGCACGGGATCTGCAGGGGTTTGCGGAGCTTTTTCATGAATTATGGAAGGAAATGGAGCTCGCAGGGAGGGAAGGACAGTGAACAGGAACGGGCTAAACGAAATGCCAAACTCCCGCGGGGAATGGCTGCAGCAGAAGCACCAGGACTATAAGAAGCAAAAGCGCCGCTGGAGCAGCCGGGTCATGGCCGTACGGGCCAGTCTGCTTGTGCTGTTCTTTTTCCTGTGGGAGGCCGGGGTAAGACTGGGCTGGATCGATGAGCTGCTGTTCAGCTACCCGACCAAGGTGCTGCGGCAAATCTGGAACGATATGGCCAGCGGCAGCCTGTGGCCGCATCTGGGAATGACGGCCTTGGAAACGGCGATCGGCTTTGTGCTGGGAACACTGCTTGGCACATTGCTTGCGGTCATCATCTGGTGGTCGCCTTTTTTATCAGCCGTGCTTGATCCCTATATGGTTGTATTTAACAGTATGCCTAAGGTGGCACTCGGTCCTATTTTTATCGTGATGTTCGGAGCCGGCTTTACAGCGATTGTCATTACCACCTTATCCATCACCGTAATAATCACTACGCTGGTTGTCTATAACAGCTTCTGCAGCGTTGATCCCAACCTGGTCAAGGTGGTGCGTTCCTTCGGGGCATCACGGGTGCAGGAGTTTAACAAGGTGATTCTACCGGCCTCATTTCCCACAATAGTGTCTACACTGAAGGTAAATGTCGGGATGTCGTGGGTCGGGGTGATTGTCGGTGAATTTCTGGTGGCCAAATCCGGGCTCGGCTATCTGATCATTTACGGTTTTCAGGTATTTAATTTCACTCTGGTGATGTCCAGCCTGCTCATTATAGCCGCTGTGGCTACTGCAATGTATCAGCTGGTAGTTTATCTGGAGAAGCTGTTGCTGTCACGGCTGTGAATTTTATGTCATATTGTGTCTCCCTGAAAAATCCTGTACCATGTCTATATCTTTACAAGCAACCTGAAGCAGAGAGTCAAGGAGAGGTATTTACATGGGATTTAGGGTTATCAAAACAGCGGCCGCCACGCTGCTGTCTATACTGCTGGCAGCCGCTGCGGGAATTCCGAATGCACAAAGCGCCGGCCTGCTGGCCATTCTCGGGGTGGAAACAACGCGGAAAAGGAGTCTTCGCACGATCATTGCCCGTTTTTCCGCCTCGCTTGTGGGCCTTCTTATCGGCTGCTCTTTATTTGCCGTGCTGGGTTTTCATTACTGGGTACTGGGGCTGTATGTGCTGTTCGGCTTTCCGCTGATCGTCAAATCAGGCTTTAAGGAAGGGATCGTCACCAGCTCCGTTATAGTGTTTCGCGTGTTCGGACAAGCTGAGCTGACCCTGCATGTCCTGTTGCAGCAGATTGAGCTGCTGATCATCGGACTGGGCTCGGCCGGTCTGGTTAATCTGATCTACATGCCGCAGACCACCGGTGTTATCTCCGGCATCCGCAAGGAAGTGGACGGCTATTTCTCGGTTGTTTTCAAACAAATGGCCACGACACTCCGTGATCCTGCTTATATATGGGACGGTAAGGAGCTGATCGGGGCGAACGCCGCTATCCAGCGCGGGCTTACAGCAGCCACCAGGGAGATTGAGAATCATGTGATTCATCCGGACGAGGCCTGGAATGTCTACTTCTATATGCGCAAGGAGCAGCTGGAATCGATTCAGAATATGCTGCAGCTTCTTTCCCAGGTCTACCGGCAGCTTCCGCACGGCGACATGGTGGCCGACCTGTTCGACCAGCTGAGCGGGGATGTGCTGGCAGAAGAATATACCGGGCGCACGGAGCGGCTGCTGGCAGGCGTCGAGCAGGAGTTTCAGCAGATGGAGCTTCCTTCGACCCGTGAAGAATTTGAAGTCCGTTCAGCTATTCTGCAGGTGTGCCGGGAACTGGCGTTATACCTGAAAATTGCCAAGCAGCATAAGGTTCCGGTCGAGATCAAGCCGGCAAAACGTCTGCTGCGGGGCCGGAGCGACTGATCATACATAACACGAAATAGGTGACAGGTATTCACATTACCGTGTAAAATTACGATAAGAAATGTAAGCACAAAAAGTGAGCCGGTAATTCTTTTGCCGCTCACCGTTCATGGGAGAAGAAGTTCAATTACTGCAGATTGTTCGCTTATGTGAATTTCTGCTCTGGCAGGTGAGGACAATAAACATCAATAATGAACAATATCTCGGCAAGCAGCTTGCAGTCAATCTTTTTAATCACAAGGGCGTGTTCGTCCTGCCCGCTATGACACTGCTGAACAATGATCATATCCGCCTGATCACCCGGCACAGGATTATGCTGGAGCCCCAGGACGTGGTCCATGTTGACAGCGCCGCCTTTTACCAGATTGCGGTTGATGAGTGTACTGTAGCAATGGAGAGTATTTTTGAACAGCTCCGCTATAACAAAAGCAAACGTTTACCGATGATTGAGCTCAGAAATGAAGTTATTCCTTTTATCCAGCAGGTTAGTGAGAAGAACGATTTCTATGGTATTCTGGCTGCACTCCAGCCGAAGGACGACTATACATACAGGCATAACGTTGCGGTGGGTATCCTGTCCACGCTGCTTGGCAAGTGGCTCAAGCTGAAGCCGGAGGAGCTGGGCATGCTGACGATTGCCGCGACGCTGCACGACATCGGCAAAATCATGATCCCTTCGGAGATTCTGACCAAGACCGGTCCGCTGGACGAGGAAGAAACGGCACTGATGAAGAAGCATACCACCTACGGCTATGAGATGATAAGAGATACGGTAGGTACCAATCACATGCAGGCACTTGTCGCGCTGCAGCATCATGAGCGGATGGACGGCAGCGGCTATCCGTTCGGGGTACTGGGGCACCGGATTACAGATTTCAGCAAAATCGTCGCCGTGGCGGACATTTTCCATGCGATGACCTCGGAACGGCTCTACCGTCCGGCTGCGCCGCTGTACGAGGTGCTCAGACAGATGGAGGATGACGTGTTCGGCAAGCTTGACCCGTATATTTGCAGAGTCTTCATTAATAAGCTGATGCAGTCCATGCTGGGCAATGATGTCGTGCTTACTGACGGACGGACCGGCAAAATCATCCTGATTCTCGCCCATGATCCGCTGCGTCCGCTGGTGAACATCGGGGAGGATTTCGTGGATCTCAGCAGGCAGCGGGATCTGGGTATTGTACGGGTTATTCCGCAATAGCAGGGGAGTATATTGATCATTTTCGGTTAATAGAGCCGGCAGGCAAGTACAATTGCATAATGTACCCCAAAAACACCAGTTCACCCGTTAACGGAGGAGCTGGTGTTTTTTTACGGGGACACAGGCTGGCTATGTATCATAACGCGGTGATTTTAACAATAAAATGGACTATGAAGCTTATAGCGGGACGGGTGGAGGGCTTACCCAAATTTATTTCTACTCTAACAATCAACAAATGCCCAGAACGTGCATACACTTGATAGTGAATGATTGTATGGAGGAGGTTCAAAGATGTCATTAAGCCATAAACGTCAAACAAGGGAGATCATTACGAAGGCAATCTGCGGCAAAGGTCGTAAGTTCTCTACCGCAACCCATACCGTGACTCCGCCACATCATCCGACTAGTATTCTGGGGGCTTGGATCATTAACCACCAGTACGAAGCGGTTGCCGCCGGAAACGGAATTGAAGTAATCGGTACTTACGATGTGAACATCTGGTACTCGTATGACAAAAACAAGCAGACTGAGGTAGCCAAAGAAACAGTCTCCTATGTTGAGCTTATCCCGCTGTCATACCTGGACCCGAGACACCGCGCTTCCACGGCCCAAGTCTCTGCGGAGGCAACGCAGGAACCCAACTGTGTAGAAGCGGGTGTATCGCCAGGCGGCGGCAGTGTGACGCTCCGCGTGGAACGCGAGTTTGAGGCGGAACTGGTGGCTGAGACCAAGGTCCGCGTGTACGTCAGTGATCAGGCCGACGATCTGGAAGACAAGGATTATGATTTCGAAGGCGAGAGCTTCGACTATGATGATCTGGACCCTGACGCCCTGGATGATGAGCTGTAAGGAAGGAGGGCGCCGCCGCTGATTACCGGTGGGTTATAGTCCATTATATGTAGCGGGGGCGGCGGCGAGAGGGCGAACGCCCTCCTTTTTTAATTTTATTTTGGCTGCAGGGGTGCGGATGCGGGAAAGGTACAGTGGGAATGCGGACATAAGTGCAGGGGGAAGCCAGGGACTTAATCTGAAATACAAGCCACTGCCGAACAGGAAAAGTACAAATTTAAGCTAGACTTACGGATACTTTTTAAAAAATAGAGCAGTCTGGTGTGGTACTTCATAAGGTGCGCTTGTTGCATCAGATTCTTAAGAATTAGGTGGGTTTTCCACACTTAATTCCACTCTATTTCTCAATTTCAAACGAATAGTTGTACAATCGCTACTTCATTTTGTCAGAAAAGCCCTTTGAACGCCAAAACAGAGAAATTAAGTGCTATTTTTCCAATTAGTATCCTCTTATCCATAGTAGATCTGAGAATTAGTTGACGATTTTCCATTTCGAATGTGCAGCTGTAAACCAAATGCAGAACGGGTGCAGAAACTGTTGGGAGGGGCAGGTCATGAATGAAGGGCTTAACGTGTTTAACCGGTTAACTCTGCAGCAGCGGGAAGCCCGGTTGCAGCGCTGCGGGCTGAAGGCTGCTATGACTCCTTCCGGCCTGGCGCAGCTGGAGCAGCGAGGAATTTCCCCTGCAGAAGTAAACGCCATACATAGGTATTACTCAAAAGAAATAAGAAGGGTCCACAGACAGCAATATATTGTCCGCATCTTCAATCTGCAGGTAGTGGACATCCTGGCGCTGGGAACCGGACAGGCTATGCGGCAGAAGGCTAATGCGCACCGGTTCGGCAGTTTAGCGTCAATCATTGCGGGAGAACAGAGGCATACCGGGGGCAGGGTCGGCGGAAATGATGCAGGCCGCATAGTGGAAGAAGATCAGCCGGGCAGCCGGGCGGGGATTGGCAGAAGGGATACCGGAAGAGAGGGGCATTTGGCGGAGGGCAGCAGCGCGGAGGTGCAGGCAACTGTGCAGAGTCCATACAACGCCGGGCAGCATAGCCGCCGAAGTTCAGCAGGCCAGCTGTGTGAAACGGCGGTCCGGGCATTGTATGGCCTTGGGCTGGATAGCGGTGAGGTAAGGCTGACGGCTCTGGGCGGCAAACAGTTCGCCGCCCAGGCCATCATACCTCTCTCTATTGCAGACAGCGGCGTTTATCAGGCGGCGTCACAGGCACTGGACGCCGCCCTTGCCCTTGAGCAGCCCGGCCGTCCCGGGCTGCTGATGGGCATGGACCCGGAGTTCCTTCTGCTCCGGGTATCCACCGGCCGCGTCGTGCCCGCGTCGCGGTACCTGCCCCTGGACGGCGTCGCGGGCTGCGACGCCGGGCCCCCGGGAACGCAGGGCGCGTTCCCGGTAGCCGAGCTGCGCCCCCAGCCGCGCGGGGAACCGCGCGCGCTGCTGGCGCAGCTGATGTCCGCCGTGCGCGCGGCGGACCGGCTCATCACCGACCGCACGCTAAGCTTGCGGGCGGGAGGCATGCCGCTGCCAGGCTGGGCCCTCGGCGGCCACCTGCACTTCAGCGGCGTAACGCTCACGGCGCCGCTGCTGCGCGCGCTCGACAACTACCTCGCGCTGCCGCTGATGCTGCTGGAGGACGCCAGGGCTGCCGCGCGGCGTCCGCGTTACGGCGTGCTCGGCGATTTCCGGATTCAGCCGCATGGCGGCTTTGAATACCGGACCCTGCCGAGCTTCCTCGTCTCCCCGGTCATCGCCAAAGGCGCGGTCTTCCTGGCTCATCTGATCGTGAGCCGCTACGAAGACCTTACGCTGCGCCCGCTCGACCGGGAGGACCTGCATGCCGCCTATTACAGCGGCGACAAAACCCCGCTGCGCGCAGCCTTCATCCCGCTGCAGGCGCAGCTGCGGGGACTGCCTGGCTATGCGCAGGCAGCCGCTTACATCGAACCGCTCCTGGGCTATATAGCCCAGGAGCGGACCTGGGATGAGTCGCGTGACATCCGCAGCCTGTGGCAGAGCAAGGCAGGAGCCGGAATAAAGTCAGGCTGAGCCTGGCGGTGGCCTTGTATCAAAAGCCACAGCTATCTGCTCCTTACCTGTTCCCGGAGGCACTCTGATACCGGAGTGCCCCGGCCGGCACCAGCCGGCAAACGTTCTGCGGATGCCGGTCCGAGGCACAGGGAACCGCAGTTAACGCTGCTTTTCCAGATACATCATTGCCCAGGTGCCGATGTCCATGAAGCCCAGCTTTTTGTAAATCTGGCCGGCTTGCGGATTGTTATAGAACAGGCACAGGGATTTCCCCTCGGCCAGCAGATCGGCGCACAGCTCAGCTGTAATGCGGGTAGCCAGCCCTTGGCCTCTATGCTGCGGATGGGTGGCGACACCGACAATCATGGCCGACAGCGAATTTTCGGCAGTGGTCGAGGCTGAGGCGATGACTTTGCTGTCCTGCTCGGCGAAAAAAGTGCGTCCGGTCTTGCTTTCCAGCGCTTTGCGCAGGCTTTTGCGCGAATCTTCGGTGCTGGCGGCGAATTCCTTGATCTGATCGGTGAGCGTACAGATGGCCTCGACATCATGGGCCGTCGCTTTGCGGATGACATGCGGGCCAGCCGCTGCGAAGCGGAGCTGTCCGTTCATGTCCTTCAGCTCAGCGAACAGCATCTGCTTTTCCTCACGGGCAGCAATCTTTCCTCTGAAAGCCTGCACAACCCCGGCATCCCCTGATATCATTTCAGCCCCGGTGTCTTTACGGATCAGTTCCGCAAAACCCTCTGTATCAAAATCTCCTTCCGCATAAGTAAGATAACTGCTGAAAAACCGCAGCATTACTGCCTTCAGAGGCCCGTCCGGCGTATCAGATTCCCCCCACAGCTCCATGAATTCCTGCTCGAATCCGAAGTTTTCCACATCCCCGATAATAAACAGATTAATAGACGGGTTGCGGCCTGTCAGTTCCATCAGCCGTTCCCGGTCAGCCTCGTACAGTCTGCGTATCATAATAGTCCTCCTAGTAAGTATAATTGACGTTTGTTCCTAATCTTACATTATACAAGGGAGATGTTGCAGCCATATTTTTATATCAGAGGGAGTTGTACGCATTTGGAGAGAACGCCTGTTTCTTCCTGCACGCAAGGGGAATAACTTTGCTCTGCGAGTTTCTGCTATAATAGAGAGTACTAGAGAAATGGCATGGAGGTTAACAATGGCTAAATATACGCCGATGATGGAGCAGTATCTGAAGGTAAAGGAAGGGGCGAAGGATGCTTTCCTTTTTTTCCGGCTGGGTGATTTCTATGAAATGTTCTTTGACGATGCGATCCTCGCCTCGAAGGAGCTTGAGATAGCATTAACCGGCCGTCAGGGCGGAGGCGATGAGAAGATTCCGATGTGCGGAGTGCCTTATCATGCGGCCGAAGGTTACATACAGCGACTGATTGAAAAAGGCTACAAGGTCGCGATCTGCGAGCAGCTCGATGACCCGGCCGTGACCAAAGGCATGGTGCGGCGCGATATCGTCCGTGTGGTTACCCCGGGAACCGTAATGGACGGCAAGATTATTACGGACAAAAGCAATAATTATCTCGTCTGCGTTACAGAAAATGACGGGATGATGGCACTTTCGGCCTGTGATCTTACGACAGGTGAATTGTATGTCACCTCTGTCCTGTCTAATGCAGAGTGGCTGCGCGATGAAATCGGCATTTATGAGCCGGCGGAAATTATCGGGGATGCGGCGCTGCTGGAACAACTGCGCAGTGAGGCCTCGCTGCTGGCCAAGCCGGTTGTGTACACCCCCTGGGATAAAAGAGAAGAAGAAATGGCCCGCCGCCAGTTCGGCGAAGCGGCCTGGGTCCGGCTGGAGAAGGAGCGGGGCAGCTGCCTGGCGCTTCTGATATCTTATTTAAGCGAAACGCAGCGCCGTTCACTCGGCCAGCTGAGCCAGATTTCCCCGTATGAGCCGGGCAACTATATGATTCTTGACCCGTTCACCCGCCGCAATCTGGAGCTGACCGAGACGGTCCGCGAACGTTCGAAGAAGGGTTCGCTGCTCTGGCTGCTCGACAGCACCGAAACCTCGATGGGCGGCCGGCTGCTGCGCCGCAGAATCGACAAGCCGCTGCTGCAGCGCGCTCCGATTGAGCGGCGGCTTGAGGCTGTCGATTACCTGTACAACCAGTTCATCGTGCGCGAGGACCTGCGCGGTGCGCTGAAAGAAATTTATGATCTGGAGCGGCTGGTCGGACGGATCGCCTTTGGCAGCGCCAACGGCCGTGACATGAACGCCCTGAAGCTGTCCCTGCAGCAGATACCCGCGCTGAAGGAGATGTGCCTGGCGTCCGGCTCCGCGACACTGCGGGAAATTGCCGGTTCCATGGATGTGTGTGCCGAGCTGTGCGAGGATATTGACCAGGCCATCGTGGAAGATCCGCCGGTCTCTGTGCGGGACGGCGGGATTATCCGGACAGGCTACCATGAGCGTCTGGATGAGCTGCGGGTAGCCAGCACAAACGGCAAGCAGTGGATTGCCGAGCTTGAGGCGAAGGAACGTGCCGCTACAGGCATCAAGTCACTGAAGATCGGTTTCAATAAAGTGTTCGGCTATTATATAGAAATAACCCGTTCCAACCTGTCCTCCCTGCCGGAAGGCCGCTATGAGCGCAAGCAGACGCTGGCAAATGCCGAGCGCTATGTGACTCCGGAGCTGAAGGAGAAGGAAGCGCTGATTCTGGAAGCCCAGGACAAAATGACGGATATCGAATACAGCCTCTTTACCGAGCTGCGTGACCGGATCGCGGCCCAGATTCCCCGCCTGCAGGCTCTCGCCGAGAAGGTGGCGGAGATTGATGTGTACCAGTGCCTGGCTGCTGTAAGTGCCGAGCACCGGTTCGTCAAGCCTAAGCTCTCCGACGGCTATGACCTGCGGCTCGAAGGCGGACGCCATCCTGTCGTGGAGGCGGTGCTGAAGGATGCTGCCTTCATGGCTAACGGCAGTACGCTTACCAGGGATGACGGGAATATTTTGCTGATTACCGGACCGAACATGGCCGGTAAGAGCACTTATATGCGCCAGGTGGCCCTGATCTGCATCCTGGCGCAGATTGGCTGCTTTGTTCCGGCATCGAGCGCAGAAGTGCCGCTGATTGACCGGATCTTCACGCGGATCGGTGCGGCGGATGACCTGATCGGAGGCCAAAGCACCTTTATGGTGGAAATGGCCGATATTCAGGTCATGACCGAAAAAGCCACTGCCCGCAGTCTGATTATCATCGACGAGCTGGGCCGGGGAACCTCGACCAGCGAAGGGATGGCCATCGCCCAGGCGGTTATTGAGTATGTGCATGATACGATTGCCTGCAAGGCGCTGGTCTCGACACATTTTCATGAGCTGTCCCACCTGGAGCAGAGCTTGAAAGGACTGCGCAACTATTCTATGGCTGTCCAGGAGAGCGGCGACAAAGTCAATTTCCTGCGCAAGCTGGTACCGGGAGCCGCTGACAGCAGCTACGGTATTTATTGCGCCCGGCTTGCCGGCCTGCCGGAGGGGATCATCGACCGTGCCTATGGATTGCTTCAGAGCATAGAGCAGGCCGCGCCTCCGGGAAGTGCTGCGCTGAATTACGGAACGGGCGGCTCCGGCAGTGAGCTCAGAGAGAGCCGGGAGCCAGCCGGCCGGCCGCACGGCGGACAGGCTGTGCATCAGCAGCAGCCTTCAGGCCCTTCACACGCGGCGTCCTCCGTCCTGTCCGGCGGGACTGCATATGCCGAATCGGCGGTTTCGCTGGCTTCCTTTGAGGACAGTGCTGACCAGGAAGTGGTTCAGCTATCGATTTTTGGGGAAGAAGAGCCGCGTAAAGGCCGCAAGGGCGGTGCTGAGCCGGCGGCTGCACCGGCAGCAGCATCGGCAGCGAAGGAGAATCCTGTCCTGAAGGAGCTGGTTGCCGCCGTCCAGGACGCGGACCTGATGAATATGACCCCGCTGCAGGCGATGAGCCTGCTGAACGAGCTGAAACAGAAGGCAAAGGGACTATAATATTATTATATAGACTACCAACGGGACCGTTTCGCCCCGACTATGCTGATTCTCTATACCAGAAAACAGTCCTGCAGCGCAGGGCAAACCAAAGGTAAGTGGAATTTCGTCACTTATTTCCGGCTCAACCACCGATTAAGCGAAGCTTAGTGGAAAAACGTCACCTAATTCTACGGTTTTAACGTCTGAACGGGGTTAATGGCTAAATTAGATGTTTATTTTCCACTTAATGCAGATAATTGTGGGGAAGTAATAGAATTAGATAGCATAAATCCAACTAAATTAATATATTACCGCGAGGTGAAGAACCATGGCCAAAATTCACGTGCTGGACGAGCATATTGCCAACCAGATAGCTGCCGGGGAAGTAGTGGAGCGGCCGGCTTCCGTCGTAAAGGAGCTGGTGGAGAACGCCATTGATGCCGGCAGCACCCGCATAGAGGTCACCGTGGAAGAGGGCGGCCTGCAGAGCATCCGCGTCAAGGACAACGGCTCGGGCATTGAAGCTGAGGATTGCGAGACGGCGTTCTACCGCCATGCGACCAGCAAGATTGCCAGCGGCCGCGACCTATTCCAGATTACGAGCCTCGGCTTCCGGGGCGAGGCACTGCCCAGTATCGCGGCAGTGTCAAAGGTTACACTGCTTACAGCCAGCGGCGATGACGGCAAGGGCCGGCAGCTCGCGATTGAAGGCGGGCGGCTGATTGCAAATGAAGATCAGCCGGCCGGCAAAGGCAGTGATATGGCTGTGCGTGAATTGTTTTATAATACTCCGGCAAGGCTGAAGTATATGAAGAGTATTCAGACCGAGCTTGGGCATATATCGGATGCTATGTACCGGATGGCGCTGGCGCATCCTGATATTTCCTTTACGCTCCACCATAACGGCAACCAGCTGCTGCATACACTCGGCAACGGTGATCTGCTTCAGGTCATCGCAGCCGTCTACGGCACATCTGCGGCCAAGGCGATGCTGCCGGTCAGCGCGGAAGATCCCGATTATAAGATCACCGGATACATCAGCCGTCCTGAATGGACCCGCTCCAACCGGAACGCGGTAACAACCATCGTCGGCGGACGTTATATCCGCAGCAACGGGCTGAATGCGGCAATCCTGCGCGCGTATCACACGCTGCTGCCGATTAACCGCTATCCGCTGCTGGTGCTCAAGCTGGATATGCATCCTTCGCTTGTCGATGTCAACGTGCATCCGGCGAAGCTGGAGGTGCGCTTCAGCAAAGAGACGGAGCTGTACGCCTTTGTAGAGCAGGAGCTGCGCAAGGTGCTGCTCGGCCAGAGCCTGATTCCCCGGCCCGGAAGGGAAACGGTCGGCGGGCAGGGCAGCAGCTCCTTTATCCAGGAGCAGTTCGCCTTCTCCAAGGGAGCTGCACCTGCTGCGCAGGTGGAATCCGCTGCAGCCGCCCAGCTATCGGCGGCTGCGCCGCCGCCCGGCCTGTCTGGCGGGAGCTACGCTCCGCCAGCCGCCCCGGGCAGCGAAGGCGGCGCGCCGCCCGTCAGCGGCGGCCTGGCCCTAACGGACGGGCCGTCCGGCGGCGCAGAGGGCCGTCCGCCTGTTGCCGGCGGCAGCGCTGATCCGCTGGCTGCGCGGCCCGGCCAGCTTCAGCCTCCGGCTTACCAGCCGCAGGCCAGGGAGAGTGCCGCTGTTTACAGCGGCAGCTTCCCGCAGGCACCGGAGCGGACCCGGAGTGACGGAGGCGGCAGCTACCGCCAGCCGCCGGCACCGGCACGCGGCAGCCTGCCTGGTGCCGGGGAGCTGTATGCCCCGAGCGGGAATGCCGATCCGGGTCTCCCGCAGTTTCCCGAGCTGAATTACATCGGTCAGCATCACGGCACTTATATTATTGCCCAGAACGACAGCGGGCTCTATCTGATCGACCAGCACGCTGCGCATGAGCGGATTAACTACGAATATTATTATGAGAAGTTCGGGCGTCCGGAGGATGCCTCGCAGGAGCTGCTCCTGCCGATTACACTGGAATTCACGCCGTCAGAGAGCCGCCAGCTCAGCGAGCGGCTGCACTGGTTCGAGAAGGCCGGTGTATATCTGGAGCATTTCGGGGGACAGACGTTTCTGGTCCGCTCCCTGCCTTACTGGTTCCCGGAAGGGGAGGAGAAGGCACTGGTGGAGGAAATGGCTGAGTGGGTGCTCAGCGAGCGGTCCATTGACCTGGCCAAGCTGCGCGAGAAATCCTCGATCCTCTGCTCCTGCAAGGCCTCGATCAAGGCCAACCAGAAGCTGACGGAGCCGGAGGTGGATGCGCTGCTGTCACGGCTGGCGGCCTGCAAGCAGCCTTATACCTGCCCGCACGGCCGGCCGATTGTCGTATCCTTCTCCGCTTATGATCTGGAGAAGCTGTTCAAGCGGGTAATGTAACCTAACGATAGAAGCGAGTACCGGAAATGGAGGCAACATGATTATAACGACGGGCTTTGACCCGATACCGGAAATTGTTCAGCGGGCCAGGGCGCTGGCGGAGCATACCGGAACGAAATTTATACCCCGCGGGAAGCAGTCTGTGAGACGGCTGGTTGAGCGCTACGGGGACGAAGATATCCTGGTCATCCTTCAGGAGGCTGTCCGGCTGATTACGCCGGGCACGCCGCCGATGGAATTCCATCCGAGCATGGGCTTTGTCCGGGCCAAGCGGATTCTCAAGGGCGAACCGGATGCCATGCTGGAAGCGGCCCGGATGGAACCGGGCGACAGCGTACTGGACTGTACGGCCGGGCTGGGCAGCGATTCCCTTCTGTTTGCCGTGCTGGGCGGAGAGAGCTCCGCGGTTACAGCGCTGGAGAGCTCGCTGCCGCTGTATGCGCTGCTCTCCGAAGGCATGAAGCACTATACTTCAGGGCAGGCGAAGGTGAATGAAGCGCTGCGCCGCATCTGGGTGGTTCACAGCGAGCATCTGGAATATCTGCGCGGGCTGCCGGACAAGAGCGTGGACATCGTTTATTTTGACCCGATGTTCCGGGTGCCGCTGATGGATTCGTCAGCCATCTCGCCGCTGCGCCAGTTCGCCAACACCGCAGCGCTCTCAGAGGAGACGGTCGCTGAAGCGCGCCGCGTTGCCCGCAAAACTGTCCTGCTCAAGGAAAAGGCGCTGAGCGGCGAATTTAACCGGCTCGGCTTCACGGAGCTGCTGCGCGGGAGCGCCAAAATATCGTACGGGGTGATCCACATTGACAACTGAGACGAAACATAAGGTGCTCGTGCTGCTGGGCCCGACAGCCGTCGGCAAAACACGGCTGAGTCTGGAGCTGGCTGAGGCCTACAATGCCGAGATCATCTCCGGCGACTCCATGCAGGTGTACCGCGGCATGGATATCGGCACAGCCAAGATCAGCACGGCCGAAATGAACGGAATCCCCCATCATCTGATTGATATTCATGATCCGGAGGAGGCGTACTCGGTTGCTGAATTCCAGGAGCAGGGCAAGCGGCTGATTGCAGAGATCAGCGGCCGGGGCAGACTGCCGTTTATTGTCGGCGGTACAGGCCTGTACATTGAGTCGCTGTGCTACGGCTTCCGCTTCTCCGAGGCGGTGGCGGACGAAGCGTTCCGCGCCGAACAGGATGCCTACGCGGAAACGCACGGGGCTGAGGCGCTGCATGCCCGGCTTGCCGCCGTGGACCCGGCCAGTGCGGAGCGGCTCCATCCGAACGACCGCCGCCGGATTATCCGGGCGCTGGAAATCCATCATCAGATGGGTACCACCCTGTCCGCCAACAAAGCGGAGCAGACCCGGGAATCCCCCTATGAGCTGTGTCTGATCGGCCTGACCATGGACCGGAAGATCCTCTATAGGCGAATTGAGGACCGGATCGACCAGATGCTGGAGCAGGGGCTGATTGCCGAGGTGCAGGGGCTGCTGGATAAGGGCTATCACCGCAGCATGGTAGCCATGCAGGGGCTCGGCTACAAGGAGATCGCCGCTTATCTGAAGGGGGAACTGACCTATGAAGAAGCAGTAACCCTGCTGAAGCGCGACACCCGTCGGTTTGCCAAGCGCCAGCTGTCCTGGTTCCGCCACATGAAGGAAATCGAATGGATTGAAGATTTTAACGAGCAGAACTATCCCGCCAATCTTGCTAAGATACGTGAGATTATCTCCCGCAAGCTTGATAGATAAGATGGACACGGCGTTTGCTTCAATCCCTTTATGCACCGTGAACAGTCCCGGGGAGTATGTTTCATACATGCTCCGGGGCTGTTTATTTTGGCGGGCCTGATTCAATCCCAGCTGATTTGCGGTAGAAAAATGAGGGGGCCTTCAGCACTAACCGGAGTGTAAGGAATTGACGGGAAGGGGGCGGAAGATTTAACATGTATTCTAGAGAGAACGGACGCTGCATGCTACCGGAAGCTGCCCCGGCTCCGTCAACGTTCATGTTATATACCTTAACTTCACTCCAATTCAGCGAATTGCTGTAACTGCAGATTGCGTGGTATAATAGCAGGAAAGTTTCTCTCAGGTGTTGAATATACTTACGAACAATCTAATTGAACCATTGGGGGTACGTCATATGAACAAGTCCATTAACATCCAAGATACGTTCTTGAACCAGCTGCGTAAAGAGAATATCCCTGCCACAGTATATTTGACCAACGGCTTTCAGATCCGGGGAATCATCAAGGCATTCGATAATTTCACGATTGTGATCGACAGTGACGGGCGCCAGCAGATGGTGTACAAGCATGCGATCTCGACCTTCACGCCGCAGCGCAGTGTCTCACTGATGCAGGACAGCGGAAGCGACGAGTAACATTTTACTGCCTTAAAGCGAAACTTTTTTGTTTATAAACCGTTTGAATAGAGTGCGCGAGAGCAACCTGCGAAGGTTGTTCTTTTCATTCGTGCCTACAAATTTCAGGATATTTCCGCAAGGGAGTCAGGAGGCAGCATGTCCAGAGACGAAATATCAAGGACAAATAACAGACACAGACAGACGGGCTCTGCGAAATCCACAGGTAAGCCCAAGCCGAAGAAAAAGAAAAAGTTTTTAACCAAAAAGCGCGTACTATGGAGTTTATTTTTTGCGATGGCCCTGGCCATTTTTTGTGCGCTAGGCGGTTATCTGTTCATTATGCTGAACGGGCAGAAGCTGCTTAATGAGAACCAGGATAAGCTGACGGTCAATCCGCCGACACAGATTTTTGACCGCAATGCGAACCTGATCGGCGAGCTGTCACTGGAAAAAAGCGATCCGGTGGAGTATGAGGATATTCCCGAGCAGCTGATCAACGCCTTCATTGCCACTGAGGATAAACGCTTCAGGGAACACTCGGGCGTCGACTTCTGGTCGATCGGCCGGGCAGCGGTGAAGGATATCGCAGCACGCAGTATGGTGGAAGGCGGCAGTACCATTACCCAGCAGCTGGCCAAAAATATCTTTTTGACCCGGGACAAAACGTTCTTCCGCAAAGCGACAGAGGTATCCATTGCGGTTGCACTGGAGAACTCCAGAACGAAAGATGAAATTATTACGATGTACCTTAACCGGATCCCGTTCGGGGGCACGATCTATGGAATCAAGGCGGCTTCCATCCGTTATTTCGGCAAGAGCAACCTGCAGGACCTGGATCTGTGGGAAATGGCTACACTGGCTGCAATGCCGAAAGGGCCTTCCCGTTACAATCCGCTCCGTAACCCCGAGCTCTCCAAAGAACGGCGCGGCGTAGTGCTTCAGCTCATGTATGAGCAGGGCTACATCACCAAGGAAGAGATGGATCAAGCCAAAGCGGTGGAATACAGCTACAAGCCGCCGGAGAGCAAGCAGCGTTATCAGGCTTTTATTGATTTCGCGATTGATGAAGCAGAAGAGAGATTCGGGCTGACCGAAGACGATCTGAACATCGGGGGCTACAAAATCTACACCACCATGGATAAGCATGCCCAGGAGACGGTGGAGGATGCTTTTGCCGACAGCGACAATTTTGAAAAAAGCGTCGACGATGAGCTGGTTCAGGGCTCGATGACAATCATCAATCAGGAAAACGGCAGTATTGTTGCCCTGATGGGCGGGCGCAATTATGAGAAAAAGGGCTTCAGCCGCGTGAACGGCAGCCGCCGTTCTCCGGGCTCGTCGATTAAGCCGATTGTTGCTTATGCACCGGCTCTGGAATCGGGCAAGTTCACCAGCTCTTCCATGCTTAGTAACGAAAAGCAGTGCTTCGGCACCTATTGCCCAAACAATCTGCACGGTTACTCGTCTACCATCAGCATGAGCACAGCCATCACGAAGTCGGAAAATATCCCGGCGGTCTGGCTGTTGAATGAAATCGGTGTGAATACCGGCTTCCAGTTCGCGAAGAAGCTCGGCATTAATCTTAGCGATGACGACAAAAACCTGGCGCTGGCGCTCGGCGGCGTGTCGCAAGGCACGAATACGCTGGAGATGGCCCAGGCCTACAGTGCCTTTGCAAACGGCGGGGAGCTGCGGGAGGCCTACTCGATCAAGTCGATTGAGAACAGCGACGGGGATACGGTCTATAGAGCCAATACCACGCCTGAGCGGGTAATGAGCGAGCAGACAGCCTATCAGATGACCGAGATGATGCAGGAGGTTGTAACGGACGGGACCGGTAAAAAAGCGAAGATCAACCGTCCGGTTGCCGGTAAAACAGGCACCACTCAGAGCGGATACTCCGGAATCAGCTCCAACCGTGACGTCTGGTTCGTCGGCTACACGCCGGAATGGACAGCGGCGGTCTGGATGGGCTATGACAAGCCGAGCAAGACCCATCTGCTGAAGAACAGCAGTCCGCTGGCAGCGGCATTCTGGGGCAAGGTGATGGAAGAGGCGCTGGATGGTGTTCCGGCCAAATCCTTCCCGTCACCGTCAGGTTCCAATGAAGTAGAGCCAACCGCTACACCTGAGACTGTGCAGCCAGTAAGCGGGCTGTCAGCTGCTTATGATCCGTCCACGATGACCGTCAATCTGAGCTGGGCACCAGCGCAGGCTGAAGGCGTGGAATACCGGATTTACCGGCGCGAGACTTCGGAGAGCGAGTTTACGGCGCTTCTGAACACGGTGTCGCCGACTGTGGGCGATATCAGCGCCATGCCGGGCCTTACCTACGAATACTATGTGACAGCCTATTATCCTGAACTGGATCAGGAAAGCGAACCTTCCGACACGGTTACTGTAGCCGTGCAGGATGAGATGCCGACCATGGAGCCTGAACCGACACCGGATCCGAATCTGCCGACTGACGATCCCGGAGGCGGCAATCACGGCAACGGGAACGGTAATGGCGAAGGGAACGGCAACAACAGCGGTAATAACGGAAACGGGAATGGTAACGGAAACGGCAATGGCAATGGCAATGGTAACGGCCAAGGTAACAACGGTAACGGAAACGGCAATGGCGGAGGCAACGGCGGTTTGCCGGTGAATACGCCTGAAGCCCTGCCGACACCGCCTCCTGCCACGCCGGTGCCAACCTCTCCGCCTGAAACGGTGCCGGGCAGCGGCAATGCCGGACCGGATAGCGGAGCCGGGGCTGTAACTGATCCGGCGGCAGGAATGGCAGAAGGAGACGGCAGTACACAATAAGGTTGTTCTAGCAGATTACAGGGTTCAAGAGACTATACAGGGCAGGCAGGCTTCCTCTAATGAGCGGATGTCTGCCTGTCTTTTTTTGAATGCGGATTAGCACGGACAGGGCGTTGTCGTTATTTGAAAGAATAAGCAGGTGTATGTTTCATGTTATCCAGTATCCTTATCTTTCCCGCAGAAACGGGTACTGTCCTGATTAGGACGGCGTAGCCGTTTTCTACTTGGTAAGTCTTGTTTTGAGTGTATCTGCCAAATGTGTTAAGCTGGATACACCATTATTCGAGAGGGTTATTCATATGAAACGTAAATTCGGAGACCGGGCCAACTGGCGCCGGATTACGCGCCGCCATTTTGCCTGCCGCTATGTGGAGACCCGGGAATTCAGCGGTTATATTACACTTTATACGATTTACGGGCTGAAGGAACCGCTCTGGAAAAGCTATGGCAGGCATACATACCGTATCGCGGACAAGGGATATTCCTGGCTGCAGTATTTTCCCAAGGACAGCCATTATATTGTAACGGCCATGTTTGACGAACGGCAGAATATCATACAATGGTACATAGACACCTGCAAGGTCCAGGGTGTCACGGATCAGGGAGTCCCCTGGTTTGATGATTTGTATCTGGATGTGGTGGTGCTGTGGAACGGGGAAGTGTTTTTGCTTGATGAGGATGAGCTTGAAGAAGCGCGTGAACGTAATGATATTACAGACAGCGACTATAAGCTGGCCTGGACAACAGCCAAGGGTATTCTGCGCAGCATTGATGCACACTCCTTTCCTTATTTTGCTCTTTCTCTGAAGCATCGTGCCGAATTGTTTCATCACGGAGAATTCAGGAGGAAATAGAAATGGAATGGTATGTTTACCAAAAAGACTCGTCACCTATCCGCAAGGTATCGCGGAAACGCCGCCCGCGCATCAGACGCAGGCTGCTGCTTGTTTGTACCGTTGCAGTAGCAGCAGGCTTGCTGTGGTGCGCGGTTGCGTTTAACAAGATCAACAGTGCCGCTACAACATCCCCGATGATCAAGGCTGATGCCGGTATTATTCTGGGGATGTCCATGTGGGGGGACGAGCCCAGCCCCGGCCTCAGGGAACGTCTGGATTACGGGCTGCAGCTTTATAAGGAAGGAAAGTTCAGCCGCTTTATCGTCTCGGGCGGGCTCGATCATCCCGACTACCGGTACACAGAGGGCCAAGGGATGCGAAACTATCTGGTGGAGCATGGCGTGCCGGACCAGGTTATCCTGATGGAGAATGAATCTACCAGCACCTACGAGAATCTGAAGTTCAGCCAGGAGATTATGCAGCGTGAAGGAATGACAACCGCCGTTATTATTACCCACACCTTTCACGGGCAGCGGGCACTCGAGACTGCGAAGGAGTTTGGCTATATTTCCCCGCAGCTGGGTGTAACGGAGTCCAAGACGATGTCCATGCTCAAATATAAATCGCGGGAGATTCTTGCCTACAGCAAGTGGAAACTGCAGCAGCTGTTTATGTAATCAACAAGGAAGCTATAAAGTTCCCGAATCTGCTAATAACACCCCGTCAGCCGGAATAGACTTGAGTTAGAGCAAGTCAGCCCTGGATAATGAGGTGAACAAGGTGAACGGACGCGTAGCAGCGGCAAGTGGCCGGGATGATGGCCGGCCGTCACGGCAGATCAATATTGTGCTGCGGAATCAGGAGCCGCCTGCGGCTGGTATAGCTGCAGGCGAACCTGTGCCTGCCAAAAATCAAGGCCGCAGCGGGTTATTCCAGGAATTAAGCCGGGAGCTTGATGCCCTTGTGGGCCTGGACAATATCAAGGAGCTTGTATTCGAAATCTATGCCCTGCTGCAGGTTGCCCAGATGCGCAGCGAGGCGGGGCTGGCCAGCGGCGGCCAGGCCTACCATATGGTATTCAAGGGGAATCCCGGAACCGGGAAAACCACCGTTGCCAGAATCGTCGCCAAGCTGTTTCAGCGGATGGGGGTGCTCAGCAAAGGGCATCTGATTGAGGTGGAGCGTGCAGACCTGGTCGGCGAATATATTGGACATACCGCCCAGAAGACGCGTGATCTGGTTAAGAAGGCGCTGGGCGGCATCCTTTTTATCGATGAAGCCTACAGCCTCGCCCGCGGCGGGGACAAAGATTTCGGCAAGGAAGCGATAGATACGCTTGTAAAAAGCATGGAGGACCAGCGCAGCCAGTTTGTGCTCATCCTGGCCGGATACTCGGAAGAGATTGACTATTTTCTGATGAGCAATCCGGGCCTGCCTTCAAGATTTCCGATCCAGGTCGAATTTCCCGACTATACGATCGACCAGCTGCTGCAGATTGCCGAGCTGATGGCCAAGGAGCGCGATTATATTTTGATGCCGCAGGCCATACTCAAGCTAAAGCAGCATCTGCTGATCGAGAAGACCGAGAGTCTTCACGCCTTCAGCAACGCCCGCTATGTCCGTAATTCTATTGAAAAGGCAGTGCGGGCACAGGCAGTTCGGCTGCTGAACCAGTATGAGAGCACCAGCCCCGGCAAGCAGGAGCTGATGACGCTGCGGACTGAAGATTTCAAGCTTTAGCCCACGCACCTGCTGCAAAGCGTTGCGGACACACACAGACAGACATTTCAACAGGTATAAGAAGAAGGAGCATTCAATTCATGTCACTGACCCATGATACACAGACAGATGTACAGGACCGGGCGGTTCTCGTCAGTCTCGTTACAGACAAAATCAAGCGCACGGGCATCGACCCCGAGCTGTCCCTGCAGGAGCTGGTTCAGCTGGCCGAGACAGCCGGGGTTGAGGTGGTGGACGTTCTCCGCCAGAACAAGGAAACTCCTGACTCCAGGTGGTTCATCGGCAAAGGCAAGGTGGAGGAGCTGCGGATGGCGGCAGACGGGCTGGGCGCCAACACGGCAATCTTTGACCAGGAGCTGTCCGGAGCCCAGGTGCGCAATCTGGAGGAAGCGCTTGACCTGAAAATTATTGACCGCACCCAGCTGATCCTGGATATATTCGCCGGCCGGGCCAAGACGAGAGAAGGCATCATACAGGTAGAGCTGGCACAGCTCTCCTATCTGCTGCCCCGCCTGTCCGGACACGGCAAAAATTTGTCCAGGCTCGGCGGCGGCATCGGTACCAGAGGTCCCGGCGAGAGCAAGCTGGAGACCGACCGCCGGCATATCCGCGGCCGGATCACGGAGCTGAAGCGCCAGCTTGATGATGTGGTCAAGACACGCGAGCTGCACCGCGAACGCCGCCGCAAGAGCGGGGCAGTGCAGGTGGCGCTGGTCGGTTATACAAATGCCGGCAAATCGACGCTGCTGAAGCAGCTGACCGATGCCGACGTCTATATTGAGAACCAGCTGTTCGCTACACTCGACCCCACTTCACGTGTGCTGCAGCTGCCAGCGGGCAAAGAGGTTGTGCTGACGGATACGGTCGGGTTCATTCAGAACCTGCCGCATGATCTGGTGGCTTCCTTCCGGGCGACTCTGGAGGAGGTCAATGAAGCCAATCTGGTGCTGCATGTTGTGGATGCCTCCTCTCCGATGCGCGAGGAGCAGATGGAGGTTGTCGATTCCATTCTTCAGGAGCTCGGCGCTGCCGGCAAGCCGCGGGTGGTCCTGTTCAACAAAAGCGATCTCTGCCAGCCGGAGCAGCTCGAGATGCTGCCTTCAGGACGGGGATATCTGAAGATCAGCGCCTTTAATCCTGACGATCTGGCCCGTGTCACCGGGCTGATTGCCGATGAGCTGGCCGGAGATACGCTGGTGTTCCGCATTCCCGGCGACCGGGGGGATCTGTCCTCGCTGCTCTACCGGGTGGGAGAGGTGCAGGATACCCAGTATGAAGAAAACGATGTGCTCTACAGCGTCCGCCTGAACAAAGAGGATTATGAAAAGTGGGGCTATAAGCTGACAGAGTTTGTGGTGCAGCAGGACTAAGCTATCGTTAAACAGCTGCCTGTTAAGTATCATAAGAATAGGCTTCCCTGCCCGGCAGCCCTGTCTTTAACGTTAGCGGAGACAGGGCTATGCTGTGCGTGGTGACTGCTTAAGTTAAGTAAATGTAATGTTAGGAGCGAATAAGGGGAAATGGCTGTTTTTGCAGAGGATATTTTACAGGCGGCAGAGGCCGCAGAGCTTGAAATTGAAAGTGCGGTAAAAGAGCTTGACCGGATTGTGGATCACAATCAGTGGAAGGTCATTGAGGCGTTCCAGCGCCAGCAGGTCAGTGATTTTCATTTTGCCGGGTCTACCGGATATGCCTACAATGACCGGGGCCGCGAGGTGCTGGATCTGGTGTATGCCGAGGTGTTCGGTGCGGAGAGCGCCCTGGTGCGCCCGCATTTCGCTTCGGGAACGCATACCATCTCTACTGCGCTCTTTGGTGTGCTGCGGCCCGGAGACGAGCTGCTGTATATCACCGGCCGTCCATATGACACCCTGCATAAAGTAGTAGGCAAGCCGGGAGACGGGACGGGCTCCCTGGCCGACTTTGGGATTGGCTATAAGGAGACTGCGCTCACGGCAGACGGGAAGATCGACTGGGACGAGGTGGAGCTGTCCATTAATGAGCGGACGAAAGTAATCGGTATTCAAAGATCCCGCGGCTATGACTGGCGCTCCTCCTTTACCGTTGCCGAAATCGGCGAGATGGTGACCAGAGTCAAGGCACTGAAGCCGGAGCTGATCGTATTTGTAGATAACTGCTATGGCGAGTTTACCGAGAAGCTGGAGCCGCCCCAGGTTGGTGCGGACCTTGTGGCCGGCTCGCTGATCAAAAACCCCGGCGGCGGCATTGCCGAGACCGGCGGCTACATCTGCGGCCGCAGCGACCTCGTGGAGCTGGCTGCCTACCGTCTTACGGCACCGGGCATCGGCGGTGAAGTGGGCGCGATGCTCGGAACGACCCGCGGCCTTTATCAGGGGCTGTTCATGGCGCCGCATACGGTCGGACAAGCCGTGAAGGGCAGCATCTTTGCCGCTGCAGTGTTCCAGCGCTGCGGCTTCACCACCAAGCCGGCCTGGAATGAGCCGCGTACGGATCTGATCCAGGCGGTCTCTTTTGACAGTGCCGAGCACCTGATCGCCTTTGTTCAGGGGATTCAGCGCGCAGCTGCTGTTGACAGCCACGTCGTTCCTGAGCCTTGGGATATGCCGGGCTACGAGCATCCGGTCATTATGGCGGCCGGCACCTTCATTCAGGGCGGAAGCCTGGAGCTGTCTGCAGATGCCCCGATCCGCGCGCCGTACATCGGCTACATGCAGGGCGGACTGACCTACTCCCACGTGAAATTCGGCGTCCTGATGGCGCTGCAGAGCATGCGGGAGCGGAAGCTTTTGTAGAGTAAAAGAGTATGAAATTTGGCGGTTAGCCCGTTTAACGGCGTGAGATTTGATAATATTGCCCTGCTTATTTAAGCGGGGTTATTTTTTTGCCTGCAGATGCTATCGCTGAACGAAAAAAAGCTCTATAGTAAAATGGAAATTATTGCAGAGGAGGGATTCGGATTATGCAAAGACGTACAGCCAAATATGCGGTTCCGGGGATTTTGAAGCAGCTTGAAGCGTTTGATGTATTGATCCGGCAAGAAACGGGCAACACGCTAGATGACTATATGGGGATTCAGTTCCAGTATGATGAGGCTGAACGGGAGCCGGATTTTGCCTACCCTTGTGATCCGGTCGACAGTATTCTGATGGCTTCAACGGGATGGGACGGCCTGCATTTTTCTTTTCTGACCGATTTTGGAGCGGTGAAGGACTTGGATAATGCGCCCATAGTATTTGTGGAGCCGATACGCTATCTCTGAGGACCATGAATACATATCCCGCAGGCTGGCCGAGTATTTTGTACTGTCGCCCTTTGAAGATCCGGTGGCTTACCGCAGAGAATTCCTGGAACGCCGGGAACGGGCGGTAGTACTTCCTACAAGAAACGGTGTCGGCGTAGTGCAGGTATCCTCTGATCCGGCTCATATCTCCTTAGAGGTTGATGAAGAGGGGGATGTTGAGCTGGAGGAACGGTTTTGTGGAGGAAGGTAAACGAATGAAAGTTATTGCAGAGTTGCCTTGAGTGATGCACAGGAATGTTGATTAAAAAGATAACGGTCAGCTATCCAAGCTGCTGCCTTCTACTTGGATAGCTGACTGACAGCGCTTTTTACCGCCCATGAATGATGCTCATGAAAAAATAAATAGTCAGTTTCGCTCCTATGCACCCACTGTAACTCATGATCGTCTTCAACGGGCCTGTTTACCTGCGCAATCAATCTCGCTGTAAAGAAATAGCCAAGGTTTAAAATCGGCATGTTTTGTGGGCTGATGAAATATCTCTGTGCTCTCCCTAAGTAGTGATCGATCTCTGCTGTATGTCCCGTTTCTTCTAACAACTCACGGAGTAAGCTTTGTTCCGGTGTTTCGCCGTTTTCGATCCCGCCGCCGGGTAAAAAGCTTCCCTTAGCAGTAAGGATTGTCGCGATGCACTCATGATCATCAATAACCGCGTAGCTGCTTTCTCTGCGCTGATATTCCAGCCGGCAGTCCTTTACGCCAAAAGTCAGTATGTTGTCCGTGATCTTCACCTCAAGCTTTTAGTATATTAAGGCTATCATTTCTACATTAATGCAGGGTTATCCTTTAAGTGAGGCTGACTTACTGGGATATTAGCCGGAAAAAGGGGAAACATATCGCTGAAGGTGCCGGATAGACTCCGGACCTGCTTTGGAATGCTTTGGCTGAATTGGGCATGAATGTGTGCAAAAGCTGTTCCGGGGGATTCCTGTTCATTCCGGTGAATCCAGGTTTAAATAGCGGTAACCATATGATAGCGCTTTTTGCTTCCGGATTGTCCGATGTGATATACTGCGGTAGACTTCATTCTTTTGTAGCTTACATCCAGGTAACCTCCTGTTTCGCAGTAGTCTACTAATGTTGTAAAGAAAACTTACATACCATTGACACGCCAAATTAAGAAATGTACAATGAGATGAGAAAAAGATCATTGGAAGGTTGGATGAGTCATGGGTGATGAAATCCGCAGAAATATGGCATTATTTCCTATAGGAATCGTAATGAAGCTAACCGATTTATCTGCTAGACAAATTCGTTATTATGAGCAGCACAGCCTGATCGTACCTGCGCGTACCTCCGGCAACCAGCGTTTGTTCTCGTTTAATGATGTTGAGCGCCTATTGGAGATCAAGGCACTGATTGAGAAGGGGGTTAACATTGCCGGCATTAAGCAGGTGATGAATCCAGTCTCGAAGGAATCCGAAGAAGCTACGGTTATTACCCCTGACACAGAGGTTAGACGTAGAGAGTTGTCTGATTCACAGCTTCACCGTTTGCTTAAGCAGGAACTGGTTTCCGGTAAAAGACCGGGACAAGTATCTCTTATTCAAGGCGAGCTATCCCGGTTTTTTAATAAATAAACTAATTAGAGTGTTGAAAGGGAGAGGGTATCGTGAGCTTTTCTAAAGAGGATATTATGCGCATTGCCAAGGAAGAAAACGTCCGTTTTATTCGTCTGCAGTTTACCGACCTGCTGGGAACGATCAAAAACGTTGAAATTCCCGTGAGTCAGCTTGAAAAAGCGCTTGACAATAAAATGATGTTTGACGGATCTTCCATCGAAGGTTATGTGCGTATTGAGGAATCTGATATGTACCTGTATCCGGACCTTAGCACCTGGGTTATCTTCCCGTGGGTGACTGACAGCCGGGTGGCACGTCTGATTTGTGATGTGTACATGCCTGACGGAACACCGTTTGCCGGCGATCCGCGCGGTATTCTGAAGCGTTGTCTTCAGGAAGCCGAAGAGATGGGCTTTACAGCCATGAACGTTGGACCGGAGCCGGAATTCTTCCTGTTCAGAACCGACGAGAAGGGCAACCCGACGCAGGAACTGAATGACCAGGGTGGATATTTCGATTTGGCGCCGATGGATCTTGGGGAGAACTGCCGCCGCGAAATCGTATTGACCCTTGAGGAAATGGGCTTTGAGATCGAAGCCTCCCACCATGAGGTAGCTTCCGGCCAGCATGAAATTGACTTCAAATATGCGGATGCCATCAAGGCCGCTGACCAGATTCAGACCTTCAAGCTCGTCGTGAAGACGGTAGCCCGTCAGCACGGCCTGCATGCAACTTTTATGCCTAAGCCTCTTTTTGGTATGAACGGATCCGGTATGCACGCACACCAATCCTTGTTCAAAGGCAATGAGAATGTGTTCTACGATGAGAGCGATACGTTGGGCCTGAGCAAAACGGCACGGTACTATATGGCGGGGATCCTGAAGCATGCACGTGCTTTTGCCGCTATTACTAACCCTACCGTTAACTCTTACAAGCGTCTGGTTCCAGGCTACGAAGCTCCTTGTTATGTAGCATGGTCTGCAAGCAACCGCAGCCCGATGATCCGTATCCCGGCTTCCAGAGGCCTCAGCACACGCATCGAGGTCCGCAATCCGGACCCTGCTGCTAACCCGTACCTTGCACTGGCTGTAATGCTTAAGGCAGGTCTGGACGGAATCAAACGCCAGCTGGATCTTCCTGCACCAATCGACCGCAACATCTATGTGATGTCTGAGGAAGAGCGGATTGAAGAAGGCATCCCGAGCCTGCCGGCTGACCTGAAGGAAGCATTGAACGAAATGATCCGCAGCCATGTCATCACCGAAGCCCTCGGCGAACATGCGCTGGCTCACTTCTACGAGCTGAAGGAAATCGAGTGGGATATCTACCGGACCCAGGTTCACGAGTGGGAAAGAGATCAGTACATGACGCTTTACTAGGATGAAGCAGCCCTTGACGCCGTTGGCGTTGAGGGTTTTTTGTTGTGTGGATGTGGAAGCGGAGAGGGGCGCTGAGATTCGTGGTGCCCACAAAATGCCCGCGAAATAATGGGGGGTATTCGAGGGTGGTTTTCATATGTGCTTCAATCTTTTGGAAATGTGGGCATATACATCTGATGTAACTTTTTGCTGCTGTGTTCCAATCGCTACTTCTTCTTTTTAAAGAAACCAAACACAAACAAGAGAATTAAAACAACGATTATAAATTTCATCGGTATCACCTCTTTTTTGGGATTATAGCATGATCATTTGATATAGGGAATAGATAGCTGCGGTGGATCAAGCAGATGCAGCAGAAGGCCGGAACAGCTGGAGTAGAGAAAGAATACGATTTGTCCATGACTGAAGTAAATGCCTTATAGATTGGTACGATGCCGGCGTAGGCCCGACGAAATATGCATTCACCAAAACATGAGTAGGCAGCAGACGAAGAATAATAATCATTAATTTCAATTAACCCGCCGGTCTTATGTCTGATGGTTACCTGCAATCAAAAACATATGAAATAATTTTTATTGACTCCTTAGCGATAGTGAGCTTACCAAAGCCGGTATCTAAATTTATGTAATTGTAGTTAAAACCATATACCAGCCAGCCTGCGAATATATCGCCATTCACTAATTGGATTTTTACCGGTTCTTGTTTCATAATGGCTTCTTCAATGAGCTTCATGTCCATATGATTTCACCACCCGTATATTTTGGGATAAATTTCAATTCTGATAAAAAAAGAACCTTTAACAAAAGGTTCTTTAGTAAATCTCAAACCCTACTCTTTGCATGTGCCTCTAACAACTCAATAATTCATCTGGTAAATATTATAAATAATTGATATGAATTTGCAATATATTTCACGGTTTGTTTACAAAAAAATTTTGAATATGATTATCAAAGCGAATGTGTCTTTCGTCCGTGCTAAAACCTGGTGGATCCCCCGCCGAAGATTGGGATTTACACATTGTTCCAGAGCCGATAAAATAGTTTGGAGAAGGGTTTATCGGAAAAGGACGGGAATCTGACATGAAAAAAGATAATCTCCACAAAACATTCCGTACACTGCTTCCCCTTGCTTTTATTCTCACACTGATATTTGCTCTTCAACTGACAACCTTTCTGATAGGCGTTATGGAGAATTTAGCTAAGGAATCGTATAGGATCGGCTATAGGTTCGGAAGTTTCCTGGAATGGGTGATTTAAACCCGCTGTCTTGCTTAAAGTTGTCCAGCAACTCCGGATCGCTTTCTTTGCTGTACTAAAATACTGCGTACATCACAAATCATCGTCAGGCGTAACATTCTGGCGATTTTTTGCGTTTAGTTAGAGTGTGGTATTAATGCCGCCGTAGTACTGTGCACCGGCACCGTCAATCCCGTATAGATAAAAATGTCAGCTGTTCGGGTAATGAGTGTTATCCAGACGAGGAGGTATAACATGGAAAAATCTATGCTAGCGACAGCAGCAAGTGTTCTTCTCTTGTCCGCCTTAATTCTGGGCGCATGCAGCAATAATGAAACAGGAAGTGAGGCTGAGCCGACAGCTTCCAGTGCAGCCGCAACGCCTGTGAACGAAGCTACAGCCAGTCCGGAGCCTTCTGCATCCCCTGAAGCTACTGCTGCGGCGCAGGCGTCCGCCAGTCCGGAGGCAAGCGCCCAGCCGTCATCCGGGCGGCCGCAGACGCAAAGCTTTGGTGAGCAGGAGGGTGGTGTCCCGGGACAGGAGGGCACGCTTGAGCAAGGGGACGGGTACTCCCTGTATATATTTGACGGCTATACCTTTGATGCACAGACCGGCCGTTTAGCGTTAACTGCAGATCCTAATTATTATGCAGAGATCGAACCGCTGCCTTCCGGTTACGACCTTGCCGCTCTGAAGCAGCAGGGCCAGACTGAGCTGTCTGCTGCCGGTAAACCTAATGATTACAGCGGGGAATTATTTGAACATCCGCTGCGGTATGCAGAGCTATATTTACAGGTAAGCGGCGAAAAGGGTGTAGAAGATTATATGGTGTGGAAAAATGAGGCCGGAGAGGCGTATCTGCTCCGGGTGCACAACCCGAAGGGAGAACTGTCGGATCAGTTTGCTCCCTGGATGACAGTATCGCTGTCGACCATAGAAGGTAATTAAAAATGAAGCCGGCTGTACTGATCCGTCCGCAAGAAGGCTCCTGTGACAAGCAGGCGGCCGCTTGCGGATTTTTTTATGCAAATTTTCCGGATAAATGGTGCAAAATATAGAATCTGCAGTCCCCGTTCAATCAATATACATAATAATGACAGTTGAGGAATATACTCATGATTGATTAGGGAACGTATGTTTGGTTATAATACAAACAAATGTTCTTATTTGTTGGAGGCGATCTGTCATGAGAATGGCTATTGGTCAAACCATTGAAATCGTGTATCTGGACAGATCCGGCAAGATCTCCCAGCGGAAGATCGAAGTACTTGCCATCCGGGACGGGCGCATCCGGGCGACCTGTTTAACGGCGGGGGCACCGCGGGTATTTCTGCTCTCGAATATTCTGGCCTGGCACCCGGCGCGGGGGAAGAGGTATGCCTAAGGAGCGAATTATTCTGCTGTCGGACTGCCAGTCCTTTTACGCAAGTGTCGAAAAGGCCGCTCATCCGGAATATAAGGATATGCCTGTTGCAGTGGGCGACCCGGCGCGGATGAACGGGATTGTACTGGCTGCCTGTCCCCTTGCCAAAGCCCAGGGTGTCACCACTGCCTCACGTGTAGGCGAAGCAATGACCAAATGTCCGGGGCTGGTCGTAATCCGGCCGCGGATGCGGACATATATTACGGTTTCCCTGCTGATTTCGCAGATTTACCAGGGGTACACGGATATGGTCGAGCCGTTCAGTATCGATGAGCAGTTTCTGGATGTGACAGGCTCACTGAGCTTTTTTGGGGGAGAATTACAGAGGGTTATTTCTGCAATACAGCAGCATGTGAAGCTGTCTACCGGGGTCTGGACCCGGGTAGGGGTCGGACCCACCAAGATCCTGGCCAAAATGGCCAACAACCTGGCCAAGAAGCAGACGGACGGTATTTTCCGGCTTGGATACGACAATTTGGATGAGGTACTCTGGCCGCTGCCGGTTCATGATATGTTTATGGTCGGCGGACGGATGACCAAAAATTTTTTCCGGATGGGCATAACGACGATTGGTGACATTGCCCGGATGGAGCTGGGTGAGTTCAAGCGGAGAATGCGGATGACGATGGGCAAGCAGAGTGATATCCAGGCGGAGTATTACTGGCAGACGGCCCGCGGCATCGACCCAAGCCCGGTCGTTACGGGAATCCGGCACCAGATCAAATCGGTGGGCCACGGCAAGGCGCTGCGCTGGAATCTGTATACGAGGCTGGCGGACATCGAGGTGGTGCTGCTGGAGCTTGTAATTGAGGTCTGCCAGCGGGCGCGGCGGTACCGTTATATGGGCTCGGTGGTATCCATCGCGGTGTCGGAGACGGACGGCAACACCTCGCATTCATACAGCCGGCAGATGACGCTCCCGGAGCCGTCATTTCTGACTCATGAAGTTGCATCGGCAGCCTACCGTCTGTTTGTGGACCACTGGACCGGGATGCCCTTAAGCCGTCTGGCCATATCCATCTCCCAGCTGACCGATGACAGTGTCATGCAGCTCACCCTGTTTGATGACCGTATCCGTACCTACAACAAAGAGCGGGCTATTGACCAGATCAAAACCAGATACGGCAGCCGGGCACTCATTCGGGCCTCCTCCTTGCTTGAGTCCGGGGTTGCTCTGGAACGGGCCGAACAGATTGGGGGTCATTATAAATGAGCAAGTTAGACGGAAATGAGCGATGGAAGACCAAAATGCTGATGAGTGAGCATGTCGACCAGTATGAAGAGCAGGGTAAGGGTGAAAATGACAGCAGAACCATGCTCACGAATGCGGAACGCACGATGGTCCGTGACCTTATTCTGCTGCCCTACATAGATACTATGGTGAGCAAGAGCATCGAGGAGATCGAGCGGTCGGGCAACATGCTTACCCGGATGTACTTAATGGCCGGACGTTATATCCAAAATAGGGTAATGCAGGACACCTACCGGCTGCAAAAAGAGCTCAAGCAGCGCAATATCAAGGTTCTGGCCGATGAGCAGGAGGATTTTCTGATGTATTATAAAATCTTTTTCCGCGGCTACCAGGAACGATTCGGACTTACGCGTGACATTATGCGGACGGAGATCAGTCTGCGGCTTACCCGGTATACGTCTGAACTGGGAACTGTACTGAAGGAGCATCTGAAATAAACAGTTCTAACTCAATAGCCGACGTTCAGACAGGCGGCGGATAACGTGCTGAGCAGCCCTTCAGGCTCTCTTGTAAGGTATTTTGCTGTAAATGGAGCTATGAGCTTATGCCTGGCAAGCAATTTCATTGTTTTATGTAAAAAGTAGTAAATAAGGTATACATTAAGCCTGAAATGGGTTATGGTTATGTTAACTTATTTGTGTAATTCCCATCCGGAGGGTCGTTCACTGCCTAAGCGACAGAAAGGCCTTTCTTGCATACTTTAGGTTAGAGGGAGTGTTAAATGTACTATGACCCGGAAATGATTTTGCGCTATGAGGCGATTGAAGAGAGGGTTGTCAGGTTTATCACCAATCATTCAGGTGTTGAATATATGAAGGGTTCGGAGCAGGTTGTTGAGGGCGGAGTCTTTGCCTGGGCGAAATTAAAATCCGCGGATACAAGCATTCAGACACAGCTGAGGCTTGATTATGTGGAGATTGTTGAACTGGCCAGACAGAGCATAGAGCATGCTGAGAGCGAACATTTGATTGATTTTGACCGCAGCAGTGAAGCGGTGCTTAATTATATAAGGCAGGATTCGATCCTGTGGATTCCGTCTCTGGAGGCAGCCGCTGAGGCGGTCACGACCGAGCTCGCGCTTCAGAAGTTCCTTCTTACTCAAACTTAACGATATAATATTTGTATAATTGTGTAAAAAGTATTTGACCATTCGCATGCCCGGTGTTAAGCTAGGCACATAGTAAGGCATTTCGCAGACCGCTGCGGAATGCCTTACTGTTCATTTAGGGATATTTTACATTAAATGTTAGTCAAGGGGTGATGCGCCATGTGCATTTCGCTGCTATCTAATACATGTGTTCCAATATAACCGAGAATGCGAAGCATAAAAGGAGAATACTATGATACAGGTAAAAGAGTTTGTAGACGGGGATAATTTCTATGCCGAGAATAAGGCGAATGAATTCCTCAAAGGACTTACGGAGGAACAGGTCGTAAATATCTGTTACGGGTCTGTAGTGAAGTCCTCACGCGACGGCGCGGAGCATCAGCGGAGCACGATTTTGGTGGTATACAAGACAGATGAAAAATAAATTCTGGGAGCGGCTGTTCACCTGGCTGTCTTTTGCTTCAACGTTAACCATTGTAATTCTGGCGTTTTTTTATACTCTGGACTGAACATGGAAGAGGGGAAGGGCATTATCTGCGGCTTTCGATAAAAGGAGAGCTTAAGGGTAATGCCTTTCCTTTTGCCGGTCTAAGGGAATTGCCGCATACATAGATTACCAATTGTGTTATATTTAAAAGGGAATGTTTATGATATCCGTACCAAGTATGAATTAGACTACAAGGGGGAAGCGGATTGAACACGACTTACAAGGTGCTGTTATGTGATGCTGATTTATTTGCAGCAGCGCTTGCAGAGGCAGATATATATGTATTGCAGCTGCAGGAGGGCAAACCGCCGGTCTTTGCTGACTGTGCAGGTCCGCTGCAAAAATGGACACCGGAATACATAGAGCTGGGCGGGATGACTTACAGACGCAAAGATTTTGAATTCCGTGTGCGTATACCCGAAAAATAACAACTGCCTGATCACACAGGCCGGAAGAGCCGTCTCGGCATCTCTTATACTATAAAACGTAAAAGAGGTGTTAATATGGCAGAAAGAGATCGGTTAAGAATCCGCAGAGCAATTCGTGCTCTGCTGGCACAGCGGGCCATTCTTCTGGAGCGGCTTGAAGAAATTAATGAGAATCTGCGCAGATTGCGGAATCCGAGCCGGGCCAGACGTGAATTGCTGGCAGCGCGGGCGTCTATCCGGGAAGCCCTCCGCTTGAACCGTATCGCAATCAGATTGTTGCGCAGTGTACTGTAGAGAATGGCAAGCACAGAAGGATAAAGAATGCAGAAAGGACACCCTCCGCCCGCGGAGGTGTCCTTTTTGCATTCTAGGGGGAATCTGCGGTGCTACTTCCTGATGGTGACCTGAGTGCCGATAGGAACGATGCGCGACAAGGCAAGAACATCCGCGTTATACATCCGGATGCAGCCGTGTGAGACCATATGACCGATCGAGGCAGGGTCATTGGTTCCGTGGATGCCGTAATGGGGTTTGGACAGGCCCATCCAAAAGGCGCCGAACGGCCCGCCGGGATTGGGCTGCTTGTTAATAATGGTATATTCGCCTTCGGGTGAGGCTGTCAGCATCGTACCGATTCCTACAGGGAAGCCGCGGGTCACAATGTTATTATCCAGCAGGTACAGCATACGCTGTGACAGGTCAACAATAATCCGGTAATTGGGCATCGTCATCAGCACTCCTTCTGCAATCAGAATATGTACGCAGTGCCGGGCCCGTGAACTTGAATTTCAGGACAGAAAAAAGGCTGTTGCACAATGGATGCGCAACAGCCTCAGGGGGATTAATTAATGGATATCACGGAAAAGTCCAATGACTCTGCCTAAAATGGTAACCCGGTTCAAGCGGAGAGGTTCGTAAGCCGGGTTCTCCGGCTGCAGGCGGATATGATCACGTTCTTTATAGAAGGTCTTAACAGTAGCTTCGTCTTCTTCAGTCATTGCTACAACGATATCACCGTTATCTGCTGTTTGCTGCTGGCGGACAATAACATAGTCGCCATCCATAATTCCGGCATCAACCATACTGTCTCCGAGCACGGAGAGCATGAAGACCTTGTTGTCACCGACATAATGGGTAGGAAGCGGGAAGTAATCTTCAATATTCTCGGTAGCGGTAATCGGCACCCCGGCGGTGACTTTACCTACAACAGGAATACGGGTGACCGTCTGTACGAACTGATGTACATTCTCTGAATCTTCCTGGCCAAGCAGTTCTATAGCGCGGGGCTTCGTAGGGTCACGGCGGATCAGACCCTTCTTCTCTAGACGGTCCAGATGACCATGCACGGTGGAACTGGAGGCAAGACCGACAGCTTCCCCGATTTCCCGGACAGACGGAGGATAACCCTTGCTGCGGACTTCGTTACGTATGAATTCTAGGATCGCCAGCTGACGACTCGAAATCTTTGACATTGGAATCAACCCCATATAGTATGTTTGGGAAAATTATAACATAGAACTTCCGTTCGTACAAACATAAGTTCTAACTATTTCATAATAACATTTGGATGATGCTGTCAGGAGAGGTAGAGTAGAGCCGAAAACCAAGGGGAACAATTGTTCGAAAAAATCTATTGATCAAAACACATGTTCGTGTTATATTTATCTCAAATTTAAGAACACGTGTTTGGAGGTCGATGATTTTGTTAAAGTACAGTACTTACCGCAGCATCTACGATGAGACCCGTGAGGTTCAATCTGCCGGAGATGATTCTGTTTTAGAATATGTGATCCGTATGAAAAAATCTGCAGCAACCCTGTTCGGTACATTAATGAACCTCTCCCGCAGAGGCCAGCTGGTGAAGCTTGCCATGATCCTGATGCTGGCGGTTTCCGGCTTCACGGTAGTAGGTAATGTATTTGCGGGATCAGTATCGTCAGTGATGCCGGCTGAACGCGTGGTAGTAGAACGCGGCGATTCCCTCTGGAGCATTGCGCTTGCACATAAACCGTCTGACATGAGGACGGTTGTATATATAGAAGGAATCAAGAAAGCGAGCGGACTCAAGGGCAGTGACATACAGGCCGGGGATGTGCTGACACTGCCTGCATATTAATCATGATTGCTATAATTATCAGCCATAGTTCATGCCATGAAGAGCTTGCAGGGAGGAGACCTTGACAAGCTCTTTTTCTCATGGCAAAGTTAGAATGAATTTATAGGGGGAGGGGAAAGCATTGAATATAGACGAATTGGTCGCACGCATCAATGAATTGGCACGCAAGCAGAAGAGCAGCGGCCTGACAGAAGACGAACTGGCGGAACGCGCCCGGCTCCGCGAGATCTATCTGGGCAACATCCGCAGAAATTTCCGTGCACAGCTGGATACCATTGAGATTGTGGACAACGATGATCAGGGCAACAAGGGGCTTACACATTAGTCCCGTGGCTTTGTCATAGATATTTTAGGACGACTAGGGGGAACTCACATGGCCCGTTCTTGGGAAAGAATGGTAGAGCGCAATACCAAGCAAATCAATAAGCAACGAAAGAAGCAAGGCAAGGAAACGATTTATGCTTCCAAATCATCTTCGGCTGCCGGAAACAGTGATGTTTTTAAAGGCCGCAACATTGTATTTCCGATTGTGCTGCTCTTGCTCGGAATTATGTTCTGGGTAGTGGGCTCCATCGATGAAGCCCGGGGGCAGGGAATACTGGCCAACTGGCTGGGCGTTGTACTGTACTTTTTACTGGCAGCCCTTATCTTCTTCCGCCGTCCTTTCCTGAAGGTTGAGCGGGCCAGAGTTTCTACCATTAAATATAACCGTGAGCGCTGGCTGCAGGCATCCGAGATTGAGAAGATTATCCTGTCCCGCAGCATGGTTGCCCTGAAATATAAAGGTAAACGCAAGCAGTGGGTGTTCTCCAGATTGCTGAACCGTTATGATACCGCAGCAATGGGAGCGCGCCTCGAGCAATTCGCCAAAGCTAATAACATTGAAGTAGTGCACGAGTAAAAAGATAAGATAGACCAGCATAGGGAGAGGGAGCGTTATTATGCCGATTACCGCCGTACTATTTGATCTTGACGATACACTGCTCTGGGATGAACGGAGCGTCGAGGAAGCATTCCGTGCCGCCTGCGAAGCAGCAGGTGACACTGTTGACCCTCATGAGCTTGAGGCTGCAGTCCGCAGGGAAGCCAGAAGCCTCTATGAATCTTACGAGACATTTCCGTTTACGAAAATGATCGGGATTAATCCGTTCGAGGCACTTTGGGCGAACTTTACTGCCGGGGAGCAGCCGGAATTCCGCCAGCTGGAGCAGCTTGCTCCGGCATACCGCAAGGAATCCTGGCGCCGCGGCCTGGAAGCGCTGGGTATTAAGGATGAAGTGCTGGCTGAGCGGCTGGCTGCGAAGTTCGGTGAAGAACGGCGGAGCCGTCCGTATATGTATGAAGAGACGCTGCAGGTTCTGGATGAGCTGCGCGGCAAGGTGAAGCTGCTGCTGCTGACCAATGGCTGCCCGGCCCTGCAGCAGGAGAAGCTGAACGGTGTTCCGGAGCTTATTCCTTACTTTGACCATGTAGTGATCTCCGGAAGCTTCGGCAGAGGCAAGCCGGATAAGGCGATTTTCCAGCATGCGCTTGAACTGCTTGATATCACACCCGAGCAGGGGATCATGGTGGGCGATAAGCTCACAACGGATATTATCGGCGGCTTGTCCGCAGGCCTGACGACCGTCTGGATCAACCGGACAGAGAAAGAACCGGATCCCGACATTCAGCCGGATTACAGAATCGGTCATCTCTCCGAGCTGCTTCCGCTGGTGGAATCATTATAAGTCTTTTCAAGCCGGTCTCCTGTAGAGGGGGCCGGTTTTTTATGTACATAAGTTTTTTTGGACTAAGACCCGCTATTTCGCACATACATATTGTTCCAAATGAGGTATACTCGGTTAATACTTTCTGGAAGGAGCTGAGTTACACAATGGTGAGTCAACCCGGATTTTTTGTTGGCGGTGCATTTAGTATCTTTTTCTTTTTAATATGGCTGGCATGTATAGGAGCAGGGATTGTTGCGTTTGTTCTTTTTGTAAAGCTTGCGCTTAGGGCTATTACAGCCCTGGATTTATACAACCATTCCAAAAATCTGGAAATCCGCGAGCGCGAAACGATCAGGAAGGAATAGGAATGACGGCAACGGATAGGCGGCATCAGCGCCAATTCAACCAGCCCAACCTGTAACCGGCGATGAAAAATAAAACAATGCATGCCCATAACATCAGCTTGCGGAAAGACCTGGGTATAATCAGATACTCGGAGTATGGATTATTCAGTAATTTCAGTTAAATCACTCCTTTTATGTCTATCTTAACATGAAATACCCGTAGTCCTGAGGATTACGGGTATTTGTGCTGCTATTCGGCTTAGTTCCGGCTGTCATGGGTTCTTCGCTCATAACCGTTAATATAGTCCAGTCCGGTTTGACTGAGGCTGTTCCCTTTTCTGTCCGTATAACCGGCCTCCTGGATGTGCTGCAGCGCCACAATAAAATCTCTTTCATCCATGCCGGTTTGTCTGAAGTGAGGCCCTCCCTGTTCTTGCAGCAGTTTTAAAATGTGATACACAGGATCTTTGTTAATCAATGTATTCAACAACCCTTCTGAAGTCATTATGGCGACAGCTTATGCTGAGAATGGCCTCATGGTTACATGGGGAGCGTTGGGACGGAAAATGAATATGCCGCTTTTAATCCTGTTAACGATTAATACCGGGGCAATATTTAAAATTATATGTATAATAGAAGCAGAATGGATTACTCGCGCTGTAAGCTTCGAATGGAATTCACTATCCAATCGGGAGGATGCCGGATGATCAAACCTAAGCAGCTGGCTGCTGCACTATTTATTATTGCTGCGATTTCACTGGGAGGCTGTTCAGCAAGCAGTACAGAGCATGAACACATGCATGCTGCGGCAAATGTCTCTATGGAACCTATCAAGGTGGAGCTGGGCTGGAGTCCGGAGCAGGGCAGGGTAAATGAGCCGGTCCTTTTTCAGGCGGTGGTTACCCAGGCCGGTGAACCGGTGGATGATGCCCGGGAAGTGCTGTTTGAAATTGTCAGCACAAATGATGAGACGGTAAAGCTTGAGCTTAAGGGAACAGCTGCCGGTAATGGCGTATATGAGGCGGAGACGGTGTTTGAACAGGAGGGCGGGTATAGCGTAACTTCGCATGTAACGGCCCGTACGCAACACTCCATGCCGAGCAGGGAGTTGACGGTTGTACCTTAACGGTGCTCCCGCTCCCGGAACCGCCAAATAATAACAATTATGCAGAGTGGAAAGCAATGCTTTCCGATTTCGCTTTATTCTGCTAAACTAACTCTAATGTTTTTCGGGGGGGATATGAAGTGGCTAAATATACACTTGCTGAGAGCTTGCAGCAGCGCATACTGATTCTGGACGGAGCAATGGGTACGATGATTCAACAGGTTCCCCTTACCGGAGAGGATTTTGGCGGCGAAGAGCTTGACGGCTGTAATGAAATGCTGGTGCTTACGCGCCCGGAGGTCATCCAGAGTATACATGAGAAGTATCTGGAGGCCGGTGCAGATCTGATTGAGACCAATACCTTTGGTGCGACCTCGGTCGTGCTTGCGGAATATGATATCCCGCAGAAGGCGCGGGAGATTAATCTGGAAGCGGCCAGGCTGGCCCGGAATGCTGCAGATAAATATGATACGCCGGAGCATCCGCGTTATGTGGTGGGAGCGATGGGACCGACGACCAAGACGCTGTCCGTAACCGGCGGCGTGACCTTCCAGGAGCTGGTGAGCAGCTATCAGGAGCAGGCAGTAGCCTTGATCGACGGCAAGGTGGATGCCCTGCTGCTGGAAACCTCGCAGGATACGCTGAATGTAAAAGCGGGCAGCATCGGAATCCGCAATGCTTTTGAGCAGACCGGCATTGAGCTGCCTGTTATGATCTCCGGTACGATTGAGCCGATGGGCACAACACTGGCCGGTCAGAATATCGAAGCCTTCTACATTTCACTGGAGCATCTGAAGCCGATCTCCATCGGACTGAACTGTGCTACAGGACCGGAGTTCATGCGCGATCACATCCGTTCGCTGTCGGAAATTTCTTCGGCGGCGGTGAGCTGTTATCCGAATGCCGGACTGCCGGATGAAAACGGGAATTACCATGAGTCGCCCGATTCGCTGGCCCGCAAGCTGGCGGGCTTTGCCGAGAAGGGCTGGCTGAACATTGCCGGGGGATGCTGCGGAACAACCCCGGATCATATCCGGGCTATGGCCGAAATGATCACGGCGTATCCGCCACGCCAGCTGAACGGGACTCACCCGCCGGCCTTGTCGGGGATTGAGCCTGTATATGTGGAGGATGCCAACCGCCCGTACATGGTCGGGGAACGTACAAACGTGCTGGGCTCGCGGAAATTCAAACGACTGATCGTCGAGGGCAAATATGAGGAAGCTTCAGAAATTGCCCGGGCACAGGTCAAGAGCGGCGCGCAGGTGATCGATGTCTGTGTACAGGACCCGGACCGCGATGAAAGCGAGGATATCAAGAAATTCCTGGAGCTGGTGGTCAAAAAGGTCAAAGTTCCGCTGATGATTGATACAACAGATCCCAAAGTTATTGATCTGGCACTACAATACTGCCAGGGCAAGGCGATAATTAACTCCATTAACCTTGAAGACGGTGAGGAGAAGTTTGAGCATGTTACCCCGCTGATCCATAAATACGGGGCGGCCATTGTTGTCGGGACGATTGACGAAACCGGACAGGCCATCAAGGCGGATGATAAGCTTGCAGTTGCCAAACGTTCCTATGACCTGCTGGTGAACAAATACGGCCTGCAGCCGGAGGATCTGATCTTTGATACCCTGGTGTTCCCTGTCGGTACAGGGGATGAGCAGTATATCGGGTCAGCCAAAGAAACGATAGATGGAATCCGGCTGATCAAGGAAGCCCTTCCCGGAGTCCACACCATCCTGGGCATCAGTAACGTCTCCTTCGGGCTGCCGGAAGCGGGACGTGAAGTGCTGAACTCTGTATTCTTGTATGAGTGCACCAAAGCGGGTCTGGATTATGCAATTGTAAATACTGAAAAGGTAGAGCGTTATGCCTCCATCCCGGAAGAGGAGCGCAAGCTTGCCGAAGAGCTGATCTACAATACAAATGATGAGACGCTGGCTGCCTTTGTCGCTGCCTTCCGTGAGAAGAAGGTTGAGAAGAAGGAGAAGATCTCCAATCTGTCCCTGGAGGAGCGGCTGGCTTCTTATGTTGTCGAAGGGACCAAGGAAGGACTGATTCCCGACCTGAATGAAGCTCTGACCAAGGACAGTCCGCTGGAGATCATCAACGGGCCGCTGATGGCAGGCATGTCCGAAGTGGGGCGGCTGTTCAACAACAATGAGCTGATTGTTGCTGAAGTGCTGCAAAGCGCTGAGGTGATGAAGGCGTCAGTTGCCCATCTGGAGCAGTTCATGGAGAAGGATGAGACCGCTGTGAAAGGCAAGATTATGCTGGCAACCGTTAAAGGTGATGTTCATGACATCGGTAAAAACCTGGTGGAGATCATCCTGTCCAACAACGGCTATCAGATCATCAATCTGGGGATCAAGGTGCCGCCGGAGAACATTATCGAAGCCTTCCGCCGTGAAAAAGCGGATGCCATCGGCTTGTCCGGCCTTCTGGTGAAATCGGCGCAGCAGATGGTCACCACTGCGCAGGATCTGCGTTCCGCCGGCATTGACGTGCCTATCCTCGTAGGAGGCGCGGCTCTGACCCGCAAATTCACCAAAACCCGGATCCGGCCGGAATATGACGGTCTGGTCCTGTACGCCAAGGACGCAATGGACGGCCTTGATATTGCCAACAAGCTGATGAATCCGCTGGAGCGGGTCAAGCTGGAGGAAGAGGTGCGCCAGGAAGCTGAGGCCGCAGTGGCAGTTGCTCCGAAGCAGGAGCTTCCGGAACTGACCCGGGCTGTGCGCTCGAAGATTTCGGCGGATGCGCCTGTGTTCACTCCGCCGGATCTTGAGCGGCACATACTGCGGAATTATCCGCTCGGCCACATCGTTCCTTATGTGAATATGCAGATGCTGCTCGGCCATCATCTCGGCCTGCGCGGCTCGGTGGAAGCCCAGCTCGCTGCCGGAGACAAGCGTACGGTTGAGCTCAAGGAGACGGTCGATGATATTCTGCATCAGGCGATGGTTGAGGGGACAATTGCTCCTCATGCGATGTATCAGTTCTTCCCGGCACAGTCGCGCGGCAACGACATTCTGATCTACGATCCGCAGGACCAGTCGAGCGTGCTGCATACCTTTACTTTCCCGAGGCAGAATGTAGAGCCTTATCTGTGCCTTGCCGACTTCCTGAAGCCGGTGGACAGCGGGGTAATGGATTATGTCGGCTTCCTGGTTGTAACGGCGGGACATGGAGTCCGTGAATTGTCAACCGAGCTGAAGGAGAAAGGGGATTATCTCCGCTCCCACGCCCTGCAGGCAGTCGCGCTGGAGGTAGCCGAAGGACTGGCCGAGCGTGTCCATCACATGATGCGGGATACATGGGGCTTCCCTGATCCGGCGGATATGACAATGAAGCAGCGGCACGGCGCCCGCTATCAGGGTATCCGTGTATCCTTCGGATATCCGGCCTGCCCGGACCTTGAGGATCAGGGGCCGCTGTTCAAGCTGATGAAGCCGGAGAACATCGGCGTTCAGCTTACAGACGGCTTCATGATGGAGCCGGAAGCCTCTGTCTCGGCGATGGTGTTTGCCCATCCGGAAGCACAGTATTTCAATGTGGAGAAGCAGTAGTCTCCCGTATTGAACCTTTAACTTAGCGAAGGAGGAGAGATCCTTCTTCGGCAGCGGACCTCCCGTAACCGGGAGGTTTTTTGCTGGTAATGTAAGGCTCTAGAAAGAAAATGTGCTTTCAGCGCCTAAAAAGGGTAAAATTCAGTTCAGAGACTAAGCGGCTACGGCTGCTGTGCATATTAAAGAGTGAAGAAGGGAGGATCTGGAATGGAAATCTATTTTCTTGGCACCAATGCCGGAGTGCCTACAATACAGCGCAATGTAACCTCAGTGGCCCTCAGGCTGATGGAGGAACGGCGCAGCTTCTGGATGTTCGATTGCGGGGAAGGGACACAGCATCAGGTGCTGCGGTCGCCGCTGCGGCTCGGCAAGCTGGAGAAGCTGTTCATTACCCATCTGCACGGTGACCACCTGTTCGGCCTACCCGGCCTGTTGTCCAGCCGCGGCTATCAGGGAGGTACGGCCCCGCTGACGGTGTACGGGCCGCCAGGGCTGAAGGCTTTTCTGGATGTGTCCCTGTCAGTCAGCCAGTCCCGGGTTCCCTACAAGCTGGAGATTGTAGAGCATACGGGCGGACTGATCTTCGAGGATGACACCTTCAAGGTAGAAGCGGGTCTGCTGGAGCACCGGATTGACAGCTACGGATACCGGGTAACAGAGAAGGACAGTCCCGGCAGCCTGAATACAGAACTGCTTCTGAGTTACGGGCTGAAGCCGGGCCCGTTGTACGGAAGACTGAAGAAGGGGGAGGATATCACGACTGAGGACGGAACAGTCGTCCGGGCGGCTGAGGTGATCTGTGAGCCGAAGAAGGGGCGGATTGTAACTGTGCTGGGCGATACACGTCCATGCCCGGGCAGCCTGCCGCTGGCCCGGGGGGCGGATCTGATTATCCATGAGGCAACCTTCGCCCATGATCTGGCGGATATGGCTTATCAGTATCATCACAGCACGGCTGCCCAGGCGGCGGAGCTGGCGAGTCAGGCGGGCGGCCGTGAGCTGCTGCTGACCCACTTCAGCTCACGTTATGTAACACAGGAGGAGCTGGCCCCGCTGCTGGCAGAGGCGCAGGCGATTTTCCCGCAGACTCTGCTGGCCGAGGAGTTCTGCACATTCCCGGTATACCGGAGAAAGTAAGCGGACGTTAGGGACGGAAAATAACCGGGGAAATCAAAATTATTTTCCGGGAAAGCGCAGGAAATGACAGAGAGCTGTCAAAAAAACACCGTCACTGCAGCCGTTCGCTAACGTTCGACCGAGTGCGTTAAATTTTAAGTAAAGAGATGCCGTTTACTCTACGAAGCAGTGGAGATTATGACGAAACCGGGACGGCGCTGAGGGGCTAATGGTACATTGTGACTAGTGTTATCCTCGGGCAAAAGCAGCGGTTTTGAGCTGTCTAGCCCAATTTAATTATATTAATAATTAATGACGTTAATGAAAAATCAAGGAAGAAGGAGGCTGCTGTATGAAGAATATCGGAGGCTTGCTGATAGATCTGGACGGAACGCTGTTTCACGGCGGGCAGATGATACCCGGGGCGGATAAGCTGATCGAAGGGCTGCGGACGGCAGGAATTCCTTTTTTATTCGTAACGAATAATTCGTCACGGACAGCGGCCGGCGTGGCTGCGCATTTGCGGGGAATGGGGATTGCGGCAAAGCCGGAGGAGGTGTGTACCTCGTCGCTTGCGGCTGCGCGTTATATCGCCGGGGAATTACCGGAGGCACGGGTGGCGATACTTGGGGAAGAGGGACTGATTGATGCCTGTGCGGCGGCAGGCCTGAAGATTGTTGAAGATGATCCGCAGTATGTCGTTCAGGGCATTTATAGAGCTTTTACATATGATTCACTTGCAAGGGCTTCCCGCTGGATTATGGGCGGGGCAAAGTTCGTGCTGACCAATCCGGATTTAATGCTCCCGTCGGATGACGGGGTTATGCCCGGAGCAGGGACGATTGGCGCTGCAATTGAGGCGGCAAGCGGTGTTGCACCGGTGGTGATCGGCAAGCCGGAAGCGCACCTGATTACCTTTGCGGCGTCTATACTTGGTATCAAACCGGAAGAAGCGGTTGTGGTCGGGGATAATATGCGGACAGATATTTCGGCAGGAGTGAATGCCGGCTGCAGGACGGTGCTTGTGCTGACAGGCCTGACTACAGCGGAGAATCTGGAGCATTATAAAACCGTTACAGGTGTGACTCCTGACGAAATTTGCAGTGATTTAGCTGAACTTAGGGCAATGCTCGGTGTATAATGGCAAAGGTGTGAGTTTTTTTACCAACCTCGAAGGGACGATGATCAATGCCGGAATTGCCGGAAATGGAGAACTACAGAAGGCTGCTTAGCCAGCATCTTATAAATGTACCGATTACGGGTGTGACCGTAAACCGCGAGAAAACGATCAATATGGAGGCGGAAGCCTTCAAGAATGCCCTGCTTGGTGCCCGTATTGTATTTGTGGAGCGCCGGGCGAAGCATATTCTGTTCCATCTGCATGACGGGCGCAGGCTGCTGCTGCATCTGATGCTGGGCGGGCTGCTGTATTACGGGACAGAGGACGAGCGTCCGGACCGGACTACCCAGGTGGAGCTGGCCTTCGGTGACAAGATCCTGTATTTCATGGGACTGCGCCTGGGGTATCTGCACCTGCTGTCGGTGAAGGAGAGCGAGGCGGCGATGGGCAAGCTGGGACCGGAGCTGCTGGACCGCCGGATGACGGCGGAACGGTTTGCGGCGCTGCTGAAAGGACGCAGAGGTGCGCTTAAGACCCTGCTTGTGAACCAGCAGGCGATGGCCGGCATCGGCAATTGCTATGCGGATGAAATTGCTTTTGATGCAAGGCTGCTGCCGTCGGCCCTGGTGCAGAATCTGTCCCCGGAGGCCGTTAAGCGCCTGTATGACAGTGTGCGCAAGGTACTGACGGAAGCGACCGAAATCGGCGGATACATGGAAATACCGTTTATGGCCGGCGACACCGTAACCGGCTCGTATAATGACCAGTGTAAAGTGTATGACCGTGAAGGTGAACCGTGCCTGCGCGGCGGGGGAAACATTGTTAAAGTTGAGCTGTCCGGCCGCAAGGTGTTCTACTGCCCGGACTGCCAGCATGAAGGATAGCCCCAAAATCGGGGCGCATGTCAGCATCCGCGGCGGATACGGCCGTGCGGCCCGGTTCGCCTGGGAGAGCGGTGCAGCATGCTTTCAGTATTTTCCGAAGAACCCGCGCAGCCTGAAGCTGAAGCCGCTTGATGTGCGGGATGCAGAGGATTGTGCGGACTTTTGCCGCAAGCATCAGATGGTGTCCATTGCCCATACCCCTTATCCAACCAATATGGCTGCCGGTGCTTCCCCAAGAAAGGTTATTGTGGAGTCACTGCGCAACGATCTGGAGATCGCCGAAGCCTGCGGCTCACTGGGCATTGTTGTGCATTTCGGAACCTTCGGCACGCTTGAGCCGTTACAAGGTTACCAAAATATTATACAATGTATGAATGAAACGCTTGATTCATGGGAGGGCCGTGCCAAGCTGCTGATTGAGAACCAGGCCGGCAATCACGGGCGTGAAGGCATGACGCTGGAAGAGCTGGTCAAGGTCCGCGAGCTTAGCCGTTATCCCGGGAAGATCGGCTTCTGCTTCGATACCTGCCATGCTTTTGCCGCAGGGATCTGGAACCCTGAACAGACAGAGGACCTGCTGGGGCGGGGAACAGAGCTAGGGTACTGGCCTCATCTTGTGGCGGTTCATCTGAATGATTCCGTGTTTCCTTACGGGCTGCGCAGGGACAGGCATGCTGGTATCGGGCAAGGGCATATCGGTGAAGAGAAGCTTCGGGAGCTGATGCTCACAGCACCTTTTCGCCGGGCGGCAGTCGCCATGGAGACAGCCAAAGGGTCTGATGGCACCCACCGCGGTGAGATTGCCGCTGTACGGAAATGGTATGAAGCGGAGGGTTAGCCGTGATTAACATATTTATGGATGATTGCCGCAAGCGGCCTGTGGGTTTTGCGCTGGCAAGAACGACAGAGGAATGCCTGCTGCTCCTGCGGGAGTGTGAGGTCAATATTCTGTCTCTGGATTATGATATGGGACCGGAGGATTACAGCGGGGATGAAGTGGCAAGGCGGATCGTGCTGGAAGGGTTGTATCCGCGCGAAATCTATCTGCACAGCTCAAGTTCCGCGGGCCGAAAAGCTATGTATGAACTGCTCTATTCCGCAGTACCTGCAGGGACCGAGCTGCATAATGGCCCGCCAGATCATGAGCTGCTGGCAGAAATTGCTACAGGAGTGACTGCAATATGAAGGTATTTAAGCAGATGAATGAACAGGAGCTGACGTTAGCGCTGGAGCAGCCTGGCGAACCGCTGGTAGTCTTTCTGCATACGCCGTTGTGCGGGACCTGCAAAGCCGCCCGCCGCATGCTGGAGGTGGCAGCGCATCTGCTGCCTCCCGGCCTCCTGATTGCGGAAGCCAATGTGAACATGCTTCCGGGGATCGTCAGCCGCTACCGCATATCAAGTGTGCCGGCGCTGATGACAGCCGGGGCAGACCGGACTGGCGGGCCGGAAATTCTGTATTCGATGGGCTCTGTAGAGCAGATGCTGGATTACATAAGGAGAGTGGCCTCATAAATGATATCATTACAACATCTTACCCTGCGGAGAGAGCAAAGCCTGATTCTTGATGATGTATCCCTGGATATGAAGCCGGGTGAAAACTGGGTCATCCTGGGACGGAACGGCTCCGGCAAAACAACGATTCTCGAAATGATGACAGGCTATCTGTTCCCGAGCAGCGGATCGGTCGAAGTGCTCGGATACAAGTTCGGACAGTGCGATGTCCGTGAAGTGCGCAAGGAAATCGGTTATATCGGACCATCCCTGATGGAAAAGCTGTCACTGAGTGATCCCGTCTGGGAGGTGGTGGCTACGGGTGCCTATGCTTACCTCCGCTTCTATCAGGCGATTCCGCAGCAGGTGAAGGAGCAGGCGATCAAATTGCTTGAAGATATGAATCTGGGCGGGCTGGCCTATCATCCGTTCGGCACCCTGTCCCAGGGTGAGCGCAAGAAGGCGATGCTGGCCAGATGCCTGATAGCTGAACCGAAGCTGCTCATTATGGACGAGCCTTGCGCCGGTCTTGACCTGTATGAACGGGAGAAAATGCTTGCGGAAGTTGACAAGCTAAAGCAGCGCAATGTTTCGGTCGTCTATGTTACCCATCACGTTGAAGAGATCGTACCGCTCTTTACTCATGTGGCGCTGATCCGTGACGGCAAGCTGGCCGGCTCCGGACCCAAAGAAGAAGTATTAACAAAGGAAATGATCATGGCTACATTTGATATTCCTGTGGATGTTGAATGGGATGGCGGTCGTCCCTGGATAAAAATCAGACCTGGAGGCAATTGATTTGAACGATTTAACACAAGAAACCGGAGCGCAGGCTGCTGCTCCTGAAGATAAAATCCTGTCCCGCTATATCTGCACCGCCAATCACGGCTTTGCCCCCTATGCCCAGGAGGAGCTTCGCCGTCTGTTCGGGGCGGTGAAGAGCACGCTGCTGCTGCCGGGCGAGATTTTTCTCGCTACGCTGGAGGGCGAACCTGCTGATATAGCAGAGGCGCTGAGCAGTAATCCGCCCATCTTCCTACGGCATATCCAGCCGGTCCAATTTCAGGACCAGGGCGATATGTCTGCGTTGGAGCGGCTGGCAGTTTATCTGAGCCGGCGCAGTGAGCTGGAGGGCCAAAAGGTGTCCCTGCACGTCCGCAAGGGTACCGCTTCCTTCTGGCCGGATAGTCCGGGTGAGCTGCGGGAGTGGCTGCAGGAGCGGCTTTCGAACCTGGAAGCAGACTTTACTGTACAGGAGCCTTCCTGGATTATTTCCGTTTATGCGGACGGAGATGCGCTGTATGCCGGGGTCTCCCGGCCGGAAGATAACCTGTCCAGCTGGAACGGCGGGATGATCCGCTTCCGCAAGGAGGACGGGCAGATCTCGCGGGCCAAGTTCAAGCTGATGGAAGCCGAAAAGGAATTTGCCATTCCGTTCTCAAGCTTCCGCAATGCTGTGGATATCGGCGCTTCGCCCGGCGGCTGGACTTCGTTCCTGCTGAAACGCGGCCTGAAGGTTACAGCGATCGATCCGGCGCTGATGCATGAATCGCTCCGCAATCAGCGTAACCTGAAGATTCTGCGCAAGAATGCCGGCGAAGTCAAATTCAGTGACAATGAATTTGATCTGCTGGTATGTGATATGAGCTGGAGTCCCAAGCTGATGGCTAAGCTCGTCACGGGTCTGCTGCACAGTCTCGCACCGGGCGGAACGGCCGTAGTCACCGTGAAGCTGATGCACAAGAAGCCTATGGCAGTGATCAAGGAGATCATCGCCATGTTCGAAGGGGAACGGATGCAGCTCCAGCGGGCAAAACAGCTGTTCCATAACCGGGATGAAATAACACTTTATATGATTAAGTATTAATGCAATTAAACAGTGTAATGAACTGGGAAAGCCTCCCGTTGTCTGCGCCGCCGGCCTTGTGCCGGCCCGGCTGCAGCGCGGGAGGCTTTCTTTTTTATAATCCAAATCGAAGGGGAGACGGGGAATGATTTATGAATCGAGACTTGCTGCAGGCTTTCTTCTGGGCAGACGGTACAGGATTGTACGAAAGATTGCCTCTGGGGGAATGAGTCATGTCTATCTGGCTGAAGATATACGCCTGCCGGGCCAGTACTGGGCTGTTAAAGAGAGCATTAGCCAACGTGAGACATTGGGGAACGTAGCGGCTGAGGCAGAATTGTTAATCTCATTAAATCATAGTTTACTTCCGCGGGTTGTTGATTTCTTTCCTCCGGATGAGCAAAATTACTGCTATCTGGTAATGGATTATATAGGAGGGGTTACCCTGTCGGATTATATAAAGGAGCAGGCTGCCCCGCTTGATGGAGAGCAGATCGCCTCATATGCGCGCCAACTGCTTGGGGTCCTTCATTATCTACATAGCCATCATCCCCCGATTATCTACCGCGACCTGAAGCCCTCCAATATTATGCTGACCGGAACAGGTGAACTTAGGCTGATCGATTTTGGTATTGCCCGCAGCTACAGACAGGGAGCTGCGGAAGATACCGAAAAGTTCGGCACTGCCGGCTTTGCTGCGCCCGAGCAATACGGCAGCGGGCAGAGCAGCCCGGTCTCGGATCTATATGGTCTGGGAGCACTTATGCTGTACATGGCTTCCGGCGGGCTGTACAGCCGCTGGGAGCCGGGGATGGAGGCCAAGCTGGACGGCAGAAACATGTCAGGGCTGATCCCGGTCATTCGCCGGCTGCTGCGTTACCATCCGGAGGAGCGATATCAGAGCGCGCAGCAAGTGCTGCTGGCGCTTGAGCAGGCAGCGGAGTCCGGCAGCAAGCCTGATAAACGGGATACCCGCAGCAGACTGGAGACAACTTCAGACATCTCCGTGAGCTCCCAGGCCACGGTCGTCGCCTTGCTGGGCATAGCTGCAGGTCTCGGTACAACACATACCTCCCTTGCAGCCGCCAGCTGTCTTGCTAGGAGAGGGAAAACAGCGTGGGTTGGCTTCAGTCCTGATTCTACCGTGTACGGGCGGATATGCAGCCTACTGGACTATCCTGCCGGTTCAGAAACAGCGGATTCTCAAGATGACCCAGTCAGCTGGAAAGGAATAGATTACTGGCCGCGTCCTGCCGCCGGTAATTTAAGCAGCCTCCTTGAAAAACACTACAGCTATATCGTCGTGGACCTTGGCACAGGCAGTTTTGACGGGGCTCAAGAGGTATTTGTTAACAGCGGCATTCCGCTGCTGCTGTCTTCCGGGGCTGACTGGCGGCTGGAGGATACCCTGTACTGGCTGCGGCGCAGCCGGCTCACGCCCACTGCGGATTGGCGCATCTGCCTGCCGCTGGCCGGCCATTCAGCAGCCGGACTGCTGGCAGCTGCACTGCACGGGCGGGTTAAAGTTTGCAGCCTGCCGCTGCAGCAGAATCCTTTTCAGCGTAAAGGCAAGCTGATTCACGTGCTCGACCGCCTGCTGACGGAGACGGGAAGGCTCCATTTGCCTGTAAAATGCAGTGGAATATTTCAGAAAAAGGGGCAAAACCGCTAAATTCCTGTTTCAGCGGGGTAGGCTCCTGTGCTAAAATGGTCGTTATATGCACAGACAGATATGTCGTCATGTTATAAATAGATAGGAGCTTAACGAGAATTTATGAGTTTACTTACTGTAGAAGATGTTTCACATAATTTTGGTGACCGGCAGCTATTCAAGAATGTGTCCTTCCGCCTGCTTGACGGCGAGCATGTCGGATTTGTTGGGGCGAACGGTGCGGGCAAATCGACGCTGATGAATATTTTAACCGGAACCCTGCTTAAGGACAGCGGAAGAGTGGAATGGACGCCGCGGGTACGGTACGGTTATCTGGATCAGCATACCAATCTTGCACCGGGCAAAACTGTGCGGGATGTGCTTAAAGACGCCTTTCTGCCACTGCTGGAGCTGGAGAAGGAAATGATGGCGATTACGGATAGAATGGGCAAAGCTTCACCGGAGGAGCTTGAACTGCTGCTGGAGCAGATGGGTGAAATCCAGGAACAGCTCGATATCGGTGATTTCTATCTGATCGATGTTAAAGTGGAGGAAATGGGCAACGGCCTCGGACTCTCAGCGATCGGGCTGGACCGTGATGTAGCTTCACTGAGCGGGGGACAGCGGACTAAGGTGCTGCTGGCGAAGCTGCTTCTGGAGAAACCGAATGTACTGCTGCTCGATGAGCCTACCAACTACCTGGATGTTGAGCATATCGACTGGCTGACGAACTACCTGAAGCAATATCCGTATGCTTTTATGCTGATTTCCCATGATACCGAATTTATGAATAAGGTCGTTAATGTCGTGTATCATCTGGAATTCGGCAAGCTTACACGTTACACGGCTAACTATGAGAAGTTCCTGGATATGGCCGAAATGAACAAGAACCAGCATATTGAAGCCTATGAGAAGCAGCGTGAATTCATTAAGAAGCAAGAGGATTTTATCCAGAAAAATAAAGCGCGCGCCTCTACTTCGGGCCGGGCGAAGAGCCGTGAAAAGCAGCTCGACCGCATCGAGCGAATCGACCGTCCGGAGGAAGCGGCCAAGCCGAGCTTCTCGTTCAAGGAGAGCCGCTCCAGCGGTAAAACCGTGTTTGAGGGGATTGACTTTGAAATCGGCTATGACCGCCCGCTGCTGCCGAAGCTGAATATGATGATTGAGCGCGGTGACAAAATTGCGATCGTCGGCAGCAACGGAGTGGGGAAATCTACACTGCTGAAGACCATTCTGGGTGTGATTCCGCCAATCAGCGGAAAAACCTATCAGGGAGATTACCTGAATACTGCTTATTTCCAGCAGGAGGTGAAGGCTGCCAACGTTACGCCGATTGATGATGTCTGGAATGAATTCAGGGGCCTTACCCAGAATGAGGTGCGCGGCCATCTGGCCCGCTGCGGGCTGAAAAACGAGCATATTACCCGCCCGCTGAGCATGCTCAGCGGTGGCGAACAGGCTAAAGTACGCCTGTGCAAGCTGATGATGCGCGAGAGCAACTGGATTCTGTTTGATGAACCGACCAATCACCTTGATATTATTGCCAAGGCTGAGCTTAAGCGGGCATTACAGGAGTACAAAGGTACTGTGCTGCTCGTCTCCCATGAACCGGAATTTTACGAGGATTGGGTAACGAAGACCTGGAATGTTGAGCAGTGGTCTGCACAGAGGGTATAAAATAATTTCAGAGATCCGGGTAAAAGCGGCTATGAAAGCTGCTGATTCCCGGATTTTAGTATAGGAGGTTGTTCAGGAATGAATGACAGCAATCATACCCAAGTTACCGGGCAGAACGGTCGCTATTCCAGGCAGGTCCGTTTCACGCCGTTTGGCGCCGGAGGACAAGCAGGACTAGCTCGGGCCAATGTATTGATTGTAGGTACAGGGGCGCTGGGAACCGGCATTGCAGAGACTCTGGCCCGCTGCGGTGTCGGAAGGCTGATTCTGGCTGACCGGGATTATGTGGAGTGGAGTAATCTTCAGCGCCAGCAGCTCTATACGGAAGAGGATGCCCGTTTGCGCACCCCCAAAGCCGAAGCGGCCAAAGTCAGGCTGCAGCAGATTAATTCGGAGATTCAGATAGAAGCCCACGTGATGGATGTGCGTGCGGAAGAACTGGAGAGCCTGTTGTCCCGGGTAGATCTGATCATGGATGGCACTGACAATTTCGACACCCGTCTGATCATCAACGATATGGCTCAAAAATACGGCATTCCCTGGATATATGGGGCCTGTGTCGGCAGCTACGGCGTTACATACACCATTCTTCCGGGAGAGACACCGTGCCTGAACTGCCTGCTGGGAACCGTTCCCCTGGGAGGAGATACCTGTGATACTGCGGGCATTCTGCCGCAGGCGGCACAGCTTGTAACGGCCAATGCAACCGCAGAGGCGATCAAGCTGCTGGGCGGCCGGCGCGAGCAGCTGCGCGGGAGACTGCTGAGCTTTGACGTGTGGCGTAATGAACACCAGGAAATAGGAGTGAAGGCGGCCAAAAAAGCAGATTGTCCGTCATGCGGCAGCCATGCGGTCTATCCTTATCTGACCGCAGTCAACACGGAGCGCAGCGATGTGCTCTGCGGCAGGGATACCGTGCAGATCCGGCCGGCGCAACGCCGGCAGCTTAATCTGCAGGAGACGGCTGCCAGGCTGGCCAAGCTGGGCACCGGCAAGGTGGACAGCAATCCGTATCTAGTCTCGTTTACAGAGGACCCGTACCGTCTGGTCATCTTTGCTGACGGGCGGGCCTTGATTCATGGAACCAGTGATATTGCCGCAGCGCGCAGCGTATATCACCGGTATTTTGGCTGACGAAGGGAGAAGATAGGATGGAGACAGGAACGATCCGGCATATGGCGCTTTTTACGCTGAAGGTTCCGGCAGATTCCAAGGAGGCCCGGGCCTTCCTAAAAGACGGCGAAGAGATTCTTAGCGGCATTCCGGTTGTGCGCCAGTTTGAGGCGTTGCGCCAGGTAAGTGCCAAGTGTGAATATGATTTCTGCTTTTCGATGGAGTTTGCAAATCAGGAGGATTACGACAGCTATAATAATCATCCGGATCATCAAGCTTTTGTAAGCGAGAGATGGGAAACAGAGGTTGCGAAATTTCAGGAAATTGATCTTCTGAAATCATTCTTTGCAGCAGACTGCAGGCACATATAGAGCAGGAAAGACCCTTCCTTCCGGAATGGTCTTTTTGCTTTGTGGGGACTCTAAGCTTTATCTGCGGCGGGATTACCGCTCTGCAAGGCTGATGGATGCGGGGTAAAAACGATGAATGAAGCAATCGTTTGGTTCAGGGCTGGGGGAAGAGATGGCGGGCAGAGGGAAGCACAGCTGAGTGAGCTGGGGCTTCAGACGGCAATAAGCGAAGATCCCGAGGATCTTCGCTTATTGTTAACCAGGATGCAGCCTGTCCTGCTGCTTGCGGAAATTAGTGATGCCGGGGCATGGCCGGGGTGGGAGATCATCTCGGAGTACCGGTCCCAGGGGACCTTTATGCCGGTAATGGTAATAGCAGGCGAGGGGAGCAGCGAGGAGGCAGTTGCCGTATTCGAAGCAGGCGGAAATGAATATATGACAAGCCCGCTCCATGACGAAGAATTCCGATGCAGGGTGAAGAACCTGCTCTGGCTCACCGGACACCGGCGCAGCTTTGAATCATTGATCAAAATCGACGGCCTGATGCTGGATGCAAGCCGCAGGCTGGTCAGCCGGGACGGGATCAGGCTCAGCCTGACCCCCAAAGAATTTGACCTGCTGTATTATCTCGCTGTTAATCAGGGAGAAGTCTGTCCGCGGGACGAGATTTTACGGCATGTCTGGGGATACCACTTTCATGCGGATACCAATGTGGTCGATGTGTACATCAGACATATCCGGATCAAAGTGGATAAAGGTTACCGGAACAAGCTGATTCATACGGTGCGCGGCACCGGTTATGTACTGAGGGCGCCTGGCGGCAGCCCCTCAGGTGTATAACTGTATTTTCAATACACGGAGCATATATAGCTTCCTACAGTACCCGGCGTGCTTTCAGATACGTTCTTTTCCAGTTGCCGGAATTCAGGTCTGAAACGGTTACGCCCGGGGATCCGTAAGTGTGCAGGATTTTGCCGTTGCCGGCGTATACCGCCACGTGTGTAACATTCTTGCCGTTAGCCCGGCTGCCGCTGGAGAAGAACACAAGGTCGCCGACACGGAGATTCGCTTTGGAGACCGCTTTTCCGACCTTGGATTGGGCTACAGAGGTACGCGGCAGGTTTACACCGTATTTTGCAAAGATATATTTAGTAAAAGAGGAGCAGTCAAAATATTTAGTAGTCGACGTGGAAGCGCCGAATTGATAGCGGGTGCCCAAATATTTTTTACCGAAGCTAACGATGCTTTGTCCGGTAGAGGCTGTCACAGATGCGGCAGCAACGGGGGCTGTGCCGGCTCCTGTAGCCATCAGAGTACTCAGTCCGATTGTAGTGCACATTCCCACGACAACCGCTTGTTTGAACCATTGGTGCTTTTTCATGTTGTAAAACCTCCCAGGTTTATATCTTTCTTGTATGTTTCTTTCTCTGTTTCGTAGTATAGCAGTTTATAGGAATCCTATATTTTTCCATAAATGTCTCGGATTCAAGCCGGGCCTATGTTGGAAGCGTTTTATTAAAAAAAGATTAAAAGTTACAAAAAATTAATAATTATAAGAAAATGCCTAACAAAAAAACCGGAAATCCCTTATGCATCAAGGGAATCCCGGTTTTATTCTTTTGAATCAAAGGTTACAGCGATGTCTCCGGATATGTATTAATCCTTGCTCTGGATTATAAGCAGCAGGCCACTTTCGATGGTAACGGTTCCTGTCTCTTCCAGCAGCCGGTTGCTGACAGCAAGGGACTGGCCAAGCTTGAGCGTTGCATTGTCCAGCGGGTACTGAAAGCCCTGCAGGGTAATACCGGTTACTTCAGGAGTCAGCGGGAGCAGGGAGACATAGGTGAAGCCCTGTTCATTAACATGTACCTGAGATCCGGTAAGCGTGATAAAATTATTGGAATCCATTATAGAACAGATTACCTGGCGCTGCAGCGCCCTCGTCATCATCTGAATGCTGGCCAGCGTGTGGTCCATTCTTGTGCCTGTTACGCCCATCATCAGGATCGATTCAGGCTGGGTGTTCAGCGCCAGATCAAGCGCCAGTTCACTGTCAGTCAGGTCCTTGTCAACAGGATCGCAGGTAATCGTCTCTTTACTGCCTGCTCTGATCTGCTCCAGCGCCTCAGGGCTTACCGAATCAAAATCCCCGACAGCGATATCCGGCGTAATCCCGTGGCTGACAAGAAATAATGCACCGCTGTCAGCCCCGATAATAAAATCCTCTTCATCTATATGGTGCAAAAAGTCCTCGGATAGCAAACCTCCGGCAAAGATAACAACGCGTTTGGATGGCAAATTAATTTCCCTCCCTCTATTGGTATTATAGTTTGTCATCCTTCACAAAGTATAATGCAGGATCTAAAAGTTGTACAATTACAGATGATAACGCTAAAATGAAGATAGCGGATTTTTTCTACTATAGAATAAATCCTTCAATCTTCAGAACAGAATCAGGAGCTGCGGGAGGTGAGAGAAATCGTAAACGTATTATTCGTATGCCTGGGCAATATTTGCCGTTCGCCAATGGCGGAAGCGGTTCTCCGCAGCAAAATTGCCAAGCGCCGCCTGACGGAATCCATCAAGGTGGATTCAGCGGGAACAGGAGACTGGCATATTGGAAAAGTGCCGCATGAAGGAACCCGGCGGATTCTCGATCAAAAGGGGATCAGCTATGCCGATATGACTGCACGCCTGGTCGACAGCAGCGATTTTGACAGCTTTCAGTACATAATCTGCATGGATAACTCTAACGCTGAGAATGTCCGCAAGCTTCCCGGAGGGGATAAGGCGGAGCTGCTGTTCTTTATGGATCTGCTTCCGGACGAGGAGTTGCGTGAGGTGCCTGATCCTTATTTCACCGGCAATTTCGAACAAGTCTATGACCTTATTGATGCGGGCTGTGATGTGCTGCTGGACAAGATTATTCGGGAGAAGCTATAGCAGCCTACAGGCATAAGCAATGGATTGGCATTTTGTTCAAAATTAGCCGGCCGGTAACCGTCCTTAAAAAAGAGGACGGGCACCGTGTGCCCGTCTCGGAATGGAAGCGCAATCAAACGGCCTGCAGCTATACATAAGTTGACTGATTGTTCACTGTTTCGTCATTTTAAGCTGTTTCATGGGGTTAAGAAATAGAGTAATGATTCTGGGAGCTCTTTTTGCCAAAATCCCCAAAGATGCTTGCCGTCCTTCTCGCGGTAGGAGACGGTGGCTCCACGGGCTTCAAGCAGCGCCTTTGTATCACGGTTCATCTGGACGAAATCGTATACGCCGGTGTCTGTCTGATAATCGGTCTCCTGCAGGCCTACCACCATATTGATATTCAGCCAGGACAAGTCATCCTCCCGGGCAATCAGTTCACGGGATTCGGGATAATAAGCTCCCGACAGGCTTAACACACGGCTGAAAAGGCCGGGATAGGCGAGGGCAAGATGCAGTGAGACGCTGCCGCCCAGCGAGTCTCCGGCGATGATCCGCTGATCAGGAGTGCGGCGGACCGGATAATTATGTTCAATGAAGGGAATAATTTCTTCGGCAAAGCAGGCAAGGTATTGCTTGAAGCGGCTGCCGAAGGGGGCATACTCCTGTGTCCGGACGGCCACGTTCACCTCGACGCCTACAATAATGAACGGCTCGATGTCTTCTTCAATAATGAGCTGTCCGGCAAGGGTGGCGATCCGCCCGAAATTGAAAAATTCTTCACCGTCCTGGCAATAAATTACGGGATAGCTGAGTACTTCGTTGTAGCCCGGGGGAAGATAAATGCGGAGCTTGCGTTCCTCCTGCAGCTGCTCACTCCATAGGGTTTGCTTAACGATTGTACGTTTCAGAAAAACAGGTTCGCTCATGACTGAATCGTCGCCTTTCTTGTCGAATTTTGCATTACACATGCGGTTGCGTTAAAATTACCCAAGCGGCAAATGTGTGAAAAATCATTTACATGCTTGAAAAAAACAAATCTGTTATAGGATATTCTAAAACCTGTTATACATACAAAATTTATGAGAACATAAATTTTATGCGTATTTCTTTGACGAATCAGATAAAACAGGTGTATAATAATTCTATAACAGATACCACTGATGTTCAAATTTTTTTATTGAGGTGAAAATGATGACTAGAGTTCCTTATGAAGTTTATACAGAGGACGTGGAGGCCCTTTCGGTGCTTTCTCCGGATGGAGAGGTTATCAACAAAGAGAAGATGCCTGCACTTACCGATGATCAGCTGAAAGAAATTATGTACCGTATGGTCTTTACCCGCACTTGGGATGACCGTGCAGTTAATCTTGGCCGTCAGGGCCGCCTCGGCTTCTATGCTCCGGTATCCGGACAGGAAGCAACCATGATCGGCAGTGAGTTCGCACTGCAGAAAGAAGATTTCGTATGCCCGGGCTACCGCGATATTCCTCAGCTGGTATGGCACGGACTTCCATTATATCAGGCTTTCCTGTATTCCCGCGGTCACCAGCACGGCGGACAGATTCCGGACGGTGTTAATGTACTGATGCCGCAGATCATCATCGGCGCGCAGATCCTGCATGCTACCGGGATTGCAATGGGCTTCAAGCTGAAGAAACAGCAGAATGTTGCAATCACCTATACTGGTGACGGCGGTTCTTCCGAAGGCGACTTCTATGAAGGCCTGAACTTTGCCGGACGCTTCAAGCTGCCGGTTATCTTCTTCGTACAGAACAACGGTTATGCGATTACGACTCCGTTCTCCAAGCAGACGGCTTCCAAATCCATTGCCCACAAAGCAGTAGCAGTTGGTATTCCGGGAATCAAAGTAGACGGCATGGATGTCTTTGCTGTAATCGCTGCGGTTCAGGAAGCTGCAGAACGTGCACGCAGAGGCGAAGGTGCTACGCTGATTGAAGCTGTAACTTACCGTTTCCGTCCGCACTCCCTCTCCGATGACGCCAGTAAATACCGTTCCAAGGATGAAGAAGGCCAATGGAACGAGAAGGATCCTATCGCCCGTCTTGCCAAGTACTTGGAGAAGAAAGGCCTGTGGACTGAAGAAGATACGGCTCGCGTAAGAGAAGAAGCGAAAGCGACTGTAAACGAGCAGATCAAAAAAGCAGAGCAAACCGAAAAAATGACCGTTTCAGGCTTGATCGACAGCATGTTCGAGGTAACTCCGAAACATCTGGAAGAGCAAAAAGCCGATTTTGAATAAGGGGGATATCAGGCAATGGCACAAATGAATATGAAAGAAGCAATTCGTGACGCACTGCGCGTTGAACTGAATCGCGACCCTAATGTTATGATCTTTGGGGAAGACGTTGGTAATGTGGGCGGCGTTTTCCGTGTAACTGAAGGACTGCAGAAAGAATTTGGCGAAGACCGTGTATTCGATACACCGCTTGCCGAATCTGCCATCGGCGGTTTGGCTTTTGGTCTCGGGATACAAGGTTTCCGGCCAATCGCTGAAATCCAGTTTATCGGCTTCATCTATGAAGCTCTTGACCAGATCGTTATCCAGGCTGCACGCCTGCGCTACCGTTCCGGCGGTAAATATAATGCACCAATCGTATTCCGTACTCCATTCGGCGGCGGCGTTAAGGCAGCTGAGCTACACACGGATTCCCTTGAGGGTCTGATCGCTCAAAGCCCGGGGATCAAGGTGGTTATTCCTTCCAACCCTTATGATGCCAAAGGTCTGATGATCGCATCAATCCGCGACAATGACCCTGTATTCTTCATGGAGCATCTTAACCTGTATCATGCATTCCGTGATGAAGTGCCTGAAGGTGAATACACTGTTGAACTGGGCAAGGCTAATGTTGTTCGCGAAGGTTCTGATGTAACCATCGTCGCTTACGGTCTGATGGTACATACTGCAACCAAAGCGGCTGACCAGCTGGAGAAGGAAGGCATCAAGGCTGAAATTATCGATCTGCGGACCGTTAGCCCGATTGATATTGATACCATTGTAGCTTCCGTGAAGAAGACTAACCGTGCAATTGTAGTACAGGAAGCACAGAAGAGCTCCGGCGTTGCAGCCGAAGTTATTGCGCAAATCAACGAAAAAGCGATTCTGCACCTTGAAGCGCCTGTACTTCGTGTAGCAGGTCCGGATACCATCTATCCGTTCGCACAAATCGAAGATAGCTGGATTCCTACACCGGCACGCGTAGTGGCGGCTGTGAAGAAAGTTCTGGAATTCTAATAAAGATTTTATCTGCCGTCCTTGCACAGAGGGCGGCACCACTTTCTGCATTATACTTAAACTTTGAGCGAATGCTTTCGCTATCCAAAATGAAGCAAAAAACTTATAGGAGGTTATCAAGGTGGCAAAATTTGAGTACCGGTTCCCTGAGCTGGGCGAAGGATTGCATGAAGGCGAAATTATCAAAATGCACATCAAAGCCGGCGATAAAGTAACCGATGACGATATCGTAATGGAAGTACAGAACGACAAGGCGGTAGTAGAGGTTCCTTGTCCGGTTAACGGCACAGTGCTAGAAGTATTCACTAAAGACGGCCAGGTATGCCGCGTTGGTGAAGTTGTAGCTATCATTGATGCAGAAGGCGATGTTCCTGAGCAGGAAGGCGGCCATCCGGCAGAAGCAGCTTCCCAGGAAGCAGACGCAGCTAAAGGCGGAGCAGATACTACTTCTTCCCCGGCAACCAGTGCTCCTTCGGCCGGCGGCGCTGTAAACTTCGAATACCGGTTCCCTGAGCTGGGCGAAGGTCTGCATGAAGGTGAAATCATCAAGATGCACATCAAAGTCGGCGACAAGGTAACCGACGATGATATCATCATGGAAGTACAGAACGACAAGGCAGTAGTTGAAGTACCTTGCCCGGTTAACGGAACTGTAACTGAAGTTCGCGTTAAAGACGGACAGGTATGCCGTGTAGGCGAAGTTGTGGCGATTATCGCTGCAGAAGGTGAAGTTCCACAGCAGGAAGGCGGCCACGCTGAAGCTCCTGCAGCACAGGAAGCGGCAGCAGCGCCAGCCGCTGCACAGGCTGCTCCGGCACCTAACCGTGACATTCTGGCTACTCCAAGCGTCCGCAAAGCGGCACGTGAGCAAGGTGTTGACCTTGCGAAGGTGAACGGCAGCGGCAAGAACGGCAAGATTACCCATGACGATATCGCAGCCTTCCTGAAGGGTGGCTCCGCAGCTCCGGCTGCAGCAGCACCAGCAGCGGCGTCTGCACCAGCAGCAGCAGCTGCTCCACAAGCAGAAGCTAAAGCGCCTGCGGCAGCACCTGCAGCATCCGGCAATGTCAGCCTGGAAGAAGAGCGCGTACCATTCAAGGGTATCCGCAAAGCGATCTCCAATGCCATGGTTAAATCGGCTTACACAGCGCCGCATGTTACCATCATGGACGAAGTGGATGTTACCGAGCTGGTAGCTTTCCGTACCCGTATGAAGCCTGTTGCCGAGAAGAAGGGCGTGAAGGTTACTTACCTGCCATTCATCGTTAAGGCTCTGGTTGCAGCATCCCGTCAGTTCCCTGCGCTTAACGCAATGATTGACGAAACCACTAACGAAATTGTGTACAAAAAGTACTACAACATCGGTATCGCTACAGATACAGACAACGGTCTGATCGTTCCTGTAATCAAGGATGCTGACCGCAAGAGCATCTGGATGATTGCAAGTGCAATTACAGATCTGGCTGTACGCGGACGCGACGGCAAGCTGAGCGCAAACGAAATGAAGGGCAGCACGATCTCTATCTCCAACATCGGCTCTGCCGGCGGTATGTTCTTTACTCCGATCATTAACTTCCCTGAGGTTGCGATTCTGGGTACAGGCCGCATCACTGAGAAGCCAGTAGTGAAGAACGGCGAAATCGTAGCAGCTCCTGTTATGGCCCTGTCCCTGAGCTTTGACCACCGCATCATTGACGGTGCGACTGCACAGAACTTCATGAATTACATTAAGACCCTGCTTGCAAATCCTGATATGTTAGTTATGGAGGTGTAATAAATGGTAGTCGGAGACGCTTCAATCGAAATCGACACATTGGTTATTGGTGCAGGTCCCGGCGGGTATGTGGCGGCAATTCGTGCCGCCCAGCTCGGCCAGAAAGTCCTTATTGTAGATAAATCGGAACTCGGCGGTGTCTGCCTGAACCGCGGCTGTATTCCTTCCAAAGCGCTGATCTCTGCAGCCCACAGCTATGAAGCTGCACAGCACGGCGATGTTTTCGGTGTTACTGCCGAGAACGTAAAGGTAGACTGGGCCAAAACCCAGGAATTCAAGAACGGTGTAGTTAAGAGAATGACCACTGGTGTAACCAGCCTGATGAAGGGCAACAAGATTGAAGTATTCAGCGGCGAAGCGATGTTCATCAGCACAAACGAAGCCCGTTTGTTCAATGACCATGAATCCCCGCGTTACAAGTTCAATAACTGCATCATCGCGACTGGCTCCCGTCCGATTGAACTGAAGCCATTCCCGTTCGGCGGACGCATCCTGTCCTCTACAGAAGCTCTGGAGCTGCCAGAAATTCCTAAGAGCATGATCGTAATCGGCGGCGGCTACATCGGTGCTGAGCTTGGCCAGATGTACTCCAAATTCGGCACAAAAGTAACGATCATTGAAGGTCTGGATACTGTACTGCCAGGCTTCGATAAAGATATGACCCGTCTGGTTGCCAAGAACATGGCGAAGACAGGCATCGAGATCGTAACCAATGCCAAAGCGGAAAGTGCTGTTCAGAACGACAAGGAAGTAACCGTTAAGTACTCTGTCGGCGGCGAAACCAAAGAAATCACAGCAGATTACCTGCTGGTAACTGTAGGCCGCCGTCCAAATACTGACGGTGAGCTGGGTCTTGATCTGATCGGCGTTGAGCTTGACGAACGCGGCCTGATCAAAGTTGACCACCAGGGCCGTACCAACATCCCTAACATCTACGCTATCGGGGATATTGTTCCTGGTCTTGCACTGGCACACAAAGCATCCTACGAAGGCAAGATTGCTGCTGAAGCGATCTCCGGCCACAAATCCGTGGTTGACTACAAAGTCATTCCGGCCGTTGTGTTCACAGATCCTGAATGCTCCAGCGTAGGCTTGACCGAGAAGGAAGCAAAAGACAAGGGCTACAAGGTAAAAGCAGGCAAGTTCCCGTTCGCGGGCAACGGCCGTGCAGTTTCCCTGAATGCTCCGGAAGGCTTCATCAAGATTGTAGCTAACAGCGAGAACAATCTCGTACTGGGCGCACAAATCGTTGGTCTGGAAGCTTCCAATCTGATTGCCGAGCTGGGTCTGGCGATTGAAATGGGCGCAACGCTCGAAGATATCGCTCTGACCATCCACGCGCATCCAACCCTTGGCGAAATCGTCATGGAAGCGGCTGAGCTGGTAGAAGGCCATCCAATTCACGTAGTGAAATAATACATTACCGTCTGCTCTAAGGCAGAATCATCATAGAAGAGGCTCCCAATGTCATGGTAATGGCTGAGGGGGTCTTTTCTTTTATTTTTATTTATATAAGATGCATTAGAGGAGGTTCTAATTATGAAGGCCCCTAAACTGCAGGCAGGCGACGGAATCCGTATCATCTCGCCGTCAAACAGTCTCGGCATTATCGCACCTGAGCAGATAGAGGCTTATGCCAGGGTGCTGGAGAGCTACTGGAAACAATCATCCGTATCAAGAAGGAGCTGCTGCATCTTCCGGTTGTGGCTGACGTGAACTTCGGCCATACCTCGCCGCTGATTACTCTTCCTGTTGGAGGCCGGGCCAAGCTGAGAGCAGATGCAGATACTGTAGAGCTGAGAATCTGGGAATAGCAGGAGAACCAGGTGCAATCAGGATCACGGAGTAAACCGTAATATAGCCGGTCCTCCCACTATTTTCGTGCAAAGGAAATCACTGTGCGGAGGAGGGCTGGTGAACGACGGGAAATTGCATTTTCTGCGCTTATTTAAGTTACAAGGGTGGTCAGGTCATGGTAAACTGGGATAAGAAAAAAAGGGGAGAGGAGTTTAAACTTTGCGCAACTACTTAGATTTACTTCAGGATGTACTGGATCACGGCACGCCCAAAAGCGACCGCACCGGAACAGGCACCATTTCCGTGTTCGGGCGTCAGCTCCGCTTTGATCTGTCCGAAGGCTTTCCGCTGGTTACGACCAAGCGCATTCATCTGAAATCCGTTGTTCATGAGCTCCTGTGGTTTTTAAAGGGAGACACCAATATCTCTTATCTTAAAGAAAACGGTGTTTCGATCTGGGATGAATGGGCCGATGAGAATGGTGAACTGGGACCGGTGTACGGCTCGCAATGGCGTGCCTGGGAGAGCAGTGACGGCCGTCATATTGACCAGATCGCTGCGGTCATTGATTCCATCAGGAATAATCCGGACTCCCGCCGTCATATTGTAAGCGCGTGGAATGTCGGGGAGATTGAACAGATGAAGCTTCCACCGTGCCACTTTGTGTTTCAGTTTTATGTAGCTGACGGCAAGCTGAGCTGTATGCTGACCATGCGTTCTGTGGATACGTTCCTCGGCCTGCCTTTTAATATTGCAAGCTATGCCCTGCTCACCCATATGGTCGCCCAGCAGACAGGTTATGAGGTGGGGGAGTTCATCTGGTCCGGAGGCGATGTGCACATTTATACAAATCATCTGGAGCAGGTGGCCACCCAGCTGTCCAGAGAGCCGCATCCGCTGCCGAAGCTGAATATCCTCAGAAAGCCGGATAGCATTTTTGATTATACCTTTGATGATTTTGAGTTTGAAGGGTATGTCTATCACCCGGGGATCAAAGCACCGGTTGCCATTTAATCTTTCCGGGACATGATGATTCTTGGAAAAGGAGGGCATAAATATGAGTATCAGCATGATTTGGGCCATGGCGGAGAACGGTGTAATCGGTAAGGATAACGATATGCCGTGGCATCTGCCGCTGGATTTTGCCTATTTTAAGGAACAGACGCTGGGTAAAAGAATGCTTATGGGCCGCAAAACCTGGGAATCGCTCGGCGGAAAGCCGCTTAAGGGCAGAACGAGCATCGTTATTACGAGAGATACCGGATTTCAGGCGGAGGGAGCACAGGTCATCCATACGCTGGAGGAAGCGCTGGCTGAAGGACGTAAGGACGATGAGCTTATGATTATCGGCGGAGCTGAAATCTACGGGATGATGCTGCCGTACGCCGACAAGCTGCTTGTGACCCGGATTCATGAGGATTTTGAAGGTGAGACGAAGTTTCCGGATGTCCGCTGGGAAGAATGGAAAGAGGTCTCCAGCGTTCAGGGGATCCGCAATGAGCAGAACCCGTATGATTACCGTTTTTACGTTTATGAACGTACGGTTTAAGGAAAAAGCGTTTTCTCTGACACAACATGTGAAATAGTACAAATAATCAGCAGATTAATCCATTACAGTGCGAAAGTATAGAATGCTACTATAGTTAAAATTACAATTGCTAAACTTAAAAATAGTATAGAATGTGCAGGTACTTCATTGCGCTGAATCGACACGAATCTGCCGCAGTATGCTACAATGTACTATACATCAACACGAAGAGAACGGATGGGGGAAACGTAAATATGTCTACACCTACTGGATTTATGGAGTATAAGCGCCAGCTCCCAGGTGACCGGGATCCTGAGCAGCGCGTTAAAGACTGGGAAGAATTCCATCATCACCTTACCGAGGACGAGCTCCGCACACAGGGCGCGCGCTGCATGGACTGCGGAACCCCCTACTGCCATACCGGCATTGATATGACCGGAGGCACATCTGGGTGCCCGGTTCACAACCTGATTCCTGAATGGAATAATCTGGTTTACCGCGGCCTGTGGAAGGAAGCGCTGGAGCGTCTGCACAAGACGAATAACTTCCCAGAATTTACAGGCAGCATCTGTCCTGCACCTTGCGAAGGCTCCTGTACCGTCGGTCTGATCGGCCAGCCGGTTACGATCAAGACCATCGAGCTTGCCATCGTGGATAAAGGCTTTGAGGAAGGCTGGGTTGTCCCTAATCCGCCCGAGAAGCGTACCGGCAAGAGAGTAGCCATCGTCGGCTCCGGACCAGCAGGACTTGCTGCAGCAGCCCAGCTGAACAAAGCAGGACACACTGTAACTGTATTTGAACGCAGTGACCGCGTCGGCGGTTTGTTGACATATGGCATCCCTACAATGAAGCTGGATAAGCGCGTCGTTCAGCGCCGGGTGGATCTGCTGGCCGCTGAAGGTATCAGCTTTGTTGTGAACACCGAGATCGGCAAGGATATTCCGACCCAGCAGCTCGTCGATGACTATGATGCGGTCGTACTGTGCGGGGGAGCAACCAAAGCACGCCAGTTCAATGTCGAAGGCAGTGAGCTGAACGGTGTCATGTACGCGATGGATTACCTGACCGGCACGATCAAGAGCTACCTCAACTCCAATCTGGAAGACGGCAATTTCGTATCGGCCGCTGGTAAAGATGTGGTCGTACTGGGCGGGGGAGATACCGGTTCCGACTGTGTAGCAACCTCTCTGCGTCATGGCTGCAAGAGCATTACCCAATTCGGCACGCATGATAAAGCACCGCTTGAGCGTGATCCGATTGCCAATCCGTGGCCGCAGTTCCCGAACGTGTATACACTCGACTATGCTCAGCAGGAAGCCAAAGCCATCTTCGGCGACGACCCGCGTGAATTCTCGATCATGACCACCAAGTTTGTTGGTGATGATGAGGGCAGCCTGAAAGAGGTGCACACCGTGCAAATCCGCCGTATGGTGGATGAGTCAGGCCGCAAGATCTATCAGCCTGTACCGGGTACAGAAGCTGTCTATCCGGCTCAGCTGGCGCTGATCGCAATCGGCTTCGACGGACCGGAGCAGGATATCATTCAGGAGCTGAACCTGGAAACGGACCGCCGCAGCAATGTGAAGGCCCGTTACGGCAAGTTCAACACCAATGTGGATAAAGTTTTTGCTGCAGGTGACATGCGCCGCGGACAGAGTCTGGTGGTCTGGGCAATTAACGAAGGCCGCGCAGCAGCACGTGAAGTTGACAAATATCTGATGGGATCGACCGTTCTCGTCTAATTGATAGCCCGTGGAGCACAAAGAGCCGTCCTTCCAGCATTTGCTGGAGGGGCGGCTCGTGTTATAGATAACACGAGATGCCGTGTGTTAAGTGCAGAATCTTTTTAAGGAGTCCTCTAATCCTCCAGCTTATGTTTATCTGAAACATTTAATTTATAAATGGGCAGCAATAGTGTAAACGTATACATAAAGGTAGCTGGAATCGGTACAAACATGGCAAATTCATGACAGGCTTGACGCATTATGTAATTTCGGATACATTAAATAACAATTCAATAACGCAGCAGCGTTGACCAAGGATCTGCGTCCCAAATATCGCCAGAACAGAGAGAGGATTCACCGGCTGAAAGGTCCTCCGAGCCGCGAAGGGAGCGCATCCTGCCTTGAAAGCTGCAGCAATAGAGGGAAGCCTTTATTTGCTGCCGGCCCCGGCCGTTATCCGGATAGAGGACTGCCGGGCATAGCCAGGCGGTTGAAATAGGGTGGTATCACGACGCATTCGTCCCTGACGGATGCGTCTTTTTTGCGTTTCAACTAACCAGAGGAGATGATTTAAATGCGCCAAAGCCAGCTTTTACTGACAACACTACGCGATGCACCTGCGGATGTGGAGACGGCAAGCCACCAGCTGCTGCTGCGTGCCGGCTATATCCGGATGCTCGCAGCAGGAATATACAGCTACCTGCCGCTGGGCCGCAGGGTGCTGCGCAATATTGAGAATATCGTCCGCGAGGAAATGGATGCCGCCGCTGCTCAGGAGGTGCTGCTGCCATCTTTGCTGCCGGCTGAGCTGTGGAAGGAGTCGGGACGATTCGAGCCATACGGCAAGGATCTGATGACCCTTATGGACCGTCATGAGCGTCAGTTTGTACTCGGCCCGACCCACGAAGAAGCAATAACAGCCCTGGTCCGGGGAGAGATCAGCTCCTACCGCAAGCTGCCGGTTACGCTCTATCAGGTTCAGACCAAATTCCGCGATGAACGCCGCCCGCGATCAGGTCTGCTGCGGGGCAGGGAGTTCCTGATGAAGGATGCTTATTCTTTTGACACGGACTGGGAAGGGCTGGATGCTGCATACAATCGAATGTTAAAGGCCTATGAACGCATCTTTACCCGTTGCGGGCTGAACTTCAAAGCGGTTCAGGCTAATGCCGGTGCAATGGGCGGTGAGGGCGGAAATCACGAATTTATGGCGCTCGCGGAGGTTGGTGAGGACACACTCGCTGTATGCTCGAGCTGCGATTATGCTGCTAATCTGGAGGAAGCCGAGGCGGGCAGGACGTTAAACGATACCGGTAGGGATCAGACCAGCGAGCCGGCCGCAGAGAAATTTCACACACCAGGGCTACGGACGATCGACCAGCTGCGGGAGCAGCTTCAGCTTGCACCGCACAGCATTATCAAAACACTGATCTACAGCGGGGACGGCACCCTATTTGCCGTGCTGGTCCGCGGGGATCATGAGGTGAATGAGCTCAAGCTTGCGGCTGTTGCGGGCGTTACCGCAGTGTCTCTCGCAGATAATGAAGCCGTCAGGGCAGCTGCCGGAGTAGAGAGCGGATATGTCGGGCCGGTCGGCCTGCAGCTGCCGATGATCATTGACAAAGCCGTGGCAGCGATGGAAAGCGGGATTGCAGGCGCAGGAGAAAGAGATTACCATCTGCGGAATGTGGTGCCTGGACGTGACTTTTTGCTTAAGCATGTGGCTGATATCAGAAACGCTGCCGAAGGGGAGACTTGCCCGAAATGCGGAAAGGGTGTATACCATTTTCATAAAGGAATCGAGATTGGCCACATCTTTAAGCTGGGTACAAGGTACAGCGAGAAGCTCGGAGCAGTCTTTCTGGATGCCTCAGGCAGAAACCAACCGATGATTATGGGCTGTTACGGCATTGGAATCTCCCGGCTGTTGGCAGCAGTTGCCGAACAAAGCCATGATGATGAAGGCTTGCTCTGGCCAAAGGAGCTTGCGCCTTTCCAGGTGCATATCCTTCAAATGTCTGCTAAGGATCAGGAGCAGGCGCTGCTGGCTGAATCGTTATACAGTGAGCTAAATTGGGCAGGTATCGGGACACTTTTGGATGATCGGGATGAGCGGGCGGGGGTCAAATTTAAGGACGCCGGACTGATCGGCATTCCGGTCGTGCTGGTAGTCGGCAAGTCGGCCGGCGAAGGCAAGGTTGAATACTGGGACCGGAAGAGCGGTACGAAGGAGGTTATCTCCAGCAGGGAGGCTGTTTCCCGGATTGCAAGGAGAGCGAGATAAAGGAGTCGCGGCAACATTCACATCATTCTCCAGGTAGAAGTTACTTATAAGAATTGTCTACATTCCAGCCCAATGACCCTAATGTTAGAATTTAGTTAAAGGGGGCTGGTTGTATGAATATACCGGGGAATTACTTCTGGCAGGGCACGCTGGTCAGACTCAGAGCAACAAGGAGAAGTGACTGGGAAGTGTGGCGCGAAGAGCAGGAGGACAGTGAAGCTGTCCGGCTGATGGAATGGAGTGTTGAGCTGCCCAAGAATGAGGCGAATGAACTGGCGATGTCTGAGGAATATGATAACTTCAAGAGCGAAATACGCTGGATGTTTGCTGTTGAGACTTTTGATAATGTCTTGGTGGGCTTTGTAAATCTGAGTGCGCCGGATTATAAGAACGGTACATTCGGTATGTCCTTCTGTATGAACAGGCAGTATCGGCAGAACGGCTACGGGCTGGACGCGGCGCGGATTGTACTGAGGTATGCGTTTCATGAGCTGAGGCTGCAGAAATGCAACAGCGGCTGTGTCTCCGTCAACGCTGCATCCAGAGCGCTTCACCTGAAGCTGGGCTTCAAGGAAGAAGGCCTGCGGCGCAGAAGCATTTTTATGAACGGCCAGTATTATGATGATCTTATGCTTGGACTGCTGCGTGAAGAATTTGATGAGGCGGAAGAAATGCGGAGCAAATCTTAATATATTTTCATCAAAAAATTTGGAGTGCTTCCGGTGTAAGCTGGCGGCAACTCCATTTTTTTAGCACTGCATATGGGTTAAAAAGAGAAGATCGTACTTTTTTGCTGAGTCACTTCTATTAATAGCAGGTAATTATTTTTGCAAAATGGTATAATAAAAAACTGGACGTGTTTTGGAACAACGATAGGTAAGGAGCGATATTTTTGAAAACACTCATTATTGCGGAGAAACCGGACATGGGGCGGAATATCGCCGCCGCAATAGAACCGAAAGCCAAAAACTACCGTTCCTATTTAGAAGGGGAGCAGTACATCATCACCTGGGCGATCGGACATCTGATTGGGCTTGCCGAGCCGGAAGCTTATGATGGCAAATACAAAAAGTGGAACATTAACGATCTGCCGATTATACCCGACCAGTTCAAGCTGGTGCCGAATGCGCGCACAATTGATCAGCTGAAGGTGATCGGCGAGCTGGCCAAACGCAGCAACTTGCTGGTCAACTCCTGTGACGCCGGGCGGGAGGGGCAGCATATTTTCTCGCTGATTCAGCGGCATTTGAAGCTCAGCCAGCCGGTAAAACGGCTGTGGATATCGGACCTGACACCGGAGACAATCCGCAAAGGCTTTCAGGAGCTGAAGGACGGCTCGGAGTATGAAAATCTGACCAAAGCGGCCAGAGCGCGCAGTGAGGCTGATTGGCTGATCGGGATGAACGGCTCACGCGCTTTTACTACGAAGCATAATGTGCTGCTGTCCGTCGGCCGCGTGCAGACGCCCGTGCTGGCGCTGATCTACGACCGGCAAAAGACGATTGAGGCGTTTTCGTCGCTGAAATTTTTTGAGGTCGAGGGCCATTTTACACAGAATGAGGTTGTCTATAAAGGCATGTGGCAGGGGGACCGCCTGACCGACAAGGAGAAGGCTAATGCGCTCGCAGCCAAGGTCAAAGGCAAACCCGGAAGGATTGCTTCCTATGAGGTTAAGGATACGAAAGAGTATCCCAACAAGCTGTATGATCTGACGCTGCTGCAGCGTGAAGCGAACGGGAAATACGCATTTTCCGCCAAAAAAACGCTGGATATCGCCCAGGCGCTCTACGAAAAGCACAAGGTCATTTCGTACCCCCGGACGAATTCCAACTATGTTACCGAGCAGAACATTCCGGAGATGCACAAGACGCTGAATGCGCTGCAGGGTACCTCTTACGATGAGCTGGTTAAAGGCGCCAACCGCAGCCTGGTCCATAAAGGCAATAAATTTGTCTGCAATCCGTCCAAGGTGGAAGACCACCATGCGATTCTGCCGACCAACCGCAAGGCTTCGGGGCTGAGTGCGGATGAGGCGAAATTATATGATCTGATTGTGCGCCGTTTCTTGTCGCAGTTCTATCCGGCCGCCGAGTATAAGGTACACACTGTCATTACTGAGGTGGAAGGCGAGAGCTTCAAGACTACGGTCAAGGAGCTGCTGAGTCTGGGCTGGAAGGTGATCTATGCCGACCAGAAGAAGGATAAGGCGAAGCCGTCCAAAGGAAAAGGCAAGGATGAGGAGGAGGAAGAGGAGATCGAAGTGAACGAGCCGTTCTCTATCTCCCCTGCGGATGAAGTGCTGTGCAGCGATGCGGTCGTCAAAGAGAAGGATACGCAGCCGCCCAAGCACTACACCGAAGGCACCCTGCTCAAAGCGATGGAAAGCGCGGGCAAGCAGATTGAGGATGAGGAGCTGCGCGATGCGATGAAGGATTCCGGACTCGGAACTCCGGCAACCCGGGCGGCTACCATAGAGCGGCTGAAAAATGTCGGCTACGTCGAAATGCAGGGTAAAAAGATTGCTATCACCCAGAAGGGGCGGACGGCGATCGAACTGATCCGCGGAGCGGGCATCGAGCTGCTGACCTCACCGGAGATGACCGGGCAATGGGAACGGCGGCTTAATGAAATCGCCAGAGGCACGGCGGCAGACGGGCAGTTCATGGAGAACGTGAAGCGCTTCGCTTCCATGATCGTCGACAAGGTGAAGGTCCAGTCCCGTGCGGCCAAAACCTCCTTTGAAGGCGAGACGCCTTCAGTACGGTCCGGCTCCAGAGGCCGGGGCAGCGGTTCTGCTTCCAAGGATGGCGCGGACAAGCCGGCCGGCGGTACACGCAAACGCAGCAGTGCCGGCGACGGCGGGGCTGGCGCCAAGCCGGCCGGAGCAAGAGCGGCGAAGCCCGCAGAGCAGGGGGACGGCGGGCCGAAGATTATCGGCAGCTGCCCCCGTCCGGGCTGCGGCGGCACCATCTTCATGGGCCGCAAGGGCTACGGCTGCTCCCATTACAAAGAGGGCTGCAAGTTTGTCATCTGGAAGGAAACCCACGGCCGTACGCTGACGGACACCCAGGTTAAGGCGCTGATTGAGAAGGGGAAGACCGGCAAGCTGAAGCTGGCTGCCGAGGACGGCTCGCCGCTGGAAGGCAAGCTGGTGTTAGCGAATATGGATACGGGACAGCTTAGTGTAGAATAATGCCGCACTGTTTATGCAGGCACCACGAATAAAAAGAGGATGCAGCCTGACCGCGGGATCTCCCGGCAGGCTGCATCCTCCTCTTTTGGATACATATATGCTTATTTCGCTGAATCAGCCAGACTGCCCTCAATGGCGGCCGTAAGCCCCTCATATGAGGAATCCGGCAACAGAACACCGTTCACCATAAATTTGGGAGTGCCGTTAACACCATAAGCTCCGGCAATCTTGAAATCTTCCTTAACATCATACATGTAGGTATGATTCTTCACATCCTGCTCGAACCGGGCATAGTCTATGCCTTCGATGTTGTCTTTGACAAACTGAAGGATGAACTTCTGGGTGGCCCAAATGGTACTCTCATCACCCTGATTGGCGTAGAGCTCATGAACATATTCCCAGAACTTCTCGTTGCTCTGCTTATAGATTGCTTCTCCGGCGCTGGCAGCCAGGTAAGAGTCGCGGTCAATGAAAGCGAAGTTCATGAAATAGAGTTCCGCTTTTCCGGTGTCCACGTAGTCTTTAATGAAGATATCCAGATTGGCTTCGGTCCATTTCTTGCAGGCCGGGCATTTGAAATCGGCGAACTCAATGACCTTGACCTTGGCGTCCGGACTGCCCAGATGCGGCTGCTTCTCAACCTTCAGGCCGTCAACGACAATTGTACCTTTGACATCCGTATAGTTAGGCAGACCCTCGAGCACATTCTCCTCTTTGGATTTGCCGTATGTAAGGACATAGATAAGTACAATTGCCAGAATGACCGCGATGATACCAAGCAGCATGGGCAGCAGCCGGGAGCCGGCGGTCTTCCGGGCAGACTGCTTATTCGGTGTGCGGTTAAGATTTGCTTGCTTGTTCATTCCGAACCTCCTGAATGAGATGAAAAATCTACTCAAACAGTATAAACACTGCAGCTGCCGGATGCCTATGGCATTTGTAACAGGGGGCCTGCCTGTATGATCAGCCGTGGCTTTTCAGCTTGGAAGCCGTCCGGATAACCGGCGGTACCTCGCTGATGGAGGAGATTGTCATGACCGAATGCTGCATCTCCCGCTGAAGCTCAATGAGGTTATACAGCCACTCATTCTGCTGCTTCAGATAGATGCTGTTAATGCCGGCGGTCAAGGCCGGAAGCACATCGGTGCGCAGGGAATTGCCGATCATCCAGGTGCGCTTGCGTTCAAACGGATGGGACATCAGAATATTTTCCAGTGATTCAATATTTTTATGCTGGCGGATAAAGATCCGGTCGTCAAAATAGACACCGAGCTTCATCTGATCAATTTTGCGCTGCTGGATGGTGTCATCTCCGCCAGTGTACAGGTAGAGGTTATGCCCGTCATGCTTTAGCGCATCGAGGGTTTCCACCATGCCGGGATACGCCTCGACCTCCTGGTCGTAGACGCTCAGCCCGAGCTTCATTAATTGCTGCTCATGATAAGGATCGGCAGTCCGGTTATATTTGGCACAGAAAAAGCGGTAGGTGGCGATCAGCGATTTGGGGAAGTTGTCGCTGGCCAGTCCGCTGGTGCTGACGGTTTCCACATCGATTTCCACTTGTTTGCTGCGGAATTCTCCGGTTGTCGGGCCATATTCCCCGAACCATTCGGACATCAGCTCGAAATACTGCCCCAGAATAAGGTCAAAATATTTGTTGCAGTGTACCAGGGTGTCGTCCAGATCAAAAATTACTTGTTGCGGCAAATACTTCATAACGCTCACTCCTAAGCCTGTAAGTTTGTCAGCAATCTCTTTTTTTGAATTGTTATTATAAACGAATATAGGACTCAAGGAACATCTGCAGATCCGATGCGCCGTCCGGACGGACACTGTAGCGTTCATTGCCTTCGCCTTCACTGCCCAAATGAACCCGCAGCAGGCCGGCTACTCGTAGCATCAGCAGATGATGCATCATGATGTCACTCGTCTGGCCCAGCACAGACTGAAGCTCCCACAGCGTTTTGGGTTCATGAGCCGCGTAGCGCAGCAGCCGGAGCCGGGTGGGATCAGACAGTGCTTTGGTCAGGCGCAGCAGAACGGTAGGGGGCTCATCCTCATTGTCGGACGGGACATCTACAGGATACTGGATTATCATGAGTGTATTATAGAAGCAATACATATTGATCGGCCGGTTATGAATGGTCGGCAGCAGCACAACCGTCTGCAGATCAGGAATATCCTCGATGACTACACCTCCTGAAGCATACTCAATCAGCGCTGCTGAACCCATTTTGCTCTCGAGCAGCTTTTTCTCCGACGCGTCCTCGATCAGGAGAGGCAGCAGCTTCTGCTCGACATGGCGGAAATACTGCTCATACCACAGCCGCAGGAGCGGTGGATAATCCCGCTTGATCCGTTCGCATTCATGAATTGTAAAATTTGGGAATAGCGGAGCAGTCTGCTCAAAGCACGCTTCCAGTGACTGCATTTCCAGTTCATCCAGGAACTGCAGCACCTTCGATGCAGGCCGGCGGCGGTAAGCCCAGACGTACAGGACATCATAATCGGTAAAAGGCCATTCGGCTGCCTGCCTGAGCGCGGATACCTGCTGCGGAGGAATGCGGCCGTCTATATCGCGGATCCAGTCAGGACCGATGTCCAGGTTGGAAATCCATTTCCTTGTTACATATAACATGAAACTGTCGATCAGTTCATAGACAGGCGAGACATCAATTTTGAGTTCATAAGTCATGAAGCTTGCACCCCCAGGAAATCGGTCACTTCTATATATTATCTCTTGTTTTGAAGAAGGTTGTCCACTATAATGTTCCATGTTTGCCTGCAGGGCAGCTTTTGTCCGCATTTGCCTGATAAACGTTCAAGGAGGATTCACCTGTGTCAGACCAGCTTTTGCTTAAACGTTCCAACAGTAAACTGAATTATTTTATTCTCATTACCGTCATTATTGCCGCAGGCCTGAGCCAGGGGCTTCTGCTGCCGGTGCTCTCGATTCTGCTTGAACAAAAAGGGGTTTCCTCCTCGCTCAACGGACTGAATGCCGCAGCACTTTATGTCGGCTCGTTCGCAATGACTCTTGTTGCTGAACGTGTGCTCGGAGCTATAGGCTTTAAGAGACTGATAGCCGCCGGCATCAGCCTTGTCCTGGTAACGCTGCTGCTGTTCCCGCTGCTGCCGGGAATCAAGGTCTGGTTCATCCTGCGCCTGCTGGTCGGCATTGGCGACTCGGCGATTAATTATGCCGCCCAGCTCTGGGTGCTGCTGATGGCACCTGCAGAGCACAGGGGGCGCAATCTCTCACTCTACGGAATGTCCTACGGACTGGGCTTCAGCCTGGGCCCGGCCGGCATCAGCCTGCTGCGCTTCGGCGAGGCCGCTCCTTTTCTGATCCTGGCCGGGTTATTTATGCTCGCGCTCCTCTTGGTGCTGTTCAAGCTGCCGAACTCCCGGCCTGACAAAGTAGAGCACAGTGAGGGGCAGGCCCGCCGGTTCGGCCGCAGCTACAGTCTGGCCTGGTACGCGTTGATTCCGGCGCTGCTGTATGGTTATATGGAAGCGAGCCTGAACAGCAACTTCCCGGTCTACGGGCTGCGTTCCGGGTTCACGACAGACCAGATCGCCACCCTGCTGCCGTTCGCGGGCATCGGAGGCCTGCTGCTCCAGCTGCCCCTGGGCTTGTGGAGCGACGAGTACGGACGGAAAAAAATCCTGATTTTTGCCGGCACTGCCGGCGGTCTGGCCTTTACGCTGCTCCCGCTTGCGGGCGGGCATTTTGTATTTACGCTGCTGCTGCTGCTGGCAGCCGGCGGCCTGGTCGGCTCCTTCTTCTCGCTGGGGCTCAGCTATGCCGCAGACATCCTGCCGCGTAATCTGCTGCCTGCAGCCAATGTCGTTTCTTCTTTTCATTTCAGTATAGGCAGCATTATCGGGCCGGGCATCGGAGGCCTGCTGCTTGAATTCGGCTGGGGCAGCGGTGTATTCGTGCTGCTTGGCGGTTTCTATATTTTGTTCGGGCTGACCGGGTTATTATTCTCGCCACAGCAGATGAATTGAGGTAAAATAAGAACGGATGTGCGCATGGAAATGGATCCCGCTTTCAGAGTACACTATAGAGTAGAGACGTAAACAGGGAGAGGCTGAACTATGATTACAGTAGAACATCTGGCCAAAGCAGTCGGAGAAGACAAATTGCCGGTATTGCAGGATATAGGTTTTCAATTAGAGCCCGGGGAGCTAGTAGTGCTGGTGGGAGCCAGCGGAAGCGGAAAGTCCACGCTGCTGCGCTGCCTGGCGCTGCGCGAGAAATGGGATAGAGGCAATTTCCGGGTAGACGGGATCGACATTATGAAAAGCCCGCTCGCCGGCAGACGCAAGATCCGCCGTGAATGGACGTACCTGGAGCAGAACGCCGAGCTGAATCCGAACCGGACCGCACTGAAGAATGTACTGATCGGCCAATCCTCGCAGACACCGCTGTGGCGGATGGTGACGGGGATGGTGCGGCAGGATGATTATATGGGGGCAATGGACGAGCTTGATACGCTCGGCCTGCTGGACAAGGCCAAGCTGAAGACAAGCCAGCTCAGCGGGGGCGAGCGCCAGCGCGTAGCCATTGCCCGCGCGCTTGTGCACGGCGCCAAGGTTATTCTAGCCGATGAGCCGGTAACCGGTCTGGACCCGCGGACAGCCGAAGGCGTCCTGGAGACGCTGCGCAGACTCTGTAAAGAAACAGGGTTAACAGTAATTACCGTACTACCGCTGGAACTGGCGGAACGTTATGCAACAAGGCTGTGGGTACTGGAGAACGGCAGAATCAAGCATGATGTCAGAGGACGCCGCCTGACTTCCCAGGAACGCCAGAACCTGTAGCAGATTAGAGCATGAAACAAGGAAAGAGTGATGAAGTTGAATCTTAGTGTTCCCAGACGTCTGGCGGCGGCTGTCCTGTCATTGTCCGTATTGTCGGGCTGTACCTTCATCAGCGATCCTGTTTCGAAGATGAAGTCTCCGGAGCTGACAGCCGACAAGGCTTCACTGATGACGGCCATCAAGTCACAAATGCCGGCCAGCGCCTCGCTGATCCGCCCTTCCGGGGATGAGGACAGCTCCATATTCACAGAGGATATAGATAAAGACGGCACGATGGAGACGCTGGTCTTTTACTTGACCGAGAATGAATCCGTCCTGATCCACGGCATGATTCTGGAGAAGACGGAGGACGGCTGGGTGAAGAAGCTTGTCTTCGACGGTGACGGCACGCAGCTGGAATCCGTTGACCTGGAGGATGTAACGGGTGACGGCAAGCTTAATATTATTACCGGATATTCGCGCGGGGAGGAGAAGGGAGTAGTCGTCTATTCCTATTCCGGCGGCGAGCTTGAAGAGCTGCTGGCCCAGCCTTATACAAAATATATGATCGATGATCTGAATGAGGATGGGACTGCAGATCTTACCCTGGTCTATTTCAAACGCAATGAGCTTAACAAAATTACCACGTACCAATATAATGACGGCTTTAAGGTACTCGATCAGCTGGACGACCTGGACCCGTATTTTAATAATTATTACAATATTGTCTCAGGAAAAGTGGCCGAGCATAAAGAAGGTATAGTTCTGGATTCGGCTGTGGATTCCCGCTCGGCCTATACCACTGTGGTTGTAATGGAGAACAACAAGCTGCGGGTGGTCATTCCCGGGGATGCCAATACCTTTAAAGACAGAAAAATTGTCAGCGAGGACATCGACGGTGACGGTATTATCGAGATTGGCATGCTGGAGCCGCCGGCAGGCTGGGAGTATTTTGACCCTGAAGCCATTCCGTACTTCACCTCTTATTACAAATGGGACGGCAAGGACGGTCTGAGCTTTACCTCGCAGAAGTACCGTGATCCGGCGGACCGCTTTATCATTGACTTTCTGCCGGAATGGCACGGGAAGATAACGGTAGACACCAAATCCGTACAGGATAAATCCCTGAAGTTCATCATGTCGGATACGGGGGAGACGGTTGTTGAGGTAACCTTCTTCACCCAGATGGAATGGGACCGTGTCAAGAGCAACGGCTGGAAGGTGCTTGGAAGGGATATGGACAAAATTATCGGCTACCGGGGTGAGCTTGTACAGAGCACGGGCGGGGACGACAATGATAAAATAACCGCTCCAATTGAAAGGAAGGGAATCGATGAGTAAAGTACTGATACTGGAGGATGAAGAATCCATCCGCAGTTTTATTGTGATCAATCTGAAACGTAACGGATTCGAAGTGCTGGAGGCGGCTGACGGCAATGAAGCGCTGCACAAGCTGACCACCGTTCCGGATATTGATATTGCACTGCTGGATGTTATGGTGCCGGGCATTGACGGTTTTGAGGTATGCCGGCGCATCCGTGAGACCAATGAGCGGCTCGGGATTATTTTCCTGACGGCCAAGGTGCAGGAGCAGGATAAGGTATATGCACTTTCCGTAGGTGCCGATGACCATGTCAGCAAGCCGTTCAGCCCGACCGAACTGATTGCGCGCATTCAATCTCTGCTTCGCAGGGTTAACGTGCACCGTGAGCAGTCGGCCAAGGTCTCCTTTCACTCCGGCCCGTTTACGCTGGATCTGATCTCCAAGCAGTTCAAGCGCAGCGGGGAGGCGATCGAGCTGACGCCGACAGAATTTTCGCTGGTGCAATTTTTCCTGGAGAAGGAAAATACGCCGCTCAGCCGTGACTCCCTGCTGGATCATGTCTGGGGCAAGGAGTATATGGGCGATCCCAAGATCGTCGATGTAAACATCCGCCGGCTGCGCCAAAAAATCGAAAACAATCCGTCCGAGCCCGAATATCTGCAGACTGTATGGGGGCACGGCTATAAATGGAAAGGCCAGGGACAATGATCAAGAAGGGGATGCGCAGGCAGATTGTACTGCACTATATTTTAGTAGTCTTTGTGGCGCTTCTCCTCGTAGAGGTTATCTTCCTGCTGGCGATACGGACGTATTATTATGACAGTGTGTACAGCAAGATTACGACCCATATCAGCACGGCGGAGGAGTTCCTGAAATACGAAATTTCGGGTGAGCGTTCGCCCAACCAGCTGCAGAAGGTGCTCGATTTCTTCAGCATGGATTATACGGAGCTAGAAGTGCTGTCCACCAGCGGGGATATCCTGACCAGCTCCACCGGCTTTCAGCCTGACCGGACCATTACGACCAGCGATGTTCCTGAGGCTGTAGGCGGAAGCATAGGCAAATGGGTTGGCAGGCAGGCGGGAACGAATGAGAGCGTCATGGCGGTCTCCAAGCTGATTCAGGTGAACAGCCGTGATAAATATGTGATCCGTTATCTCACCTCGATGGAGCGGATTGACAAAGATCTGCTTAACCTTACCCTGGCGTCGATCGGAATCGGTGCGGCTGTCATGGTGATCGTTGTCCTGTTCAGCTTCGGGCTGGCGAATTCCATTGTGAAGCCGCTGAATAATATAACGGCGGTCTCGGCGCAAATGGCCAAGGGAAGGTTCACCGCCCGCATCAAAGGGAATTACAAATATGAAATTGGCGATTTGGCAACTACGCTGAATTATATGGCCGATGAGATTATCCGCAGCAATCAGATCAAGGATGATTTTATCTCCTCAATCTCCCATGAGCTCAGGACTCCGCTGACCAGCATCAAGGGCTGGAGCGAGACGCTGATTTCGGGCGGTTATGATCCGGAGGAAACGAAGCTCGGCGTGGGAATTATCTCCAGGGAAAGTGACCGTCTGATCGGCCTGGTGGAGGAGATACTGGACTTCTCCAAGCTGCAGCAGAATGAAATGAAGCTCTCCATAGTGCTTACTGATATCAAGGTAGTGCTGCAGGAGACCCTTCTTAACATCTGGGCCAAGGCAGAGAAGAAGCGGATACATTTGGTGCTGGAATGTGAGGATACCATTTACATTAAGGGTGATCCGAACCGGCTTAAGCAGGTTTTTCTTAACCTTGTAGACAATGCCGTCAAATTCTCCCCCGAGGATTCCAGCATAGTCCTGTCTGCTCATCGTCTGTCAGGGACCGAAATGGCGGTAATCGTAAGGGACAGCGGGATCGGGATCAGTGAAGCGCATCTGTCCAGGGTAAGAGACCGCTTCTTCCAGGTTGATGCGCTGAATGGCGGAACCGGCCTGGGGCTTGCTATCTCCCAGCAGATTGTTGAACTGCATCACGGCAAGCTGGAGCTGGACAGCGAGCTTGGCAAAGGCACACAGGTTACTGTTATTTTGCCGCTGACCGATGAGCGTCCGCCGGCGGCTGAGCAGCTGCTGACGGAAGAAGGGGACGATTACGAGTTATAAGGAGTCCCTAACCTCTGCACACGGAAAAAGGGCTGCAATACGGTCATATGACCAGTATTGCAGCCCTTTTTATATACAAGTGATAAGGGTTTAAGACGGGAGTCCTTCAGCCCGCAGTCTGCCTGTCTTCTCGTAGACCTCCTGCAGCAGGCGGGAAGGCTGTGTCCGGATGACCGGTTTGGCAGCTACAATCTCATTAGGGCCGACAACGACAATGTTGTCAGGGCTGCCTTTGATGACAGCTCCATCTTTAATGACAGCACCCTCACCGATAATTGCATTTTCAATCAGTACACCGCGGCCGATATAAACACCCGGCATTACGATGCTCTGATGAATCCGGCTGAGCTTGCCGATCTCCACGCCGCCAAAAATAACGGAACGCTGCAGGCTGCCCTCCAGCAGGCAAGTTTCATTTATGAGGCAGTCGTCTGCTTGAGTGGGGATACGGGGCTTAACAGCCGCCGGTTTGGTGCGGCGCGCACGGCTGTACATCGGCCAATGAGCATTATTCAGCTTGAAGCCGTTACCCTCCTGCAGCAGATCCATGTGAGCTTCCCACAGGCTGTCAACCGTACCCACATCTCTCCAGTAGCCCTGGAAACGGTATGCGAACAGATCATCGTTGCTGTCCAGCATTGCCGGGATCACATCTTTGCCGAAATCATGACTGGAAGACGGATTAGCGGCATCCTGCAGCAGGTAGTCCTTCAGATAGGCCCATTCAAACAAATAGATGCCCATGGAAGCGAGGTTGCTCTTGGGCACCTTAGGCTTTTCGGCGAACTCGGAAATCTTCAGATCGTCATTGACATTCATGACGCCAAAGCGGCTTGCTTCATCCCAGGGAACCTCCATAACCGAAATCGTTGCTTTGGCTGATTTGCTGATATGATAATCCAGCATTTTGCGGTAATCCATGTGGTAGATATGATCGGCAGAGAGGATCAGCACATGCTCCGGATTTTGACTGTCGATAAAATCAATGTTCTTATAGATGGCATCTGCTGTCCCGGTATACGTGCTCCGTCCGTCCACACCTGAAGGCAGCAGTCTGACACCCTGATCAGGTTTGGAATGCAGCCCCCATGGCTCACCTGACCCAATATGCTGATGCAAAGAATTGGCTTCGTACTGTGTTAGTACCCCTACAGTATCAATGCTTGAATTTACACAGTTACTGAGGGGAAAGTCAATGATTCTATACTGTCCTCCGAAAGGGACTGCAGGTTTTGCCATCGTGGTGGTTAAGGGGGCCAGTCTGCGGCCTTCCCCGCCAGCCAGCAGCATGGCGACACATTCTTTTTTACTCATTTGTTATCCCTCCCATATTTTTAGTCAATGCTTGTAATATAAACTCACCACAAGCGCTTGAAACGACATAAGTGAAATATATTGAGGTCCCGCTGTAAAAATTACAATTATATTTTCGTCATTCAGAAAAAACCTATATTTTCCCTAAAATGCATTTTCAAAAGCCTGACATTCGGGTAATGTTATAGGTGCATCCTATACCAATAAGGTGGTGATGATTTGCCTGACATCCAACAAACAGTAAACCTCCTGTCAACTGAAGATATTTATCTATTCCATGAAGGCACGAATTATCGCAGCTATATGATGCTGGGCGCGCACATTGCCGCTGAAGAAGGAAAGAAGGGCGTACGTTTTACCGTGTGGGCTCCTCATGCGACATATGTAGGACTGGCTGGTAATCATAACGGCTGGGATGGAACACAGGAAGCTGATTCATTCATTAAGATACCCGATTCAGGATTTTGGAGTCGTTTTTTTCCGGGAATCGAGCCGGGAACTTTTTACAAATACAGGATTATATCAGCTGGCGGCGAAAGCTTCCTGAAGGCGGATCCTTATGCCTTTAAAGCTGAGGTGAGACCGGCGACAGCATCAGTGGTGGCGGATCTGACCGGCTATCAGTGGGGGGACAATCTGTGGAGACGCAGAAACAAAGCCCCTTATAACGGGCCGATGAACATTTATGAAATGCATTTTGGTACCTGGAAGCAGAAGGATGACGGTGAATTCTATACTTATAAAGAAATGGCCGATCTGCTGATCCCGTATCTGGTGGAGATGAGCTATACACATGTTGAGTTTATGCCGCTTGCCGAACATCCTTATGATTTATCGTGGGGGTATCAGGGAACCGGATATTTTGCTGCCACCAGCCGTTACGGTGAGCCTCAGGAGCTGATGTATCTGATCGACCAGCTGCATCAGGCCGGTATAGGTGTGATTCTGGACTGGGTTCCGGCGCATTTTGCCAAGGACGCACATGGCTTGCGGATGTTCGACGGCTCTCCGCTATATGAATATGCCGATCCGCTGCTGGCCGAGAAGCCGGGCTGGGGCACCTTGTCCTTTGATTTCAGCAAGCCGGAAATTTCATCTTTCCTTATTTCCAACGCGCTTTTCTGGTACGATGTATACCATATAGACGGTATGCGGGTAGATGCTGTAACAAGCATGCTGCGTCTTGATTTTGAGAAGCAGAGCCATCAGTACAGACGTAACGTCAACGGCGGACTGGAGAATCTGGAAGCGATCCGGTTTATTCAGCAGCTGAACAAGACGATATTTCACTATTATCCAAAAGCATTGATGATGGCCGAGGAATCCAGTGCCTGGCCTGGCGTTACTGCTCCGGCGCACGAAGGCGGCCTTGGGTTCAATTACAAATGGAATATGGGCTGGATGAATGACACGCTGGGTTACATAGAACATGATTTCGGGGCGCGTCCCTATCATCATAATTTGTTGACCTTTCCGATAGCCTACGCCTATTCTGAGAACTATACACTGCCGCTGTCCCATGATGAGGTTGTACATGGCAAAAAATCGCTGCTGGACAAAATGCCCGGCTCCTACGAACAGAAATTTGCCGGCTTACGCCTGCTGCTCGGTTATCAAATCTCCCATCCCGGCAAAAAGCTGCTGTTCATGGGCGGTGAATTCGGACAATTCATCGAGTGGAAGGATCAGGAGCAGCTGGACTGGCTGCTGATGGACTATGAGGCTCACCGCAGGATGCTGGCTTACACTGCAGCGCTTAACAAGCTCTATGTAACCGAGAAGGCGCTGTGGGAGCTTGACCATGATTTAGAGGGCTACCAGTGGATCTACGCAGACGATAACCATCAGAGTGTGCTATCTTATATCCGCCGGGGCAAGAAGCCGGTTGATACGCTGGTCTTTATTATCAATTTTCAGCCGGTGGAACGGAAGAATTACCGGATTGGCGTTCCCCGTCCGGGCACTTATGAAGAAATATTCAGCTCGGAGAGCGTTGAGTTTGGCGGCTCTGGTTACCATAACGGTCCGCTGAAGAGTTCCAAAAAAGAATGGCATAATCAAGTGAACAGCCTGGAGCTGACGATCCCGCCGCTGAGCTTTCTGGTTCTCAAGAAGGCAGGACGCAAGCCCAAAGCAGTTGTGGAATAGAGAATCCGTACTTTTAAGGGGGAAATCTGCATGAAAGTATTATTTGCTGCCGCTGAAGCCCATCCGTTTATCAAAACGGGAGGCCTGGCCGACGTCATTGGAGCTCTGCCCAAAGCCCTTAAGGGAGCCGGGGTAGATGTACGTGTAATTTTGCCAAAATACAAAGGGATTCCCGAAGCCTATACTGCCCAGCTGGAGCAGGTAGCTGTAGTGGACGTGCCGGTCGGCTGGCGCAACCAGTATTGTGGAGTTGAGCGGCTTGTATATGACGGTATTCCGATCTATTTCATCGACAACGAATATTACTTCGGCCGGGATGGCATTTACGGATATATGGATGACGGTGAGCGGTTCGCCTTCTATAACCGGGCTGTGCTGGAGTGCCTGCCGGCGATCGGCTTTCAGCCGGATGTGCTGCACTGCCATGACTGGCATGCTGCCGTCATTCCGCTGCTGCTGAAGGCACATTACCGTTATGATGAATTCTACAGCGGTATGCGTACCGTATTTACGATTCATAACCTGCTGTATCAGGGGGTATTTCCGTACTCGGTGCTGGGTGAGCTGCTGGGTCTGGATCACAGCTATTTTGACAGCGTGGAGTATTATGGCAATGTGAATTATATGAAGGCCGGGATTGTCCACAGCGATCATGTCACTACGGTCAGTCCGACCTATGCAGAAGAGATCCGGACCCCGTATTACGGATATGGTCTCGACGGCCTGCTGACCCACCGGGCGGACAGCCTGAGCGGAATTGTTAACGGAATAGATACGAAGAGCTATAACCCTAATACGGACAATAAGATTTTTACGAAATACCGTTCGAATCTGGCTAAAAAAGCGGAAAACAAGCTCGGTCTGCAACAGGAGCTGGGCTTGCCGGTCGCACCTTACATTCCTATGGTAGCCATGGTTACCCGTCTTGTGGACTCAAAAGGACTGGATTTGCTGACCCGGGTACTCGACGAAATCCTGTATTACGACGATATCCAGTTCGTTCTGCTCGGCACCGGGGATGAATCATATGAGCGCTGGTTCCGTGAAGCGGCGTGGCGTTATCCGACCAAGCTGTCGTCACAGATTCTGTTCAATGATGCATTATCCCGCAAAATTTATGCGGCCAGCGACATTTTCCTGATGCCATCCAAATTCGAGCCGTGCGGAATCAGCCAGCTGCTCGCCCTGCGCTATGGCAGTATTCCGGTCGTACGCGAGACAGGCGGGCTGAACGACACCGTCCAGTCCTATAATGAAGATACGGGTGAGGGGAACGGCTTCACCTTTAAGGATTACAACGCCCATGATATGATGTTCACCCTCCGCCGGGCCGTCTCGCTCTACAACAAGCCGGAGCACTGGAAAAAGGTAACCAAAAACGCCTTCGCCGGTGATTACAGCTGGAACGTTTCTGCCCAGCAGTATATGGATATTTACAATAAGATTGGTGAATAAAGAGTACAGGCTGTATAAAAGGCAGTACACCAAAACACTCCGCAAAGCGATAAGCTTTACGGAGTGTTTTTGGTGTTTTGTGCAGTTGGTAGCTCGGCTGAGCGGGGAGGAGAGGGTGTAAGGAGGGGATTCCATTAACGCGAGCCATTTCAGGGGGAAACGAGCGAAATGAAAGGCAAAAATGCCCTTGATTTCAGCCCAAAAGGCGAAATGAGCAAACTGAAAGGCAATTAGCTGTCTTAGGACAGCTTACATTCTTTGCCTCATTGGTCGTTTGCATACATCTACAATATGCCATTATACAAACTAACTATAATTCGTAATCTTTCACCGGACCCATTCAGGCCACCAACCAGCCACCAGCAACCCACCAGCAACCCCGACCTATAAGTAACTTATTGTCATCACAGTCAGTAACTACCCATCTATCAAGTACCAATCGTCCATCAGCCATCAGCAGCCCCGGATCTGTCAGCCACTAACTCGCTTCTGGAGTAAACTACTAGCTTTTTACTCCGTCACCCTCCGCAAAATAAAAAAAGAAACCCAGCTCATGCTGGATTTTAAAATCCATCACTCCAAGCAGCGTATCCTCATCGATCCGCCGGAAATGGTCGATAATCGCCTTCTGGTCGTATATCATGGCGGCACTGATCTTTCCCCGGTACCCGATCATCCGCAGCCAGGCTTTACCAGAGCTGGTCCTGATCAGCGGTGAAACCGGCCTGAAGAGGGGCTGATTACCCGCCGGGGGATAAGCTGAAAGGGCAGCGTTAGCGGGAGAAGCCCGGGATTCACGCGGAAGAGCCGGCCATTACGCTTTTCGAAGAGGAGAGGATGTACGGTCTCAACGTCCAGAAACTCTTTTCCGTACCAGCCGGTCAAATGAAGCAGGCCATCCATGGGATGGCCGGAGGGAAGCTCGCTGCCGCGCCATCTGCCCCAGATCTGGTCCATCTCCACAGTTTCGAGCAGATCGAACCAGGTGAAGGCTTCCTCCTGCGTCAGCTGCCCTTTTTGCAAGCATAGCTCCTGAAAATCGTTTGCACTAAACTGCGGCACAACTGATCCCTCCGATTAAATAACAATATCCGCATGTGCATATGTGCTTCAGACCTGATATTGCTCCAGATTCCTGCACAGAATCCGGTAGCCGTAAGGGTCCAGAGAGATATGCATCATTCCGTCTTCAGGTGCCACTCTGTCTCCGGTCAGCGCATCCTGCCAGTCGTCGGTCTCCATCGGATGGCTGAGTGTGCGGGGAACGGGGGAGTTATTCATCCACACTGTAAAATGGATCTTCTCGTCAGCCCGTTCGTACACAATGCAGGGATCGTTCTCACAGGCCTGCAGGATGCGAAAACGGCCTTCCCGCAGTGCTTTGTGCTGCTTGCGCAGTGCAATCATCATCCGGTAGAAATCATACAGCTCCCGGTCCTGCTTGGCCTTGTCCCATTCCATACATTTGCGGCAGTCGGGATCTTCATGACCGGTTAAGCCGATCTCATCGCCGTAGTAAATGCATGGCGTCCCCATAAAAGTAAAAAGAAACACAACTGCAAGCTTCAGCCGCCGTTTATCCTCACCAACCACAGTTAGCAGGCGGGGAGTGTCATGGCTGCCGAGCAGATTGAACACGACCTCGTTAGTCTGCTGAGGATAACGCATCAGCAGGCCGCCGATCCGGTGCCCGAAGGTGATGCCGTCCATACCGCCGTTGAAAAATTCCAGCACAGTCCCGGAGAACGGATAATTCATGACAGAATCGAACTGGTCACCGAGCAGCCACGTCAGGGAATCGCTCCATACCTCTCCTACGATATAAGCATCCGGGTTGGCTGCCTTAACAACCTTGCGGAAATCACGCCAGAAATGATGATCCACCTCATTAGCCACATCCAGCCGCCAGCCGTCGACCTTGATCTCCTTGATCCAGTATTCCGCGACCTCCAGCAGGTAGTTTTTGACCTCGCGGTTAGCTGTATTGAATTTGGGCATATTGCCAAAAAAGCCGAAAGTGTCATAGGTAGGAATACCGTCGACAATCTCAGCGGGAAAGGAATTCATATGGAACCAGTCTTTGTACACGGAATATTCACCCTTTTCCAGCACGTCCTGAAACGGCGGGAACTGGTCACTGCAATGGTTGAATACGGCATCAAGCATCACACGGATGCCGCGGCTGTGGCATTCTTCGACGACACGCTTCAGCAGCTCATTATCCCCGAAATGCGGGTCGACCCTTTTATAATCCACAATGTCATATTTATGATTGGAAGGGGAGACAAAGAGCGGCGTAAAATACACAGCGTTGATCCCCAGCTCCTGCAGATCATCCAGATGCTCCAGAACACCCTGCAGATCCCCGCCAAAAAAATTGCCAAACTCCGGCTTTCCACCCCATGCTTCAGTACCTTCAGGGTCGTTGTCCGGATTACCGTTGGCGAAACGCTCGGTCATAATCTGGTAGAAGACCGCATCCTTGGCCCATTTGGGAACCTGAAACAGGTCAATCTGATGGATATAAGGAAATTCATAAAAATGGCTGGGCGGCTGAGGACATTCCGGACGGATGCTGTTATCCAGCAGATAAACATTTTCCGAACCTTTGCTGACGCGGAAGGTGTAGCTGAGCCGTTTGTATTTTGGCCGGACGGCACATTCCCAGTAATCGAATTTGTCATCTGAGGCTGCTTTTTCCATCATAATTTCATATGAGGTATGGTCCCAGTCATATTTGTCACCGGTGAGGGCTGTAATACAGTCCACATCGTCCCGTTTGGTGCGCACACGCAGATGTATAGTTTTTGTATCGTAAGCATAGGCCCACTTGTCACGGGGCACATGGTACATAGCTTCCAGCAGCATGATCGCACCTCCTCAAAGTTTTGTGAGCATAACCTGCCTGAGACACTACGTGCAAAACTTGCTTCGAAAGCATACGCTTAGTTTTGTGAGCATAACCTGCCTGAGACACTACGTGCAAAACTTGCTTCGAAAGCGTTAGGTAAATATTACCACCCCAGATGCGGCTCTGAATCAGTCTGGTTATTTTGTGAACGGCTGGAGATAGTAGTAGTATACCCCTCTTTTCCTGGAATGTGCAAAAGCGCCGGGACTGTCAACAAACTGATAGCGTTTTCCTGTCAAAATACCTTTTGATGATAAAAAATGTCTTTGCATATTCATACGCAGTGATTTATAATAAATCGGTCATGACAACCTAGATAACTTAACGAGAGAATAGGGGAGATATAAAGATGAAAAAATGGGGTAAACTTTCACTAGGAATGCTGCTTGCAGTTGGTCTTTTGGCAGGCTGCGGCAATAACAACGATAATGCTGCTTCAACAGATAACGCAACAGGCAACACCGGAGCTGCTGCTACCAAGACGCTGACACTGGGAACAAGTGCAGACTTCCCGCCATACGAATTCCACAAAGTCATCGACGGTAAAGATACCATCGTAGGCTTTGATATTGATATTGCCAAGGATATTGCAGCTGACATGGGCGCTGAGCTTGTGATCAAGGATCTGCCGTTCGATTCCCTGCTTAATGAGCTGTCCAGCGGCAGAATCGATCTGGTTATTTCCGGCCTCAGCCCGACTGAGGAACGCAAAAAAGCTGTTGATTTGTCTGATATCTACTACAAAGCAGAGCAGGCTGTAGTTGTACGTGAAGCGGATAAGGATAAATTCGCTACCATGGATGCCTTGAAGGGAGCCAAGATCGGTGTTCAGACCGGCTCCATCCAGGAAGAAATCGCTAAGGGCATTGAAGGCGCACAGCTGACCTCCCTGGGCAAAATTTCTGAAATCGTCCTGCAGCTGAACTCCAACCGTGTTGATGCTTCTATTATGGAAGGACCGGTGGCCAAGTCTTTTGTCAAAAATGTAGAAGGGCTGGTTATTACCGATGCTAAGCCTGAGGTTGAAGATGACGGTTATGTAATCGGCGTGAAGAAGGGCAATACAGAGTTGCTTGAACAAGTGAATACGACCTTGAACCGCCTCAACTCTGAAGGCAAGATTGAAGAGTACGTAGCGGCAGCAAGTGAGCTTGCTGAGAGCGAATAAGCTTTTGCCAAAAACTAACCTGCAGTGCAGACCATCCTGAGTCTGTGGTATAGATAGTTGCAGGGCAATTAATGCTCTTTAAGTAGAAAATAGCGGTAACACGCTGTTTTCTATTTTTTTGAAAAAGGATAAGAAGAGGAGGTTTTGCCGTCAAATGAATATTTTTGATATGGCCTATGAATACCGCAATTTTTTCATTGCAGGTCTGAAGTATACATTGCTGCTGGCCGTGCTCGGCGTGTTCTTCGGCTTTGTGCTGGGGATTATCGTTTCGCTGCTGCGCATGTCCAAGTGGAGAGTCCTGCGTTTCATCTCAACCGCCTGGGTTGAATTTTTACGCGGTACGCCAATGCTGGTACAGCTGTTCCTGATCCACTACGGCTTAACAGAGCTGGGACTGGAATTTACACCGATTCAGTCGGGGGCGATTACGCTGACCATTAACAGCTCTGCATATCTGGCAGAGATTTTCCGCGCAGGTATTCAGGGGGTTGACCGCGGCCAGGTCGAGGCAGCCCGCTCGCTCGGGATGAAGCAGGGGATGACAATGCGCTATATCGTCCTTCCGCAGGCGCTGAAGAATGTGCTGCCGGCAATCGGGAATGAGTTCATTACGATTATTAAGGAATCTTCAATTGTATCCATGATCGGGGTAGCGGATTTGTTCTTCCAGGCCAAGACGATTACAACGATTACTTACGAGGGACTGACACCTTATGTCATCATTGCGTTAATGTATTTTGTACTGACCTTTACCTTGTCCAAGCTGCTGGGCATACTGGAACGGAGGCTGAATACCGATGATCACCGTTAAGAATCTGCAGAAGCATTTCGGCAAGCTGGAAATCCTGAAGGGTATTGATTTGGAAATCAAAAAGGGTGAGGTTGTCGTCGTGATCGGCCCCAGCGGTTCGGGCAAAAGCACCTTCCTGCGCTGTCTGAACCTGCTGGAAGAGCCCACCGGTGGAGAGATCGCCTTTGAAGGCCAGTCGATCACGGCTAAGAAGCACGACATCAATCAGACCCGTGAGAAAATGGGGATGGTGTTCCAGCAATTCAACCTGTTTCCGCACATGTCGGTGCTGCAGAATATTACGCTTGCCCCGCTGAAGGTGAAGAAGCAGCAGGCTGCGGAAGCGGAGAAGATCGCTGTCGATCTGCTGCGCACCGTAGGGCTTGAAGACAAACGTGATGCTTATCCGGCCCAATTGTCCGGCGGACAGAAGCAGCGCATTGCCATCGCGCGGGCGCTGGCGATGCAGCCGCATGTGATGCTGTTCGATGAGCCTACCTCGGCGCTTGACCCTGAAATGGTCGGAGAGGTGCTTGAGGTTATGAAGAAGCTGGCTGAGCAGGGGATGACAATGGTCATCGTGACGCATGAAATGGGCTTTGCCCGCGAAGTAGGTGACCGCATCCTGTTCATGGACGGCGGATACATCGTTGAGCAGGGGACTCCGGCTGAAGTATTCGGCAATCCGCAACATGCCCGGACCCAGGATTTCTTGAGCAAAGTGCTGTAATTATCCAAGTAACGGCCTCCGGAGATACTCCGGAAGCCGTTTTTATTTAAATGCATATTATTTTGGCGTCAGGGCAATTGGTGATATAGTATAACAAATGGCCAATCAACTTGAAAAGGAGTACATACAGATGAGAGATGAACTTTGCCGGATTGGCATCATTGATATTGGTTCCAACTCCATCCGGCTCGTAATCTACGATACGACCCCGGAAGGCGGCTTCAAAATTATTAAAGAATGCAAATACTCTGCGCGCCTGAGTGAGAAGATTACGAAGGAAGGCAGACTGGAGCGCGAGGATATGGATACGGTGATTCCGGTCCTGCGCCAGTTCAGGGAAATCTGCAGCGCCTTCAGTGTCGAGAAGATCCGTGCCGGAGCAACCGCAGCAATCCGCAATGCAGCCAACTCTGCCGAGATCATAGAATATCTGTCTTCAGCCTCTTCCATTAAGATTGAGATCATTACAGGCTATCAGGAGGCTTATTTCGGATTCTTGGGAGTGATTAATGCCTCTGATGTCCAGGACGGATTCGTGATAGATATAGGCGGTGGCAGCACGGAGGTTACCCTGTTCCGCGGACGCCGCTATCAGCATAGCATCTCGTTCCCGTTTGGTGCGGTCAACACGAATCTGCTGTTCAGCCATAACGGGAACTGGAACGCGGAGCAGGTCAAGAAGCTCCAGGCTTATGTGACCGGCAGGCTGGTCGAGCATGACTGGCTGGGAACCGGCGAAGGGCTGCCGCTTTACGGCCTCGGCGGCACTCTGCGTTCCCTGGGCAAGCTGGACCAGAAGAACCGGGATTATTCACTGCCTAATTCACACGGCTATACCATATCCGGTGAAACGATCAACCGGTTCATGGAAGTCCTGCCGGCCACGCCTTTTGAGAAGCGCAAGGAGCTGGACGGGCTGTCCAAGAGCCGCGCGGACATTATCGTTTCCGGACTGATCATTTTCCATACGGTATATCATTATATCAAGGCAAGCCAGGCTGTAATCAGCGGAGAGGGGCTGCGTGAGGGCATGCTGCATGATCTGCTGCGGCCTGAGCAGCCGGTATGTGACAGTGCACTCGAATTCAGCCTGGACAGGATTATCCGCTTTGACATTCACACCTCCAAGCAGCATCTCGATCATATCAACAAGCTGGCTCAGCGTTTATTCAGCGCCTTTGAGCTGGGCGGGGACAGGGCGGAGCAGGAGATGCTGATCTATGTCTCGGTCATGCTGCACCGCACAGGCTCCAACATTAACTACTACCAGTCCAAGCGGCATACCCGCTACTGGCTGATGAATTCGCCGATCCGCGGGCTGAGCCACCGCCAGCTGATACTTTGCGCCCTGATCGCCTCCTACAGCACAAAAAGCCGGAAGCAGAAACTGTCCCAGGCGCATAAGGACATTTTGCTGGCTTCCGACGAAGATCTGATTCATAAGCTGGGTACGCTCGTTCAGCTGAGCATTGCGCTGGACAGCACCGAGATCGGCATCATCCGCGATCTGAGCGTCCACCTGCACGGCGGAACGCTTGATCTGGAGCTGCATGGCACGTCAACAGTGCTTATCGGCCAGGAGGACATTGAGAACGCCCTGAAGGCGTTCAGGAATGCTTGGGCGGTGAAGATAAAGCTCGGCTACCTTTCCAACGTCTGACATCCATAGCGGCGAACTGGCTCCGGAACGGAGCCTTTTTGTCGTCCGGGCGTTCATAATAACCGTTGGGCTGAAGGAAGCTTGCTTTTACATTGTCATTTAACGACATATCCAGAACCTTGACAATCTGCTTCTTGATGACATTGTCCTTCACCGGGCACATCAATTCAATCCGCCGGGTTAAATTACGCGTCATCCAGTCTGCACTGGACAGGTACACTTCCGGTTTGCCGCCGTTCTCAAAATAGTAAATCCGGGAGTGCTCCAGGAACCGGTCGACGATGCTGCGCACCGTGATCCGCTCGCTGAGCCCTTCAATGCCGGGACGAAGGCAGCATACCCCGCGCACGATCAAGTCAATGGATACACCGCTTTGGGCTGCGCTGTACAGGCTGTCGATGACCTCCTGGTTGGACAGGGAATTCATCTTGGCAATGATCCTTGCCGGCCGGCCGGCCGCCGCATGTTCGGCTTCGCGCAAAATCAGCTTCTGCAGCGATAGGCTCATATTGGTCGGTGCAACGATAAAGGCATTCCAGTTATAGTTCGCCGAATAGCCGGTCATTTGATTGAACAGCTCGGAAGCATCCAGCCCGATTTCATCATTCGCGGTGAACAGGCTAAGATCCGTATAAGCCTTGGCAGTGCTGTCATTGTAGTTACCGGTGCCTACGTGCACATAACGGCGCAGTTCGTTGCCTTCCTGGCGGACGATCAGCGTAACTTTGGCATGCGTTTTGAGGCCGACAAGGCCATACACGACGTGACAGCCGGATTGCTCCAGCTTGCGCGCCCAGGCGATGTTCCGCTCCTCGTCAAACCGGGCTTTCAGCTCAACGACGACCGTAACCTGCTTGCCGGACTCTGCGGCATGGGCGAGTGCAGCAATCATCGGGGAGTTGCCGCTTACGCGGTACAGCGTCATTTTGATGGCCATGACGGATTCATCCTCTGATGCCTGGGTAATAAAATCGACCATGGCGTCAAAAGATTCATATGGATGATATACGAGCACATCGCGTTCTCTGAGTACCTCAAAGAAATCTTCGTTCTCATCGAACTCCACCGGATACTGCGGTTCAATCGGCGCGTCAAACAGGTAGTTGAAGCCCTTCAGACTGCCTGCAAAACCTCGCAGGAATCCCAGATCAAGCGGCCCTTCAATTTCGAATACGAAATCCTCCAGTTCAAATTCAGCCTGCAGCTGCTCAAGTGCATAAGGGTGTATGTCTTTTTGTACTTCCAGCCGGGCAGGCACGCCGCGGCGGCGTTTGCGCAGCTCCTTTTCAATCTCCTCCAGCAGATCCTCCGCACCTTCCTCATCAATAGTCAGGTCTGAATTGCGCGTGAGGCGGAATTCGTTAACAGCGACAGGATCATAGCCGCTGAACAAGGTCTGGATATGATGGCGGATTACGTCTTCTATGAACACGAACTGCCGTTTTTTGCTGTTTGAGCGGTGGGGGAGAGGAATACATCTTGGCAGGTTGGACGGAATTTGCAGAATAGCAAAATAAGGCTCTTCCTCCTGCGTGTTCTTGCGGGTCAGCACGACAGCAAGATAGATAAACTGGCTGTGCACTAGCGGAAACGGTCGGCTCTGGTCAACGGCCATCGGCGTAAGCACCGGGAAGATAATATCCCGGTAATATTCCTCTATGGACTGCTCCTGCGCATGGGTGAGGTCTTCATAATTGACGAATACAATGCCTTCCTTGTGCAGATTCCGGGACAGGTCGCGGAAGGTGCGGTACTGGTCGGCGATTATTTTGGTGACACGTTTGATCAGACGTTTGTATAAGCCTGAAGGCGTATAGCCGGTAAAATCCTTTTTGGTATAGCCTGCTCTGATCTGATCCTGGATTCCCGCAACACGGACACTGATGAATTCATCAAGGTTACTGGACACGATCGCCAGAAATTTTGCCCGTTCCATCAGCGGATTCTCGGGATCCTGCGCCTCCAGCAGTACCCGGCGGTTAAATTCAATCCAGCTGAGATCACGGTTAAGATAAGCGGTAGCAGGGCTGTTGTGGATATTTTTTTTGTCTTCTGTACTCACGTTGATTGACCCTCCAAGTATGCTTCAATGTCTAAATGGTCTCATTTTTTAACCTATTCTATTATTCTACTATTTGCCAAAGCTAGAAATGTTAACTCTGTGTAAAATTTTTGCCGGTGTCTTGCGGGCTTCCGTATTTTTTTGGCGCTGCAAAGGCAATTCTAACAGAATGGTAACATTTTCTTAGGCATTGGTTACAAAATTGTGATATATTCGATACTGTCATTTAACACAATAGGTTCAGAATTATTTCGGTGTGAGAACGGTAAATTCCTGCACACCCCCTTATTGAAGGAGGAACACATGAAGAACAAATCCAAAGCTTTTGCCATTTTTGCTGCCGCTTTCGGGATCAGCACAATGCTGCATACAGCCCCCGTTCAGGCAGACAGCGTACATATTGCAGGCGCAACTACTACTTATTATACTCTATCTAACTATTATGGCATTAACATCAATGAAATTATGAATGCCAATCCGAAAGTAGCTGCGGGTAATATTTATCCCGGCCTTAGCCTCACCATCCCCGGTGTTACTGCACCCAAGGATACGGTCTCGATAAAAACATCCGCCATTTCCGAGGCTTCCATTATCACAGCCAGCCTGAACGTTGAGTCTGCTACAAATACTGTAGAAGCATGGGGCAAGGCATTCAGCTATGAAAAAGTGATCCAGGTCAAAGCTTCCGCCTATTCGTCAGCGGCAAGTGAGAATGGTGTATGGGGCGCTGTCGATTATTTCGGAAATCCGCTGAAGCTCGGAACCATAGCTGTTGATCCAAGCGTCATCCCGCTCGGCACCAGGGTTCTGGTGACCGGCCATTCACACCCGGGACTGCCCAAGATGGCCTTCCTGGCCACGGCAACGGATACAGGCAGTGCTATAAAGGGTAACCGGATCGATATATTTATACCGGGCAGCCAGAGCTCAGTAGCAGAATTCGGATATCAGTATGTAAATCTGTTTATCATTGACTAGAACGGCAGTATATATCCTCTCAGAAGCAAAACGGATACCAACCTGTAATTTAGGAAGGTATCCGTTTTTGTTATTTGTTTTTGGACACCTGGAGCATATGAGGCACGGTAACGAAGGTATAGCCTCTTTTACGCATGATGGTAATTACTTCGGGCAGCGCCTGGATGGTGCCCTGCAGATTGCTGCCTTTTCCGCCGCCGCCGTGCTGCAGAATGATAGCCCCTTTACCTGCGTGCGCCACAATATTGTTTCTGACCTGTGACTTGCTCAGGCCCCGCCAGTCCAGAGAATCCACATTCCAGTTCACCAGCTTGTATCCGCGTGCCTTGGCCCACTTGAGCTGCGGTTCACTGATATCCCCGTAGGGGGGACGGATCAGCCGAGGCTTGTAACCGGCAAGTGCCGAGATAATATTTTCAGTCCGGATGATCTGGGTACGGAACTCATTCATGCCCAGCTTGCCAAATTCCGGATGGTTGTAGGAGTGGTTACCGATAACATGGCCTTCTCGGATAATCCGGCTAACAAGCTCCGGATGCTTTTCAGCTCGGCTGCCTACGACGAAGAACGTAGCCTTGACCTGGTATTTGTTGAGGACATCCAGCAGCTGCGGAGTGAACCTCGGGTCAGGCACATCATCAAAGGTCAGCGCGATCATCCGGGTTCTTGGGCCCTGTGTTAGGAACGTCTCCGGGTATTTGCGGATCAGCTGGCTGAGGGTCAGGCTCTTGCTGCGCTTATTGCGCCGTGCTGCGGCTTGGAGCGCAGAGCCGGCGGGGATGGACTGCTCCGGTTGTTCTTTAATATCCTGCTGTTGTTCGCGGCCGGGGGCCTGTGCGAATAAACCTCCGGAAGCTGCGACAGGCGGGGGAGAGCTTTGAGCAACAGCCGCGATCAGCAGACAGAGCAGTATATATAATTTCCTGTACTTTAACAGATGCTCCATGCCGCTTTGCCTCCTTATATACAGCCTTCAGCCAATGACTGTTTCTCTTGTTATCCCCCGCCTGTAGCATATTTATGCCGGACTCTTGTCCGGCGGACAAAATTACAACACCGCCAAAAATCCGTGTATACTAAACGTATTCGGGAGACTTACCCGGCCAACAAACATAGCTCAGAGAAAGAAGGGGACGGAAATGTCTGAATTGTTTACGCCATATGAAATTAAAGCGCTGGTTTTGAAAAACCGGGTTGTCATGCCGCCAATGTGCCAATATGCAGTTGTACAGGAAGACGGCGTACCGGGTGACTGGCATTTCGTGCATTATGTCAGCCGTGCTGTCGGCGGTACCGGCTTCATTATTGTAGAGATGAGCGGCGTACATCCGGATGGGCGGATTACCAATAAAGATACGGGAATCTGGGACGACGGGCAGATCCAGGCGTACCGCAGAATAACAGATGCTGTACATGCCTATGGAGCCAAGATTGCGATTCAGCTGGGTCACGCGGGACGCAAAGCGCTTGATGCCAATCCGCCTGTCGCCCCTTCTGCCATTCCCTTTGATGAACGCTCCAAAACGCCTCAGGCACTGAGTGCAGAAGGCATCACTGAGATGATTAATGCATACCGTGAGGGTGCAAGAAGGGCGGTGGAGGCCGGTTTTGATACGGTGGAGCTGCATGGTGCTCACGGTTATCTGATTCACCAGTTCCACTCTCCGCTGACGAATATCAGAGATGATGAATACGGGGCGGATCCGATCCTGTTCGGTGAACAGGTGGTGCAGGCTGTTAAGGAAGTCCTTCCGCCGGAGATGCCCCTGATCATGCGGGTGTCGGCCAAGGAATATGTGGCAGGGGGTTACGATGAATCCTATGCGCTGGAGTTTTGCCGCCGTTACAAGGCTGCCGGAGTGGACATGTTCCATGTTTCCTCGGGCGGTGAGGGGCCGATTGGCTCGAGCGGGGGCCCTAACGCCGGACCCGGTTATCAGGTTGACCTGGCAGAGCATATCCGCAGCGGGCTTCAGATCCCGGTAATCGCAGTCGGCCGGCTGGATGATTACAAGGAAGCACAGGCTGTTATTGAGGAGAAAAAGGCAGAGCTGGTAGCCGTCGGCAGAGGAATGCTCAGTGATCCTTATTGGACGCTTCATGCGGAAGAAGCGCTCGGCGGAGTAGACAAAGCAAATGTACCTGTTCCGTATGAACGCGGGATATGGAAAAGAAAATAGATCGTTAATATTGTGAAGTATGTCACAGATTTTAAGCTCCTTCTAAGGCATGGTTAATAAGATAAAATTTGAAGGAGCTTGATAACGTGGCGACGGTAATAAGTAACGAGCGGCTGTCTAATGGAGTGTACCACCTTCGGGTGGAGGGAGATTACGGCGGTAAAATGGGTCAATTCTACATGTTGCGGGCATGGGGAGCCTATCCGCTGCTGTCTAGGCCCCTTAGCATACATCAAGTGAACGATGATGGTGTGGAATTTCTGTATCACGTTGTAGGTGAGGGGACCGAAATTTTTGCGGAGCTGCATCCGGGGGATCCGATTCAGCTGGAAGGACCCTTCGGCAACGGATTCCCTGAAGTGGAGGGGAAGATTGCCCTGATCGGCGGGGGAATCGGAATTGCACCGCTGTATTATTGCGCCCGGCAGCTTCCGGCCAGTGATGTGTATCTGGGCTTCAGCAGAGAGGCCTTCCGGACAGAAGCCTTCCGGCCGCTCGCGGCAGAGCTTACTGTTGATGTCGGCGGACTGATTCTGGACAGCGTGGACTTTGACAGCTATGACCATATTTTTGTCTGCGGACCGCAGCCGATGCTGAAGGCGGCACAAAGGAAGGGAGCCGCTGCAGGTGCGGCCGGCAGACGCCCGAATGTTTATCTGTCGCTAGAGAACCGGATGGCCTGCGGTATCGGGGCTTGCCTTGTCTGCAGTGTATCCTGTCTGGACGGCCAGCGCAAAGCCTGCGCAGACGGCCCTGTATTCCTTGCCGAGGAGGTTGTTTTCCATGATTAATACGATGGTTAATACTACAGCGACAATCGCTGGCGTTCATTTCAAGAACCCGGTCGTAATGGCTTCGGGTACGTTCGGCTTCGGCAAGGAATATGGCAGGCTGTATGATGTTTCCATGCTGGGCGGCATTTCCGGCAAAGGCCTTACTCTGCAGGCCAAGGCAGGAAATCCGGGAATCCGCGTCTACGAGACTCCTTCCGGGCTGCTGAACAGCGTTGGACTGGAGAATCCGGGTGTGGAGGCATTTCTGAGTAAGGAGCTGCCTTACTGGGAGACCCTGGATACGGCACGGATCGTGAACCTGGGCGGCAATACCCTGCCGGATTATGTGCTGGGTGCTGAGCTGATCCAGCGTGATGCCGATGAGCGGGCGCAGGCGGGCAAGCAGGCCGTTGATATGATTGAACTCAATATCTCCTGTCCTAACGTCAAAGAAGGCGGTATTGCCTTCGGGGTCAAGACACCTGCCGCGAGGGAGGTTGTGCGGGCTGTGAGGGCCGCCACCCGTCTGCCGCTGGCCGTGAAGCTGTCCCCGAATGCCGAGGATATTGCGGAAATGGCGGAGATGTGTGAGGCCGAAGGAGCCGATGCCGTATCGCTGATTAACACGATCTCTGGTATGAAGATCGATGTCCGCCGCCGCCGCAGCGTCTTCAATAACCTGTATGCCGGCTTGTCCGGACCGGCTATCAAGCCTGTGGCACTGCGCATGGTGCATCAGGTAGCACACAGGGTCTCTATTCCTGTAATCGGAATGGGCGGAATCACCTCCGCCACGGATATCATTGAATTTATTATGGCCGGTGCAACGGTTGTCCAGGTAGGAACCTACAATTTCATGAACATGCGGGCGGGCAGTACGCTGGTTGAGGAGCTGCATCAGTTCATGCTGGAGGAGAGTATCACATCACTTGATGAGATACGCGGAATTGTCTAGAATTCTTGCCTGCCTGAGATACTGGTATGTACCGGGGTTAATATAAGGTAGGGAGGGATCGGTTTGTCTTTGGAAGATGCGGGATTTGAGGATATTGAGCTGTCAGCTACGGATGTCGGGAATGATCTGCTGCTGCTCATTACCGGCGGTGTCCGTCATATCGGTGCTTCTAGCACTGCCTATCTTGACGGCGGAGCTGTCCGTGCATCAACAACGGCGGTTCCCCACCATAAGGAGCATACGATCAGCGAGAATATCGCGCTCAGAGCTGCCGCTGCACTAAACCGGACGGTCACAGTGGTAATGGGTATCCATTATGACAATCTGAGTAAAGAGGGCATAATGCAGGTTGTCAGAATTGTTAATAATAAAGTGGATCAATATTTAGCAGAGCAAAAATGAAACGAGATTGGCATTTCCTACGTAAAAGATACCAAATGAGCAGTTAACTTTTATTTTGGAGGAATGAACCATGTCTATATTTAAAAGATTGCGTGATTTGACCATGTCCAACGTAAATGCGATTATTGACAAGGCTGAAGACCCGATTAAGATGACCGACCAATATATCCGTGACATGACCGAAGATCTGGAGGATGCCGAGAAGGCCGTGGCCGCCCAGATTGCCATCGAGAAGAAATTCAAGCAGCTGTATGAAGAGCAGGAGGCGCTTGTAGCCAAGCGTAACCAGCAGGCCCACACTGCCGCTCAGGCCGGTAACGTTGATCTGGCCCGCAGAGCGCTGGAAGAGAAGAAATCTGCTGAAGCCAAGCTGGTTGAATACAAAGCAAGCTTTGACCAGAATAAGGCATCTGCTGACAATCTGCGTGCCAAGCTGGATGAAATGCGCAAGCAGCTTACCCAGATGAAGAACAAGCGCGAGACGCTGGTTGCCCGTTACAACGCGGCTAAGGCACAGACTGAGATCAACAAAGCAATGAGCGGATTCAGCTCCGACTCGGCGTCAGCCGGTCTGAAGCGCATGGAAGAAAAGATGCTCGCCGCAGAAGCACAGGCTGAAGCCAGCAACGAAATGAACTCCGGCAACAAATCGCTGGATGATGAATTCGAGAAGCTCGGCAAGGATCAGGCTGTTGAAGATGAGTTGGCAGCACTGATGAAGCAGTACGACAAGCAGTAATATAGCAGAGTTCACCGGTTTCTTGGCCGGTGCCTACAGGCGGAGGAGAGACAGAAGCGTTTCTCCTTCGCCTTATCTATGCTTGCTGTACCGGTCAGGTAAAATGAACAAGCGGGGGCTAAAGGAATGGATTTCCATACTCTGGTGTCCATGGTTGTGTGGACGGTGAGCGGCGCAGTGCTGCTGTTTGCGCTAATGTTCGTGGATTCGCTGTTTACCCGTTATAACGATCTGGAGGAGTTAAAGGCAGGTAACATGGCGGTGACAGCCCGCTTTCTGCTCAAGCTGCTGGCACAGGGCTATATCCTGTCCTGTTCCATTGCATCATCCAGCAGTCTGGGAGACGCACTTGTTGTATCCATCGTCTCCTTCTGGCTGCTGTTTATAGTGGAGAAGTCTGTGGAGCTGCTGCTTGGCAGATGGGGCAAAATCGATCTGGATCATGGAACCCGGCTTGGCAAAATCGGTTACGGTCTGCTGGCGGGCTCCCTGCATCTGAACGGAGCTCTGATTATCGCCGCATTTATCCGGGGATAAAACGGACGGGTCAACGATGGAAGATACTAATATCTTTTTCAAAAGGAATGATGGATAGTGAGCATCTGGAAAAGAATCGGCAATATCTTCTCCAAGCCTCCGGCACCGCAAGCGCCCAAAAGTATGCTGAATCTCGCGCCCGGGGATATCTGCGAGGTTTCATTGGTTACCTATGAGGTAACCGGTCGGACGATGACCAGCGGACGGAATGCAGTCGTTCTGACGCTGCGTGACGGCAGCCGGATTGCTTATCTGCATGTGGAGGAGAGGGAACAGCTGCAATATGCGCTATATGAGCCTATAGATGGACGTCTGGACAATCCGGCTGAGGTGCCGGCAACACTGGAGCTGGATGATTATACCTTTTACCTTGAGGAAGAATACGAAGGCTATGCTGCAGTTACTGGCCAGACTCCTTATATGAACGGGGGAACCCAGCATGTCTGGCAGTACCAGTCTGATAATTACCGGCTGCTGCGGGTGGAGTGGCAGAACGGACGGTTTATGCTGTATGAAGGGGAAAAGATCATTCCGGGCGATGTCCGGGTCATCCGGGCATCTTAAGAATCACTCACTTACTTTGAATTTAAAGAATAGGATGCCTGTGCGGCTCAGCGCGGGCGTCCTTTTTTGTGTTTCATGAGCTTTATGACAGCAAATTTAACTTTACAGCGTCCCATGTTACTATAGTGTAAGTAAATCATCATGGTCAACGGAGGTATACATGGACAGACATCGCGATATGGCGGATCAGAAATTCCAGCGCAAAGCGCTGCAGGTACAGGAAGCCCAAGCACGGGTTATGCAATATGCCAAGCTGCTTGGTACAGAGGAGGTGCCGCTAAGCCAATGCTGCGGACGTGTTCTGGCGGAGCCGCTCCGTGCACCGCATCCGTTTCCGGCGTTTAACCGTTCAGGGATGGACGGATATGCACTAAGAGCAGCTGATACTATGTCCTGTAACGCCGATGAGCCGGTATGGCTGGAGGTTATAGACAATATACCGTGCGGAGCAGTAGCATCTGCAGAGATAACAAAAGGAACGGCAGCGCGGATCATGACCGGGGCACAGGTACCCGAAGGTGCAGATACGGTAGTCATGATTGAAATCACGGAATCCAGAGAGTCTGATGGTAAAACCTATGTGGGCCTCCGTAAGCCGCAGCAGCCGGGCAGCAACATTACACCTGCTGGCTTTGAATTACAGGAAGGTGAGCTTATGCTGCCGGCCGGAAGAACCATTGCTGCAGGCGATATTGCTGTGCTCGCCGCATTCGGCTTCCCGGTGGTAAAGGTGCAGCGGCGGCCGAAGGTAGCCATTTTTGCCACCGGGACAGAGCTGCTGGAGGTCGATGAACCGCTGCAGCCGGGCAAAATCCGCAACAGTAATTCCCCGATGCTTGAAGCATTAGTAAGAGAAGCCGGAGGAGAGCCGGTTATGCTGGGCGCGATTGCTGATGATCTGGAGCTGGCCCGCAGCAGGGTGCAGATGGCGCTGGAAACCCATGATCTGGTAATTACAACCGGAGGAGTCTCTGTCGGCGATTACGATATTATGGGGGATCTGGTCCGGGAAAAAAGCAGTGAAATGCTGTTCAATAAAGTCACGATGCGCCCGGGAAGCGTCACTACGGCTGCTGTACGCGGTGGCAAGCTGCTGCTTGCATTGTCGGGTAATCCCGGAGCAAGCTTTGTAGGCTTCCACCTGTTTGCCCGGCCGGTTATTTCGCTGATGCTGGGAACGAATCAGCCTTTGCTGCCGGAATGGAGCGCTGTTATGGGGGCCGACTATAGCAGAGTAAACAACTATACCCGGTTTGTACGCGCCAGGCTGGCAATCCGGGACGGGATGATTCATGCCTATCCCGCGGTAATTGATGAATCCTCCGTCATGGTAACCATTAAGGACAGTGACTGTCTGATTGTTGTTCCGCCGGAAGCACGCGGATTAAAAAGCGGGGACAAGGTGAAGGTGCTGAAGCTTCCGGGCGAACTGCGCGGGCAGGAATGAGAGGGGGGAGGTTGATGCGGCACTTGAATAACAGCACCGCGGGAGGAAGGCTGCGCCCGCAGAAGAGCTCTAGTCGTCGCGTCCCCGGAGTGCAGAGAAGGAGAGTAAGCCCGCCTGCTGCTCCAGGAAGAGACAACGACCAGGCCGTATGCATTAAACCGGCTGTCTGCCAGATCATCGGCTATAAAAACAGCGGCAAAACATCACTGGTCTGTGCGCTTATCCCTTTACTGAAGCAGGGAGGTACGCGCGTAGCGGTTATTAAGCATGACGGGCATGAATACGACATGGATCATCCCGGGACGGATACGTGGAAACAGCGTCAGGCCGGCGCCATGGCGGTTGCCATTACAAGTACGGCACGAACGTCTGTAATTGAAGAACGTGGCAGCAGCTTATTCGAGCTGATTAAGGGTTTTTCCGGTTACGATTATGTTCTCGTGGAAGGATTCAAGCAGGAAGCTTACCCGAAAATCGTGCTGATCAGAAGGCCGGAGGATCTTGAATTACTGCAAAATACCGCGAATATTGCGGCAATTGCCGCATGGGAACGAATGATCCCATATATCCATTCGGCAGTGCCGCAGCCGCAGGCACAGGTTTTTGAAATCAACGATAGCGCAGGCATGGCCAACCTGTTACACCAACAACGATCTAATTTTCAAAATTTCAACATATGAAAAATTCACAATAGAATGCTATTAAATCACAGACATGCTAATCATCGGCTTTTTTTATACAGGGATAAAGGAAGGGCGGCGCCACACCCTAAGGGGAGAAACGGCGCCGCCCGCACTGCGGAAAATGAGGCCTACATAGAAAGGAGAGAGCTACAATTGAAAGTAAGCAAACATAATGCAGAGCACTATATTTGGGGAGATGGCTGTGACGGTTGGCATTTAGTCCAGGATGAAAAGCTAAGTATCATCCATGAGCGGATGCCGGCGGATACAGCGGAAGTAAGGCATTATCATGAGAAGTCCCGGCAATTTTTCTTTGTGCTGTCCGGTACGGCTACGCTGGAAGTTGATGGCGTTGAATATACCCTTAATTCACAGGAGGGAAAGGAGGTCCAGCCCTTTGTTCCGCATCAAATGCTAAATAAATCTGGTAGAGACGTTGAGTTCCTGGTTACTTCTCAGCCGCCCAGTAAAGGCGACCGTATATTAGTAGAGCAGGTTGATTAATTAAGTGATTACAGCACCCAGAGGTTAGTGCAGCTTACTGCCGGACCAGTGATCAGGTCTCGTTAACGTTGCGGGGAGCTTTGTGGCCGCATCTCCCCTGGCGGCATTCACCTGAAATTGGGTCAGGAACAGACTCGTGGAAAGATCGGCTCCGCAGATATTCGTGTCCCGGAAATCGGCCCCGATCAGGTCGGCTGCGCGCAGATCAGCTCCGCTGAGGTCGGCAGCGATCAGGTAGGCGCCGCGCAGGCTGACACAGCGCAGATCGGCCTTTTTCATCCGGGCACCGATCAGATCGGCACCGCGCCCGTAGTTTTTCTGCCGCGGCGGCGCCGGCTTCAGGCTGCTGCGCACGGCCTGCCTGGTTAGCTCGCTTGCCTGCAGCAGCAGCACATTTATTTCATAGCGCAGGCCCGGTATATCGAGCTTTAGCACAGCCTCCGGCTCCTGCAGCGTAAGCTGCTCTGTTGTACCCCTTGCTGCTGATAGAGCAGCATGGACAGGCGCCGCTGCAGGCCAGCTGAGCGCCTCGGTCATATACCACAGCAATTCATGCAGCTGGCGCATTACAGGGAAGACCTCGAACATCTGGCTGGCAGTGGATGGGGCTTTATGCCAGTCAGCTCCGCTGTATGTAACCTGCGATACCTTTTGTCCTGCGCCAAAGCAGTCGTAGACTGTACAGCCGCGCATGCCGGAATCTCTCAGCCGGCTATGAATGCCGCAGCGAAAATCCTCCTTCAGGTTGTGACAGGGCTGACCGGCTGCTTTATCCATCGCAAAGTCGGAAGACAGGGTAAAAGGCAGTGCCGCACAGCAGAGACCGAAGCATTGCCCGCAGTTTGCACGCAGGCGCAGCAGCTCATTTTCAGCAGAAAAGCTTATATAATCTTGTTTATCAGACAACTAGAATTACCTCCAGCATTAAGAATAAAAAGTACAGAGTGCTTACAAGTAACCTTACCTCAGCTATCCTGACGGCGCTCGATCGCTTCAGACATCGTTTTGTCTGTCAGGTGGGCGTAGACCTCAGTGGTTTCTGTTGAGGCATGTCCAAGCTGCTCTTTTGTCTTGTAGATATCATTCTGCAGATAATAGTCTGTAGCGAAGGAATGGCGCAGCTTGTGGACAGTCAGATAAGGCTTCCCGAAACGTTTGGCGTATTTAATGATCATCTCCTGAATAGCCCGTTTGGTCATACGCTTGCCTTCCTGGGCGCCGTTGGGAAGGGCGATAAAGAGGGCTTTTTCACGTTTGGGTGTTTTATAACGGGTCTGACGGAGGCTCAGATATTGCGCCAGGTCATCTTTGGCCTGCTCCCGGAAGTAGACGGGCGTCTTGAAGGTCTCATCGTTGTTGCCTTTACGGTACACGTAAAGCAGCTTGTTGTTGATATCCAGATCGTCGATGTTCAGATTGACCACCTCGGATACCCGCAGGCCGGAGTTCAGGATAAGACTGGCTATGCAGGCATCACGTTCGCGGTTCTGCTGGAACGAATAGTAAGCCTGTTTGTTGGATTCTACATCCCGTCCATAGCCTTCATAAATGTAGCCTACGAACTCCTGCAGCTCCTCTTCTTCGAGAATTTTACCTTTTAGCTTGGCGGCCGTATCTTTAGGCTTGTGGATGCGTTTAATTTCAACCTTGGCCATAATATTACGCTTCAGCAGCGGATAAAAGTTCTCATCTTCGGCTATCTGGCTCAAATAATGGAACAGGGAGCGCAGGGCAGACAGCTTGCGGGATACCGTAACCCGGGAGTTGGCGCTTTCGGCGCGGGTTGTCAGATACAGGCGGTAACCAACGATACTGTCCATGTGCAGAGTCTCAAGCTCCAGCAGAGTTATGTTTGCATTGCTGTCCGCAGCGGACAATCCTTCAGCCCGGAGCCAGCCGAAAAAGGATTCATAATCCCGGATATACTCCAGCAGGGTGGAGGGGGAAAGATCAGGGCGTTTATAGTCAATGAACTGCTGGACAAACCATGGCATGTGGACTACCCGCTGATCCAGATGCTTGCGGTCGCTGTTTTTTTGTATGCTCATGACGTTCACCTTCTTCTGAGTTAGCATGATTAGGAAAAATGGGTTGTATGTATACCGGCGTTTGTCTATTTTATCATAAAGTTATATGATGTGTAGTAAAACGTGAAGCACAGAGGTGAGCCTAATGGAACTTGGAATCGAGCTGGTTCCCAAGGAGCAGAAGCAGATTATCAGCAGGCTGATGCAGTTTTATCTTTATGATTTTACCCGCTATCTGGATATTCAGGTGGACCGTGAGGGCAATTTTCCGGCCTATCCCGGCCTTGAGGCTTACTGGAGCAGCGGTAACAATAAATTTGCTTATCTTTTTACTGCAGACGGGAACATCGCCGGCTTTGCGCTGGTGGACCGTCTGCTGCGGGACCCGGAAGGGCAGTTTTATATGACTGAATTTTTCGTAATGCAGAAGTATCGCCGCAGCGGAGTAGGCACATGGGCAGCACACAGGCTGTTTGATATGTTCCCGGGGGACTGGAAGGTCTCGCAGATCCGCGCGAATACACCGGCCCGCAATTTCTGGCACAGGGTAATCGGGGCGTACACGAACAATGAGTTCAAGGAACGCTTCAATTCGCGGCAGGGCAATCCAAGCCAATACTTCAGTACCGTTAATGCGGCCAGGGTCAAAAAATAACAAACATGGCGTGAGGTTAAATATGAAAGAATTAACAACGGTTCCGGGTCCGCTTAAAATGGCGGTTACACTGGCCACTGCGCTGGCCGGCGGAGGTCTGTTTATGCTGCTGGGCCTGCCGGTTCCATGGCTGCTCGGACCGATGATCGCAACACTGATCGGTGCAAACCTGAAGAAGCAGTACTACACCTGGCCCGGCCCGCTCCGAAACAGCGGGATGATCATTGTCGGCTATACCATCGGACTTTCGTTGACTGCACCTGCACTGAAGGAAATGGCAGGGCAGCTGCCGTCGATGCTGCTGCTGACAGGGCTGCTGCTGCTTTTTTGTGCAGGAATTGCGGTCATTGTATCCAAAATATCAGGGATGAATTATAAAACGGTTCTGCTCGGCAGCATTCCCGGCGGCCTGACGCAAATGATTGTGCTGGCAGAGGAATCAGAGGATGTTAATCTCACTGTTGTGACCGTTATCCAGGTTGTCCGCCTGATGATGATCATTATTTGCGTGCCATTGCTGATTTACAGCCCGCTTTTTGGCCACAGCTCAGGAGCAGAGGCGGCTATGCCTCTGGTATCGGTAGTCTCACCCTCTTTGGGGCAATTACCCCTTAATTTCTTCATATACGCCTTTGCCTGCACGTTTTGTGCCATTGCCGGACAGAAGGTGAGATTTCCGACAGCCTATCTGCTGGGCCCGGCGCTTGTAACCTCGGTGCTTCAGCTAAGCGGACTTACCGGCCCCGTACTGCCAGACCTGCTGCTGAATGCAGCCCAGCTGATGATAGGTGTGTTCGTAGGGCTGCTGCTCGATCCGCGCAGACTGAACAATAAGCTGGTAACCTTACTGCTGGCCGTTCTAAGCAGTGTGGTGCTGATAAGCGGTGCTTACCTAATGAGCCTGCTGTTTGCTTATTTTGATGAGGTATCCGTTTCTACTGCGCTGTTAAGCCTGGCGCCGGGCGGGATGGATCAGATGAGCCTGATTGCCCATGAAGTGGGGGCCGATCTGCCGACTGTGGCGGGTTATCAGCTGTTCCGGACGTTTTTTATCTTTTTTGCCGTTCCGCCGCTGTTCAAGCTGATTTTCCGGGGGAAGAAGAGGCAGGCTTCAGCAACAGGTTAACATAGCTATAGTTATGTTAACCTTATTTGTGTAAATGGAGCTAATTGGAAATGGGAGCTAAGGAACGAACAACTTTACCCTAAATAGTTAACATAAAATTTAATATGTTAACTAGATTTATTTGATGAATAAATAACCATAATATACCATACTGGAACGTAACCTCCTCAAACGAATATTCTCATTATTTACCTTATTACAACATATGAAAAATTCACATTAGTAACCCCCAAATAAACCATTCGCACTGCCACAAACTACTCCCAAGATACACTTCTCCTCTCCCTATCCACAAAAACAAGTAAAAGGAAGGGGCCAACCCCTCCCGGAAATATCACGAAAAGACCAGATAATTAAATCTGGTTTATCCCGATAAAATCTGCCTGCGGCTAGTGGACCAAGTTTGTTAATCGTTTTTTCAGATCAATTGCAGTGTTAATAGCAGACAGGGCGTGATTCAGCGAGAGCACGGATTCTTTTCCGTCCCTGAAGCATTGCAGAGCATGCCGCAGGCTGTGCTCATAAGGGTTGACCTTGTCCAGCAGGATCTCCTGCCGGCCGGCATGGCCGTATACGTAAAGAGCTGTATCTATGCCTCCCTGCATATCATCTTTTTCATAAAATTCAAGCTTGGCATGCTCAAAATAAGCCTCATACCCTACAGTAAACGGATAGGCTGAAGGCATTAAAGAGACTGCAGTAACCTGCGCATTAATCTGCGGTGTATTGAAGGTGGCCTGTACAAGTGCCTGGCCTGCTTTTGCGTCCTGTGTACCCCAGACACTCGTCACAGCTGCGCCATTCAGCAGCCAATTTATAAAATCCAGCTCATGAATCATCAGGTTGGTCGTAATGTTTTCCAGCCCCAAATTGCCCCACAAAGGCGGGGTTTCCCGGATCAGGCTCACTTTTAACAGACGGCCGTATTTCTTTTGCTGAACGGCTTCATACAGATATTGATAGGCCGGTTCGAATTTAATGAACTGGTTGACCAGCACTCTTTTTCTATAATGGGTTTCAGCGCGCTTCATCGCTAAAGCATCCTCGGCCGTCAGGCAGACTGGCGTTTCACAGAAGACATGCTTCCCGGCTTCAAGCGCCATCACAGTAAACTGTTTATGTAAGGCTGAGGGCAGACATATGTCAATGATATCAAGACCGGGATCATTAATGACTTCTTCAATCGAGGTGCTGGTTTCCACGCCTAACTCTTCCTGCAATTTCTTTAGCTTCTCTTCATTTCGTCCAAAGACGACTATGCGTCCGGCAACTCCGGATTGATGGAACAGGCTGGCATGGTAAGCGCCAAACCCGGTCCCGAGTATCCCAATATTCATAAATAACAGCTCCTTTTGTATGATACAATCATAATAAATAACTATTGTTGACAGCAGAGTGGCAAGAATGTATATGAACAATTTACAGACTCCTGGGAAGTGCAAGTTCCGTAAAAAAAGTGATCCCGCAAACTCAGCTATACAGTGTATAAAGGTCACGGGGTCTGATACATTGAATATAAAAGCTCTTATTGACAGAAGAACGGCAAGAACTAAGGTTGAGAGGCTGATGGCAGTGCGTGTACACCGGTTAATTGCAATTATGCTGCTGATTGAATCCCGGGGAAGAATCAAGGCGAATGAGCTGGCAGCTGCTCTGGAAACCTCCGTCCGGTCCATATACAGGGATATCGATGTTCTGGCAGAGGCTGGTGTTCCTATCGTGACTACAACCGGTCCGAACGGGGGGATTTCCCTCATGGAGGGCTATACAGTCAATCTGCGCCAGCTGAACGGGGACGAGCTGATCCATCTTTATTTTACCGGTCTGGGGTTTCATCAGGGCATGCAGAAGGAATCCACACTGAAGCTCAAGAACGCATTATTGAAGCTGGAAAAGACAATGCCGCCGGCTTACCGGGAGGATATTACCAAGGCCAAAAATGTCTTTTACTTCGATGAAACGCCGTGGTGGAACGAGCGTCCTGCAGTTCCTTTTCTGGAGAGGCTCCGTGCTGCTCTGTGGCACTCTCATAAGCTCAATGTGGAATACCGTAAGGTTAACGGGGAACGTTCCAACCGTACGCTGCGGCCTTACGGGCTTGTGGTAAAGCAGGGGGAATGGTATCTGGTCGGTTACTGTGAAGCGGCTCAAGGACTGCGTACATTTAAATGTGAACGGATTACAGCGGCAGAACAACTGGAAGAAGGGTATACGATTCCTGCAGATTTTTCGCTGGAGCGACACTGGAGAGGTACGGAGAAGAATTTTAGACAAAACCGCAGAGCAGAGGAGTATTATCCTGTAACTCTCCGGTCGGACAAACCTCATCCTGAGCTCGTTAACCGGCTGGAGGTATTGAATAACGTGGCAGATTATAAGACCTTTATTCTGACCGTTAACATGTACAGCTATGAACAGGCTTGCGACAAGGTGATGCAGCTGCCTGGTGACATAGAGGTTCTGGAGCCCTTAATACTGAGGGAATACATAATGGAGAAAATTAAGCTGTTACGGAAAATGTACTTTTAGGAATGGAAATTACCGGATAAAGAAATGAAAATCCGGCTTTAGTTAACATATATAATGTTATGTAAACAACAGTGTGTCATTGCTGTATCTTATCAGTGTGACTGACACGATTTCAAAACTTTTTTAATTAATTATCCATTGAGGTGGGCAGCCCAGGACCATGAAGTCCTGAGCTGCCGCTGTTTGCATGCGGTGAATGTCCGGGTTAAGCGCAACTTTTGGCCTCTGCCAGTTCTCTGGCTTTCAGCCTTTTATGGGCGGTAATCAGAAACGGCAGACCGAGAGCGGTAGTCAGTGCCAGCGGGACAAATACAGCGGGGCCGCTGGAAGCGCCGAACTGATCCAGCAGCAGGCCGCCGAGGATGGGGGCCATAACACCGCCAAGCCCGTTGAAGCCGATTGTTCCGAAATAGGTGCCTTTCCATTCCGGCTTGGCAATCCGGTCAATTAGCATATCCATCATCGTGAACAGCAGCACTTCGCCGATGGTGAACAGGATGACTCCGGCCATCATAAGTCCGACTCCGCCGGCAGCGCCGAACAGCAGCATGCTAAGGGCGACGCAGATATTGCCGAGAATCAAAGGAACAATTGGTGAAAACCTGCTTGCCGTGCGGACAATCGGGTATTGGACTACCAGTACGGTGACCGCATTGAGCGACAGCATATAGGAGAAGACCTTGCCGCCGTCGGTGAAATGAGTGTTCATCGCCAGGTACTGGGCCAGTGTGGAACTGAAATGCCCATAACCAAGGACACAGAAAATAGTACCGAGCAGCACAGGCAGGAAGACCCGGTCCCGGCCTGTGACGGCCAGTGCTGTGCTGAGTTTGGGTGCTGTGACCTCCGAACGTCCGGGCAGCGTGCTGTGGTGAATCCGGAACTGCAGAAACAGTACAAGCCCGTAACCAATATAGACAATGCCTGCGATCACGAAAGGAAAAGTCGATTCGGCGGAGCCGAGCTGCAGGCCGATAATCGGGCCGAATACCACGCCAAGGTTAACTGCGGCATATCTCAGGTTGAACACAAGCAGCTTATGCTCAGGCGGCGTAATATCGGACAGCATGGCCCGTGAGGTGGGCTCAAACACTGCACGGCAGATCCCGTTCAAGGTATTCACAAGGAAAAAGACCCATAAATGCTGGGCGGCAGCAAAGCCGAAGAAGACACAAGCCCATCCGAAGACGGAGACCAGCATCACGATTTTGCGGCCGATCACATCGGAGATGTAGCCGCCGTAGAAGCTGATCATCACCCCGGCCAGTGAGCTGACCGCTACGGTAAAACCGGTCTGGGTAGGTGAAGCCCCAAGCACCTGCGTCAGATAAATGGACAAAAACGGAATACTCATGGAGGTAACCAGCCGGCCGAACATCGTCCCGATAATAATGGTCCAGGCGAGCGGATGGATGTGCTGTAGATATTGTTTCATAAGTCAGGGAATCTCCTAATCTGCTGGATGAATTTTGAGGACTGCCTATTTCAGGCGATGTCATATATAATTAATTGTAATATGTAAAGGGGGAAAGAAAAGTGTAAGGTTTCCCCTAATCCTTTCACCTTTAATAGGAGCATAACCAATGGATAACCATATCGTACACTATCTCCGGATATCGGCGGGGTTCAACAGCCTCTCCAGGCTGCAGGAGCCGCTTCCGGCAAGCATTGAGGGGCTGGCGGAGGTGCTGTGCTGCACCCCGCGCAACGTCAAATTCATATTGCGCCGGCTTGAAGAGAAGGCGCTGATTCATTGGCGGCCGGGCAGAGGCAGAGGCCATTTCTCGGCTATTACTTTTCTGCGCAGTGAGGAAGATGTACTGGAAGGGCTGCTGCAGGAGCTGGTCAATAACGGAAAAATCAAACAGGGGATCGAGCTGATCGGGCTTCCCGAGGTCAGTAGTCCGCTGAAGGAACGCCTGTTGGCCGTGCTGAATAAGCAGATGGGCTACCACAGTGAAGCGGAGTCTACAACCGGTCTGGACGTCCTGAGGATCACCAGCAACCGGCGGATGGAGGAGTTGGACTCCGCTTCTGTGTATACCGCCTTTGAGGCTTTTTTGCTCGGGCAGATCTACAGCACCCTGTTGACCTACGAGGCTTCCAGCGGCAGCTTCACCCCGGGCCTAGCCCATATGTGGGAAACGAACGGGGAGTATACCAGCTACATTTTCTATCTGCGCAAAGGGGTCCGCTTTCATCACGGCCGGGTTATGACATCCAGAGATGTAAAGGATACGCTGCTGCGGCTCAAGGATAAGAACAGCCCGGCGATCTGGCATTTCCGCGACGTAGCCGGTATAGAGCTGCTAGGAGATCACCGTATACGGTTTGATCTGTCGCGTCCGAACCGTTTTTTTCTGCATGCGCTTAGCTCCGTCTATATGTCGGTTCTGCCGTGCGACCAGGAGTTTAATGCTGCCCGTCCTTCGGGCACCGGACCTTACCGGGTAATCAATCTGAGCAATGATGTGCTTGAGCTTGCAGCATTTGATGATTATTACGGAATCCGTCCGCTGCTTGACCGGGTAGAGATATGGTCATTGCCGGATAAGTGGGCCAGTGTACGCCAGTACCAGCTGCCCGAAGCAGGGGAGATCCGCCCGTCGCCGGCGCTTTGTACCAATAACAGCATTGACTATCCGGCTCTGGGGTGCAGATATCTCCTTACGAATTTCCGCAAAAAAGGGCTTCAGCATGACCCGCATTTCCGTCAGGCCATGAGTCTGCTGTATCACCCGCTTGCCTTGATTAATGAGCTGGGCGGGAACCGGCTTACTCCGGCTGCCAGCTTTTTACCCTGGTTAAGCCGCCGGACGGACTGGACCGAACCCGGGATGGCTCCAATCAGGGAACAGCTGCAGTTAAGCGGCTACAACGGTGAAGTCATCACTATTGCCTATACAGTGAAGAAAGAGGAACGTGAGGAGGCTGAATGGCTGCAGCGTCGCGGAGCCGCCGCCGGTATAAGACTCAGTCTGCTGGAATATAAGGATTTTCAGCTGGATGAAATTATCGGGAAGGCAGACTTTGTATTTGCGGAGGAGGTGCTGGAGGATGACTGGCAGTGGGGGATGATTAATTATTTTGTCAACCGGTCGAATCATTTGCACAGACTGCTGCTGGAGCATCAGCTTACGGAAATCCGGCAGGCCGTCGACTGCTTTGCGGGACTGGATGAGGATAGCAGAAGCAGTCTGCTGGAGCAGACAGAATCCATTCTCCGGGATCAGGCATGGGTGCTGTACGGCTGTCATCTGAACAAAAGAGCCCAGCTTAATCAGAGCCTTTTTGGCCTGCATACCGGCTCCTTCGGCTTCCTGGATATCTCCAAATTGTGGATTAAATCAAGCTTTCCGGAGTCTGGCGGCCGTCCATAACGTTTCCTTTTTGTACCGGGGGGTATAATGTATAAGATGTGCCAGCTTCATAGACAGTTCCCGGCTCTCGCATTCATACCCACCGCTAAAGGAGGAAACTACTATGGAAAAACGCAAATACGGCAATACGGACATGGAAGTAAGTGTACTGGGCTTCGGAGGATCAGAAATCGGCAGCTCGGACCAGAAATCGGTAGACCGGCTGCTGGGAAGTGCAGTGGACGCCGGGCTTAATCTGATTGACACAGCGGAATGCTACGGCAACAGTGAGGAGCTTATCGGCAAGGCGCTGGGCTCACGGCGGAGCGATTATTATCTGTTCACCAAATGCGGCCACTCTGCCGGTCTGGATTATCCGGACTGGGATCTGGTGCTGCTGGAAAAGACTATTGACCGCAGCCTCCAGCGCCTTCAGACCGACTATGTTGATATGATCCACCTGCACAGCTGCCGGGAAGAGGTGCTGCGCGACGGGGCGGTCATTGAAGTGCTGCAGCGGGCCAAGCAGGCCGGCAAGACCCGTTATATCGGTTACAGCGGAGACCGGAAGGATGCCCTGTATGCGGTGCAGACCGGCGTATTTGACAGTCTGGAAATCTCGGTCAATATCGCCGATCAGGAAGCCATTGACCTGACCTTGGGCGAGGCAGCTAAAAGAAACATGGGCGTAACTGCAAAACGCCCGATTGCTAATGCAGCCTGGATGTTTGAGAGCATGGATGAGAGCGATTACCCTTTTATCTACTGGAACCGGCTGCGTGAATTGTCTTACAGCTTCTTGGCCGACCCGCAGGAAAGTGTGGAGAAGGCCCTGCGCTTTACTCTCAGTACACCCGGTGTGCATACCGCTATCGTCGGAACCACCAAGCCGGAGCGCTGGCAGCAGAATGCCGGATTGCTCAGCATTGGTGCACTGCCGGCTGACCAGTACGAGGAGATCCGCAGCATCTGGCGTAGCATCGCCGGAGCAGACTGGGTAGGACAAACCTGATCAGCCTGTATTAGGCCACCGGATGATAGAATGGATAATCTTTACCTTGCTGAAGCTCACGCCTGTTTAAGGGTGTGGGCTTTTTAAGTTTCGAATGAAGAAGTTAAGCCTGATAGAAATCTGATCCTTTAGGTTAAGTAAATACATATGCAGACGTGTGAGGAGGCATCATGACCTATGGCAGAGAATTCGGAAAGTCTGGCAAGCTTGATCAAGAAAGGAAACAAGTCTTCAGGATCCGCAGCAATCGGCAATACATGCATCGCTGTTGTTAAAGGAGTCGCCTTTGCGCTGACCGGCAGCGGCTCGATGTTTGCCACGATGATGCATTCGATCGCTGATGCCGTTAATCAGCTGTTCGTTTTTACCGGCAGTGTACTCGCAGAGAAGCGGCCGACCCGCCGGTTCCCGGACGGCTTCGGACGGGTCATTAATCTTTTTTGTATGATAGCGGTAATAGTCGTTACCATTATGGCGTATGAAACGATGCTCGAAGGCTTCCATCTGATCCAGCATCCGGCTGAAGAGGCAGGCGGCTACTGGATCAATGTGCTGGTACTGGTGCTGTCGATCGGGGCGGACGCCTTTGTCTGGGTGAAAGCGATGAATGAAGTGCTGCACGATGCCCGTGTGGAAGCCAAGGGCTTCCGTAAGTTTACAGCCTCACTCAAGAACGTTAAACGGGCCGCACCGCCGACCCGGCTTGTTTTTTACGAAGACCTTGTTGCAACAACCGGGGGATTCCTGGCGCTAATTGCTGTACTGGTGACTGCGCTGACCAGTTTCCATCTGCTGGACGGGATCACAAGCATCCTGATTGCGTTGATGATGATCGGGGTAGCCTTCCGTGTCGGTTATGACAATATGGTCGGATTGATCGGTGTAGCGGCTCCGCCAGAAATTGAGGAGAAGGTGGCGAAGATTATTTTTGAAGAGCCCCAGGTTACCGACATTTTCCAAATGCGTATTCTGCAGGAGGGCCGGTACTACCATGTTGAAGGCCTGATCGAGCTCAAGACCGGACTGACGCTGGCTGATGCCGATGACATCAAATTTAAGGTGAGGGACAAGCTGCTGGCTGATTCGCATATTTCGGATGTGACCTTAGGCATTCTGGAGGATAACGGAGTCCGTAACTGGATGCCGCAGAATGAATTGCAGGACTTGACTTGACCGGATAAAGAAAAGGGGAGTGCCGTATAAAACGGTGCTCCCCTTTGTTATGAATGCTTTTTTACAGCTGGAGCTACATTTGCCAAAGTGCTCTAGACTGCCTGCTTGCCGTCACACTTTTTGCAGACATCCAGCTTGCCGCCGTCGGCGCTTTTGCCGATATAGAGCAGTTTGATCCGTGTGCTTCCACAGATTGGACAGGTTCCTCTGCTGCGGGACGGCATCCGCCAGAGTGCTTTGCCGCGTTTATTCTTGGACATGAGTATTCCCACCTTCACTCGTAATACCCTATCCTATGCCTGTCCAGCCGGGACTATTACTTTGTATATTTGACATTCCAGTTATTTCTAATATAGTGTGAGGGTTGTAATTCATTAATCATCCGGAAAACAGGAGTACAGGAGGAAGCTATGCACACTTCGATTTATATGGTGAGACATGGTGAATCACCAACGAATGAGGGGAATCATAACGAAAGAACCAGAGGTTTAACCGAAAAAGGAAAGAGGGATGCGCTTCAAGTTGCGGAGACATTGAAACAAGAAGAGATAGAGGTTTTTGTCTCAAGCCCTTATCTAAGGGCCATTCTAACCATTGAGGATTTGGCAGGGGCCAGTGGCCAAGAGGTGCTATTATACGAAGACCTTAAAGAAAGAATCTTCCTGAATGAAGACAAACGCTTACCAGATGAGGAGTTAATCCCATTATTGGAGCTGTCTTTTGTTGATCCTGATTTTGCTTTGCCGGGCGGGGAGTCTAATGCAGATTGTCAGGGCAGGGCTATAGCCGTCGTAAAGGAATTATTGAAAAATTATAAGGGACGAAAGATAGCTTTAGGGACACACGGGGCGGTAATGACTTTGATCATGAATCATTATGACAAAAAATACGATTTGGATTTCCTGCTAAACATGTCCAAACCTGATGTGTACAGGCTGGATTTTAACGGGGAAGAGCTGGTGAATGTCTTCCGGTTATGGAAGTAGGGTTTAATAATTGAAGTACAGCAGCGCCAGCCGCAGGACTATCGTACATTTGCGGGCTGGCGCTGCTCTGTTCACATGCTTTTCTGGTATTGGACCATCAGATAATGACTCATGAAATGGTAGATCAGAAAGACAACAACTACAGCAAGTGTCACCCACAAAGGAGCCGAAATAAGAATCGTAACATAGGCGATCGCCATGATCAGCCATTGGGTAATATCTGCAGCCTTGGCTTTGGCACGATTGCGGATTACCGTATTCCGTTCATCGTTATAATCAATGATGGCCCGCTTTTCAAGCTCGGGGTTTTTGCGTGCTGCACGAATCATCAACAAGTTGGATATACTGACCCCCGCACTGCCGGCTCCAATGCCGATCAATGTACCCGATACAGCCTTGAATTCCTCATTGTTAAAAAAGAAACTCGCCGTAATGGCGCAGATCCCGACGAACAGCAGTATTACGTAGAAAGCTGGTGATCTTCTCATTTCTCCTCCTCCTCATAGATAAAAATCTCCTCAACGGACAGATTGAAAAAACGGGCGATTTTGAAAGCCAAGATGATGGAAGGGTTGTATCTACCGTTTTCGAGTGAGCCAATCGTCTGTCTGGATACCTCCAGTGCTGCGGCAAGCTCTTCCTGTTTAATGCCGTGCTGCTTGCGTATTTCCTCCAGCCTGTTGTTCAAAGGATCACCTCACTGTGAAAGGATGGAAAGTATACTTTCCATAATTAATATATCATTAAAAGCGGTAAATGTAAAGCCTGCTTTCCATTTTGTTGAGGAGGCTATGGAGAGAATCATTTTGCTTAAAAAGTACGTCATTTGGATCAAAAGCGGGTAATTCCGGCCTGAAAAAACAGCGTATAACATAAATTATACGCTGTTTTCGTTTAAATCGTTTTTTATAACTGTTCACGGACAAGATTCCAGCTTAAATCAAGTGTTTTTTACCAGTATCAACCAGTTGCAATACACTGCATCCGTATCAGCCCCACACATGCTATAATGATTCAAAAACAGACAGGTGGAGAGATATGACAAACAGCAATTCAGGCTCCGTCCAAAAGTGGAGATCGGACAAGCTTTCCCATTTAGGCTCATCCATTTTTGCAGAGGTGGCGGAATGGAAGGAGCAGGCACGAAAGTCTGGACTCGAGGTTATTGACCTTGGCATCGGCAGCCCCGATCAGGCGCCGGCCCCGGAGATCCGTGAAGCATTGAGTGCAGCCGTGCTCCGTGATGACAGTTATTCTTATCCTGCTTCCAAAGGAAGCGGAAAGTTCCGCGAACAGGCTGCAAAATGGATGAACTGGCGGTTTGGCGTAGAAGTGGACCCGGAGGAGGAGCTGGTATCTTTGATGGGTTCCCAGGACGGGCTGGCCCATCTGGCCTTGGCCGTATGTAATCCCGGGGATCTGGCGATCGTGCCTGACCCGGGATATCCCATTTATTCAGGCTCACTTGCTATCGCCGGTGTGAAGGCCTGGCCTCTGCCGCTGCTTGCGGACAATGATTTCCTGCCCGATCTGGACAGCATTCCGGACGAGGTATGGCAGAAGGCTGTTTTTATCCTGCTTGCCTTCCCAGGGAATCCGATTTCGGTTACTGCGGACTATGCATACATGGAGAAGCTGGTAGGGCTGGCCCGGAAGTGGGAGGTGCTGGTTATCCATGATCTGGCTTACTCAGAGATGGGCTTTGACGGTTACCGGCCGTTAAGTATTCTGCAGGTGCCTGGAGCGATACATACGGCAGTGGAGTTTCACTCTTTTTCAAAAAGCTTTAATATGGCCGGCTGCCGCATCGGTTTCATGACCGGTAACCGTGAAGCGGTGGGGGCACTCCGTGAACTCAAGAGCAATGTGGATTATGGTGTTTTCAATCCGGTGCAGGAAGCGGCAATTCTTGCTCTGGAGCTGGCAATGCAGGGGGACGGACGGCTGGAGGTCGCGCCGCTCTATGAACACAGACGGGATGTGTTCGTGCAGGCGCTGGCAGAGGAAGGCTGGACTGTACCAAGCCCGAAGGCCACGATGTTTATCTGGGCGCCGCTTCCCAAGGATTATTGTGCCGGTCAGACGGGGCGGTCGCGGCGGTTTGCTCAGGAGCTGCTGCTTAAGACCGGGGTGGCGATTATCCCGGGGGATGCTTTTGGCGTACAGGGCGAAGGGTTTGTGCGGATTGCACTGGTGGAGGATGAGGCGAAGCTGACGGAGGCGGCCCGGAGAATCGGCGGGTTTGTGCGGGCGTTGCGGTAGAGAGAAGCGAAACAGGACTTCCTTGGGAGAAGTCCTGTTTGTGTTGGTTTTATGTGCTGCTGATCCGGTTCTGGCGGTATTTGGGGAGCAGGCAGACCCCGAGCAGACCCAGGCACGAGGCATTGACGATCCTTACCACATGTACGCCATAGCTTGACAGGGACACTGGCGCAGCTATATACCAGAGGAGCAAAAGGAAAGCGGCCAACAGGCATACAGAGGACCAGAAAAGATATTTTTGCTTAACGGATTTGCTGGAAGGCTCCTGCTTACCGGAACGGCTCCTGAGAACCAGGTATCCGAAAATCAGACTAAGCCCGAAGATTGTGCTGCCATGCTGCAGGAATTTGTATAAAGGAATATCATGGCCGTAGACGCTAAAGATGTGGTTGAACAATCCAGCAAATTTAGTCACCATAAACCCCTGCTTGTGGGTGAAGGCATCCCAGGCCACATGCGTAAGCATGCCGAAGAGTGCTGAATAGATGAAGACGAATATCCGGATAACAGGACTTGCAGCTGTTCTATGAGTGTAGGTGTCTTGAAGAAAATGCGGCAGATGGCTCAGCAAAGTCCGGTGTACAAAATAATGATAGACCAGACAGATGACGGCAACCAGCGGCAGATTGAACACAAGAAATCCGGTGAAGGTATGCCCAATCTCGGCGACAGGCCTGCCTCTGACAAAATACTCGAAATCCGGGGACATGCTCCCCAGGACCATGGCGGAAAAGTGTACATAAGTGCTTTTACGGGAGAAAGGTAAAATGATTGCCGGGTGTGCAAAGGTTAAAGGCATGATCTTAGTCTCCTGGTTTGTTTATTATTATAACAACGAATGGGGCAATTCCAGTGCAAAGGTTTTGTTCTCAAAACGCACCAGCGCGGTTGTTCCGGAGATGATGATATCGCCAAAATAGGTGTAGGTTAATCCGGTGTCTAATTTACCGGCTATGTCACCGGTGCTGGCATCCATGATGAGGAAGCTGCCGTTATCATAGCTGGCAAATACAGCATTTCCCCGCTTTTGAATCAAAGTAATCCCCTGGGCCGGAGCTGCAAAGGTAACGGTCCGGTCATCCGCCAGAAAAACACCGGTCAGCACATCATTTTGATTGAAAAAGGCCATTCCTTCTGCAGGACCAGCTACCCATGCGCCGTAATCATCATAGGTTTTGACGCCTGAGCCATTGGATTGACCCAGTGTAAACCGGGTAAGATAGCTATCTGCCTGATCCAGCTTGCCGTCAACCGTATATACATAGGGCTGCTCAATTAGGGCCAAGCTGCTTCCCATCATGCGTACATCCTCCAGCGGCTGATATTTTTCTTGCCCGGTCAGTTGTCCTGTTGCAGAATCCAGCCTTACAAGGTTCAGGCGGTGACCGGATACCGGTGATTCCCCGGGGATGTATTGCTCAGCAGCCGTCTCGCGCAGTATCATGTCATCTTCATGTGTAGCAACAGGGCTTAAGATGCCTTCCGTGCGCCACACCTGCTGTCCGGTCGCCGGGTCCAGACCAAAGTATTGCGAGCGTATATTATCAATGGTACTGGACACGATCAGCACCCCTTTATGCTCACCATGAATAGTGCCGGCATACATCGGAATCTCAGGGTTTGACCACAGCTGCCTGCCTGTTTCAGGATCGTAGGCGGCTACACCGCCGCTTTCATTGGCAAACAGGATTCTATCACCGCTCAAGCAGGCGTGTCCGCCTACTTCCATAGGCTGCTTGGCAACTTGCTTACTCCAGAGCTGCTTTCCGGTGTCCGCTGACAGCTTAACGAGGTGAGCACTGCCGCTTATAGTATAAATAGCGTTATCAGTGATGATTTCTGGCGTTCTGGCGTTCTCATAAGTCCAGGTGATTGCCCCGGATGAGATGCTGGCGGCATTTAGAGTATTATTGTGCGAATAGTAAAAAAAGCCGTTTGAGACAGGCGGATCATCCGAGTACATGCCACTGCCGTCAGTCTCAGTCTCCCATAAAATCTGAAGGGGTGTGACAGCTTCCGGAGACGGTTTTGGCGTTATTTTTGCTAAAGCAGCTTCTTCTGTAACTTCATTCGGTTTCTGGTTGTTTTGACTGGAATTCGCTTCATGCGCAGCAGTGATTAGACCGTATGTAAGCAGGCCGGCGGCCAGCAGCAAAGCGAGCCCGAGAGTGGTTTTGGACACAGGGATCAACTCCTTGAAAGGGATTATACTTTATTGACCCCCGGATCAGGCGATTAGTTGCTGTTTGGTTATGAAAATAATACATTAATAGTTTACATAACAATATATATGTTAACTATATTCGCAATTAACCGATTTGGGTAATTAAAAAGCAACTACAACTCAGAGGAGGAACAATCATGGGATTTAATCTCGGAGGACTGGGCGATAAGGTTCAGGGCCTTATGAATTCAGTCAAAGACGGTAATATCGGTGAGCTGCTGCAAAAGCTTCCGCTTGATCAGCTTCCGCTGGATCAGCTGTTACAAAAGCTGCCGGTCGACCAGCTGCTGTCCAGCTCGTTCCTGCAACAATTCACTCCGTTTCAGTCACTGAAGGAGCTGCTGCAGAGCGGGGGCTTTACGGGCTCCTCAGCGGAGGATTTGAAATCCCTGCCTCAGGATCAACTAAATGAGCATGTGAATCAAACGACCTCGTTCGGTTCATTGAAGGATATGCTGGTGAAGGCAGCCGAGTTTTATACCCAGAGAAAATAGCGGACAAAAAAGTGGCAGTGGGGGACGTATTTCGTTCTTGGCTGCCACTTTTTTTGATAAAAGTATCTTTAACTATCCTTTCTAGCTTCATAAATAATACTGCGCAGCTGTAGCACAACCTCTTCCATTTCTTCCTCTGTCCCGATGCTGATCCTCAGAAAGTTGTCAATCTTCGGCAGAGCGAAATACCTGACCAGAATACCCGCATTGCGAAGCTGTTCAAAGATATATTTTGCCCCTACAGCGGGGTGGGAAATAAAGATGAAATTAGACTTTGAATCGGTGACATAGAAATTCATTGCTGTAAGTCTGCGCATCGTTTCATTTCGGGTATGGATGATTCTGCTAACCGTTTGCTTATAGTAATCTTCATCATTAATAGCCGCTTGCGCTCCAGCCAATGCAAGTCTATCTAATGTATAAGAATTGAACGAGTTTTTGACGCGGTTCAGTCCTTCGATTAGCTCAGGATTTCCAATAGCATAACCTACACGCAAGCCGGCTAGGGCATACGATTTGGAAAGAGTGTGTATCACAAGCAGGTTGGGGAATTCGTCCACCAGGGAAACCGAAGATTCACTGGCAAAATCGATATATGCTTCATCAACGATTACAATGTGTTCTGTATGGGCTGTGAGCAGAATTCGAATATCCTCCGTGCTCAGGGCTAGAGCAGTTGGCGCATTAGGGTTGGCAATGATGCTGCTGCTGTTTTGAACTGCAAAGAGAGTTACGGGTATAGAGAAATCTTCGTTTAGGGGAATGAGCGTATAGGGAACTTTATAAAGTTCAGCATAAACGGGATAAAAGCTGTAGGTAATATCAGGAAAGCAGACAGGACGATCTTCATCAAAAAAAGCCTGAAACGCAAAAGCCAGTATCTCATCTGACCCATTGCCAACAAAAACATGATCAGGACTTACTTTTCTCGCTTTGGCAATGGCCTCAATCAACTCGCGGCAATGTGGGTCAGGATACAGCCGTAAGTCTTCATTAGCTGCACAGGAAATAGCGTTTATTACGCTTGGAGAAGGGGGATAGGGATTCTCGTTAGTGTTAAGTTTTATGTATCGGCGGTTATGGGGTTGTTCTCCCGGCACATATGGAGTCAATGAGCGGGTATTGTGATTCCAAAATTTACTCATCAGTCAGATCCTCCTATATTCTCTATCAGGAAATAATACCTAATAAATCGCAAAAAAAGTATTAAAAATATTGCAACAAGCCCGCACGGATCATTCTCCGGATGCGGGCTTGTTTCTGTTTCTGTATATGAATCCCCAGTAAATAAAGCTTTAGTTCTTCAGCCAGGCGGTTGCCAGCAGCAAGGCACCCTTTTTCGCTTCGGTATCTGCCATTGCATTCAGCATCACGAAGTCATGGATGATTCCCTGGAATCGTACAGCGGTAACAGGTACTCCTGCTTCGCGCAGCTTATTGGCATAGGCTTCGCCTTCATCACGCAGCACATCCGCTTCTCCGGTTATAATCAGCGCTTCCGGCAGACCGCTCAGCTGCTCCAGGCTGGCCCGGAGCGGAGAGGCGGTGATCTGCGCCCGTTCTTCGGGGTCAGTTGTATATTGATCCCAGAACCATTGCATGCCTGTACGCTGCAGGAAATAGCCTTCAGCGAACAGATGATACGATTCTGTATCAAATGCGGCATCCGTCACCGGATAGAACAGCAGCTGCTTGGCGATCTTTGGTCCGCTGCGTTCCTTGGCCATCAAGGTAATGGCAGCTGTCATATTTCCGCCGACACTGTCACCGGCCACGGTCACATTCCCGCTGTCCAGCCCATTTTTCCCGCCGTCCTTGGCAACCCATTCCAGAACGGCGTAAATTTCTTCAATGGCGGTAGGATATTTTGCTTCCGGCGACAGGCTGTATTCAGGAAAAACAACTGCAGCTTCAGCACCGACTGCCAGCTCACGGATCAGCCGGTCATGCGTGTGGCTGTTGCCGAACACCCAGCCGGCGCCATGAATATAGAGGATGACCGGCAGGTCGTCACCGACTCTGTTCAGCGGACGGATAATCCGCACCGGCACACTACCGCCGGGGCCGCCAGAGACGGTAAGATCCTGAATGTCGACTGCTGGTTTATCTATTTCGCCGGACTGAACACTGTTTACTGTTTCCCGGCCCTTTTCCGGACCAAGGTCAGGCAGAAAAGGAGGCTCTGAGTTGTCATTCGCAAATTGCAGGGCAGCTGGCTCCAGTACGATTTTGTTATAATCAGACATATAGTATCTCTCCTTCTCGTTATAAATTTTGGTATGCTCTCTTCCATCCATAACCCGCTGCAAACATTCTGAAACGATTCACTCCGCCCGGCAACGAAAAGGGACTGTTAGAGAAATGATAAAAAAGCAACTTTTTACCAGGGCAACCGTCTATACAGGTGAGGTGATATTGTGAAAACATACCTGAAAGTAATTTCTATTGCTCTGCTTGTCATGATGTTATCTGCCTGCAGCCGGCATAACACAGCAGATAATCCAATGAATAGTGCGCCGACACCAGAACCGAAGCAGATAGCTGAACCCATTAAATCGGGTGAGCCAGCGGGTACATCTGCCGTTGAGACAGCGGTCAAAGCAAATAGATCCTACAGGGCCCAGCCCCCGCTGCCTGTAATTACGGCTGGAGCTGCGGCGATTCCGGCAGTACAGAGCGGCTATTGCTGGGATTATCTGGGGTGTGCAGATATTGCTATAGGAGCACAGAGGTATGAAGGCATGTCACTGACGGTTGTTCAGCCGGGTGAAAGAATCGGTATCGTCCTGAATTATGAGCCGCAGCCGTCAAGTGTTGTAGTAGCAGCAGTCGGGGATGATAATGCATATGATCCGGTTCCTTTAATAGAAGGCGGTATTTCAGCACCTGAGGAGAAGGGCGTTTACTACTATATGTATTTTGCCAATTGGACCACCGAAGACGGTGTATATACTTTGAATCAGACCTCGGCGGTGTTTGCTTTTGAAGTTAGGTAGCTTGGAACGAACATTAAAGGCCGCGTTTCCCTATAGATTAAGGGATTTCGCGGCCTGTGTGTGTGTGACCCTTGCACACATAACCATTTGGTTTAAATCACATTGGACTTGTTCTGTTGCGTTTCCTTCTCCGGCAGGTCAGGTAAAGAGCGGCGGCTGTTCCGAAGCCAGACAACGGCCGTAAAGCATGCCACAATCACAATCGGGTAGCCAATTGCCCAGCCGGTAAACGGAAATACGGCCACAGTAGCGCTGAAAGAAATCCAGCTGATCACAACACCGAGACGGCTGCCTTTCAGAAGTCGGATGCCTGCGGCACAGCCTCCAATATACGTCAGGATGAAGGTGGCGTTCGGAAACTGGATTAGAGTGGTGATGGACAGCAGGCCACTTCCATAAAGGAATAGTACCACTGCATAGCAGCCCATAAGAAATATTGTGGCACCCGATGGTGTATGATACCGTGCCGTCAGTCGGCTCATCCACCGGGGGGCATAGCCCTGGCGGGCTAAAGCAAACGCCACGCGCGAAGCGGCACTGGTGTAAGCGATGATGGTCGCAGTACAGATGAACATCCCCGTAAGTCCCGCGATAAATCCGCCCCATGCTCCCAGCGGCTGGCTGATGATCCATACCAGTGAGGAGTCGGCGCCGCCGCGCAGATAGCTCTGTGTACCGACTGTCGCCAGCGCAGACAGGAAGTACAGAACCCCTACAATAACCGCGGCAACGGTTACCCCTTTAATCGCAGCCCGCTGCGGGTCTTTAAATTCTTCTGACAGGTGGGACACGGCTTCCCAGCCGATAAAGCACCAGAACAGGATCGCCGCGGCCTGCCCGATACTGGTCCAGCCGCGAGGTATAAATGGAGTAAAATGTGCGCTTTCCATCCGGGGAAGCGCTGCGGCGAATGAGAAGACCAGCACGGAGACAATTGCGATCACAACGGCGATTTGCACTTTGCCGGCGACCTGCATCCCGATCCAGTTCGTGATCAGTCCAACTGCCAGCATAGCGGAAGCCAGGGCAATTCTTGCCCCATCACCCCAGCCCATTGCGGCAGTCATATAGCCCGCTCCCGTCAAGGCAGCTACCGGTCCGCCGATCGGGACGGACATCAGGAAGAACCAGCCGACCATTGCCCCGGCCCGCGGCCCGAAGGCCAAAGTGACGAAATGAGAGACTCCGCCGGCGTTTGGATACTTGGCCGACAGCAGTCCCATCGACAACGCCAGCGGAAGAATAAGCAGGGTCATAAAGCCCCAGGCCAGCAGGGATGCCGGTCCGGCTATTTCTGCCGCCAGGCCTGGCACGATCAGCACCCCGGATCCGAGCACGGCTCCAATATAGAGGGCAATGGCCTGCGGCATGCCGATATTACGTTGTAAGGAATGATTTTGCTTCATCAAATTATCCTGCTTTCCTTGTATTTAAATATAGAATATCAGATAATAGATCCATTGGAAAAACGGAATTATCGAATAACATCCATTCAAAATACCGATAGGAGGCCGGATAGTTAGTTATGGAATCACGGCATTTATTTACTTTCCTGGTTGTAGTCGAGGCTGGCAGCTTTACGAGGGCCGCCCAGAAACTGGACTATGCGCAATCAAGCATAACGGGACAGATTCAGGCGCTGGAAACGGAGCTCGGCCAGCCTTTATTTGACCGGATCGGCAAAAAAATTATTCTGACCGATGCCGGGCGCCGCCTGCTGCCCTATGCCCAGGAAATCTCCCGGATGCATACCCTGGCCCAGGATGCGCTGCGCTCCGAAACAGAGCTGTCAGGCGTGCTGCGCATTGGTGCACCGGAATCGCTGGCTGCCTTTCGCCTGCCCGGAATTATCAAGGAATTCCGCGGCAGCCATCCGAAGGTGCAGATTACCCTCAAGCCGGGGGCCTGCTGGGAGCTGACTGAGTTTGTCCGTACCGGCGAGCTTGATCTTGCTTTTCTGCTCCAGCCCGAAACAGAATATAAGGACTTAATCTGCGAAACGCTGATTCATGAAGCTATGACCCTGGTTGCGCCGCTCGATCATCCGCTTGTACGTCTGGAGGAGGTGGTCCCGCTTGATCTCAAGGACCAAACGATCCTGCATACAGAGAAAGGCTGTACCTACCGTTTATTATTTGAGCGTCATCTCAACAGCCATGGCGTTTTTCCTGATCCCAATCTGGAATTCTGGAGCATTGAAGCGATTAAGCAGTGTGTGATGTCCGGTCTGGGCATTTCCTTCCTGCCGCTGATCACGGTCCGAAACGAGCTGGCAGAAGGTAAGCTGGCGCGGCTTAACTGGAATGATGAATCCCAGCGGGTAGCTACACAAATCGTTTATCATAACAAAAAGTGGATGTCACCTGCACTGCAGCAGTTTTTGCAGATGGTTCAGAACCATGCAGCCAAATGGCGCAATAACGGAGGTGAACAGCAGTGACTGAATACGAGAATGATTATGAAGAGGAGCTGGAGGCTTTTCTGATCTGGATGAAGGATGCCGGATTTACGGCGTACACCCAGAAATCTTATATGGCGGATGTGCGGGAATTTCTCAACGGGCTTAACGGGAAACGGCTGGAATCCGTCAAAAAACTGCATGTGGTCTCGTATCTGACCTCTGTACGTGAGCGGGGGGTTAGTGACTCAACACGTAACCGCAAGCATGCGTCTATTAACTGCCTGTTCCGGGCGCTGATTGAGCTTGAGCTGCTTACTGTCAACCCGGCGGCAGGCATCAAAAAATCTAAAACCGAAAAAAACCGTGAGCCGGTTTATCTGGATGAAGGCGATCTGCAGCAGTTTTTGTCAGCCGTCAGCGGTAAATACCGCAGCCGCAACCTGGCAGTCTTCCTGCTAATGTCGTACATGGGTTTACGGGTAGGAGAAGTGCATACGCTTAATCTTAATGATTACAGTCCGGACCGGCGCTTGCTCCGTGTGTTTGGTAAGGGGCGCAAATGGCGGAATGTCCCTGTTCCTGATGCTGTCGCACCTTATCTGGAGGAGGCGATTGCCGGGCGATTGTCACCGTGGCGCAGCAAGGAAGAAGCCATGTTTATCTCGCAAAAAGGCCGGAGGCTATCGATCCGCGGGATTCAGGGCATCGCAGCCGGTACGTTTGAGCGTTTCCAGCAGAGTGTGCCCGAGGCGCACCGCAGGCCGTATTCCAGCCATAAGCTGCGTCATTCCTTTGCTACCATGCTGCTGCGTAAGGGAGCGGATTTGCGCACGGTACAGGAGCTGTTGGGTCATTCTTCGATTCAGACAACGACTGTCTATACGCACATTACGAGCCGGGAGAAGGAAGAGGCGATGGCTAAACTTGAGATTAGCATGCCGGAGAAGGAAGCAGCAGTTACGGAGTAACTGAATTCCTAATCATACAAAGCAGAGTTCAGCTTATTTTTCGCTACAACCCTAATTTTTATCAGCCGGAGGACGTGTACGTCCACGGTTTTTTTGCTTTCTTACAGCATAAGTATTTGTTAGTATAAAGTTTTCTTTAAGTATAACTTGTTATTATTTTGTTTTTCAATTATCCTAACAAAAGATAGACAGTAGTTATAAATGTTATACAGCGGAGAGAAGCTGATGACTTTATCAATGGGAGGATACAGCGGTGAACGAAACATTTTTTAAAGGAATGACTTATGGCTGGGAATCAACCAGAGGGGCGTACAGACAGCCCTATGCCGAGGATTCTCTTAGAAAGCTTGCGGAAACGGGAAGTGAATGGATTGCGCTTTCCTTTTGGACATGGCAGGATACGGTGCATTCCACAGAGATTTATTTTGACTACGGATATACGATGACCGACCGGGATATTGAGCATACCGTGAAGCTTGCCAAGCAGCTGGGGCTGAAAGTCTGCCTTAAACCTGTGGTTAATTCCAGAGACGGGATCTGGCGGGCGCGGATCGGCTTTCCTGAGGATGGCGACGTTTACTGGGCAGCCTGGTTCAAATCCTATACGAACTTTATTAAGCATTATGCTGAGCTGGCGGAGGAGCTGGAATGCGAGCTGTTCTGCATCGGCTGTGAGATGGTGGCTACAGAGTCGCGGGAGACAGAATGGCGCAATCTGATCAGTGAGGTCAAAAGCTTATACACCGGTCCGATCGTATACAATGCCAATCACGGAAAAGAGGAAGGGATCGAATGGCTCGACGAGGTAGATTATATCGGAACAAGCGCCTATTATCCGGTAGCCTCTGTTCCGGGGGATACCTTCGAGAATATGCGGGCCTCCTGGGAGCGGCAGAAGCCGCGGCTTAAGGCACTATCTGAGCGGTTCGGCAAGCCGCTTGTCTTTATTGAAATCGGCTGCCGCAGTGCGCTGGGCTGCGCAACTATGCCTTGGGATTTCTCGCATAAAGAGCTTCCCGTTTCCCAGCAGGAGCAGGCGAATTTCTACCGGTCGGCGCTGGAGACCTTCTGGGACGAATCCTGGTTTGCCGGTTTCTTCTGGTGGGACTGGAGCACCAAGCTGTATCCGGCAGAAGAAGCTGCAGCTAACGTCGGATTTGACATTTACGGCAAAGAAGCGGAACAGGTATTAAGAGACTACTATAAGCGTCCTGTAATCCGCTAAACTGGTAATCGCAACCATGATACTTAATTCATTGTCAGGCAAAAATGTTTCATGTTATATTAACAAAATGACATGGTAAGTAAACTCCGTCCCTTGGCCGCGGCGATACTCGATCCCCGCTGAAGGACGGATTCTGTTGTGTGCAGGCTGCATACAACAAGGGCTATCTTCCGGTCCGAGTAATGCGACCGGGAGATAGCCCTTTGTTAATAACCGGGGATATTAACTTACAGCTCAAGCTTGGAAATCTCTGATTTCAGCTTGTCCGCAGATTTCTGGAACAAAGCCTGTTCCTCCTCATTGAGCGGCAGGTCCAGAACTTCGCGTACACCGGAGCGGTCAACGACACATGGCGCACCGAGGAACACATCGGAAACTCCATTGTAATTGTTAAGCAGGGTCGAGACGTTGAGCACAGCGCCTTCGTTATCAAGAATGGATACGACAATCCGGTCCAGCGCCAGCGCAATCGCGTAGGACGTAGAACCTTTGGCGTCTATAATTTCATAGGCGGCATTTTTGGTGTCTTCAAAAATATCCTGGCGTTCAGCTTCATCGAAGCCCAGATCGGTCCCGGCAATATTGGCGAGACTCCAGACCGGCAGCTCGGAATCCCCGTGCTCACCGATAATCTGTCCGTGAATGCTGCGCGGATCGATTTCCTTATGCTTACCAATCAGGTAACGGAACCGTGCGCTGTCCAGCACTGTACCCGAACCGATGACGCGTCTGCGGTCAAAGCCGCTGATCTTCAGGGTGGCATAAGCCAGTATGTCTACCGGATTCGTGGCAATCAGCAGGATGGCATGATGATTGTATTTGGTGATTTTTTGGATGATGTCTTTGAATATGGAGATGTTTTTGCGCAGCAGATCGATCCGGGTTTCACCGGGCTTCTGCGATGCCCCGGCGGTTACGATAATGATATCCGCTTCCCGGCAATCTTCATAGGTTCCTGCCCATAACTTCACGCCTCCGACAAACGGCATGCCGTGATTCATGTCCAGCGCTTCTCCTAGCGCCTTCTGATGATTGACATCAATTAGTACTAATTCTTGCATACGTCTGCGAAGCAGCAGGGTATAGGCAGTTGTTGTTCCTACTGCACCGGTGCCGATGACTACGACACGATTGGGCTTAAATGGGGGGGCCATTGATACATCTCCTCCGAAATTCGAATTTTTTGTGTCCAATCTTAACCATCATAATCGTTAAATGTAGTGTTTTCAAGCATCCTGTTTTTAATCCATTACCCCGGAAGCGGGCATGCTAATAACAACTTTTGGCAGAAATGAGTCTGCTGTCCGGCTAAGGCTTTGTTGTTGCCCTGCGAACCATTCGTCACTGAGCTACACCATTATTATTGACAGGAGAGAAAAGAAGTATGGATTTATTCCGCAAGAAACCGCTGACTGCACCCCTGAGTGACAATGCCGGCAAGCTCAGCAAAACCTTGGGAGCCCTTGATCTTACTGCCCTTGGGGTCGGTGCGATCATCGGTACCGGTATTTTTGTTATGACAGGGGTTGCTGCTGCAGAGCATGCCGGTCCCGGACTGGTGCTTTCCTTCGTGCTCGCGGGAATCGCCTGCGTGCTGTCCGCACTTTGCTATTCCGAGTTCGCTTCTGCCATTCCAGTATCCGGGAGTGCTTATGCTTACAGCTATGTTGCGTTCGGAGAGCTGCTGGCCTGGATTCTCGGCTGGGATCTGGTGCTCGAGTACGGGGTTGCGGCGGCAGCGGTCAGCAGCGGCTGGTCCGGTTATTTTCAGGGGCTGCTAGAGGGCTTCGGAATCCATTTGCCCACAGCGCTGTCCGGGGCTTATAATGCGGACAAAGGAACTTTTATCAACCTGCCTGCCGTGATTATTATCCTGCTGATTTCCTATTTGCTGACCCGCGGCGTCAAAGAAACGGCACGGTTCAATGCCATTATGGTTGTGGTGAAGCTGTCTGTAGTCCTGCTGTTCATCTTTACCGGCATATTCTATGTTAAACCGGAGAACTGGACACCTTTTCTTCCATTTGGTTTTCACGGGGTAGTGAATGGGGCGGCAACCGTATTTTTTGCCTACATCGGCTTTGATGCCTTATCGACTGCTGCAGAGGAGGTTAAGCGCCCGCAGCGCGATTTGCCGATCGGGATTATTTCATCTCTGGCCATTTGTACAGTCCTTTATATTTCAGTATCGCTTGTGCTGACCGGTATTGTACCTTATCAGAATCTCAATGTCAGCGACCCGGTATCCTTTGCTTTGCGTTTTGTCGATCAAAATATGATCGCCGGCCTGATCTCAGTCGGAGCCATAGCAGGGATGACTACTGTTCTGCTGGTTTTACTGTTCGGACAGACCCGTCTGCTGTTCGCCATTTCACGGGACGGGCTGCTTCCTGAAAGTCTGGCCAAAGTTAATCCCAAAACACAGACCCCGGTGCGGAGCACCTGGATGGTCGGCGGAATCATTGCCGTGTTCAGTGGCTTCGTCCCGCTTGACCGCCTGGCCGATTTGACAAGCATAGGTACGCTGTTCGCATTCCTCGTCGTCTCATTGGGTGTGATTGTGATGCGCCGTACGCATCCTGATCTGAAGCGGGGATTCAGAGTGCCTTGGGTACCGGTCATTCCGCTGTTAAGTGCGGCGGCCTGCGGGTATTTGATGTATAATCTGGGCAGGGAAACCTGGACCGGCTTCTTCATCTGGCTGATCCTCGGACTTCTGATCTACTGGCTGTATGGATACAAAAACAGTAAACTGTATAAGAAATAAAGCTTTACGAAAGGAGAGAGGGCGTTGTCATCCAAAACTGCAGGTTATAAAACGCTGAGAATGGCCGCTGCTTTTCTCTTCATCCTGCTGATCCTCCCGGCCTGCTCTTCGTCTCCGGCGCCGGTGCCTACCCTGCCGCCCCAGCCGACCGAAGCGCCGGAGGAAGGGCAGACGATCACGCTGATTACACCCGGCGATGCCAAAAATGTAACCAATGAGAGCACACCGAAATATCAGATCCAGACCCGTCTGACGGATTTCCGGCTGCTGAATGAGTCGGTAGGGCTTGCCTGGGGAGTGACCAAAAAGGAACTGCGGATCTACATGACCATGGATAATGGCGGAACTTGGGTAAACATTTCGCCCTCGACCAATGTCCAGTTTATGGCTAATCCGGTTTACGGTGAAGAGATCTTTTTCACCGATCCGGATAACGGCTGGATTATCCGCAGCGCCTTCGGCATGACGGAAACGGTTGTCCTGCGGACAACCGACGGCGGCCAGAGCTGGAAGGTATCTTCTTTTCCGGATTCCAATACGGTGTCGTCCATCTATTTCAGCTCTCCGCAGTCCGGCTGGCTGATGACCTCCTGGGATGCCAATACGACGAAATCCAGCAAAGCGCTCTATGCCACCAAGGATGGCGGGGCGACCTGGACCATGGTCATGCAGAATGAACAGTATAATCCGAACCTGCCGAACAATACGATTCCGATGGCCGGAATAGTGACCGGAATGATCTTTAAGAATTCGACCCACGGGCTGGTTACCCTGCAGACCGGTGCGCTGCCCAAAATCTTTATGACCAGCGACAGCGGGGCGACGTGGCATCCGGGTCAGGAGATCCTGGTGAATAAAGAGTGGGAAGGCTGTGACAAGGTTATTACCGGAGAACCGGAGTTTTTCGGCGGTGACAATACAACCGGCTTCCTGCCGGCAGCTTGTCAGACAGACAAACAAAACAGCGTCTCCTATAACGGTTACTTTACTGCAAACGGTGGAGATAACTGGAGATTTGTTGATTTTGCGCTGAACAGCCAGACCGGAATTAACCGCTATCTTCCGCCCGTGTTTATTAATACTTCAACCGGGTGGATGCTGAACGGGAACCTGATTTACAAGACCTTGAACCAGGGCCAGACCTGGACCCGGCTGCCGGCGAGCAGTGTTCTGCAATCCAAGCTTTTGGAATATCCGGAGATTGTAAAGCTCCAGTTCATTTCCGCTGATGTGGGCTGGCTGCTGATCCAGAAAGAGGAGGACCGCAGGTCTATCCTCTTGCAGACGACCAACGGCGGGATCAGCTGGCGGGTGATGTAACACTTAAACAAACATTTGGTAAGAGGAAGGCTGCTGCGTGCAGTCTTCTTTTTTTGTCCGGAGGCTTCTTTGGAAGCAAGGCTGTGATACAATGGTAGGCAGATTTATTCGCGAAATATTTACATACGGAGGAAGCTTATGACTGATTATCAGAGCATTGAAACGGAAGCAGAGCTGCGCGAGTTACTGGGTTTTCCGGGAGAGCTGGTGCAGCATAAAGTAATCGGGATTATTGATGAGCATTGCCGGCGTTTTATCGCCCAGTCTCCGATTCTCATGCTGGCGACTTCGGACGAGGAGGGACACGCCGATGTTTCGCCCAGAGGGGATGCCCCCGGATTTGTATTGGTTCTGGATGAGCACCGTCTGGTTATTCCTGAACGCCCCGGTAACCGCAGAATGGATTCGCTGATCAATCTTTTGTCCAACCCGCGGGCAGGGCTGACTTTTATGATACCGGGGCTTGAGGAAACCTTGCGGGTTAACGGGCGGGCAACGGTCATCCGGGACGAGCAGCTGCTTCATAGGATGGAGGCTCATGGCCGTACACCGCTGGTCGGAATTATGATAGAAGTAGAAGAATGCTATACCCACTGTGCAAAAGCGTTTAAGCGTTCCCGCCTGTGGATTCCGGACTCCTGGCCGGCCAGGGATAGTCTGCCTGACATTCCGGAAATGATAGCGGATCATGTAAAGCTTCCTGGCATCGGTGCGGAACAGGTGAAGAGCTCATTAAACGAGAGCTATACTAAACGGTTATATTAGAAGAGGCTTTGTCTAAAAAATGAACAAAATCACGTATTTTAAATTTTCCTTAAAAATGTGAAAAAAATCACATGACAAACAATAATGCTTGTGATATATTTAACACATAGAAAACAAGTTCATTTTTTCACAAACTTTCATCCACGAATAGGAGAGATTATAATGAAAACTTTTGAAACGGATTATGTGACTAGAAACCTTCTGCAATTGTGCTATAACTGCGATGACGCTCACCTGTGTGAAACAGAAGAACAATGCAGAGCTTGCTGGGCTGAGAACGGCATGATGCCGGCTGAAGAGAATGAAACCAAACAATTCCTTGATCTCGTACATGCATAATAGAATAGAGTGGCAAGACGCTGTCAAAGACCACATACGTTCTCATAACTGAGGACAGAGTGGTCTTTTTTGCTGTTTGGCCCAGGACAATTGTGTTTTTTGTGATGCTGTAATGACAGGATGAGGCATATACATGTACAGAAGCAACCGGCAGGAACGCCGGATGCAGCAAGTACTTGGGGAATAAGGGGGAATAAGTCATGGGAATGGGCTCGGATCCTTCTTGGATGTTTGATCTTACCGGGACGGTAATACCGATCTTTCTTGTGGTTATGATTGGAATAGTCGCGGTATCTGCAGGCAGAGGCTTGTTTCAGTGGAGCCGGAACAACAGTTCACCCATGCTCACTATCCCCGCCCGTATTGTCAGCAAACGCAGTGAAGTCCGCCAGCAGCAGCTGCAGGATGACAGCCAGTCCAGCCGGACCAGCACGACTTATTATCTGACTTATGAGCTGCAGGACGGGGAACGGATGGAATTCAAGGTAGACGGCAGCGAATTCGGCATGAGCGCAGAAGGGGACAGAGGTCTGTTAACCTATCAGGGAACCCGGTACCATGGCTTTCAGCGCCATCCACATTACTCGACTGCGGAGTAGGCATGGTTCGTAATAATGAGTATAGGCAGATGTTAATCCTGCAGCTTGTTTACTATATAACAGGATTTGCTGTACAATCCCCTTGTTTCCATTACCGGAAGCAGGGGGATATTTATATTATGCACAAATTGCGAATACAAGGAGGAGAAGCATTAATGACATATGCAGATAAAACCGTTATAGTCACCGGCGCCGGCCGCGGGATCGGCAGGGCTGTTGCGGCGGCTTACGCGGCTGAGGGAGCAAATGTAGTGGTGGCTGAGCTGGATGCTGCTCTAGGCCAGTCGGCCGCGGAGGAAATCATTGCAGCAGGCGGGCACGCCGAATTTGTGGCCTGTGACGTCAGCAGAGAAGAGGAGATTGTAGCGCTGGTAGCTCACACGGCGGACCACTACGGCACTGTTGACATATTGATCAACAATGCAGGCATTGCCAATCCGCATTCTGCCGGATTCTATGAGCTGTCTGCCGATGTATGGGACAAGGTACTGAATACAAATGCCCGCAGTGTCTTTCTTGCGACCCGGGAAGCGGCCAAATTTATGAGGAAGAATCCTGACGGCGGGGCTGTTGTCAATCTGTCCTCTACACGCTCGCTGATGTCTGAGCCGAATACAGAAGCCTATGCGGCTTCTAAGGGAGCCATCTCGGCGCTGACGCATGCGATGGCTGTTACTTTAGGGGAGGACGGGATTAGAGTGAACTGCATCAGTCCGGGCTGGATTGAGACCGGGGATTACAGTGAACTGCGTGAGGCTGACCATAAGCAGCATCCGGCTGGCCGGGTAGGCAAACCAGAGGACATCGCCCGGGCCTGTCTATATCTGACAGCGCCAGAGAATAACTTCATCACCGGGGCACAGCTGGTGATTGACGGCGGTATGACCCGCAAGATGATCTATGAGCCTTGATATGCTGTCAGGTGGGGCGGGAAGAAATTAGGCCCTGACTGTCACCTCTTGGGCGGATGCACATACAATACAGCGAGCAGTACAGAAAAGTGGAGACTTGCGAACCAGGTTGTGACTGCACGCCGGTATCAAAACGATGCTGGCCGCAGAGCCTGACCTGAACTCGGCAAGTGCAAGGAGGAGAAAGCATGGCCGTCATCAAGGCTAATTCGGAAGATGTGAGGGTGCTGGCACGGCTGATGAGGGCGGAAGCTGAGGAGGATGGGGATTCCGGCATGCTCATGGTCGGCAATGTCGGTGTGAACCGGATTCTCGGGAATTGTCTGGACTTCAATAACATCCGGAATGTGAATGATATGGTGTATCAGAGTCCGGGCGGCTTCGAAGCCCCGCAGAAGAGTTACTTCTACCAGCGTGCCAGGGAGTCAGACATCAGGCTGGCTAAACGGGTTATAGCGGGTGAAAGAACCTGGCCGGCCTCTAATGCATTATGGTTCTTCCGTCCTGTCGGCGCCTGTCCGGAGCAGTGGTATAACCAGCAGAATACCGGACGCTACAAGGCCCATTGCTTCTTTACCCCGACCGCTCAGGATTGCCCGGCTGTATATTAGGCATCGCGGGCTGCAGGAGACAGATTGGCGGTACGAAGACCGATTGCCGGTACTGTCTCCTTGAGCCAACAATTACTTAGGAGGTTTTTAACAAATGATTAGTCAACCTTACCGTCCCGTAACTTATATGATCGGCAGCAATCCTTCCGGCAATATGATGCCTATGGGAACAATGCAGCCTGCTGGAACCATGACTCCTGTGAGCGCCATGCCGCCTCAGGTTACAAGCGGCAGCCCGATGACTCCAAGCGGAACAGTAGTGCCTACAACCGCGCCGGTCTTTGAGCAATCCTACATCGAGAATATCTTTCGACTGAACCTTGGCAAGGTCGGTACATTCTACTACACATACGAAAACAATAAAGAATGGAATGCCAAAATATATAAAGGCGTGCTGGAAGCAGCAGGCCGCGATCATATCATCATCAGTGATCCGGCTACCGGACAGCGCACTGTGCTGCTGATGATCTATTTCGACTATGCCACCTTTGATGAGCCGCTCGCTTACCAGTATCCGGGTGTTATCGGCAATCCGCTTACGCGTAACTGCCGCTAAATTTCGAATCCCATTATCCATACGGAAGGCAGATCCCCGGCCGCGGGGACTGTCTTTCTTTATGTTATCTAGCACCATTGAAGACGGATTGGCAACGAAATCATATTTTTACACTAATAATACCTGTTTTTGTGCTGCGGATAATACTATAATACAGTATATCTTTAACATTCGTGATTGAAGTCGGGAGATGAAGACATTGGGAAATTGATGATGAAAAGAACAGCTGAAATGACGCAGGCTGATACTCTGAATAAACGAAGGAGGTGGGCCTATCCGCCGACAAGGACTCGGTGGGTAGGATGATAATTTGAGTGACCCTTTACCCGGTATATTACATGTAGGTCTCATTATTTTGCTTGTGCTGTTTAACGGCTTTTTTGTTTCGGTTGAGTATGCAATGGTCAAGGTACGCAGCGGCCGCATTGAATCGCTGATTGAAGAAGGCAGCAAAAGAGCGCTCGCAGCTAAAAACATCGTGCACAATCTGGACGCTTATCTGTCTGCCTGCCAGCTTGGCATCACACTTGCCTCGCTTGCCCTGGGCTGGCTTGGAGAGCCGGCTGTTGCTACGATTGTTGGGCCGCTTGTAACAAGCTTAGGCTTTGGCGATGCAGCCGTTTATGTCATTTCACTTATTATTGCTCTTATGTTTATTACGGTTCTGCATATTGTCCTCGGTGAGCTTGCCCCGAAGACGATTGCGGTGAACAAGGCGGAAGCGGTACTTCTGCTAACCTCAGGGGCCATGAATGTCTTTTACCGGATCATGTATCCGTTTATCTGGATCGTGAACGGATTGGCCCGGGGACTGCTGCGTATCTTCCGCCTGTCACCCGCTTCGGAGCTGGCCACGGCGCACACCGAGGAAGAGATCCGCATCATCATGCAGGAGAGCAATAAGAGCGGGCTCATCGATAATACCGAAATGACTCTTGTAGACAATATTTTTGAATTTGCCGATACAATGGCACGGGAAATTATGATCCCCCGGACCGAAATGATCTGCCTGAACAGCCATCTCCCGGTTGAGGAGAACCTGGAAATAGCCTTTGACGGCATGAGAACACGGTATCCGGTCTGTGACGGCGATAAGGATCATATCCTTGGATTCATTCATATCAAAGATCTGATCCGGGAGAATACGCCCAAATACTCCGATTTGATCCGTCCTATCCTGACGGTTCCGGAGTCCATTCAGATTAGCGCCCTTCTGAAGGTTATGCAGCGGGCAAAGACGCAGATCGCGATTCTGATTGATGAGTATGGCGGAACCTCCGGTATGGTGACCCTTGAAGACATCATGGAAGAGATTGTCGGGGAAATACAGGATGAATTTGACGAAGAACGTCCCGGCATCGAGAAGCTGGGGGAGGACGAATACTCCATCGATGGTCTCATGCTGATTGAAGAAATCAATGATTTGCTGGGACTTCACATGGAGACTGATGATTATGATACGGTCGGAGGCTGGATGTATTCCAAGCTGGAGGTCAATCCTCCGCAAAAAGGCCAGAGCGTCGAGTTTGGCAGCCATCTGTTTGTCGTGGAAGAAACGGAGAACAAACGCATTTCCCGGATCAAGCTGCTGAAGCTGCAGATTCTGTCCGAGGAAGCAGGAGCTTGATTCAAGTCTTATGAGGCATAGTGCATAGTTTGTGCGCTATGCCTTTTTTTGTCTGTAAAACTCCTTTTGATGTAAGAATATACCTTTTTTTGCCGATTCGTGCTGTTTCTTAGAGGGTATAAATAGTGTAAATACATTAGTTATACTCAGTAAAGAAAGGAGAGGGGCGCATGCTGCAACACCCGGATCATTACAATGACCTGCTGGTGCTCTTTTCTGTTGTTATAGCGCTGCTTTCCTGCTTCTCCTCTCTGGATCTGGCAGAACGTCTGATCAGGGAAAGCAGAGGCCATAAATTCATCTTTATGCTGTCTTGTATTTTAGGCACAGGCATGTGGAGCATGCACTTTATCGGGATGAGGGCAATGCGGATGGAAATGACCGTGGCTTACGACTTGCCGCTCCTGCTGTTGTCGCTGTTTGTACCGATTGCAGCTTCTTATGCGATGTTTCTGCTGTTAAGCAGCCCTTTTACACGCAGCCGCTTTTTTTTGGCGTTCGGCGGGGTTCTGTTCAGCAGCGGGCTTGTGATCATGCACTATTGCGGCATTCTGTCGATGAAATTTAACGGAAACTATGAGCAGACCCTGCTCTCCATCCTCAGCCCCTTTTCCCTCGCCCTCATTGTTCCGGTGGTGGCATATTTCTACAACCCAGGCTGGATCGCAGGTCCTTATAATATGTTCACTCTCAAAAAAGTACTGCTTGTGCTTGCGCTAACCGCGTGTCTGAGCGGATCACACTATGCCGCAATGGCCGGTGCATCGTTCTCGAATACAAGCGCTTATAATTATACAGGAACTGTCCTGCTGCTGTCGGATTCTCTTCTGGGCGTATTGTTGGGAGGCTCGTTTTTATTGATTGTGACGCTGGTTCTGATTCTTATGTACAGGGACCGGCAGCGTGTTCTGTTCTCTGCAAGCTTTAATGAGCAGCGCTATACAGCTTTATTCGAATCCAGTCCCGACATGGTGCTGTGTATAGATCCGGCCCGCAAAATGGTTATAAGCTCCAACCCTTCACTTCAGCATATGACCGGCTACCAAAAGGAAGAGTTAAGCGATTATAAGAGCATTCTCTGCACTCCTAAGGATAAAGCTACACTTAAGGAAGCGGTGAAAAGAGCGGTGGACGGGTATTCTTCCAAGCTTGAGCTTGAAATCCGGCTAAAGGACGGCGGCACCATGATCTGCAGCACAACCGTTTTCCCGCTTGTTCATGACACCCAGAAGCTGGTTTATCTGGTTGCTGAGGACATTACAGCCTTTATTCAATTCCAGCAGCAGCTGATTGTCGCCAAGGAAGCGGCAGAAAGCGCTGACCGGATAAAAAGCGAGTTCCTGACGACCATGAGCCATGAGATCCGTACGCCGCTGAACGGCATTATCGGCATCAATCAGCTTTTAGCAGAGGATATAGACAATCAGGAGCTGCAGGAGCTGCTGCGGCTGCAGTACAACAGCAGTCAGGCGCTGCTCAGTGTAATCAATGATGTGCTCGACTTTTCGCGGCTCGTCTCGGACGGGCTGAAGCTGCAAAACGAATTTTTTCCGCTGCAGACGCTGCTCGGGGAATGCTCCAATCTGTTCGAGGCAACTGCCAAGGAGAAGGGGCTGGAGCTGAAGCTCGGGATTGCAGCAAATGTTCCTGAAATGGTAAGCGGCGACAGTGTGAGAATCCGCCAGATTCTGGTTAATCTGATCGGGAATGCAGTTAAATTCACTTCTGGCGGTGAGGTATCGGTAGAAGTGGCATACAGCGATAATCAAGCCGGTGAGGGTGAATATACATTTAAAATTAAAGATACCGGTATCGGCATTTCGCCCGATAAGCTGCCGCTGTTATTTCAGCCTTTTACACAGCTTGATGCGGCGCATAACCGGCATTATCCCGGCACAGGCCTTGGGCTTGCGATCTGCAGGAAACTGGTTGAGCTGATGAATGGCCGGATTAAGATCGAATCCGAACCCGGGAGAGGGACTGAGGTCATATTCTGCCTTACGCTCCAGTCCGGCGACAAGAATTACAGCAGTGAAAGAGAGAGCAGCGAAGCGGCAACTCAGCCGCTAAAAACAGAGGCTATGTAAGCATAAGTTTGCCAAAGAGAGAAGTTTAATTATATAATTTTAAATTATATGATTTAAATTTATTGTCCCGCAGGACAGAAAGGAACTCTCACTTGGGCAAAAACAAACGTAAAAGCGCTGCTCTTCCCCAAAAGAGTAAAAATGAGAAGCTTGTAGCGCAAATGGAACAGCAGAAGAAGAAAACATTAATAGTGATTGTTGCGACGATTGCCCTGGTTGTCATTATTTTTGTGGGACTATTTATACTAGCCGCAAGAGACTCATCGACAGGAACTTCAGCCGCACCGGTTGAATTCAACTACAGTGAAATGACTAGACTTGGCAGTGAGGATGCACCTGTCAAAATCGTTGAATTCGGTGACTACAAATGTCCCGCTTGTGCACAGTTCGCAGGTGTCATTAAGCCGCAGATTGTACAGGAATATGTAAATCAGGATAAGGCCGCTTTATATTTTGCAAATCTGGCCTTTATCGGGGATGACTCCAAAACTGCTGCTCTTGCTGCCTTGTCTGTCTACCATCAGAACAGCGATGCATTCTGGACATACTACGATGCTATCTATGCCAATCAAGGCGATGAGAACAAGGAATGGGCAACAGCGGACTTCCTGGTTGAGCTGGCGCAGAAAGAGGAGCTGCCGATCGATTACGATCTGCTCCGCAAAGACATTGAAGACAAGACCTATAGCAGCCAGCTGGAAAGTGAGATTCAGCTAGCCTCGGCTTCCGGTGTTTCTTCGACTCCAAGCCTTTTTGTAAATGGGGTAATGGTTGATGAGCCATTCAACATGGAAGCTATTGACGCCCAGATTCAGGCCGCTTCCGAAGCGGTGGATGCCGAGTGATGAAGTTCACTGCCTTCTGCCGCCGCCATTGTCTGTATCTGGCCTGGTTTGTGTCGATCATAGCTGTAGCCGGCAGCCTGTACCTGAGCGAAGTACTGAAATATGAGCCCTGCAAGCTGTGCTGGTTCCAGCGTATCTTCATGTATCCGCAGCTGTTTCTGCTGGGAATTGCCACGTACCGGGGGGATAAAAAGATTATTCCTTACGTTCTGCCGTTAAGCATTATCGGCGGAAGCATCTCCATTTACCACTATGCTGAGCAGAAGATTCCTGCGCTGAGCAAGGTGCTTCCATGTACAGTAGGCGTTCCCTGCAATCAGGATTATATTAATCTGTTAGGCTTCATTACGATACCTTTGATGGCCCTGACCGCCTTTACGCTGATTACAGTTTTACTGTGGACAGGACGCAAAGAGACAGACGGGGAATAGGCAGCAGGCAGGCGAAATTCCAAGCAAAAAATTCCTGATTTTTTTGTCACAATTAACATCCAAAACACGCTAAAACCACGGTACAGAGGGATAATGTAAGAGAATGAAAGATCGACTTATCCCTTATCATGGAATTGCGTGTTTTGGATGTTTTTTCATTCCTTTTCATTTGTTTCACAGCTTTACTGGGAGTGCTTTGTAGACTATCATTAAGCCTTGTGAGAAGTTGAATACGCGCTGAATTTTCCGCAGGGAAATCGGGGGAACCAAACTCGGCCGCAAGGCCGACGGGGTGAATCGGAAACAGGCTATAAAGGCTGTAACCGTAGGGCTTTCCACAGTCCGAATCCGCCAGCTAACCTCGTAAGCAAAGGTGGGATAATGACCATGCTCATGGCATGCGGATCATTTCCGTATGCTTATTTTTGTGCCTGCATTTATGAAAACCCACCTATGAAAACGATGAAAACAGCGCACGGTATAACCGGTTCAACTAACAAAGAGAGGAACTGTTACAACAATGGTAAGCAAGGTAAAACGACTATTGATCGGACGTCCGATGAAGTCGAACGAACTCGATCATGAAAAGTTATCCAAGGTGAAAGCACTGGCTGTCCTGTCTTCTGATGCGCTATCATCTGTAGCCTACGGAACGGAACAAATTCTCCTGGTACTTGTGGCTGCAGGCTTCACTGCCATCTGGTACTCCCTGCCAATCGCGCTTGCCGTATTGGGCCTGCTGGCCATACTCATTTTGTCCTACCGGCAGACGATCTTTGCCTATCCGCAAGGCGGCGGGGCTTACATCGTGGCCAAAAGCAATCTGGGTGTTCCCACCGGCCTGTTAGCCGGCGGCTCTTTATTGGTTGACTACATTCTTACCGTTGCGGTTAGCGCCTCGGCGGGGACTGACGCGATTACATCGGCTTTTCCAAGTCTGCATGACCACACTGTTCTTATTGCGGTTTCCGTTATTATACTGCTTACAATCGTCAATCTGCGCGGAGTTACTGAATCCGCCTCGTTTATTGCAATCCCGGTATATCTGTTTGTCGGCTCGATCTTTTTTCTGATTGCTGCAGGTGTGATCAAATACCTGACCGGCGGCGCCCATGCCAGTGTACCTGAAATAGGCTCAGCGGTATCCAATGTCAGCCTGTTTCTGCTGCTCAAAGCGTTCAGCTCCGGCTGTTCGGCCTTGACCGGGGTAGAGGCGGTATCCAATGCCATTCCGAACTTCAAGGCTCCTGCGGAAAAAAATGCCGCCAAAACGCTGATGATGATGGGACTGATCCTTGGCATAATGTTTACAGGCATTACCCTGCTGGCTTACTGGTACGGTGTTACCCCGGATGAAAAAGCTACAGTAGTGTCCCAAATTGCCGAGTCGACCTTAGGCCGCGGCGGTTTGTACTTCTTCATTCAAGGGATTACGGCAGTCATCCTGTTCCTGGCGGCAAATACCGCCTACTCGGCGTTCCCGCTGCTCGCTTTTATGTTCGCCAAAGACAAATATTTGCCCCATGCCTTCATGGTCCGCGGAGACCGGCTGGGCTTTTCTAACGGTATTATTTTCCTCGGGGTCCTGTCGGCAGTACTGGTAGCTGCATTTCACGGGAATACAGAAGGACTGATCCCGCTGTATGCTGTCGGTGTGTTCATTCCGTTCACCTTATCCCAGCTTGGAATGATGGTACACTGGTATAAAACCAGACCAAAGGGCTGGCAGAACAAGTTTGCAGTGAATACGGTCGGTATGCTGACCACGCTCACCATTACGCTGATCTTTATTATTACAAAGTTCTCCAGCGTATGGATGGCCTTCATCTTCCTGCCGGTTGTAATGCTGGTATTCCACCGGATTCACCGTCACTATCTTAATACTGCAGACCAGCTGCGGATTTGTCCGTCAACCGACAAGCCTTGCATTAAGGGCAGTACGGTAGTAGTCCCTGTAGCCGGTGTAACCCGTGCTGTATTGCATTCCATCAGCTATGCCAAATCCCTTACGGACAATGTCGTAGCTGTATATGTAGGCTTTGATGAAGAAGAGATTCACAAAATGGAACAGAAGTGGGAGGAATGGAATCCTGGCGTGCGCCTGATCGTCCTCCGTTCCCGCTACCGGAGCATCATCCGCCCGCTGGTCAAGTTTATTGATACAGTGGAGTGGAAGACCGCTTCAACGGACCATATCACGGTACTGATTCCGCAATTTATTACGAAGCACTGGTGGCAGGCCATCCTGCATAATCAGACCAGCCTGTTCATCCGTTCTTATCTGATGAACCAGAAGGATATCGTAGTAGCAACAGTTCCTTATCATTTGCATAAATAGTCAGGCAACTTGAAGAAGCGGCTGCTTCCGTTAAAAACGGGGGCAGCCTTTTTGTGTGAATGCTTGTACAACTTTCATATATTTGCGATAATGATAATTGAGAACTAATATCAGTTGAGTGATAAACAATATCAGTCACACAAATGCCGGACCAATGTGCTTAACCCCGCTGAAGTCATACATACATTAGAATATTAAGGAGTGGAGATTATGTCAGAACGTTTAAACACGGAACAGCTAAGTATCGGGTATGCGGAAGCAACGATTGTCAAAGGTCTGAACCTGTCACTGCCGACAGGAAAAATTACAGCGCTCGTTGGAGCTAACGGCTCCGGCAAGTCTACGATTCTAAAAACAATGGCCCGGATTATGAAGCCGAAGAGCGGAAGTGTGATGCTGGACGGCAAATCAATCCATACCTTGTCCACCAAAGAAGTAGCCCGTCAGCTGGCGATCCTGCCGCAGAATCCAACGGCTCCGGACGGACTGACAGTGTCTGAGCTTGTTGGTTACGGCCGGTATCCGCATCAGAAGGGCTTCGGCACGATGACGCCTGAAGACCGTGAGATTATCGCTAAGGCGATTACGGTAACCGGTATGGAGGAATTTCATGACCGCCCGATTGACCGTCTCTCCGGCGGCCAGCGCCAGCGCGCCTGGATTGCGATGGCCCTGGCCCAGCAGACAGATATCCTGTTCCTGGACGAGCCGACTACGTTCCTCGATATGGCCCATCAGCTGGAAGTGCTGCAGCTGCTGCAGAAGCTGAACCAGGAGGAAGGCCGTACGATCATTATGGTCGTGCATGACTTGAATCATGCTTCCCGTTATGCGCAGCATATGGTGGCAATCAAAGCCGGCACAGTTGTCAGTGAAGGGACTCCTTCCGAGGTTATGACACCTGATGTACTCCGCAAGGTCTTCGGCATTGAATGCGATATCGTTGCCGATCCGCGTACGGGTGTCCCGCTGTGCCTGCCGTATGAGCTGGCAGCATATAAGGCCGCCGGATTGTAATCAGCCCAGGGATGAATATAAAGAGGAGGAAATGTAATGAACGATGCACAACAAGAGCAGATACAGGACTTCGGCAGCAAGTTTGATCTGCATCCCGGCATTCCGGAAGGAACGGTGTATTCCTTTAATGCCGCTGAGATGGCTAATGAAGCGGGAATGAGAGCTTTTGTCGAGTGCTATAGGCCGCTCATCAAAGGAATGGATGACAAGGTGGCCGCCTCTTATTTTGCCGGTGCCTTCGGTAATGTGGCCCTTGCATTCCAATATGCTCTTTCTGTCTATTCTGCCAGTCCTGATGTCAGTCTGCCCGGCTTGTCTGTGCATCTCGTCCCGGCCAATGGATATTGGCGTGTAGCCTTCTCTCTGAACGAATGGTCATTCATACCGGCTCCTGCGGACGCCAAGGAGCGGACGGACTGGCGCAATGAACAGCTGACACAGTTCTACCGGAATACAGCTGCTCCGCTGCTGACTACGTTATCCGGCGTTACCGGGCTTGCCGGGGGAGAGATTTGGGGCCAGCTGCCAACCAAATTCAATTATTACCTGGAGGTTTTTACCTCCGGAGAGGTTACCGCAGGCCTGCTGGAGACATTGCAGGGAGATTACCGGTATCTGCGCGAAGAAATGCCGGCGGCAATATTCGGCTTGAAGAGAAATCCGTTTCACGTTCAGGTGCGCAGGATCGAATCGCTGGCTGATCCAGATAAGACCGTGAATATGCGCAACTGCTGCTGCCTGTATTACCGGACAGAAGGCGGAAGCTATTGCTACACCTGCCCTCGGCTGAAGGAAGAAGAGCGGGCGGCCCGCCGGACCGAATTCCGCAGAACTGCCTCTGCAGGTCAGGCTTAGATATATTTCGGCGGATTGCCGCATAAACTGAATACATGCAGCATCAGCAGCAGGCTCCCGTCATTGACAAGGGAGCCTGTTCGTTGTTACAGTTGGGGATGCCATTAATTCAGGCTGATAGCCGGCTCATGTATTGATTGTAAAGGAGCATGAAACATGAATATAAGCCAAGTTGAACAGGATTTGCAGCAGCTTCTTCCGGACGGAACGGTGAGAAGCCGGGAAATGCTGAAAACTTATGTATTTACGCAAATCGGCGGGATCGCCGATATTCTGGCTGTACCTGCAAGCTATGAGGAAATACAAATTGTGGTTACATACGCCCGTGAGCGTAATATCCCGTTAACCGTGCTGGGGAACGGGTCAAATGTCATTATACGCGACGGCGGCATACGCGGAATCGTGCTGTATACTTCAGTTTTGGATAAGATGACCATTCAGAACGGGCTGCTGGTTGCCCAGTGCGGCGCCAAAATTATTGATGCCTCGGCCTATGCGCTGGAGCAGGAGCTGACAGGTCTGGAATTTGCCTGTGGTATTCCCGGAACAGTAGGCGGCGCGCTTTATATGAACGCCGGTGCCTACGGCGGTGAGGTCAAGGATGTGCTGCACAGCGCCCTTGCCGTTAACAAAGAAGGGCAGCTCGTAACGCTGCAGGGGGAGGAGCTGCAGTTTGGTTACCGGCACAGCATTTTTGCCGGAGGAGACTATATCGTGCTTGAGGCGCGCTTTGCCCTGCAGCCGGGAGACCCGGCGGCAATCAAAGCGAAGATGGATGAGCTGACCTATCTTAGGGAATCCAAGCAGCCGCTCGAATATCCTTCCTGCGGCAGTGTGTTCAAACGGCCGCCGGGCAGGTTCGCCGGGCAGCTGATTCAGGAAAGCGGTCTGCAGGGCGTACGGATCGGCGGGGCGGAGGTGTCCCGCAAGCATGCCGGATTTATTGTAAATGCGGATAATGCAACGGCTAATGACTATATTGGGCTAATCCATCATGTCCGCGCAGCGGTTAAGGATAAATTCGGGGTAGAGCTGGAGACGGAAGTACGAATTATCGGGGAAGACTGAACAGGAGGCCGCAGACTAGTTGACTAGTGCTGCGGCCTCCTGTTTTTAATATGGCACCTGTTGTTTAAAGCTTAATGCAATTAACTATCACGGGTTAAGCTTCACCTATAGTAATGGTGTACCGGGCACGCTCAGTCTGCAGCTCAGCCTTATCTGCTTCCGCTGAATGCACCTGCAGTCCGCTGACCGCCAGTTCATAGTTTGGCTGAGGCAGGGGGACAAGTTCTCCGTCTCCGTTCAAAGTGTTGCCGGTGCCTCGTAGTATAAGGGCATCGCCCAGATAATCGTCAATCACATCCTCGGAGCTCCGGTAATCCACGCTTTCGAGGCTGAAATGAACCGTGTCCACATCCTCAAGCTCCTGCTTTTCTATGACAATTGTTTTACCTGCCAATGAGGCTAGCCATTCTTGAAGCTGCTGTACCGCTTGTTCCATAAGCTGATCCCATCCTTGTATAGGAGATTATATTTTAAGTTACCCCTTTATGTGCAATTGAATCCATCCCTTATAATCTGCTCCAGGCAATAGCCGGAATGTTTGCTGCAAGCATTAAAAGTGTACAATAATACTATGCGTGCAGAGCGCAATTCTTCTGACAAAAGAAGGTGAAGCAGATGTGGAATGCTCTGTTATGGGGAGCGGTATCCGGTTCGGCGGTGCTGATTGGTGCGCTGGCAGCCCTATTTTGGCGTATCCAGACCAAGTGGATTGGCTTCATTATGGCGTTCGGGACAGGCGTGCTGATCGGCGCTGCCGCCTATGAGCTGCTGGATGATTCCGCACATGACGGCGGACTGGTTCCGACGATCATCGGTTTTATTGCCGGTGCGCTGGTGTTTACAGGGTTTGACTGGTACATTTCACGCAAGGGAGGATCAGGACGGAAGCGTTCGGTCCGGTCAGATAAGAGCACAAAGCCGCGGAGCGGAAGCGGTCTGGCGATATTTGCCGGAACTGTGCTGGATGCTATTCCTGAGTCCATTATGATCGGGGCAAGTCTGATCTCGGGAAAAGGGGTAAGCCTCCTGCTGGTGATTGCCATTTTTATCAGCAATATTCCTGAAGGGCTGTCCAGTACAGCCGGACTCAAGCAGGACGGATACAGCAAAAGCAAAATAATCCTGCTGTGGCTCAGTGTGCTGGTTATATCTACTGTAGCTTCAGGAGCAGGCTATGCGTTTATGGATCATGCGGGCGGGTATACAACAGCGCTGATTGCCTCTTTTGCCGGAGGAGGAATTATTGCCATGGTGTCTTCCAGTATGATGCCCGAAGCGTATGAAGACAGTGGACCGCTGACCGGTTTGGCTACCGCGCTAGGAATGCTCTGTTCACTTATTCTGGATTATCTGTAAAGCTTGCCAGAAGACCGTGAAACATGGTATAGTTCAAGGCGCTAATACAAGCATAAGAAGAATTCTGTGCGTCTGCACAGGAGAGGTTCGCAAACTCCCTCTATAAAAAACTATTTAGTAGAGCCAAGTTTTCGAAATCTCGTTCTTCTTTCCTGTTTCCGGCAGACAGCCGGAGGGAAAAGAGAGGGGTTTTTTGTCATGTCAGAAGGCAGACTGAAAGAGGAAATGCCTGAGGTCACCCTATTGGGCAACCAGGGAACCAAGTATAATTTCGGATACGATCCAAAAGTGCTGGAAGCGTTCGATAACAAGCATCCCGGCCGCGATTATTTTGTCAAATTCAATTGTCCGGAGTTCACCAGCCTGTGTCCTGTAACCGGGCAGCCGGATTTCGGCGTGATGTACATCTCGTACATCCCCGATATCAAGATGGTGGAATCCAAGTCGCTTAAGCTGTACCTGTTCAGCTTCCGCAATCATGGTGATTTTCATGAGGACTGTGTCAACATTATAATGAATGACCTGATCTCCCTGATGAATCCGCGCTATATTGAAGTGTGGGGTAAATTCACACCGCGCGGCGGCATCTCCATTGATCCTTACTGCAACTGGGGGCGTCCGGGGACCAAGTATGAGGCCATGGCCGAGCACCGGCTGATGAATCATGACCTGTATCCTGAAAAAGTGGACAACCGGTAGACGGAAGGCAATGGGAGGAGAGAGTAAACGTATGAATAAAAAAGCACTCGTCGTGTTCAGCGGCGGCCAGGACAGCACTACCTGCCTCGTATGGGCGCTCAAGCATTTTGAAGAAGTACAGGTGGTCACTTTTAACTATAATCAGCGCCATGCGGCCGAGATTGAAGTTGCGAAAGAAATTGCCGCTAATTTCGGCGTGAAGCAGCACATCCTGGATCTGGGACTGCTCAATCAGCTGGCACCCAACGCGCTTACCCGTGATGATATTGCCATTGAAGCCGGGGAAGACGGGGAGTTGCCGAGCACATTCGTGGACGGGCGCAACCTGCTGTTCCTGTCGTTTGCAGCAATTATGGCGAAGCAGCTGGGCTATGCGAATATCATAACCGGTGTGTGCCAGACTGACTTCAGCGGTTATCCTGACTGCCGGGATGTGTTTGTAAAATCACTGAATGTGACGCTTAACCTGTCAATGGATTATGAATTTGTCATTCACACTCCGCTGATGTGGCTCGATAAAAAAGAAACCTGGAAGCTCGCCGATGAGCTTGGCCAGTTCGATTATGTCCGTGAGCATACCTTGACCTGCTATAACGGCATTATCGGCAGCGGCTGCGGCACCTGTCCGGCCTGTCTGCTGCGCCAGCGCGGGCTTGAACAGTACGTGGCGGAAAGAAAGCAGGGTGATTTGTAATGCTGGGTGAAGTAACAGTCTGCAAAATTTTCACCTTTGACTCTGCACATCAGCTGGTCGGCCACAAAGGCAAATGCAGCAATCTGCACGGGCATACGTACAAGCTGGAGGTTATGCTCAAAGGCAAGCCCCTGGCAGAGGCCGGGCATTCGGATGAGGGCTTCGTCATTGATTTCAGCGATATAAAAGCGACCGTACAGCAGCAGCTGGTGGACCTGCTGGATCACGCTTTTCTGGCCATGGGCAATGAGCCTGTACTGGAGACGTTGAACCAGACCGGCTCCAAGGTGGCGCTGCTCGGCTTCCGTACAACAGTAGAAAACATGTCTGCATATATTGCCCATCGGCTGAAGCTGGCAGACCTGCCATTGTATTCTGTTAAGCTGTGGGAGACACCGACCTCCTGGGCGGAAGTGCTGGCTGCAGATATTCCGGAAGACGGGCCTGCCTACCGGATGCACGGAGGCTGTGACTGTGAGTAAAATTCCGGTAATTGAAATTTTCGGCCCTACGATTCAGGGTGAAGGCGCCGTTATTGGCGTAAAGACGATGTTCGTGCGCACTTACGGCTGTGATTACCGCTGCAGCTGGTGCGATTCGGCCTTCACCTGGGACGGCTCTGCCAAGGATATCGTGCGGATGCTGGAGCCGGAGGAGATTATGAATGAGCTGCTTGCCCTGGCCGGCAGCAATTTCGACTCCGTGACCATCTCAGGAGGCAATCCGGCACTGCTCGGTGACAGCATGGGGCAATTTGTTGATCTATTGCATGAGCGCGGCATCCAGGCAGCAATCGAAACCCAGGGGAGCCGCTGGCAGGACTGGTTCTATGAGATTGACGCGCTGACGATCAGTCCCAAACCGCCAAGCTCAGGCATGAACACGGACTGGGCGATGCTGGACAGTATTCTCGAGAAGCTGAAAGTGCTTGGCAAAGGAACACACAGCCTGAAGGTAGTGGTATTCAATGAGGAAGACTACGCCTATGCCAAAACGGTACATCAGCGTTACCCGGGAGTACAGCTGTTCTTGCAGCCTGGTAACGATGATGTGACGGAGCCGGGAGATATATCGGCCCGCCTGCTTGGATGCCTGGAATGGCTGTTCAATCTGGTTATTGCCGATCCGGCCATGAACCGGGTAAGAGTGCTGCCGCAGCTGCACGCGCTAATCTGGCACAATAAACGGGGAAAATAGCTGGCACTGTTTTAAGAGGCAACTGTGATTATCTGATGATAATTGGAGTTGCCTCTTTTTGCTGATCTTTTACACTATAATAAATGCTAAGATAATAGTGGGTTTAATAGCAGAACTTGTTATAGAATAGATTTGAATATGGGAGAAATAGGATGGAGTTCGAAGGGCCGCCATTGACCGGAATCAGAATTATTTTATACAGGGAGGATTTTAGAGATGACTAAGGCACTGCTGATTATTGATGTACAGGAAGCCATGTTTTCTTATCCGGGAATGAGTCTGTTTGACGGGGAACAGGTGATGGACCGGATTGTTTCCCTACTGGACAAAGCCCGTTCGGCTGGTGCTCCTGTTGTGTATATCCAGCATACAGAGGATGAGGAATATACCCGGGGGCTGCCAACCTGGGAGATCAGCAGCCGGATTACGCCGCGTGAAGGGGAAACGGTTGTAGAGAAGCCGACCTGGGATGCGTTTCACCGTACCGGACTGCATGAGGAGCTTCAGCGACAGGGCATTACAGAGCTGGTTATCTGCGGGATGCAGACGGAATTCTGTCTCGATACCACCTGCCGGCGTGCTTACAGCATGGGCTACCGGAGTATTCTGGTACAGGATGCGCACAGTACCTTCGATAACGGAAATCTCACCGGGGAGGAAATCGTTCGGCACCATAACGGGGTGCTCGGCGGAAGATTTGCCAGACTGCAGCGTGCGGACGAGATCGGGTTTTCATGAGCCGGGCCAAGTCGGCAATGAAGCCAATCCGCCGTTCCAGGCTGCGTTTGTATGCCGGTAAGCGGTACTTTATCTGTAAAAGATATTGGCAGTGGCTGATCTCTCCCGGCAATAGGGCAAAGACCTTCAGCAAAGATACACTTACATTTAAGGCAGCAGAGCATTCAACCCCTTTGCTGCGGATGCTGCGTAATGTAGACATGCAGCTGCAATACAATAAAATCACCAACCTGACGATCGCTGCCCGCCGACTGGATGGGCTGCTGATCCGTCCGGGTGAGACCTTTTCCTATTGGCGGAGTATCGGGAAGCCTACCCGCCGCAAAGGTTATCTGGACGGGATGGTGTTATTCTATGGCGGCTTCCGCTCCGGAACAGGCGGCGGATTATGCCAGCTGTCCAATCTGATCTACTGGATGGCATTGCATACTCCTTTGACAGTAACGGAGCGTCACCGGCACAGCTACGACGTGTTTCCGGATGAGCGGCGCACCCAGCCGTTTGGCAGCGGGGCCACTTGTGCCTATAATTATCTTGATCTGCAGCTAACGAATCATACAGATCATGCTTATCAGCTGAAGCTGCACCTTGATGATACGTTTTTGCACGGGGAATGGCGCTGTGACAACGAGCCGTTGTACACCTATGAGGTGTATGAGGCGGATCATGTCATCAGCCTTGAGCCATGGGGCGGATACATCCGCAGTAACCGTATCCGCCGCAGAGTGCTGACCCGCAGCGGAGAAGTTGCCGGTGATGAGGCTGTAGCCGAGAATCATGCCCTGATGATGTATTCACCGCTGCTGTATCCGCCTGCCGGAACGGAAAGCGGCTCGTTATAACATTGGCAATTTTTTTGACTAGGGGATGATTCGGGGGATTTTTGGGTTATAACTTAATAGGTTTAGTTATACTCTACTTTCGAAGGAGTGGTCCTCATCATGAGAGCTGTAACGTACCAAGGGAAGAAGAAAGTGGAAGTCAAGGATGTCGCCGACGCCAAGCTGGAGAAGAAGGACGATATTGTCGTCCGGATCACCTCAACTGCCATCTGTGGTTCCGACCTGCATATTTATAACGGTGAAATTCCGGGCATGCATGATGATTATGTGATCGGACATGAACCTATGGGGGTGGTTGAGGAAGTGGGACCCGAGGTGACCAGGGTAAAAAAAGGCGACCGCGTCATCATACCGTTTAATGTGGCCTGCGGCCAATGTTTCTTTTGCCAGCATGAGATGGAAAGCCAGTGTGATCACGCGAATGATGCGAAGGATACCGGGGGTATGCTCGGTTATTCCGATTCTTACGGCGGTTTTGCTGGTGGGCAGGCGGAGCTGCTTCGAGTGCCGTACGGCAACTTCGGACCGTTTGTGGTTCCTGAGGACGCGGAGATGGAGGATGAGAAGCTGCTATTCCTTTCTGACATTGTACCGACTGCCTGGTGGGGCGTTGAGCATGCAGGGGTCAAACCGGGTGATACGGTAATTGTACTGGGCTGCGGTCCGGTCGGGCTGCTGACCCAGAAGTTCGCTTGGATGAAGGGAGCTGCCCGGGTTATCGCGGTCGATCATGTGCAGTACCGGCTGAATCACGCAAAACTGACCAACAATGTGGAAATTTTCAATTTTGAAGAGATTAAAGACTTTGAAGTGCATATGAAAGAAATCACTCGAGGAGGAGCAGATGTTGTTATCGACTGTGTCGGCCTTGACGCCAAGAAGACAGTGGTGGAAAAGGTGGAGACAGCGCTGATGCTCCAGGGCGGTTCGCTTGGTGCTTTCCGGATTGCCTCTGAGGTAGTGCGCAAGTTCGGCACCATCCAGCTCGTCGGTGTATATGGCCTGAACTATAACATGTTCCCGCTGGGTCATCTGTTTGAGCGCAACATTACCCTCAAAATGGGTCAGGCTCCGGTTATCCATTACATGCCGCAGCTTTATCAGATGATTAAGGAGAATAAATTCGATCCTACGGACATTATTACCCACCGGCTTCCGATCAGCAGAGCAGAGCATGCCTACCAGGTGTTTGGCGAGAAGGAAGAGGATTGCATCAAGGTAATACTGAAGCCGTAGCAGCCGGAATGGATAAGGACAGCCCGCTTGGAATAACCGGCGGGTTTTTTGGTTGACTGAAAGGGCAACCAGGATATAAGCTCTAATATGGCTTGAAATTTTGTCTTTAGATCTGAAAGGAAGCTGCCCTGTGAATATCAAAAAACCGCCGGTTCCGGTTCCGCTGCTGATGCTGGTCGGAATTGTGGCCATCTCGTTCTCCGCCATTTTTATCAAATGGTCATCTGCCCCGGCCTCCGTACAGGGTATGTACCGGCTGCTGTTCACCTCACTGCTGATGCTGCCCTTTGCCCGGCCTTACAGCGGAGCGGCCTTCGCGCTGAAAAGGAAAGACTGGCTTCTGCTCGGATTCTCCGGTTTCATGCTGGCACTGCATTTTCTTCTGTGGATGGGCTCGCTCAAGTTCACCTCTGTAGCAAGTTCAACCATGATTATGGCGCTGGAGCCGGTATTCATTATGATCGGTTCATATGTACTGTATAAGGAAAAAAGCACAAAATCAGCAATTCTCGGCCTGGGAATTGCCATATTCGGAACGGTATTCATCGGCTGGGGCGACATCGGGCTGTCAGCTGATAATATAAAGGGCGATTTGCTGTCGGTCGGCGGTACGGTCGCTGTCTCTGTACATATGATGGTAGGCCAGCGACTGGTCTCCCGTATGCCGTCTTATTTGTACAGCCTGATCGTTTTTATTTCTGCGTCCTTAGTTTTTGCCGTTTATAATCTGGCTGCCGGAATACCTTTCTTTGATTATCCGCCTAAGGAGTGGGGCATTTTTGTGCTTCTGGCTATTGTGCCTACGGTATTCGGCCATATCCTGTTTAACTGGCTGTTGCAGTATGTATCAGCTACAACAGTCTCCATGAATATTCTCGGCGAGCCGGTTGGTGCCAGTATTCTTGCCTTTCTGCTGCTCGGGGAGAAGCTCAACAGCCTGCAGTGGGCCGGAGGGATTCTTGTCATGGGAGGACTGGCAGTCTACCTGTATGCCGGGCGTAAAAAAACAGCACCGGCTGTGGAATCTCTGCCATCGGCATCATAATGATTACGGAAAACATAATCTGATTGTTTAAAGGGGGATTTAATATAATGAATGAACAAAATTTGGATGAACAACGAGATCCGCAGGTTGTGATTGCGTCCAGTGAAGAGACATGGAACGAGGATACGTATGCTGCCTGGACAAGCAGGTTCGGGAAACCGGCTGAAGCAGCAGCGAAGCTGGCGAAAGACCCGCAGGCCAGGCTGTTTCCGCTTCAACCTTATCTGGGTGAGGTTGCCGGTAAAAAGGTAATGAATCTGATGGGTTCAAACGGAATGAAGGGGGTAGCACTGGGCCTGCTTGGAGCAGAGGTAAGTATAGCCGATTTCTCTGAGGCAAATGCCAGATACGCAGTTGAACTGGCGGAAGCAGCAGGCGTGCAGCTGAATTATATTGTGTCCGATGTGTTGAAGCTACCTGAAGAAGTGCTGAACAGCTCATACGACATTGTTTTTGCCGAAATGGGGATTGTCCATTATTTCACCGATCTTGCACCGTTTATGGATACGGTCAACAGGCTGCTTGCTTCTGGAGGCCGTTTTGTACTGCGTGATTTTCATCCCGTCACTACCAAGCTGATCTCGTCAAAAGGCTCCACCGCCAAAGTACGCAAGCACAAGGTGGATGGAGATTATTTCGACACCACGCTGGAGGAGAAGAAGGTATCCTACTCCAAATACCTCCCGTCTGCAGGGCGGCAGCCCGGAAGTGATGTGAAGCACAGTGTTGTATATTGGCGCCGCTGGACATTGGGTGAGCTGGTAACAGCAGCGGCACGCAGCGGGCTTGTCATCTGCGAACTGGTTGAAGAGCCCAATCTGTCCTCGGACGTCTATGACAAGGGCATTCCCAAAACCTTTACCTTGGTGGCCGAAAAAAGATAATCTGAAAAAAGGAACAAGCAGACAGTGCTTCGAGGGTGCTGCCTGCTTGTTCCTTTTTTGTTGCAATGAAGTTAATGGCGTTAATTATAGTGGTCAATGCCATTAATTATTCTGCAGATCCCTACCTGCAGCCATATCGATAAAAGCCTGCTGCAATGGTGACAGTGTATGATCCTTACGCCAGGCAAAAGCAAACCGTGCTGCCTGCACAGTTCCCGGAAGCGGAGCCCAGCGCAGGCTGCCAAGCGCCAGTTCGGTACGGATTCCCGCCAAGGAGAACACGCCTACCGTCCCGCCCTCCATAACCATTCTTTTATATGCTTCCGTATTATTTACAACCGCATGGTTCCATAGACGTACAGCATTGGATTGTGCCCAGCTGTCAGCAGCATTGGACAGATAGGAGGCGGATTCATGCTGAATCCATGGTTCAAGGGCTATGCTCTCCGGGGTAAGCCGGGCTTCCCGGGCGAAAGGATGGTCAGGAGCAAAAATAAGTACAGTGTCATCCCCGCTAATATCCTGCGTCTGAAAGGACTCATCTTCATTCTCCGCCATATGAAGCACCGCCATCTGGATATCCCGGCTGCGCAGCCGTTCCCTGACTGTACTATCGTTATGGACGCCGAGCACGGCATCGATACCCGGATGCAGATTTATGAATTGGGACACTATTTTTGGTAAAACATATGTACCAGGTATATAGGAAGCTTCCAGCTCCAGATTACCCGAATTGAGGGAAGAGAACTGCTTGAGGCTGCGTTCCGCTTCAACGGCCAGCGACACGATTCGTACGGCATACTGATACAGCGCCCGGCCCGCCTCTGTCAGCAGAACGCGTCCGCTGCGGTACTGGAAAAGGGAAGTGCCAAGCTCAGACTCCAGGCTTTTCATATGAAAGGAGACGGTCGGCTGTTTCAAGCCGAGTTCGGCGGCCACATCTGTAACCTTTTTATATTTTTCAATAAGAACTACAATTTGCAGTTTCGTTATATTCATGATTTCCTCCGGCTGAATGGTGATCAAATGTTAGTTTATCTCTCTAATATAGATTATATCTATAACAATATACATTTTCTATTAGTATTTTTATCTTTCGCTTTACAAAACGAAGACTTTTCTCTAATGAACGAGCTCTAGAATAAGAAGAGTAAAGCGGAGAGACAACATAGAGGAAGCTTCCAAAGTGAGTTTTGTAGAAGCAGATTCAATGGTGCACTAAAACACAAACTTTAGGAGGAACAAAAGAAAATGCAATTCAGAAAATCGTGGATCATGGCTCTGGCACTAACAAGCGTAGTAGCACTTTCGGCATGCGGTAACAGCAACAATGCGGCAACGAATAACGGGGGCAATAACGCAGCTGCGACAAACACACCTACAGAAAACAGCAGCGGTGCAGAATTAAACGGCTCGATCCTGGCTTCAGGTTCTACAGCATTACAACCATTGGTTGAACAAGCGGCTGAAAGCTTCATGGATGCTAACAGCGGTGTTGATATTCAAGTACAAGGCGGCGGCAGCGGTACTGGGCTTACCCAGGTTGCTGAAGGCCAGGTAGATATCGGTAACTCCGACGTATTTGCAGAAGATAAATTGAAGGATGCCGATGCTGAAAAAGCAGCTGCACTCGTTGACCACCAGGTAGCGGTTGTTGCCATTGCAGCAGTAACTAACCCTAATGCAGGCGTAGATAACCTGACTCAACAGCAGCTGGTAGACATTTTCACCGGTAAGATCACGAATTGGAGCGAAGTTGGCGGTGCTGACCAGGCGATCCAGATCATCAACCGTCCAAGCAGCTCCGGTACACGCGCTACCTTCGAAGCTTTCGCACTGGGAACTAAGACTGAAGACCTTCAGGGTTCCATACAAGAGGATTCTTCCGGTACGGTTAAGAAAATGATCGGCGAAACTCCGGGAGCGATCGGTTACCTGGCGTTGTCCTACCTCGATGACACTGTAAAAACACTGAACTATGACGGTGTTGTGCCATCCGTAGACAACGTGGTTAGCGGAGAATATCCGGTATGGGCTTACGAGCACATGTACACTAACGGCGAACCGAATGAAGTTGTAAAAGCATTCCTCGATTACATGCTGACTGACGAAGTACAGAACGGTGATGTGGTTGAGCTGGGATACATTCCGGCGAATGCAATGCAGGTTTCCCGCGATGTTGACGGCAACGTAACCAAGAAATAAATACAGCTTTAACACAGGATAAGATCCATTAGATCAGGTGATTAGAGGCGGAACTCTTCTGCCTCTCTTTTCACTTTAGAAAGAGGGAGCATCTTGCGGGGAAAAACAAATACAAAAAAGATCGAAAAACATCATATTGAGGATATGGTTGGGCGTATATATATGTCCCTTTGCGTACTGCTCCTGATCGTGATCATTGTTTCAATGGTCTATTTCGTAGCGTCCAAGGGTATCGCCAACTTCATCAGCGGTGAAGTGAAATTAACCGATTTCCTGTTCGGCACCAAATGGGCGCCTACAGCAGACACACCGTCTTACGGAGCTTTGCCATTTATCAGCGGTTCCTTCCTGGTTACTTTACTTGCTGCACTGATCGCCAGTCCGCTCAGCATCTGTGCTGCGCTATTCATGACTGAAATTGTTCCAGGCTGGGGGAAAAAGCTGCTGCAGCCGGTAATCGAGCTGTTGTCCGGTATTCCGTCAGTTGTATACGGCTTTGTAGGTCTTAGCGTTATCGTTCCATTCCTGCGTGACACATTTCCCGGCCAGGGCATCGGGGTTGCTGCAGGCGCGCTTGTACTTTCGGTCATGATTCTGCCGACCATTACAAGCGTGGCTGCAGACGCGCTTGCTTCTTTGCCGCAAAATTTGAAAGAATCCTCATTTGCGCTCGGTGCCACCCGTTGGCAGACGATCTCGCGTGTTATCCTCCCGACTACAATGCCGGCCATCATGACCGGGGTAGTTCTGGGGATGGCCCGTGCGTTCGGTGAAGCTCTTGCTGTTCAGATGGTTATCGGTAACGCGCCTTTCGTACCGCGCTCGCTCTTTGAATCGGCCTCCACGCTGACCAGTGTCATCACACTCAGTATGGGGAACACAACGATGGGCTCGACGATTAATAACGCGCTGTGGAGTATGGCGCTGGTTCTTATGCTGATGACGTTCATATTCGTCCTCCTCGTAAGAATGCTCGAAAGGAGAAATAAGATTTGAAGCCGAAGACAGCAGACAAAATTGCCACGACCCTTATCGTATTTTTCGCATTGCTGATTGTAGCTATCCTGGTTGGACTGTTAGGTTACATTCTGGTACGGGGACTCAATCATATCAGCTGGGATTTCTTAACCTCGGCTCCGCAGAAGATCCGCGCAGGCGGCGGGGTAGGGCCGCAGTTATTTAACTCCCTATACCTGCTGGTGCTGACATTGCTCATCACCATTCCGCTTGGACTTGGCGCCGGTATTTTCATGGCGGAATATGCCCGTCCCGGCAAGCTTACGAACTTCATCCGTCTGATTGTAGAAGTGCTGTCGTCCTTCCCGTCAATCATTGTCGGCTTGTTCGGCCTCTTGCTGATCGTTAACTATTTTGACCTTGGTTTCTCATTAATATCAGGTGCTATTGCCCTTACATTCTTCAATCTGCCGCTGATGGTGCGGATCACCGAGCAGGCTTTCCGTACCGTGCCGAAAGCGCAGAAGGAAGCGGGCTTTGCCCTTGGACTATCCAAATGGAAGATCGTAACTTCTGTATTGCTTCCGGTAGCGCTGCCTACCATCATTACCGGAACGATCCTGTCTGCAGGCCGTGTCTTCGGTGAAGCAGCAGCGCTGATGTTCACAGCAGGTATGAGCAGTCCGCGTCTGAACTTCTCAGACTGGAATCCGCTGCATTCAAACTCACCGCTTAATCCGTTCCGTCCGGCTGAAACGCTGGCGGTGCACATCTGGAAAATCAACAGTGAGGGTCTGGCGCCGGATGCTATCCAAATTGCAGCCGGAGCTTCAGCCGTTCTCGTAATCATGGTATTGCTGTTCAACCTGCTGGCCCGGTATTTCGGCAGATTCATTTACCGCAAGCTGACAGCATCCAAAAGAATAAATTAGGGATAAACAGGAGGAGTAAGAGATGGGAACAGCGGCAGCGGTGCGCGAATCATTTCAAACAGAGAACCTTAGTATTTTTTACGGGACTTACGAAGCGGTTAAGGGAATTAGCCTTCCTTTTGCCCAGAATACAGTTACAGCGCTGATTGGCCCGTCGGGCTGCGGTAAATCAACGTTCCTCCGTTCGCTGAACCGGATGAATGACGATATCTCCGGCTCAACAACCAGAGGCAGCATCTGGATTGACGGAGTGGACATTAACGCACAGGGGACGGATGTTATCAAGCTGCGCCAGAAGATCGGTATGGTCTGGCAGAAGCCGAACCCGTTCTACAAGTCCATCTACGAAAACATTGCGTTCGGTCCAAAATATCACGGCGTGAAGGGTAAAGCAGCTCTGGACGAAATTGTGGAGAGCAGCCTGCGCCGTGCCGCCCTGTGGGATGAGGTTAAAGACCGGCTGAAGGATTCCGCGCTTGCTCTATCCGGCGGACAGCAGCAGCGTCTGTGCATTGCCCGTGCATTGTCTGTTAACCCGCAAATTCTCCTGCTGGATGAGCCGGCTTCCGCGCTTGACCCTGTATCAACAGGTAAGGTAGAGGAGCTGATTAAGGAATTGAAGGAAGACCTGCGAATCGTCATTGTTACTCATAACATGCAGCAGGCAGCCCGCATTTCGGATTACACTGCGTATTTCTACCTTGGTTCGCTCGTTGAATATGACAAGACCGAGAAGGTATTCAGCAATCCGGAGAACCAGATGACTCAGGAATACATTATGGGCCGTTTCGGCTGATAGTTAATAGGCATGAGAGCATCCTTCGGGGTGCTTTTTTTGTTCACAGCAATGATAACACTTGAAAAACTAATTGTATTAGTTTATATTATAACTAATATCATTAGTTTTGGAGGAGGAATCAGCATGAGAGTAACACAAAATGGAAATTTGCTGCAGCTTACCTGGTTTCCGCATTTTTTTCCCGTTAATTGTTATCTTGTTATCGAGGACAATGAGCTGACCCTCATTGATGCGGCGATGCCGTTCAGCGTAAAAGGGATTGTGGCTGCTGCCGCAAAGCTGCAGAAGCCGATTACGCGCATAATCCTGACTCATGCCCATGGCGATCATGTAGGGGCGCTGGATGAGCTGAAGAGGCAGCTTCCGGCGGCCAAAGTCTACATCTCTGAGCGGGACGCCGATCTGTTAAGAGGGGACCGGACATTAAGGGCGGATGAACCGCAGATGCCCCTGAAAGGTTCAGTGCCCAAGAATATTACTACAGTGCCTGATGTCCTGCTGCAGGAAGGCGGTCTTATCGGCTCCCTTCAGGCCATTAGCACACCTGGACATACACCGGGATCAATGTCCTTTATGGACCAGCGAAGCAGGGCGCTGATTGCGGGAGATGCGTATCAGACTTTCCGCGTTACAGCTGTAGCTGGTACGATAGTCCCGCTGTTTCCTTTTCCGGCGATGGCTACCTGGCATAAAGAATCGGCACTGGCAAGCGCCCTTAAGCTTGCAGAGCTATCCCCGGCTGTGCTGGCGGCAGGTCATGGCAATATGCTGACAGAAGAACCTGTACAGGCGATGAAGCTGGCGATCCGGCAGGCTCAGAATTCTTTGAATAAAGGAGGCCGCTAAATGTCGCCAAGAGCCGGTTTGGATAAACGGACCCTGGTGCTTGCAGCAGCGGAACTTGCTGATGAGCACGGGATGGAGGGGGTGACGCTGGCTCTGCTGGCTGCAAAGCTGGGCGTGCGTTCCCCCTCCCTGTATAATCATGTTAACGGGCTCAAGGAGCTGCGTACACTGCTGGCTATTTATGGGCTGCAGCAGCTCTATGCTGTCATGTCAGCCTCAATAGAAGGCGTCAACGGCGGGCCGGCCGTCCACGCCATGAGCAGGGCTTACGTGGCGTTCGCGCAGCAGCGTCCGGGATTGTATGAAACTACACTGCAGGCGCCGGAGGAAGGAAATGCCGAGCTTGAAGAAGCCGGCAACAGGACGCTGCAATTAATCATCAGCGTCTTGTCCGGCTATGAGCTGGGCAGAACCGGCGGACTGCACGCAGTCAGGGGCTTAAGAAGCATTCTGCATGGCTTCGCCGCACTCAGGAACAAGGGCGGCTTCGGGATGCCGCTGGATCTGGAGGACAGCCTGACCCGGCTGATCGATTCTTATCTTGCCGGAATCGGCTGCATGCGGACCGGGGATTAAGCTGCACGTGAACTGTCGGATGAAATCTAACTAAGGGAGAGATGAGCAGAATGGAAGAGCAAGGTATTGTAACAACCTATGAAGAGATGACAAAGGTAGTGGACAGGCTGGGAATACTGCCGTTGGCCCAGCTTATTCCCGGACATCCTTCGGTAAACGGATTAACCAAGGCCGAGAACTGGCATACCGGATCAGAGCTTGATCCCTGGTCATGGCGGGCCAGGTTCCCTGGAGAGGGGTTAGCCGGATATGGCAAGTTCATCCGCAAAAAAGCCGTCCTGGTCTCGCGGGATTGGTTCCCGGCCTTTGTCAGGACTGTAGGCAGCTCAATGGAGCTTGAAGAACGGTACAATAACGGCCTGGCCAGCAGGGAGGCGGTAGTCCTTCTGCAGATCATCCGCGGCAATGAGGGGATTGAAACACGTGAACTGCGTGCACTGGCCCAGATGAAGGCTAAAGAGCAGAAGACGGCATTTGATAATGCACTGAATGAGCTGCAGGGTACAGCAGATATTGTGATCTCCGGTGTCAAGGCGCGGCTGAATGCAGAAGGGGAAGTTAACGGCTGGAACAGCACCTCCTTCGAAACAACCGGTCACTGGATGCAGGAGAATGATCTGCACAGGTTTGAGGGATCACGCGAGGAAGCATCCGGTTGGCTACATAAGGCAATGGACAGCGCATGGGCGCCAGAAGCGAAAGCCTGGATCAGCAAAGTCTTGTCGATCTAAAAAAACGAAGGATGCTCCTGATGGCCGGGTAACGGCCGGGGAACATCCCGGTAAGCGCTTTCTAATTCGATTATATAAGGAATCAGCTCTACAGCATTGGTGCCAGATAGGCAATCAGGAAATAAAGGAAGCCGAACAGAAGCATGATGTAGGCTGTGTATTTGATGGCATTGGAGGCTACGATGCTTGCGTCCGTGGGTGGATGAACCTTGGTGCGCCCGTTTTCCATACGCTCCGGTTCCTGGGACAATGACTCTTTCATAGTGTTCCCTCCTAATATTTGATGGATCTAAGATTGGCAATACAATCCTTATTTGTATTGTGACATATTTGTGAATATAATTCAACAATATTGTGAATAAAGATTGAACAAAAGTTAAAATTTAAGCAAAAAGCCCCCTGCCATTTTTGAATGGCAGGGGGCTTTTTAAACCTTTTAAGTTTTAGGCCCAGTTTCCGGCACGGAAAATCGGTTCGACCTTGCCGTCATCTGTAATTCCGTCGATATTCATCTCCGGTGAACCCATCATAAAGTCCACATGGGTAAGGCTGTGGTTCATTCCATGCTCGGCAAGCTGATCCTTGGTCATATTAATGCCATCCTGGAGGGTGAAGGCGTATGCAGCCCCCAGCGCCAGGTGACAAGAGGCATTCTCATCATACAAGGTTGTGAAATAGAGTATGCCGCTCTCGGAGATCGGCGAATGATAGGGAACCAGTGCCACTTCACCGAAGTATGCGGCACCCTCATCCATGGTGAGGAGTGAAGCCAGCGCTTCATAGCCGACTTCTGCGGTAAAGTCAGTTACTTTACCATTATTCAGGGTCAGGGTGAAGCGGTCGATAATATTCCCGCCGTAGCTAAGCGGCTTGGTGCTGCTAACTGTTCCGTTCGCGCCGGTCTTGAGCGGTGCGGTGAAGACTTCCTCTGTCGGGATGTTGGCGAGGAAAGGAACACCGCGCCCGTTGACCGCACCGGCCTGACACCAGATATGCCCTTCAGGCAGTTCTAGGGTAAGATCCGTGCCGGGAGCTGTGTAATGCAGCTTACGGTATCTGCGCTCGTTGAGTATATCGCAGCGCTGCTTCAAGCCGCCCAGGTGCTTGCTCCAGGCTTCCACCGGGTTTTCCTGATCGGCACGGACTGCCTTGAAGATGGCGTCCCAGAGCAGGTCCACCTGATTCTCAGGTGCCGCATCCGGGAATACCTTGGCTGCCCAGGAGACCGACGGATAGGCTACGATGCTCCAGCTGATCTGATTGGACATCAGCATCTCACGGTAAGGGGCCATGGCTATACCTGCTGTACGCTGATTGTCGGCAATCCGGCTGGCTTCAATGCCGTTCAGCAGATCCGGATTGGTAGACACCACGTTCAGGAAGGCTGCACCATTGCGGCCAAGGTCCTCCAGTTCGTCTGCATGCCATTTTGGCGGCTCGAGAAAACTCTCGGCAGGCGCGAGCTCGTAACGGGTCCGTGTCACAAATTCATCGCTGTAATTGACTTTGACCAGCTTTGCGCCTGCTTCATAAGCCTTACGGACAATCAGTCGGACCAGTTCTGCGGAGACGATATCCGCGTTGATGACCAGAGTTTGTCCGGGTTGGACATTGACCCCGATTTTCACCGCTAGCAGTGCATAATTCTCCAGCTTTTGCTTGAAATCCAGCATAGGTTCAGCTCCCCCTTAAATGTCTCTGTAAAATTAGAATGCCCAGTTACCCTTCAGGAAGACAGGCTCCTGTGATCCGTCTTCATTGATCCCGTATATATCCATCTCACCGGAGCCGATCATGAAGTCAACATGGGTCACACTTGTGTTCAGGCCGCTCTCAACCAGCTGATCCTCGGTCATTTCTTTGCCGCCTTCCAGACAGAAGGCATAGGCTGTGCCAATCGCCAGGTGATTGGAGGCATTTTCGTCAAACAGGGTGTTGAAGTACAGGATATTGGATTCGGAAATCGGTGATTTATGCGGTACGAGCGCTACCTCACCCAGGTATTTGGCTCCTTCATCAAGGCCGATCAGATATTCCAGGGAATCCTGGCCTTTCTCAGCGCTGACACTGATAATGCGGCCGTTCTCAAAGGTAATGGAGAATCCGTCAATGATGTTGCCGCCGTAGCTGAGCGGCTTGGTCGCTCTGACGGTCCCGTTGACACCGGTTTTAAGTGGTGCGGTAAAGACTTCCTCAGTCGGCATATTAGCGACGAACGAATGTCCCTTGGCGTTAATGCTGTCACCCTGGGCCCACAGGTGGCCTTTAGGAAGCTCGATGGTCAGGTCGGTACCTGGTGCTATGTAATGCAGGCTCTTGTATTTTTTGGCGTTGAGGACATCAGCCTTCTGCTCCAGGGTATCCAGGTGCTCCTGCCAGGCGGCAACAGGATCTTCACGGTCCAGGCGTACCGTACGGAAAATGGCCTCCCACAGCTTATCTACACGTTCCTCAGCAGGTGCATCCGGGAATACCTTATCGGCCCAAGCCTGCGACGGAATCGCAACGATGCTCCAGCTGACCTTGTCGGACATCTGCAGCTCACGGTATTTTTTAAGTGCTGCTCCGCGTGTCTTCTGGAAGTTCGCAATCCGCTCCGGGTCAATGCCTTTCAGCGCATCCGGATTCTCGGCGATTACATTCAGGAAGGCTGCTCCGTTCTCGGCGAATTCAGTCATTTCACCGGCAAACCAGGTCGGTGCTTTGGTGAATACTTCAGGAGCGGCATGCTCAAACTGCTGGCGGGTGATGAATTCATCGCTCCAGTTCACTTTTACCAGGCTGGCTCCCAAGGCATAGGCTTTGGCAGTAATCAGACGGACGAATTCCGCTCCGGCAATCGGCGCATTTACAACCAGAGTCTGGCCCGGCTGGACATTGACTCCGACTGTGGCGGCGAGGTCCGCATATTTACTGAGCTTTGCTGCAAAATCAGTCATTGGTTTTCCTCCAGTTTATTCTTTTTTTTAGTGCTGGAAAGCATTGTACTAAATTATTAACCGCCGGATGAAAAAAGTCAATTGCTCCAGTAAAGAGAGGAAATATAATGGTTATAAATGCTATACTATGGTGGTGTGATTCATCAGAAGAAAGGCAGGAAAACAGCATGAACGTTGAAATTATCAAAGCCCAGCTGAAACAGGAGGAAGATAAGAGCTTTGTGGGAAGAACGGTATTCACGGTGGAGCAGCATAAGCATCCGTATGAAATTACCTTTTTCAGCAAAAAGGGCAGTGAATGGGATTACAGCCTCAGCTTTGCCGGTGAACCGGGAAGTGAGGAGCAGTTCCTTGAAGTGGACGGGCTGCTGGAGAACGATGATGATTTCTTCAATCAGCTGCTGGACGCCGCACTGGATACTCAAGAGGATACCGAAGAATAGTACAACACAAAAATGCGACCGCTTAGGGCAGCAGCTGCCTCCCAAGGGTCGCATTTTTTTAACCGATTGTAATATTGCCTTCCGGATAGCGGAACAGCTCTTTGTTCTTCTTCGGTTTAATGGCATAAGCCAGAGTCAGCGGTCCGGTACGGCCGACGAACATCAGAATGATGACCAGAATTTTGCCGGGGGTGGTCAGCTCCGGAGTCAGGCCCATTGTAATGCCCGAGGTACCGAATGCCGATACAGCCTCAAACAGCACGGTCAGAAAATCAGCACTTTCGGTTACAGACAGCAGCATTGTAGCAATAAGGATAAGCATCAGCGACAGCAGGGTCATTGTAATAGCTCTGTAGACGTTATCCTTGGAGATCCGGTGTCGGAACATAACGATGTCTTCCTTGCCGCGGATTTTGCTGTAGGCGGTGACGACCAGGATGGCAAAGGTGGTAATTTTGATCCCTCCGCCGGTCGATCCGGGTGCTGCCCCGATAAACATCAGCAAAATCATGAGAAACTGGGTTGATTCACGCAGCAGCGGGATTTCAATCGTTGTCACTCCTCCGGAGCGCGGTGTAATGGCCTGCAAAAAGGAAGCCATAAGCTTGCCGCCGGCGTGCAGCGGTTTAAGCGTTGTATTCAGCTCCAGCCAGAAAAAGACAGCCGCCCCGATCAGAATCAGCACCGCCGAAGTGGAGAGGACAACCTTGGAATGCAGGGTCAGGCGCTTGCGTTTGCGAAAATCCACAATATCCGACAATACGATAAAGCCGATACCGCCGAGGAAGATCAGCAGCATAGAAGTAATGTTGACGATCGGGTCTTCCACATACCGGGTAAGCCCGCTGAACGGCCCGTGAACATCACCGAACAGGTCAAAGCCGGCATTGTTGAAGATAGACACACTATGAAAGAGTCCGTAATAAACCGCTTTGCCGGCCGGCATATCCATAATAAATCTTACAGTAAACAGCATGGCCCCAATTAGCTGAATAACGAGTGAATAGATAAGCACCCGGCGGATCAGCTTTACTATTCCCTGCATGGAATTCTGATTCATCGACTCCTGCAGCAGCAGCCGCTCCTTCAGGGAAATCCGTTTGTTCAGCACCAGCGTAATCAGCGTTGCCATCGTAACGAAGCCGAGGCCGCCGAACTGGAAAAGCACCAGCAGCACAATCTGGCCGAACACGGTGAGCTGGGTGCCGGTATCAATCACGGCAAGCCCTGTTACACAGGTTGCAGATGTCGCCATGAACAGGGCATCTATGAAGGAAATCCGCCCGCTTGTTGAAGCAGCAGGCAGGCAAAGCAGCAGGGTTCCGACTGCAATCAGCAGCACGAAGCCGAGCGATAATATTTTGGGCGGTGTCAGTCTTAAATGCCCCAGCGATATATTAGCCAATCCATCAATCCCCCGAAGTCTTGTAATGATCCTCCAAGATTATAGCATAATTTGCTGCCGCTTCACTAAAGAGGCAGGGAATTGGCAGATTTTATCGAATAGGTAAAGCTGTGAATCCAATTCTGCAGATAATAGAGGAGGCTATACTTGCTGTGACAAGTCCGATTATGAATCAGATTGGTGCCGTTTTCGTCCCTGTAAGTGACATTGAAAGATCGAGAAACTGGTATTGCAGCTTACTGGGACTTCCGGCAGACGGGGAAGTGTTGTTCGGGCATTTATATGTGATTCCGATGCAAGGGCCCGGAATTGTTCTGGACAGCAAAATTTATTCATCCGAATCCGTACTGAAAGTGCCGGCCTTTCATTTTAACACAGAGGATATTGATGCCGCCTATGATTTCGTCAAAGCAAGCGGCGCAGAGCTTCTGACCGATATCGAGCATGACCATTGGTTTAATTTCAAGGATCCTGACGGAAACGTCCTGATGATCTGCCGCTGCTGACAGTGGCTTTCCGCTGACAGGTAAAGTTGAAAAGGAGCCTGATGTAATGATTAGAGAAGCATTGCCGCAGGATGCCGGCGCACTTGAAGCCCTCTACCGGCAGCTGCTGCCGGACCATCCTGACATCCGGGTAACTCCGGACAGAATAAAGGCCATCCGCACAAATCCGGACAGCTTTTTGTTTGTCTATGTCAGCAACGGGGAGGTGGCGGGGACAGTGCACCTGCATCTGTGCATGGATGCTCTCAGCGGCGACCGCCCGTTTGCCGTTATTGAACGTGTCGTGACCGCCTCACATGTACGTGGTCAGGGTTTCGGAGCCGCCCTTATGCGCCATGCCGAAGAAACGGCAATGAGCCGGGGAGCCCTTAAGGTAATGCTCTCCAGCAACGCCCGCAGGCAGGAAGCCCACCGTTTTTATGAACGTCTGGGCTATGACGGTGAAGGAAGCCGGCTGTATAAGAAATATCTGTAGAAGTAGACAGATGACATGAAATCATTGGGGGACCTTGCTTATGAATGTATTATTCAGAAAGCTTGTCCCGGAGGATGCCGGCAGGCTGCTCAGCCTGCAACATTCCCTGGATGAGGAGACTGCTTTTATGCTGCTGGAGCCGGATGAACGGCAGACGAGTGTGCAGCAGGTCAGGGAGCTGATAGAAAGCAAGGAGAGGTCGGTTAATTCCATTCTGATCGCTGCCGAAGCAGATGGAGAGCTGGCCGGATACATATCGGTGAGCGGCAGGGATCTGAAGCGGATCAGACACTGCGCCTATATTGTCATCGGCATCCGCCAAGCCTTTCAGGGTCTGGGGATCGGCAGCGGATTGTTCCGGGAGATGGAGGCTTGGGCGCGTATAAGCAGAATTGTCAGACTTGAGCTTACCGTGATGGCCCATAATGAACGCGGAATTGCACTGTACAAGAAATGCGGCTTCGAAATTGAGGGGATGAAGAAGAAATCCCTGTACATAGACGGAGAATGGATTGATGAGTATTACATGGGCAAAATTCTGGACTGAATGTAGTTCAGCAGCGGCCCAAAGTACTGATCTTAACAAACAAAGGCGCCCCTTGGCAGGAGCGCCTCTTGTTATTTATATATAAACAGAATTATTCCGTTGGCTGTCCATCTGCGTCTTTCTCGCCAATAAACACTTCAACTTTGCGAATCCGGTTCTTGTTCATCTCACGGACGGTAAGTGTAATATGCTCATGCTCCATACTCTTGCCGATCGCAGGTTCTACCATGTGACTGTAGAGCCAGCCGCCGATTGTAGTGACTTCGTCGTCATGCAGATCAATGCCGGCCCGTTGCTTAAGCTCGATCAGCGATACCTTGCCGTCGAACAGGTAGCGGGATTCATCAAGCTGTTCGACGTTTTTACTCTCGTCACCGTCGAACTCGTCTCGGATTTCACCGACAATTTCCTCCAGAATATCCTCAATTGTGATAAGGCCGGAAGTGCCGCCGTATTCATCAAGCAGCAGAGCAATATGTACACGCTCCACCTGCATACGGGTCAGCAGTGTCTTAACCGGGGTTACCTCGGATACTGTCAGCAGCGGAAGAATCAATTTTTTGAAATCAAAATCAGGATCGTTATCATACTGCAGATAAAGCTGCTTCGTATTGATCATCCCGATAATGTTGTCTTTGCTGCCGTCGGCCACCGGGAAACGGGTGTACTGCTCTTTACGGATAATATCAAAATTCTCTTTAAGCGTATTATCGGTGAACAGGCAGATCATGTCGGTGCGCGGCACCATAATTTCCTTCGCCAGCATTTCGTCAAAATTGAAAATACGGTTCACATAGCCGTATTCTGCTTTGTTGATCTTGCCGTTCTCGTAGCTCTCGGAAAGAATCAGGCGGATTTCTTCTTCGGAGTGCGCATCCCCGTGTTCACTGGCCGGCTTCATGCCGAACAGGCCTACCAGCAGATTAGCCGAGCCGTTCATCAGCCAAATTAAAGGGTAAAGAATTTTGTAGAACCAAATGATCAGCGGTGAGGTAAATTGACCGATTTTTTCCGGAATGTTAATTGCAGCTGTCTTCGGAGCAAGCTCGCCCACAACAACATGCAGGAATGTGGCAATGATAAATGCCAGTGCGAATGCGATGGGCTCACTTACACTGTGGCTGATATTTGCCATATCAAACAGCGGCAGAATCAGCTGCTCAAAGGCCGGTTCGGCAAGCGCCCCGATCCCGAGTGCTGTAATAGTGATCCCGAGCTGACAGGCGGAGAGATAACCGTCAAGGTTGGCAGCCACCCGCTGCACAGCCAAAGCATTCTTCTTGCCGTCGAGGACCATCTGGCTTACCTGGCTGCCTCTAAGCCGTACCACTGCAAATTCCGTCGCTACAAAAAAAGCGGTTAATACAATCAAAATAGCCACCAACGTCAAACTAAGTCCTATACCCATAAAATCTTTACCATCCCTCTCGTCGTTAAAATAGGTTATACTCATATTATGAGTTCATATGAACTCATTGTACGAACTTTCGTTTGAAAAATCAAATGGCGGAGGGGTGCCATCAATGCAAGCTTTCACATTAAGCCGTAAGGAAATGTCTGCTCTCCTGCTCTCCCTGACGGAAAAAAGTGAACAGAAGCCGCTACACATCCTGCAGGAGGCGTGGGCGAAATTCCATCAGGAGGAAGTGCGGAAAGGGAGATCTCTCACTGCTTTTTTGTCTACCGATATCCCGCCGGTTCTGCAAAAAATCATCAAAGGCAACAGAATTAACGGATTCTCGCTCGCAGATATTGCCGCCCTTGGCAAACTCATTGAATATTCAACTTTGTCTGCTACTGCGATGCAGAACTGGGTTAAACGCGATTTCAAGGAATATCTCGGCTCGCCCAGGCTGGGCAGGAAATACTCCGTTAATCAGGCTGCGCTTCTATTTATAATAGACGATTTGAAGGCCTCGCTGGATTTCGAAAGCATCAGACAGCTCTTCCGTATTCTGTTCCTGCAGCCTGAGCGTGACGATGACGATCTGGTTGAACCGGCAGAACTGTATTACGGCTACGCGGAGCTCTTTGAGGACATCAAGCGCAGTCCCGCGCTGCAGGCACAGGGAGTAGCCGAGCGAAGCGCCAGCAATGAATATTCATGGAAAACAGACAGTACCCTCAGGGGGGCGATGGAGAAAATGATGGACAGGCTGACCCATCTTACCCGGTCCCAGAAGGATGCGGTGCGCAACATGCTGATGATTGCGGCGATTTCAGTGCAGACCTGTTACTTTCAGGCGCTGGCAAGACAATACTGCAATGCCGCATTATTCCTTGATTTTTGACTGCTGCAAATTTAGAATGTACAGGAGTAAACAATGGTAACAGGCTACATAGCCGAAAGACGGGAAGAGGTGCATGGGTAGATGAGTCAAATGACGCTGCTGCGCAACCCGAAGCAGCGCAAGCTGCTGCTGAGCGCGGGCTTAAGCTGGATGTTCGACGCGATGGATGTCGGTATGGTATCCTTTGTCGTTGCGGCGCTGGCTAAAGAGTGGTCGCTGGGCCCGGAAAAGATCGGGCTTTTAACCAGTATAAATTCAGTGGGAATGGCTGTAGGGGCTGCTGCGGCAGGTATTCTGGCCGACCGGTTCGGCCGCAAGTCGGTGCTGCTGTGGACGCTGCTGATCTTCTCGGCGGCGAGCGGATTATCGGCATTTGCTACAGGGTTCGCCATCCTGTGTGTTCTGCGCTTTATAGCCGGCTTCGGCCTTGGCGGAGAGCTGCCGGTTGCTTCTACACTGGTCTCCGAGAGCATGCCGGCGGCGGAGAGAGGACGGGCTGTCGTCCTGCTGGAGAGCTTCTGGGCGGTAGGCTGGATTGCCTCAGCCTTAATCGCGTTTTTCATTATTCCGGATTATGGCTGGCGTGTCGCGTTTGCCATTGGTGCGGTACCGGCGCTGTATGCCCTGTATTTGCGGAAGGCGATCGATGATTCACCGCGGTTCACCGAGATGAAGAAGCAGAAGCCTGTGCCGCTGGGCATGAGGATTGCAGCGGTATGGTCTGCGGAATACCGCCGCTCAACCATCATGCTGTGGATTCTCTGGTTCACCGTTGTATTCTCATATTATGGAATGTTCCTCTGGCTGCCGACTGTAATGGTGCTGAAGGGCTTCAGCCTGGTCAAGAGCTTCGAATATGTGCTGATTATGACGCTCGCCCAGCTTCCGGGCTACTTCACTGCCGCATACTTTATTGAGAAGTTCGGCCGCAAGTTCGTGCTTGTAATCTATCTGCTGCTCACCGCTGTCAGTGCCGCCTGGTTCGGCAATGCGACAACAGAAGGCATGCTGATGGCTGCCGGCATCTGCCTGTCCTTCTTCAACCTTGGCGCATGGGGCGGCATGTATGCCTACAGTCCTGAGCTTTACCCGACAACGGTCCGTTCCACCGGTGTGGGGCTGGCAACCTCCTTCGGGCGGATCGGCGGGATTCTGGCGCCGCTTCTGGTCGGAGTGCTTGTAGGGAAGGATGTAAGCATCAGCACCATCTTCATGCTGTTCTTCGTAACCATTGTTATCGGGGCACTCGCCGTACTGCTGCTCGGTAAAGAAACAAAGGGAACAGAGCTCACCTAAAACGTTCAGAACATACCCCAAATAATAGCCTGCCGGATAATTCCGGCAGGCTATTATTTTTACGAACTTCATTTTTTTCTTTTCACAACAATAAAAATCGGAATGGCGAGCAGCAGCAGAGCCGCAGCAGACCAAAGGATTGACCAATTGAATGAAGCTCCGCCGGCATATTCTCCGTTATAGTCCGCTCTAATAAACGTTCCATTATCCGGTTCGACCGCAATCGCCTCATTGATGTTAACGCCTTTAATACTGTAATATTTAGTGCCCTTTGGGTAGTAGTTCGAAAAATTACCGGAGTAAGTGCCTTCCACATCCGAATATTTTGTAACCCGGCCGATCATCGAATCCACATCTTCGGCGTCTATCCGTTTGTCCGTAATGATATAAGACTTTCCTTCATTTACAACAAAATTGTTCGCCCAATCGGCATGAACAGCCTTTACTGCCAATAAAGTGCCGGCAAGACAGAACATAATCAGCAGAAACAAAGATTTCTTCATAGGAGCACTCCTTTCTTACCTATTATTAGACGAGTGTATTTCAGTATTGTTGCGCTTTTACAGCTATTGCGGACTTAGCAGTACTATAGTATATTCTTAGTTGGATACACAAACGAACGTTCTCATTGTCCGGCCTTGCGCGTGACAGATGCTCATCATAAGATCTTGAGGCCCGGTGCGCTCAGGGTCTTATTTTATATGCAAACCATGAACCGTTCACCGCTGCATCAGGCAGGCACGCATATGATATAATGTTGAAATGACTATGGTATACGAGTGGGGAGATTACGGATGGCGAGAGACAGACAGGGCCTGCATTTTTCGGAGCTGGTCTGGGAGAGTACAGAACAGGATATGGCGGTTCCTCCGCGGGAATCCGGACACAACCCGTCTGAAGAGCGCAGCTCTGTGCTGAAAAAGACGGCCAAAAACGGACAGGCTGACGGGACTGCTCCGCAGCAGCTGCAGCTGTGGGATCTGGAGCAGGGCAGCCCGCTGGCTTCTACGGAACCGTCGGAACCGTCTGTGCAGAAGGCGGAACAGCCCAAAGAGTGGAATGTGCCGCCCAAAGAACCCCGGATGAAGTCTGCTCCTCCGCTGCCGCGAACAGCGCCATCCGCTTCACCCGCCAAGAAGGAGACAGAGAGCGAGTTCGTACAGCGTGCGGCTGAGCTGGAGGATATGACTGCAGATGAAGCTAAGCTTGTCCCGTTCAAAAGCTACTGGCCGACCTACAGCCATATGACCGCCGAGCAGAGCCGCTGGTATTTCTACTGGCGTAATGAAGTAAGACAGGGACGGTATCCGAAGACGGATCTGTCTTACATTTTTCTGCATGTGTATGAGCTGATTAACGGTATCGGCTGGGGTGATCCAAGTGACGGTTACCGGCAGCTGGGGCTGATCTGGGAAGCTTACCGGTCTCAATATAAACGGCTGGATCAATACCTGGGCAGCTGGATGGCGGACTTTTCGTTTGTCCACAAGCTAGAGGTTCCCCTGTCGCTGATCGTTGCGCGTACACGCGGATTGTCAGGCGATCTGGCAGAGATCGAACTGCTGCGCTGTCTCAGCACCGCCCCGGAGCAGCTGACCTTCGAGGTTCTGACGGTGATGTCCGACTATGATATCAGCAAATCCAAGTTCTATGCCGGTGAGGGAAAAGAAGCGGCTGAACGCTACATACCGCAGGTGGTAGCCTTAATCGACGCGTATGTCGCGAGGAAGCACGGGGCACGGCTGATCGAAAAGTTCCCTCCGGGACCTCCGGTCATGCGGGAGCGCTACCTGTTCCGCAGCGCGGTATATGATATCTCACGTTACGGTTATTCTGTGCTTGTACCTGTCGTGAGGATCAGCAAGCTGCTGCCGCTGCGCAGCCTGATTACCCGCCTGTTCCGGCTGACTGAGAACAAGCTGCGGGAGCTTATGGGCTTCCGCGGCCGGCTGAAGGATATCCGGATAGACCCGGACATGGACGAGCTGATCACCAAATACCTGCAGCGGGAATTCCGCAAAGCGGAGCAGGAGGCCAAAGGCCCGGCAGTTGTGATCGACAGGGCGAGGCTGGAGCAGCTGCAGAGCGATTCCGAGGTTGTCCGGAGCCTTCTGACTGTAGATGTTTATGACGAGCCGCCGACGGAGCAGGAGTATCAACTGGTAATGGATCAGGCTAAGTACGGGGATCAGGACTCAGAGCAGATACAAGCAGCTAAATTGGAACCTGAACAGATTCTAATAGAAACTGAGAACAACGTGGAACAGGATTACGGCCACCCGCTTGAGGACAATACTGCTGCTGAAGGAGAAACTGCTGTTGTACAGACGACTGCCGGTGTTCCTCCGGAATGGGAGGAGCTGAGCGCAGAATTGCTTCCATTGCACCGGGAGGTGCTGCTGGCGCTGGCCGCGGATAACGGGCCTGCCCAGGTTGACAGAATTGCCGCAGCAGCCGGAACGATGGCAGAGCTGCTGTATGATGAGATCAATGAGCTTGCGGTGAATATACTCGGTGATCTGCTAATCGACTGCGGGGAGCTGGCTGAGGAATGGAAGCCGATGCTGGATTTATTTAATGAGGTGAATGATTAAATGGGTGAATTAAAAATACCAAAGCGGATGACAACGGCACTGGTCAATTCCCTGACTGCCGGAGTCGTGCCGCGGATCGGGCTGGAGCATATCGCTGTCGGCCGCCGGCCTGAGGTGGAGGCGATACTCCGGGATATGGAGAACATCGCCGACGGCGGCGCGGCTTTCAAGTTGATTACCGGCAAGTTCGGCAGCGGCAAAAGCTTTTTGCTGCAGATTATCCGCAACTATGCGATGGACCGTGACTTTGTGGTGGCCGATGCCGATCTGTCGCCTGAGCGCAGGCTGGTGGGTACGAAAGGGCAGGGACTGGCAACCTACCGGGAGCTGATGAGCCACCTGTCGACCCGCACCCGTCCAGACGGCGGAGCACTGGAGATCATGCTGCAGAAATGGATCATGGGGCTTCAGCAGGGTGTAATGCAGGAGAAGGGTCTTACAGCCGATGCCCCGCAGCTTGCGGAAGAGGTGGAACAGCAAATCTACAGTGTCGCTTCCGGGATGCGGGGCTTAGTGCACGGCTTTGATTTTGCCAAGGTGCTGGCTTCTTACTGGAACGGCCATAAGCTGGCCGAGGATGAGCTGAAGCAGGATGCGCTGCGCTGGCTGCGGGGCGAATTCGCCACCCGGACAGAGGCACGCAAGGCGCTTGGTGTCGGCGTCATCATTGATGACGATAACTGGTACGATTATATGAAGCTCTGGGCGGAATTCACCGGGGCGATTGGATATAAGGGACTGCTGCTGTTCATTGACGAGGGTGTGAATCTCTACAAAATCACCAACAGCATCTCACGGCAGAGCAATTATGAGAAGCTATTAACCATGTTCAATGATACGATGCAGGGCAAGGCGGAGCGCCTGGGCATCTTTATCGGGGGCACCCCGCAGTTCGTTGAAGACGGACGGCGCGGCCTGTTCAGCTACGAAGCCCTTCGTTCACGGCTTGTGGCTGGGCGTTACGGAGCGGCAGGGCTAAGTAATTTTACCGGGCCAATCATTGCGCTGGAGATGCTATCCCATGAGGAGATTCTGGTGCTGCTGCAAAAGCTGCGGGATATTCATGCTCTGCACTACGGCTATGAAGCAAGACTGACACAGGAGCAGCTGGTGCATTTCATGGAGGAGGCGGTGGGCAGGCTGGGTGCGGACGAGCTGCTGACTCCGCGCGAAATTGTGCGTGACTTCATGGATCTGCTGCACACCTTGAGCCAGCACCCTGAGCTGTCCTTTGAGAAGCTTGTCGGTGAGCGGACGATTAAACCGGACGCATCTGATGAGAATGATTTGGACGGCCTGCTTGCGGAGTTTGACCTATGAGCAGCAACCCGTTCTACAGGCTCGCTCCTTTTATTAAAGAGTTTATTTACACAAACCGCTGGGAGACGCTGCGCGAGGCCCAGGTGGATGCCTGCCGCGTGCTGTTCGATACGCCGCATCATCTGCTGATCGCCTCCGGGACGGCTTCGGGGAAGACGGAGGCGGCTTTTTTTCCGGCGCTGACCGAGCTGTATGAGCGGCCGTCCGATTCCGTGGGCATCCTCTATATCGCGCCGCTCAAGGCGTTGATCAACGATCAGTTCACGCGGTTAAATGATCTGCTGCGTGAAGGCAATATCCCGGTCTGGCACTGGCACGGCGACGTGCCGCAGGCGGACAAGACCAGGCTGATGCAGAAGCCTTCCGGCGTGCTCCAGATTACTCCGGAGTCGCTGGAAGGCCTGTTGATGAACCGGCCGAATGCCATTTTGGCCCTGTTCCATGATCTGCGCTTCATCATCGTCGATGAAGTGCATGCGTTTATGGGCGCGGACCGCGGCATCCAGGTGCTCAGCCAGCTGGCGCGGATCTCGCGGATGGCCGGCTGCCATCCGCGGCGGATCGGGCTCTCCGCTACGCTGAGCGACTATGCCTCCGTGACGGAGTGGCTGGCCGCCGGCACGCGCGAGAGCGTAGAGGTGTCCGCGCCGCAGGGCGGGCGCAAGCTCCGGCTGAGCGTGGAGCATTTCTCGTTCCCGGATGCACGGGACGAGGTGCAGGCCGAACGGCTGGAGCAGGCGCGTCAGGCGTATTACGGGTTCATCTACGACCATACGCATCTGAAGAAGGCGCTGGTCTTCACGAACAGCCGCACGGATGCGGAGGAGACCATCCTGGAGATGCGGCGGGTGGCCGCGAAGCGCGGGGAGCGCGACGTGTTCCATGTGCACCACGGCAGCATCTCGGCGATGCTGCGCGAGGAGACGGAGGCCGCGCTCCGCGAGGGCTCCGGTCCGGCCGTTGCCGCAGCGACGCTGACGCTGGAGCTGGGCATTGACCTTGGCGAGCTGGAGCGTGTGCTGCAGCTCGGCGCGCCTTACAGCTGCGCGAGCTTCGTACAGCGGCTGGGGCGGTCCGGACGGCGCGGCGATGCCGCGTCCGAGATGATCTTCGTCACGCCCGAGGAGGAGGACGAGGAGGCGCAGCTTCCCGCGAGGATGCCGTGGACGCTGCTGCGGGCCATTGCCGTCATCGAGCTGTACGTGCGCGAGAAATGGGTTGAGCCGCTGAATGTCCGTCAGCTGCCGGTAGGGCTGCTCTATCATCAGACCATGAGCATCCTCAAGAGCATGGGCGAAGCTGAGCCGGAGGATCTGAAGGAGGCGGTATTAACATTGCCTTCCTTCCGCGGGATTGATCCGGCGGATTATGATGCTTTTATGGAATACATGATTGCAATGGGACATATCGAAATGATGGATGAGGGCACGGTGCTGATCGGGCTGGCCGGCGAGAAGATCGTGAACAACTTCCGCTTCTACGCGGTGTTCAAGGACGATGAGGAGCATGTCGTGTATAACGGCACCGAGGAGATCGGTTCGATTACAACCGTGCCGCCGCCAGGCTATTGCTTCACCCTGGCCGGCAAGCTGTGGAAGATCGAAGAGGTCGACAACCGCCACAAAGCGGTTTACGTCAAAAGCTCGCGCGGCAAAGTAGACACCCTATGGCTGGGGGCAGGCGGTGATGTGCATACCCGCATCATGACCAAGATCCGCGAGGTGCTGGGCTCGACAGCGATATATCCATACCTTGCGCCAAGCGCCGCCGCCAGGCTGGAGCGGGCACGCCGGCTGGCGAAGGAGAGCGGGCTGCTAACCCGCGAGGTGCTGCCGGCCGGCGGCGATTCGATCTTTATCCTGCCCTGGGCGGGCAGCCGGCAGTTCCGCACGCTGGAACGCCTGCTGAAGAACAACCTCAAAGGCCGGCTCGGCCTGCGTTCCGTCGTGCCGATGGAGCCATATTACATGGTCGTCGCCGGCAAGGTAGACGCTGAGACGCTGGAGGCGGAGATCCTCGCCGAGAGTGCGGCAGCTGCCGACCCGCTGTCACTGCTGGGACCGGATGAAGCCCCATACCTCGGCAAATACGATGAATTCATCCCGCATGACCTGCTGCGCAAGGCCTTTTCCCTGGACGGGCTGGATGTGCCGGGACTGCAGGCCGTGCTGGGTAAGTGGCAGCAGGGGCATTGAGAAGGGGAGGAAACCTCAGCGTGACCTCCCTTTGACGCTACTTGGATAAACAGAAATTTTATTGTGATTGCATTTTGTGCAACAGATTCTGTGGTATACGATACAATTGATCATATGGGTAGCGGTAAGTGTTACTGTAGAATACTGACCCTCAGAAAAAGAGCAGCCGCAGCTGCTCTTTTTGTTGTTCAATTTTGCGATTAGAGGCTGCGATTAAACTAAGTGGAATTTCGTCATCTAATTCCCAGTCATTCGCTCTAAATCAGATTTTAGTTGGAAAAACGCCACTTAATCACAACGTTTTCGCTCCGAAAGCAGGATTCCGGCCAATCTAAGTAACGATTTTCCACTTAATCATCCTCAATCCCGATAAACAGCATATTTAAGTAGCAAAAATCCACCTAATCCCTGCAGGCAAACAATCTGCGAGCCTAAGCCGCCGATACCATCCCGCCCCGTCCCAAACCATCCCGTCTCATACCGCTTGATCCCGCACCATCCCGCTCTATCCCGCTCTATCCCGCTCTATCCCGCTCTATCCCGCTCTATCCCGCTCGATCCCCCCATCGGGGGCACCCCATTCCAGCACTTATGGATATAGAAAAAACAAACCTTTTTTCTGCAGTTCCCACCTTGTTGGAAGCGCTTAATGAGATGATAATTAGCCTATCACGAGTTAGGGGGCATACAAACAATGGTCAAAAGAAACATGCAGAAATCACTGGCAATCGGATTCAGCGCAGTAATGGCACTCAGCTTGGCCGCATGCGGCAACTCTGGCAATAATGCTAACGACTCCGCAGCCACCAATGCACCCAATAGCACAAACAGTACAAACAGCGGCGGAAATGCAGCAGAACCTGCAACGGACAGCGGCAAAAAAGTAACAATTACCTTCCAGAACATTTATCCTGACCCGGCGACACCTTCGCACAAGATGATCAACGAGCTGACTGAGCAGTATATGAAGGACCATCCGAATGTCACGATTGAGCTGGACACCCTGAATACAGACCAGCAAAAGGTTAAGCTAAAAACACAGGCTGCTTCCAAGGAAGTGCCTGATATTACGATTGTGAACCCGGCTGCGCAGATGAAGCCGTTCGTGGATGCCGGGCTGTTCGCCCCGCTGAACGATGTGCTGGACCAGAACGGGCTGAAGGATACCTATCAGGAAGGTCTGCTGGACTATTACAGCTTCGACGGCAACGTGTACGCACTCCCGGACGGCAATAACATTGAGGTTGTGTACTACAACAAAGAGCTGTTCGAGCAGGCCGGTATTGCCAATACGCCTACCACATTCGAGGAAATGCTGCAGGACGTTAAGATCCTGAAGGATAAGGGCATTACACCGCTGGCGATCGGGGAAAAAGACTCCTGGACCGGTTCCTTCCTGTTCATGAATATCCTGCTGCGCACGAACGGTGGACCCGGCTTCCTGCAGGATGTAATGAACGGCAAGAAAACGTTCGAAGATCCTGCGTTCATTGAAGCGGTAGATGCATTCCAGCAGCTGGTGCAGGCCGGGGCCTTCCCGGACGGGGCAACCTCGATTGATGCCAATGCCGGCGGTAATATTTTTAAATCAGGCAAAGCTGCCATGTGGGTGATCGGCTCCTGGGAGACCGGCGCGATCGACGCTTCCTCTGTAGCCGGCAAGGTAGGCGCCTTCCAGTTCCCTACAGTTAACGGCAAAGGCAATCCGAACGAATTCATGCTGGCACCGGGCAGCGCCTTCGCGATCTCCGCGAACAGCGAGCATCTGGCTGAAACCAAGGACTTCCTGAACTTCTTTGCCTCCAATCTGCCGAAAAAACAGTTCGAGCTGAAGAATGCCGTTGGACTCGGCCAGAAGGTGGACGGTGACCTGAAGGCGGCAGGATACTCTGATCTTGCTGTCAACATTGCCGGATTGTTTAACCAGGTTCAGGGCGGGGACCTCGCTTTTGACAACACGATGAATCCGGCCACCGCACAGGTTCACCTGAGCAGCATCCAGAATCTGTTCGTACAGAAGGTGGATTCCGCAGCAGTGGCCAAAGAGCATCAGCAGGCTTTTGAAGCCAACAAGGAATGAGCATTTACAAGCATTAACGGTTTAGTTTTCAGGGGCTCCGGCCCCGCATAATAACACACTCCCCATTTCCGGTGCGGACAGCAGCCACAAAGGAAGCTGCTCCGCACCGGATTGTAATGGGCCTAGATAAAAGAATCTGCTTGATCTGGAGGCGGGAAAGATGAAAGTACTTAAGGTGCCAGCACGTACAATAGCCGTCTTCGTATTGCCGTGTCTGCTCTTATATGTGTGCCTTGTGTTCATACCCATACTGGTATCCGTATATACAGGTCTGCTGAAATGGGACGGCTTGTCGGCCGCAACGTTTATCGGGCTTGGCAATTTCAAGGATATGTTCTTTAATGACCCTGTGTTCTGGCCTTCGGTAAAAAGAACCCTGCTGTACGCCGTTGCTTCCATGGTGGAAATTCCGCTGTGTCTGCTCATGGCAATTCTGCTGAACCGTTATTTGCGCAGAGGCAATACGCTGGTGTCGATCTATTTTACACCGGTCATTCTGTCTGTCGTTATCATTGGACAACTGTGGAAAACCGTCTACAATCCTACCTCCATGGGCGGTATGCTGAACGGGGTGCTGGTCTCCCTGGGGCTGGAGAGCTGGACGCATAACTGGCTGACGGAGCCGCAAATTGCGATGTACGCGCTGTATTTCGTATCCCTTTGGCAATACTTCGGCTATCATCTGCTGATTCAATATACAGGTGTGCAAAATATTCCCGATGAGCTCTATGAAGCAGCCAAAATCGACGGGGCAGACGGCTTCAAGGCCGACCGTTATATCACCCTTCCGCTGATCGTCCCGATTTTCAAAATATCGATTGTGCTCGCTTTTATCGGCTCGCTGCAGGCCTTTGATCTCGTTATGGTCATGACTGCCGGCGGCCCGGCCCATGCCACTGACGTCATTTCCACGCATATGTACAACAGCTCGTTCGGCTCCTTTAAATACGGGTACGGCAGTGCGATCGCGACCTTCCTCGTTGTGGTATGCCTGGTCTTCACCGGCTTTATCAATATGATTTTTAACCGGATCGACCGCAAATTCAATTAGACAAGGGGTGCACGGTGATGCAAACATTCAAAAAAGGAATCGTGTATCTGCTGTTCGCTATTCCGGTAGTAACCCAGCTGTATCCGCTGCTGTGGCTGGTGCTGTATTCACTCAAGACGAATGAAGAGATTATGGACGGCAGCTTTTTTTCCTTTCCCAAAACGTTTCAATGGCATAATTACAGCGAGGCTTATACCTCGGGCAACTATCTGAAGTACCTGGGCAACAGTGTGTTTGTTACGGGGATCACGATGGTATGTGTCATTGTGCTGTCGTCCATGGTAGCTTACGCCATCTCCCGGTTTCGCTGGAAATACGGCGGTGTGGTGATGACTATTTTTCTGATGGGGATGATGATCCCGATGCAGGCCACGCTGCTGCCGCTGATGATTATTTTCAAAAATATCCATGTCCTCAACACGCACTGGTCGCTGATTCTGCCGTACATCGCTTTTTCCACACCGATTGCCGTCTTTATCCTGTCAGGCTTTATGCGCGACATTCCGCATGAGATTGAAGAATCGGCGTTCATCGACGGAGCGAGCGTGTACCGGATTTTTACCAGCATTATTCTCCCGGTGTCGGTTCCGCCAGTTATGACGGTGTGTATTCTGACCTTTATCAATATCTGGAATGAGTATATTCTGGCCGCCACGTTCATCTCTGCCGAGAAGCTGAAGACGCTGCCGTTCGGGGTATACACCTTTGTCAGCCAGTATTCGGTCAACTACGGGAATATCGGCGCTTTTCTTGTCATGGGGGCGTTGCCGGTGATCCTGATCTACTTCTTTCTGTCGAACCGGATTACGAAAGGAATGGTTGCGGGGGCGGTCAAAGGCTAAAAGCCGTTGCTTTTCAAAAAGGGTTGGAATTATAATAGGGAACGGCAGAACAGATCAGGTGGGGCGAGGGAGGAGAGTCTTATGCATAGAGGCTTTCATTCCATCCATTACCGGTTGTTTCTGCTGTTTCTTTTTTGCATGTCCAGTATTCTGCTTAGCGTCAGTCTGCTGTACTATAATCGGACTACAGAGCAGCTGCATGAAAAAATCAGCGATCTGTCGCAGAAGAATGTTGCCCAGACGGCCGGGCTGTTCACCCTGCTCTATAAGGGATATGACGCACTGTCGAAGTCACTCAGCAATAACTTTGAAATGATCCGCCTGCTCAATGAAATAACCGATGAACCGGCGGTGGCCTATATTAATGAACAGACGATTACAAATATAATCGGCTCTATTTTTTACTCGCGTGATGATCTCGTAGGCATACATGTCATTACCGACAAGGGCAAAATCTATAATTACGGCAACTATATGAATGTGGTCGATCCGGATTATAAAACAACAGACTGGTACAAGCAACTACAGGCTTCCTCCGGTAAAATGGTCTGGCTCGGCGTCTATGAGCATTCGCTGATCGACCAGGTTGAGGACAGTCCTGTATTCGCTTTCGGACGGCAGATTTTTGACCTCAATGAGCATAAGCCGATCGGCATTGTCCTGTATGAGACCAATCCCGAGCCGGTGCTGGATGCGCTGGACAACCTGAAGCTCGGTGAGCACAGCCAGGTGTATCTGATGTCGCAGGACGGACGGTTTGTCTCCTCGGCTACTGATCCTACACCTGAGGTAGAGAATCTGCCCGCCCTGCCGGCTTATGAGGATGTGATGGTGAAGCAGGAGACAGACAGGCTGATTGTGGCCTCGAAGCTCTCTTTTTCAGGCTGGTGGGTCATGTCGATTACGCCGGATAAGGATCTCAATGTGGAGCTGGTCGAGATGAAGCGTTATCTGCTGATCGTCATTTCGATTCTAATCCTGGTATCCACGCTGATTGCGTTCATTGTCTCCAGGAGCATTTCTTCACCGCTTAAGAAGGTTATCCGTGAAATGCGGCAGGTGGAGGTCGGGAATTTCCGCGGAATGGTCAATGTGTCGTCCTATCAGGAGATCAACATTCTTGTTGCCTCCTTCAACCGGATGGTACGGCGGATCGAAGAGCTGATTGAGCGCGTAAAGCTGTCGTCGGTCAGTGAAAAAAACGCCGAGCTGCACGCGCTGCAGTCCCAGGTGAATCCGCATTTTCTGTACAACACGCTCGATATGATCTACTGGATGCTGGATGAGGAGGGCAATGAGCAGCTTGGTGAGCTGGTGCTCTCCCTGTCGTCGATGTTCCGTTACAGCAGCCACTGGGAGGACGGGGCCGAGGTGACACTTGCGGAAGAGCTGGAGCAGACCGGCCATTATCTGGCCATCATCTCGATCCGCCTGGAAGGCCGGCTGCAGATCGTAACGGAAATCGGCGAGCGCTGGCTGGGCATCAAGGTGCCGAAGATGACGGTGCAGCCGGTCATCGAAAATGCTGTGAAGCATGGTCTGGAGCCGCTCGGCCGGCAGGGGATTCTCAAGGTGTATACCTGCGAGGAAGACAATAACCTTAAATTGGTGGTAGAAGATAACGGCAACGGCATGACGGAAACCGAGCTGCAGCACCTGCTGGATTCACTGGACGGAAGAGGTCCAAGGGAATCCGGCAAAAGCGGCATCGGCTTGCAGAATCTGCACCGCCGCCTGCAGCATATGTTCGGGGAGAGCTACGGGCTGCAGATTCAGAGCTATCCGGGGACCGGGACCAGAGTTTCGATCCTGCTGCCGCTCACCGGGGAAGGAGACCTGATTACGTGAACATACTCATCGCCGACGATGAACGGGTTATCCGCGAAGGCATCATGCGCACCATCAAGCATCTCTACCCTGATTATGAGGTATATGTTGCGGAACGGGCCGAGGAAGCGGTCAGACTGATGGAGGAGCAGCATATTCACATTGTCCTGACTGATATTCTGATGCCCGGGATGAGCGGTCTGGAATTCATGAAGATCACAAGGCGCAGATTTCCCTACGTGAAATGGGTGGTCATCTCGGCCCACAGCGAATTCGCCTACGCGCAGGAGGCGGTCCGGCTAGGTGCCCGGGATTATCTGCTCAAGCCGATCGGCAAAAGCAAGCTGCAGGAGATTATCAGCAGTCTGACCGAGGAGATTCAGCAGGACAGCGATTTATCCAGGCAGGGGGAGCGGCTGCGGGCCAGCCTCCGCTTCCTCCGGGAAGGGGTATTTCAGCGTCTGGCTTCGGGACTGGATATCGGCAATCTTGATTTGAGCCCTTTTATCGCGGACTACAGCAGCTATTATCTGTTGATGGTACAGCTCGAGCCCGGTGAAGGCGGGGTAAGGCTGGAGCATTTTATCGTGGAAAATGTACTGTCGGAGCTGGTTGAGCGGCACGGGCGCGGTTTTGTGGTCAGCTATGACCGACGGAGCCTGCTGGGTCTGATCACCCTGGAAGAACATGCGCAGATCGGACAGTTTCGGGCGGAGGTGCAGGAGCATCTTAGCCATTATCTGAAAATCCCCTTTCAGCTGCTGCATTCCGGATTAAGCCATGACTTCAGCAGTGTGCCGCAGGTGGTGAAGCGGCTGCGGGAGGCCTCGGCTTCGCAGGCCTTTGAGCTGGAGCCGGTGAAGGGCAGCGGGGAGAAGGCGGTTGAAGTGGCGCTGCACTATATCCGTGAGCATTATGCCGAAGACCTTTCCCTGGAGCGGATGGCTTCAGTTGTTTTTCTCAATCCGGCTTATTTCAGCCAGCTGTTCAAGCAGAAGACCGGACAGGGCTATAAGGAATATGTAACCTCGCTCCGGCTGGAGCAGGCCAAGCTGCTGCTGCTGAATCCGAAGCTGAAGCTGGCCGAAATTGCTGAGCGGGTCGGCTACCAGGACATGAAGCATTTTACCCAAATGTTCCGAAAAAGGACCGGACTTACGCCGACCGAATACCGCCAGCAGGCGAATATCAACATTCAGCTGTCGAAGGGGACACCGCCTCAATGAAAAAGCAGCAGATTCCGGTATCGAAACCGGTGTCTGCCGCTTTTTTCACATTTAGAGTGCGTTTCCCTTTATATTCCGCTTCACTGTTTAGATATTATTGGTGTTGAAATAGAAATTGCTGATGCTGTCCTCTGCTCCGGCGGCAAACAGAATGATTACAACGAACAACAGGATAAGCAGCGCATAAATAATCGTGCCGACAATCCCGCAGACCAGTCCGGCAATCGCCAGGCCCCGGCCGCCTTCATGACGGTTGCGGATTTCCTTCAGGGAGAGAGCAGACAGAATAATGGCCACGATTCCGAACAGGAGGCCGATATAAGGGGTTACGATGGAGAGAATCCCCAGTACCAGAGAGGCGATGGATTTGCCGTTGGTGTGTGCCGGCGGAGGCGGGGGTGGATAGTAATCCTGTTGCTGACCATACGGTTGATAATTCATGAATAAACTCCTTCTAAAAAGTAATGGTTAGTGCGTCTTTTTTTAAAGTTCATACGTCCATTATATTACATCCGTTTCGGGTATAGCAGACCCCAGTTTCACTTATTTCTGCTGCGGGGTGTAATTGATCCAGTGCTCCAGCTTGACTGCCAGAGTAAGCCCGGCAGCTTCAGCAAGCCGGATGGACGCTATATTGGTATCCTGCACCTGATATCTCGGTATGTAACCGCGCGCCATGGTGTGATGAAGCGCCGTCTTGACTATACGGGCAGCCAGCCCCTGTCTCCGGCCGGTTTCCGCCGTATGCACTGCCCCGATCTCCCAGATCTGCTCCCCGTTACGGAAAACGATACAGGTACTGAGCGGAGTCAGCTCCTTAAAAATAGCTACCGAGAAGGCGCCGTCCTCAAAATATTGGGCAAGCTCCTCCGGTGTATAGCCGTTCTCCATCCACAGCGGCAGCAGGCGTTCATCCAGCTGTTCGTTGACGATAGCTTCCTTATCCGGTTTGAATATTTGGCCGGGGGCGGTGCTGAAGGAATAAAAGCTGCGGACCTGCGTAAGCGGAAAATGAGGGGCGACAGCAATCCTCGCTTCCTGCTGGAGCTTGAACACCAGGTTGGCATGTGCAGGAATCCTGCTTATGAGGTCAGGGAGCACTTCCGGATTGCTGTAATCCATGAGTACAACATAATCCGCTTCCGGATATACCCTCCTGTCATAGGCAAAGACATCAGCCGGCAACAGCAGCAGAATCCCCCAATGCTCTGCTTGTTCCACTAAATAACTGTCCATAACCTGATGATAGGCAGTCATCATTTTGAGCAGTGTCACATTTTTCAGCGGATTTCTGCGCAGGTAACGCATGATATCATCGTAATTGTTCAACTTATTTATCACCCCGTTTAATCGGCAAGCACTGCTTGTCTCTGATTCCCCATATTTTACTATAAAACAGCCTGTCTGGCTTTACTTATATTTCCGTATATGCTTGAGCGTTAACACTGCGGCGGTACCGAACAGGCTGAGCAATACTCCTGCAGCGCCCATGACCATGGAGACTCCGAAAATATCCGCACCTGCTGAGAACACCGCCAGACCGAGCGGTGGGGCGACACTCATTAGCGAGCCGAGTACGCCGAACATGCGCCCCTGCAACTCTCCGGGCACCTCCAGTCTGAGGATGATATTAATCAGTAGTGTACTGAAGGAGAAGGTGAAGCCGATCAGCAGAATGACAGGAAGAGCCGCGTTCATCGCTGAGGTGACGGACAGAAGGATATAGAGCGGACCGAGCAGCACCAGGCTTGCAGACACAACGATGCCGCGGTGCTTCAGCCTTTTTCCCGCCAGAATAATCATCCCTGAACCCAGCATATAGCCCAGCGGAATACTGCTCTCCAGCAGTCCGAACTGAAACGGCGTCGCTTTCCAGACCTGAACGGCCATTACCTGGGTAAGCATCAGGCAGGACAGGAAGAACATCGTGAGCACCGGCAGCAGAATGGTAATGGATCTGGCAAAAGCATGGCCCCAGATGTAGCGGAAGCCTCCGGCCACATCCTGTTTAAAGGAGCGGGCCGTATCAGCGGCTGGGATATTGCCAGCAAAAGAGCCTGCGGCCGCAACCAGCAGGCACGCGAGCATGAACGTCATCCCGTCAACGAATACAGCCCAGGCTCCGCCGGCGGCTGCGACAAATATACCGCCCAAGGCATAGCCCAGCGTGCGGGAAATATTCTCGGACAGGGTCATCCAGCCCGCCGCCTGCTGAATGTAATCTTTACCGACGACCGGAAGCAGCGAAGCCTGGAAAGCAGGAGCCTGGAACTGTCCGGCAGCGGTCACAATGCCGGTCAGGCAAATGATAAGGATGTAGGACGGGGAGTGCAGGGTGAGCGTGAAAGCTATTGCCAGCACGGCTATACTCTGGACAAGATAGGAGCACATAATCAGTGTTCTGCGGTTCATCCGGTCGGCAAGCGTACCTGTCACACTGCCCAGCAGCGAGCAGAGGAGGAGATTGCTGATTGTCAGGATGCTCATCATCCTCGCGCTGCCTGTTTCCTGCAGCACCCACAGGCTGAGCGCCAGCGCATGAAAGGCATTCCCCAGAACCGATAAGGTACTCGCGCTAAAAAGCAAAAGAAAGGTCCGGTTTCTGTACAGAGCCGGGTACTTGCCGGATACTTCAGGTACCGTTTGGCCGGAACCGGCAGCAGATGGAATCATGGCATAGCCTCCTATAATAACTTGGTTTAAGTAACAGCCATAAGTTCATTAGCCGCTTAACTTAAACGTTTAAGTTATTATAAGGAAATTAAGGAGAGATATCAACCAGAAATTGGTTGCCGGCGGCAATTGCCGGATCGTCCGGAGCGGATTTCAGAGTCGCCATCAGTTCAAACGCAGTCCGTGCCCGGTCATTCTGAAACCGGATGATCCGTGTATCCGGCTGGACAATTTCCGGAAAACCGCAGGTGCACAGCGCCGTAACCGAGGCGGCGAGCCCGGTGCGTTCGACCGCTTTTGCCAGAAATTCATTAATGACGATAATATGCTTACCGCGGTTCCGCAGCAAAAAGGCTTCAAGTTCCTCCTGCCCCTGATCCTCTCCAGCCGCTATGTAAATATCATCCCTGGCAAGACCGGAGCTGTCCATAATCCAGCTTGCAAGCGCTGTGTTGTGGTGGTTCTCCATAATTAAGCAGGAGGGAGTATCCGCAGCGGATACAGCCGCCTCCAGCGCCTGGGGGTAATTATAATTCACCTGATTAAACATCCGGTCATTGATCAGACTGCCGATCAGAATCAGGGGCACACCATCCACAAAATTAGCAGAAATCCGATAAAACATCTCATCCATCACATCCATCACAAAAACGGCGTCCAGCTTGCGTTCCCGGATGACATCCATCGCCGGGTTCAGCGGATCGAGGCTGATTACCAGTGTATGGTAACCGGCAGAGGTTAGCATTGACTCCAGACTGTCGGTAAAGGACAAAAAGCTTTGGCGCTTCCAGTAGGGAAGCCCCGGGGATTTGTTGATGAGGATGCCGACCATGCCGGTCCGCTGAACAACAAGCGAGCGTGCAGCCAGATTGGGGACGTAATTCAGCTCTTTGGCGATTGCAAGAATGCTCTGGCGGGTGGCGTCCGGAATAGTCTGGTTTTTGACATTATTCAGCACATAACTGACCGTAGCCACCGATACATTAGCCAGCCGCGCGATATCCTTCATCGTTGCTTTCTTCATCCTGCATTCTCCTTTATCTGCAACAGCCTTAGAAGAAAAGACTATCACCCGCAGCATGGGGAAGTCAACGTGTGAAGGGGCTTCAATAGAAATAGTGAGCCTGCAAAAAAGCCGCCCAAGTCATGTATCGACATTGAGCAGCCCGCGGAACAAGTAGCCTAGGTTTCGTTTTTGGTCACTCCGTTTAGACTCGGCACATAATCGTCCTGTTTATCGGGGTCTGTCATTTGTGGAATCTCCGTGATAGATGCGTGATTTTGTTGGTTGTCTTTGCTGTCGGCCTTGTTATTGGCGCGGCTGTATTTGGCATCGGCATTGTTTTTTGGCATAAATGTCACCTCCGTTTGCTACAAGATAGTATGAGTCGGCAGCTGGCATTTTATGCCGGATCATCATGACCATTGACAGGCGCTGCTATACTATTGTTAGTTAATTCATTTTTGCTGCCTGCTGCAGCACCCTTAGATCGGAGGCAACCTTACTTATGTCCAATTCAGCTTCAACTGTTATTGCCCCTTCCGGTAAGGGAGCTTCCAGGGGATTAATTCTGCTTCTGGCTGCTACTTCTGGTCTTGCTGTAGCTAACCTGTATTACAATCAGCCGCTGCTCGCGGAGATCGGCCGCACGTTCGGCGCTTCCTCCAATGCGGTAGGCTATGTCTCTATGTTCACGCAGATTGGTTATGCGCTGGGCATGCTGCTGTTTGTACCGCTCGGAGATATCCGGGAACGGCGGACGCTGATTTCGCTGCTGCTGATCGCGGTGGCTCTGTCGCTGGTTGGCTTTGCCGTTTCGCCGTCCCTGCTGTGGATGTATATTGCCAGCTTTGCTGTCGGCATTACGACCGTGGTTCCGCAGATTATTGTACCGTTCTCGGCACAGCTCGCCCGGCCGGAAGAACGCGGCAAGGTCATCGGAACGGTCATGAGCGGGCTGCTGTTCGGTATTTTGCTGGCCCGCACCGTCTCCGGCATCATCGGCGATTTCTTCGGCTGGCGGTCGATGTATTGGATTGCCGCTGTATTGATGCTCCTGCTGTCGGTGATCCTGTACCGTCTGCTTCCGCTGACCAAACCGGAAACTTCCGCCTCCTATAAGCAGCTGCTTGGTTCCATGGTCCAGCTGGTCCGGAAATACCCCACCTTGCGTGAAGCTTCACTGATCGGTGCCTGCATGTTCGGCTCATTCAGTGTGTTCTGGACTTCTCTGGCTTTTTATCTGGAGGGTCCGCCATACCATTACAGCAGTGCAATCGCCGGCTTGTTTGGTCTGATCGGTGTAGCTGGCGCGGCTGGTGCACCGGTAGTCGGACGCTTGGCAGACAGAGTCGCGCCTAAACGGATCATCGGTTTGCTGATTCTGCTGACCTTACTGTCCTTCGGGCTGTTCGGCTTATCCGGCCTGACCATCTGGAGCCTGGTTGCCGGAGTCATTGTGCTGGATCTTGGTGTGCAGGGAACGCAGGTCAGCAACCAGGCCCGGATCTATGCGCTGGAACCGTCTGCACGCAGCAGGATTAATACCGTGTTCATGGTCAGCACCTTTGCCGGCGGCGCGCTTGGTTCCACGTTGGGCAGCTATGCCTGGCAGCACTGGGGCTGGAGCGGTGTCTGCTGGAGTGGAGGCATTCTGGTAACTGCAGCACTGGCTATATGGGCTGTGCACCGGATTATATATAGGAAAGCAGAGCTTGCGGTAAGCTGATTGCGCATTCTTCTATATTCTATCTGGAAAGAGGAGATTAATATCGCAAATCCTGCTCCGCCATTTTCTGAAGGCAGCAGGTATGATGAATTGACATGTAAAGGCTGAGCACGCATTGTTTGCGGGTTCAGCTTTTTCTTAATGGACGGCAAAGCCGTTTCTTCTTGTGATACAAAAATCACATACAATATGCCCCCGGGGGGGATATATTTCATGATAATGGTTCTCAATATAAACGTAGTGGGAGTGAGGAATATGGTAGAAGTGAATACTGCTGCACATCCGGAAGCATCCGCTCTGCGGGCTGTCTGGGAGAAAAATGGCGGCATCCTTATTGCTGCATCCTGCCTGGTGCTGATTGCGCTGGCCTGGATTCTGGAGAAGCAGGGGCTGCAGGCGGGCGCGGTTGTCCTGTTCGTGCTGGCTTATGCAGTAGGCGGGTACCGCAAAGCCCTTGAAGGGCTTGAGACATTAATCAAAGACAAGGATCTTGATGTCGATCTCCTGATGGTTGTTGCGGCAATCGGGGCAGCTGCTATCGGCTACTGGCTGGACGGGGCGATTTTAATCTTTATTTTTTGCCTGAGCGGCGCGCTGGAGGAATACTCCATGGAGAAAACCAATCAGGATATCGCCGCTATTCTGAAATACCGTCCTGAAGAAGCGGTACTTTTGAAAGACGGGATTGAAGTGACAGTCAGAGCTTCCGGTCTGCTGCCGGAGGATGTTGTCAGAGTAAGACCCGGTGAGCGGATTCCCTGCGACGGCATGATTCTGGAAGGGAGCTCGGCTGTGGACCAGTCGAATATAACCGGGGAATCGGTACCGGTTGACAAAATGCCGGAGGATGAAGTCTATGCGGGTACAATGAACGGGCAGGGGGCACTCCTTATTCGGGTTACCAAGACAGCCGAAGACACGCTGCTCTCACGAATTATACATATGGTACAGGAGGCCAAACATGAGCTTCCGCCCAGTCAGCTTTTTGTAGAACGGTTTGAAGGCTTTTATGCAAAAGCGGTGGTTGCCGCAGCGCTTCTGCTCATGGTACTGCCGCCTTATCTGCTGGACTGGTCGTGGGAGGATACCATCTACCGGGCAATGATCTTCCTGGTGGTTGCTTCTCCCTGTGCTCTGGTGTCCTCCATTATGCCTGCTGTTCTCTCCGGAATCTCCAATGCCGCGCGTAAAGGGGTGTTGTTCAAAGGAGGAGTCCATCTGGAGGGAATCGGTGGTGTGCAGGCGGTGGTTTTTGATAAAACCGGAACCTTGACCGAGGGAAAACCGGCTGTTACAAATGTATGCCCGGCCGAGGGAGTAACGGAAGCTGAACTGCTGGCGGTAGCGGCTTCACTGGAAAAGCTGTCCCGGCATCCGATTGCCAGTGCGGTAGTAGAGTATGCTGATGCGCGGGGGTTTGCGTGCGAACCGGCCGAGGCGATGCAGGATGTGACCGGGCTCGGCGTCAGCGGAATGGTTAACGGGTTACCTTGTGTTGTCGGGAAAAGAAGCATGCTGCATAATCTTGAAATACCGGAATTGTATGAAGCAGCTGCAAAACAGCTTGAGGCAGAAGGGAAGACCGCCTTGTATGTGGAGGCAGACGGGCGGCTGATCGGACTGCTGGCAGTGCAGGATGTGGTCCGCAGTCAGGCGGCGGAAGCCGTTGCCAGCCTCAAGGCAATGAACAAAACGGTCATCATGCTCACCGGCGATGCCCGCCATACGGCAGAGGCAATCGCACGCAAGACCGGGATCGATGAAGTTTATGCCGAAATGCTGCCGGACGGGAAGCTGGAGATGATCAGGGAGCTTACCCGAAAATACGGCAAGGTAGCGATGGTAGGGGACGGTGTCAATGATGCCCCTGCACTTGCAGCGGCTTCAGTGGGCATTGCCATGGGCGCCGCTGGCAGCGATGTTGCGCTGGAAACGGCTAATGTGGTGCTGATGAATGATGATATTACAAAAATTCCGTATGCTATTACACTCGGAAGCCGGACGACCCGGGTTATTAAACAGAATATTACCTTTGCCCTTGCCGTTATTGTTATACTGGTTATTTCGAATTTCTCGGGCGGATTGAATCTGCCATCCGGGGTTGTAAGCCATGAGGGAAGCACGCTGCTGGTGATTCTCAGCGGACTTCGCCTGTTAAGATAAGTTTGATTATGAATCTATTCCTGATATAATACCCCTAGCTGATAGCTTTGACAGAAAATTGTAAATACACCCGGAGGGAATTATGGTCCAGGAAGCAAACGATGAATTTCACGATGAGGATTACGAGCATAAATACCGGAAGCAGATTGTGAACCGTCTGGCCCGGATTGAAGGTCATGTCAGGGCTGTTAAAGTAATGACGGCAGAAGACCGCGACTGCTCGGAGGTGCTGCTCCAGATCGCTGCCATCCAGAAAGCGCTGGACAAGGCCGCGAAGCTGCTGCTGAAGGATCATTTGGAGAACTGTGTAGTCAAAGCCGTCCACCACGGCAACCAGGAGCGGGTGCTGGAGGACCTCAACAAAGCCCTTGATAACTATATCCGTTAAGCAACAGGCCGGAAGATCAGCTCTTCCGGCCTGTTGCTTGCGGACAACCTTCCATAAGGTGGAATGCCCAATGTCATAGAAGAGCTGTTCCGGAATATGATATTTTCTAGGCAAATTTCATGCCAAGGAGGCAGACTCTATTGATTACTCCGGATAATCTTGAAACGTATTATGTGAGAATAGGCAGGCTGAAGCAGCGTTATCTGCCGGAGCGGTTTGAACAGGAATTGCCGGTGTTCAGCTCCCATAAGGAGGCAGCAGACTGGTTCCGCTCGTTATTTAGCGGAGATTTTATTTTTGTCGAGGTCATGGAGGCGGCAGGCGCGCAGCAATATTACCAGTATGACATTATACATGACCGGGAAATCTGGGAACGCAGACAAAGGGATATCCGGGAAAAGGGGGCAGCAAGCGGGCCGGGAATGCTTCTGTGCGCCCAGCGTGTGGATATTTACGAGGACGGCTCGGTGCATTTGGCAGTATAAGCCGAATAAGTTAAAAGCGGCCGTCCGGGACGATTGATCTGTCCGGGCGGCCGCTTTAATTACCGGAGCATTAAGGCGGCGTCAGTACGATGCGCCCGCCGTCCAGCTCCTGTGCAATAACAGCTCAGATTTTGAACCGGGCGGACAATTCCTGCAGCTCCTCAGCCATTTCACTCAGTGATTTGACGGCACCTTCGACGTCCTTCATGGTTGCCGTCTGCTGCTCGGAGGCAGCTGCAACGTTCTGTGTCTTGTTGAAGGAGGAATCCGCGATTTCTTCGGTCACGATCAGGGAGGCGCTGACCTCCTCGGAGCTGGCCGAGATCTGCTGGGCGGCGGCAGAGACATCCTCCAGCTGCAGGTTCACTTCCTGGATGAAGCTGACAATCTGCTCAAAGGTCTCTTTCGCTTCCTGCATGCCAGCAAGACCGAGGCTGATCTCGCTGCTCTCCTTGTCCATCATGGAGGCAGCCTCCTGGGACAGCGTCTGGATTTCCGAGAGGATGGAAGCGATCTGCTCGGAAGACTGGTTGGACTGCTCGGCAAGCTTGCGGACCTCCTGGGCCACGACGGCAAAGCCCCGTCCGTGCTCACCGGCGCGTGCAGCCTCAATCGAAGCATTAAGAGCCAGCAGATTGGTCTGTTGGGCAATCTCTCTGATCAGGTCTACAATAGCGCCGATCTCCTGCGAGTAATGATGCAGCTTGCGGATTACTGCTGCTGATGCCTGGGAGGTGGAGAGAATTGTATCCAGCTGGCCGCTGACGGTGGTGATCTTCGCGCCGCCGTGTACCGCCTGCTCGGTTGTGTAGCTGGTTACGCCGGAGATATCGGTGACCGACTCGGCAACCTTCTGGATGCCGGTGGAGACCTCATCCATGGCCCGGCTGCATTCCCGGGAACTGCTTAGCTGGGTAGCCGACCCGTCGGCTACTGCCTGAATTTCTTCGGCAATGTGACTGCTGGCCTCAGCAGTCTGTACGGAGCTGGCCAGCAGCTCCTCAGAGCTTACTGACAGCATCTGGGAATGCTCGCCGATCTTGGAGATAATGCCCCGCAGTCCGGCAATCATCTCATTAAACCCTGTAGTGAGCACACCGATTTCATCTTTCGAGCTGTAGCTGCCTTTGACGGAGAGATCGCCGTTCTGGACGTCAAGCATCAGCGAGTTCAAATTGTTCAGCGGCCGGGTAATCATACGGGATAGCAAGAGACTTACAGTACCGCACACAAGCAGGGAAGCTGCCAGCATCAGAATCAAATCCAGCATGCTGGTCGAGGCGTCCTTTTTATTGCTGCTATTCAGCTCTGCGGCCGCATTCTGGTTCAGCTTTTTGATGGATTCAAGTCTATTCATAATTTCAGTGCGGACCGGAGTCAGCTGATTTTCGAAAAGGGTATAAGCTTCAGCCGGCTGGTTGGCTTCAAGTCTGCCGAGCATCAGATCGCGGGCTTCGTTGCTTACCGGAATCAGCTCTTTAAATGAATCGTACAGTTGCTGAACATCCTCCGGCATCCCGATCGACTCGATTTCTTTCTGGGCGGCAATGTTACCCGTGATGATCGCAGCGATAGAGTCATTAATTTCCTTTTGCCGTGCGGCTGTCTGGTTGGAAGGGATCACCAGCTGCAGCTGCAGCGTATTGATCTGTGCGTTGCCCATGATAATCCCGCTGATCAGCTCGTTGGGAACCATGTATTGATGGTACATCTGCTTGGCGTTTGCATTAATCTTGCTCAGGTAATGATACCCTGTGAAGCCGACGAGTATCATGAACACAATGGATAGCCCGACTAACCCCGTAATTTTTACCGAAACCTTTTGATCGACCAAAAACCTCATCACGACAACAACTCTCTCTCTCATCTCTAGATGTAATAAATATTAAAATCCATGTTATTAATATCGTAAAAAACAGCTCCAATCTAAAGAGCAGGGATTACTTTTTGTACCAGCTTCCCGGGCAACGGTATGTATGAGCAGCAAGTTATCTGCATAAAGACAAGGATGGGGTTTTATTGCAAAATAGCGTGGAAATGCCTATCTTTCCCGTAGAAACGCCTCTTATTGCCAGGCTGGCCGGGTCTCTATAATGGGGGTGTATACCAACATATTTTTACTGAGGAGGATTATAATGCGTAACAAGTTTGCCATCTGGTCACTTGTAGCGGCGATGCTGGTCTCGACCCTGTACCTGGCTGCCGGTTCCTTCGGAATCGTAGCCGCCGCCGGTGGACAGAATCTGACCCCGGGCAAAACAGTCACCGCAAGCGGCCAATCCCAGACGTACACACCTGACAATGTAAAAGACAGCAATCCGGGCACCTACTGGGAAAGTACGAACAGCTCATTTCCGCAATGGATTCAAGTTGATCTCGGGACAAGTACCAGCATTGACCAGGTCGTGCTGAAGCTGCCGCCTGCCTGGGAGACGCGCACCCAGACCTTGTCTGTTCAAGGCAGTCCGGACGGAGCTTCATTCAGCACCCTTGCCAGCAGTGCTGCTTATGTATTTAACCCTGCATCAGGCAACGCAGTAACAGTTGACTTCATCGCTTCCAGCACCCGCTATGTCCGGATCACTGTGACGGCCAATACCGGCTGGCCTGCCGCGCAGTTCTCGGAGGTTGAAATTTATGGCGCGGCCGGTGCAACACCGACACCTGCACCGACAGCTACACCTGCTGCCGGTACGTATCAGGCTGAGTCAGCAGTTCTCTCCGGCGGTGCAAAGGTGAATACCGATCACACCGGATTTTCGGGTACGGGCTTTGTAGACGGCTACTGGACACAAGGGGCAGCCACTACATTTACGGTTAATGTGCCGGCTGCCGGTACACGCAATGTTACTCTCCGGTATGGTAACGGAAATACCTCCGAACAGACCTTGAGCCTCTATGTGAATGGGGCCAAAATCCGCCAGACCTCGCTGCCGAGCCTGTCTGGCTGGGATACATGGGGTACAAAGACAGAGGCGCTGAATTTGAATGCCGGGAACAATACGGTCGCCTACAAATATGATGCCGGTGACAGCGCCAACGTGAATCTTGATCAGATCACAGTTGCGGACACCGTAACAGCTACACCTACTCCAGTTGTGACTCCAACCGTTACTCCAGCTCCTACGGCGGCGCCCACACCTACGGTTGCGCCTACACCTGCGCCAACCCAGTCCGCAACGCCTTCACCAACCGCTCCTCCGGGCAGCAATATCGCGATCGGCAAAACCATCACCGCCTCCTCTGTAACCCAGAACTTTACAGCAGCAAATGCTAACGACAATAACACCGCAACCTATTGGGAAGGTGGCAGCAACCCGAGCAATCTGACTCTGGATTTGGGAGCCAATCAGAATATCACCTCGATTGTCCTGAAGCTGAACCCGGCTACGGAATGGGGAACACGGACCCAGACCATTCAGGTGCTTGGTCATAATCAGACTACAACCACCTTCAGCAATCTGGTCTCTGCCCAGAGCTATACGTTTAACCCGGCCACCGGCAACACCGTTACTATTCCTGTAACAGCAACGGTCAAGCGCCTGCAGCTAAATATCACAGCTAATAGCGGCGCACCGGCAGGACAGATAGCCGAATTTCAGGTATTCGGCTCACCGGCCGACAATCCCGACCTGACGATTGCCGGAATGTCCTGGACACCGGCAACTCCGGATGAAGCTGCTGCAGTTACGCTGATTGCCACCGTAAAAAACACCGGCAATGCAGCATCTGCAGCAACCACGGTTAACTTTTACCTCAATAATGAGCTTGCCGGTTCCGCTGCCGTCGGTGCGCTGGCCGCCGGTGCATCATCTACGGTATCGGTTAACGCCGGAACCCGCGCTGCAGCCAGCTACACTTTAAGTGCCACAGTGGATGAAAGTAACCTGGTCATCGAGCAGAATGAAGCGAACAACAGCTATAATCATAGTTCTGCGCTTGTCGTTAATCCCATTTCCAGCTCTGACCTGACCGGAACCGTCTCATGGAGCCCGGGTACACCGGCAGCAGGCAGCAGCGTTGCCTTCTCGGTCAGCCTAAGGAATCAAGGCATTATTGCCTCAGCAGGCGGGGCCCATACAGTAACAGTTGTGCTTAAAAATGCCGCCGGTGCCACCGTACAGAGCTTTAATGGTACTTATAACGGTGTGATCGCCGCAGGGCAGGCCGTTCAAGTGTCCGTGCCGGGTACATGGACAGCCGTAAACGGCAATTATACAGTGACAGTTACGGTAGCGGCAGATGGAAATGAAGCCGTTTCCAAGCAGAATAACAATACAAGTATGGCAAATCTGGTAGTATACGCGCTTCGCGGAGCAAGCATGCCATACAGCAAATATGATACAGAGGATGCAGTGAGAGGCGGGGCGGCTGTACTCAGAACAGCCCCGACCTTTGACCAGTCGCTGACCGCATCGGAAGCTTCCGGCCAGAAGTACATTGCTCTTCCGTCAAACGGCTCTTATGCCGAATGGACCGTAAGATCCGGGCAGGGCGGAGCAGGGGTAACGATGCGCTTTACCATGCCGGATTCCCCGGACGGCATGGGACTTAACGGTTCACTGGATGTCTATGTCAACGGCAGCAAGGTCAAGACGGTTGCTCTAACCTCCTATTACAGCTGGCAGTATTTCACGGGTGATATGCCGTCAGATGCACCGGGCGGCGGACGTCCGCTGTTCCGCTTCGATGAAGTGCACTGGAAGCTGGATACGGCACTCAAGGCCGGAGACACCATCCGCATCCAGAAAAATAACGGCGATGCCTACGAATACGGCGTGGACTTTCTGGAGATTGAACCGGTTCCTGCGGCAATTGCCCGTCCGGCAAATTCGGTAGCTGTTACAGACCACGGCGCAGTGGCAAATGACGGCCAGGATGATCTGCCCGCCTTCAAAGCCGCCGTTACTGCAGCAGTTGCAGCGGGCAAACCGCTGTATATCCCGGAAGGAACCTTTAACTTAGGCGGCATGTGGGAGATCGGCTCGGTCAGCAGCAAGATCAACAACATCACCATAACCGGCGCCGGCTTCTGGCATACCAATATCCAGTTCACCAATCCAAATGCAGCCGGGGGAGGCATCTCTCTGCGTGTCACCGGGCGGCTTGATTTCAGCAATGTCTACATGAATTCGAACCTGCGTTCACGTTATGGCCAGAATGCCATCTATAAAGGCTTTATGGACAATTTCGGCACCAATTCGGTGATTCATGATGTGTGGGTGGAGCATTTTGAATGCGGGATGTGGGTTGGAGATTACGCGCATACACCGGCGATTTATGCCACCGGACTGGTTGTAGAGAACAGCCGGATCCGCAACAATCTGGCCGACGGCATCAACTTTTCCCAGGGCACCAGCTACTCTACCGTGCGCAACAGCAGCATCCGCAATAACGGGGACGACGGGCTCGCCGTCTGGACCAGCAATACTAACGGGGCTCCGGCCGGAGTAAATAATACCTTCTCGTACAATACGATTGAGAATAACTGGCGGGCAGCAGCGATTGCCTTCTTCGGAGGAAGCGGGCATACAGCGGATCATAACTACATCATTGATACGGTAGGCGGTTCCGGCATCCGGATGAATACGGTGTTCCCCGGATACCATTTCCAGAACAATACGGGCATTGTGTTCTCAGATACAACGATCATTAACAGCGGCACCAGCCAGGATCTTTACAACGGGGAAAGGGGGGCCATCGACCTGGAAGCCTCCAATGATGCCATCAAAAATGTGACCTTTACCAATATTGATATCATCAATACCCAGCGTGATGCGATCCAGTTCGGCTATGGCGGCGGATTCGAAAACATAGTATTTAACAGCATTAATATTAATGGTACAGGACTCGACGGGATTACAACCTCGCGCTTCTCCGGACCGCATAAAGGTGCTGCCATCTATACCTATACAGGCAACGGATCGGCAACCTTCAACAATCTCGTCACAAGCAACATTGCTTATCCGAATCTGAACTACATCCAGTCCGGTTTTAATCTGACCATTAACAATTGATAGCTTTACCAGCCGGCAGGAAGGAGGGGGTCTTCAGGCCCTCTCTTTTTACCCATAAGATTAATGTTGTTAATAATAAGTGGTGTGAATTTAACTAATCTATCCGGCATAATGCGTTATTCACGATAAAAAACAGGAAACCGGTTTCTGAGTACATAATCAGCAGAAATAGCGAGATTTAACCAGATAAAGCTCGGGATATTAGCTCAAAAGATCCATTGACCGCGCTCCATTGCGGATACTATAATCAGAATCAGGAAAAATTCATTGGTGCAGAAGCGGCAGCCGCCGCTATATTCCATTTAATTTATGCAAGCGCATACAATGCAGCTTTTCCGCTCAAGCCATGGGGGTGATGGAGGGTTTAGCACAGGCCGTGTGCCAATAGCCGAAAGTTCTTTTATTACCTTTTTTGCAAACGTTTGCGCATTAAAAGATGTAGGCTTCAATATCAAACATTTGATCAGGAGGTAGTCTATTTGGTAAGAAATAAAACGAGGCGTTTACTAACCTGGCTGGTTATTTTTGCACTCTGCTTCAGCTTGTTCGGCGCGTCAGGCGGTGCATCCGCCAGCAATACCAATTATACCGTTACTTACACTAACAGCACTGCAACGGCTGTAACCCTGCATTGGACAACGAATAACTGGTCGAGCGTCACAGACACCCCAATGACAAGAAACGGAACGACCTTCACCGCTGATTTGGCAGTTGCTGAAGGAGCAACCTTAACGTATTGCTATCATATCACCGCTCCAACCGACAGCTGGGATAATAACGGCGGTAAAAATTGGACCGTAACAATCCCCTCTGCCGGCAGATATGAAGCGGAGAACGCAGCATTAACAGGCGGGGCCAAAGTAAACACTAATCACACCGGCTACTCGGGAGCGGGCTTTGTTGACGGGTATACGGCCAGCGGCGCGGCTACAGCTTTTACAGTGCAGGCTTCAGCTGCAGGCACATACAATGCTACTCTGCGTTATGCGAACGCGACAGGCAGTGTCAAGACGGTATCCGTATATGTGAACGGGATCAAAATCAAGCAAACCGCACTTGCGAGTCTGAGCAGCTGGGACGCCTGGGGCGAACAGAGCGAATCGCTCAGCCTACAGGTCGGAAGTAATACCATCACCTACAAATACGATTCAACCGACAGCGGAAATATCAATATCGATTATGTAACGATTCTACCCGGATCAACACCAACACCAACGGTAACTCCGGTGCCGACAGTCCAGCCAACCGCAACTCCATCTGCTACTCCTTCACCAACTCCAGTACCAACCGCAACACCAACCCCAACACCTACGAATATACCAACAGCAACTCCAACAGCCAGCGGAACCCCATCACCAACAGCAACGGCAGCCGGCATTACGGTCCATGTGAAAAAGCCGGCAGACTGGAACTCGGCAATACGTATCCATTACTGGAACCTGAGTCCGTCATCGGTACCTGTCAGCGGAGCCTGGCCGGGTATTCTGATGATATCCGACGGTAATGACTGGTACAGCTACACTATTCCAGGCGCTTCAAGCACAAGCCTGATTTTTAACGACAGCAACGGCAAACAGACCGCTGATTTGACCCGTAATGTAAAAGAGAGCTGGTACTATTCAGACAATGTCTGGTATACCGCTAATCCTGAGGCGCTTAAGACACCGGTCATCACAGTCTCGCCGGCTCCAAAAACCTACGATGCTGCACAAACGGCTGCACTATCAAGCAGCAATACCGGCGACAAAATCTACTATACAACCAACGGCTCTACACCTACGTTAGACTCCGCTTTATATACGGCTCCAATCCAGATATCGTCCTCAATGACGATAAAAGCGTTTGGCGTGAACGCGGACGGTGTTGCAGGCAGTGTGTCCTCTTTTGCCTATGTAATTGACCTGGACGCCGATCTGCAGCCGCCGGTCATTACGCCGAATCTGCCGGTAGGACAGTCCGCTACAGCGGTAAATGTCTCTTTTAACATCAAAGACAACAAAGCGGCCGCCGTAACCGCCTACTATACGGATGACGGAACAGAGCCTACTACCGGCTCCAAAGTATATGTTACAGGAAATACACTTGCCGGAGTGACAGGACCGCAGATTCTGATCTCCAAAACAACGACCCTGAAGTTTCTGGTGATCGATGCCGCCGGCAACCGGGCGACCCAAAGCTTTGTTTACAGCATCGGCAGCAAAGGGGATTTCCGCGAGGACTCCATATACTTTGTGATTACCTCCCGCTTCTATGACGGCGATACCAGCAACAACGCCCATGCCTGGGATGATGCCAAGGCCGGCAACCCGGATTCTGACCCTGCCTGGAGAGGGGATTTCAAGGGACTGATCCAAAAACTTGATTACATCAAAGCGCTCGGCTTCAGCGCCATCTGGATAACCCCTGTCGTACAGAATGCCAGCGGTTATGATTACCACGGCTATCACGCGATTAATTTTGCCAAAGTCGATCCGAGATACGAGTCAGCAGGTGCCTCCTACCAGGATCTGATCAACGCCGCCCATGCCAAGGGCATCAAGGTCATTCAGGATATCGTCGTCAATCATACCGGCAACTTCGGCGAGGAGAACCTGTTCCCGATGTTTAAGAAGGATGAAACCAAGCCTGACACAATATCGAATCTGCTCAAAATAACCGATAAGCTGCCGGCCAATTACGATTCCATGACCCCGGACCAACAGTACCAGGCCAGACTGGCCCTGATGAAGACTGCCGAGACCAACAACAATATCTATCACACCGAAAAAAGCCTTTCCTGGGAGTCATACACTGTCCAGACCGGGCAGATCGCCGGGGATTGCGTGGATCTTAATACGGAGAATCCGGTGGTCAACCAGTATCTGATCGACAGCTACAACCAGTATATTGATATGGGGGTTGATGCTTTCCGGGTGGATACGGTGAAGCATGTCAGCCGGTATATTTTTAACAAATACTTTGTTCCGGCTTGGAAGGAAAGGGGCGGCTCGGGCTTCTTCATCTTCGGTGAGGTCGCTACCCGCTACAGAGATGTCTGGAACAGCGGCATCCCGGCGATTTCGACGCCGTTCTACACCTGGAAGTCGGCCAAAGCCTACCCTGGCGACGGTCAAAATGACTACGCTTCCAACAAGCTGTCCGTTGAACAGGAATGGGCGGATAACTCTACAACAGCGGGTCAGCCGACATCGAACAATGCTTTTCTGATCGGCAACAATTATCATACTCCGGACTATTCGATGAAATCCGGCATGGACGTAATCGACTTCCCGATGCACTGGGCATTCAAAACTGCGCAGGAAGCGTTCAGCATGCGCAGCGGAGACCAGTTCTATAATGATGCTACCTGGAATGTGACTTACGTGGATTCTCATGACTATGCCCCTGACCAGGCACCGGAAAATCAGCGGTTTGCCGGAACTCAGGATACCTGGGCTGAGAACCTGGCGCTGATGTTCACCTTCCGCGGCATCCCGGCCATCTACTACGGCTCGGAAATCGAGTTCCAGAAGGGTAAAGCAATTGATGTTGGCCCGAATGCGCCGCTTAGTACAACAGGACGCGCTTATTTCGGCGATCATATTGAGGGTAGCGTTACTGTGCAGGATTTTGGAAGATATACGAACGCTACGGGTACTCTCGCTGAATCACTGAACTATCCGTTGGCCAAGCACATCCGTCAGCTCAATCTGATCAGAAGAGCCGTACCTGCCCTGCAAAAGGGCCAATACTCCACAGAGAATGTCAGCGGCAATCTGGCCTTCAAAAGAAGATATACCGACGCTTCCAAAGGCATTGACAGCTTTGCGCTGGTCACCATCTCCGGCAACGCTACCTTCACAGGCATTCCTAACGGGACCTACGTGGATGCTGTGACGGGGGACATCAAAAGTGTAACGAATGGCACCATCACACTGAACTGCTCCGGTAAAGGCAATGCCAGAGTCTATGTGCTTAACGGCAGCGGCGGGATCGGTGAGAGCGGAACGTATTTGAAATAGGCAACTGGTCAGATGAACAGATGAATTAATTTTGCATAAATTATGGGGCAGCCGTATCCGGCTGTCTTTTTTCTTCAACAATGAAGGTCTTGTGTTAAAATAGATAGGCAATTATCAAGCACGAAAAGAGTGAAATTATGCGGATTGGTTTTTTTGACTCCGGAATCGGCGGAATTACGGTGCTGCATCAGGCCCTGAAGCTTCTGCCAAATGAAGATTACCTGTTCTATGCCGATACGAAAAATGTGCCATATGGAGAGAAAACGAAAGAAGATGTGAAACAATATATTTTTCAGGCTGTGCAGTTTATTGCGGAGCAGCAGGTAAAAGCCATTGTCATTGCCTGTAATACAGCTACCAGTGTCGCTATTGAGGAGCTGCGTGAACGGTATGATTTTCCGATCCTCGGGATTGAACCGGCCGTGAAGCCGGCTGTGCAGAAATGGAAGATTCACCGCAAAAAGGTGCTCGTTCTGGCCACTAACCTCACCCTGAAGGAAGAAAAGTTCAATAATCTGGTCAAGCGGCTTGACCACCGGGATATCGTTGACAGTCTGGCGCTTCCGGGTCTGGTTACGTTCGCCGAGCAGCATGAGTTTAAGGATGAGCTGGTCAAAAGCTATCTGGAGCAGGAGTTATCACGTTTTGATCTGGGCCAGTACGGAACGGTCGTGCTCGGCTGTACCCATTTTCCTTACTTCACCCATGTCATCAGGGAGCTTTTTCCGGAAGGGACGGACTTTATCTCAGGCAGTATTGGTACAGCTAACAATCTGAAGCGGATCCTGGAGTGTGATCATCTGCTGGAGAGCGGAAGCGGAGATATCGCCTTTTACAATTCCGGAATCAGAGTGGAAGATACAGCTACGCTGGAACGTTACGGGCAGCTGCTGCGGATGCTGGATGGGCTATAATCACAGGCAAAATGAATTGAGCAATCTGCCTAATCCTGCTATACTTTTCGCATGTGAATGGGATTGGGGGTTATACTGATGGCACATATTAATTGCTCATTGGCTAGGCTGTCCTCATGCAGAGCCTAATCAGGGGCGATACTTTGCGTGGGGTGCGATAGAATAAGGAATTCATTCGCCCAAACTGGATTTTATCGTTTCTAATAATAGGCTTTGCACCGGTATGAATGCATCTATCATATCAAAGGGGCGAAAACCTATGAATACACCATTTATTAGAAACCATCAATTGAATGTGATTAAGAAACAAACGGATTTCCTGCAGAATACGTTACGTACGGTCGCTGACCGGAGAGTACTGGAGACAGTAAGGTATACAGCAGCTGCAACGGTTGTTAATGCCTTTAGTGAACTGACTGTGGAGCAGCGGCAGATGCTGGAGCAGATCTCTTCTTTCGAGTCGGGCTATGATTTCCAGCGATTCCTGGACAGTCTGGAGCCGATGATGGTTCCTTATCCGGACATTACGCTGAAACAAATCCAGAAGCTTTTTCCCAAGACCAAGAAGCTGAGGGTACCGGATCTGAACACGATTGATTTCAGGTACGTGACCTATCTGAGCTGGATGGACATTGCGGCCAATAAGCTGTTTATTGTCTATCCGCATCACGGGCAGTTTATCGGGATTGAGGGAAGGCTTATCCCAACGAATAAGAAGGGCTACTGCCTGTTCTGCAACCGGCATCAGGAGCTTGCGTTCCTCTCGGTGTCGACCAAGCCTGTGCATGCTTCGCAGGATAACATTGCTTCTGTGGGCCAATATGTCTGTATGGACAATCATGCCTGCAATCACAGCATCACCAGTACGGAGGCATTGGAGAAATTCATCCTGTCTGTGCGGAAATCCTGATGATATTAAGAGACGGCTGCCCTTAGCGGGTCAGTCGTCTTTTTGCTTACACAACATGGCTGGGGCGCGGGGCAGAAATAGTGGCGGTTTTTACATTTAAGAACATATGTTCTTAACCTGAAAAAAGTCCATTTTTCGGGTATACATAACTAGCCAAGGTGAGTAAATCTACCGTTGCAAGCAGAATCCAAAGAGAAGATTCCATGTATTTTAGGGGTTTTGCGTGGCGGTGGTCAAAAGTGGCGTTTTTCGCGCCAGGGAACAAATGTTCTATTTGAGGGGAGTCCTGGTTTCGGGCTTTCTTTTTTTTTGCTATAAATCTCCAGAACGTACAGCAATCTTGCAAAAGTACAGTAACATTTGTATACGCGGCGTGCTATTTTGAGCTTGCAGTAAACATATGAAGGAGGCGGAATAGTTGAACAAGCTGAGAAAATGGAAGCTGACTATTTTTATTATGGCCATGCTGACTCTGATGCCGGCGGGAGCGGGAAATGCGGCACCTGTACTTGAATTGGTTCCTTTTCCGATGGATTCCAGCAATCAGGCCGGATGGTGGTCACCGCTTGCTACTTACGGGCTCGGTTTTGAGTACGCTTACATGGCTTATAATGCGCCGGGGTCCATTCCGGGAAAACACACGGTTGCTATTGCCAGACGGGATAATGACGGGAATTGGAGCAAACTGCCGCTTATGGACGGCACTACACCTGCAGAGTACATCGATGATCTGGGTCATAATCAGCCTTCCATGGCCAGAGACGGCAGCGGCCGGTTTCATGTGTTCGCGTCCATGCACAGCAATCCCTGGCGATATTACCGCTCAGATACGGTAGGCGGGATTCCGCAGAATCATTCAGATGAGCTGCCTCAGGGTATGACGGTAACCTATCCGGTGCTGACAACAGCTCCCAACGGGGATTTGTATTTGCTGGTACGTGCAGATAAAGATCCGGCAGGCAAAAGAGAGGCCGTTCTGTTCCGCTGGAACAACGCTGATTCAGTATGGACTCAGGTCCAAGTCATCGCGTCTCACCTTAACCGGTCTGTCTACCCGGACGATCTTGTTTTTGATGCAAACGGGGATCTTCATATTTTATTCGAGTGGGCGTATTTTGCAGCCAGTCCGCTGCGTCACCAGTTGTCGTATTTAAAATATAGTCCCGCTACGAACGAGTTCACCAAAGCAGACGGAACGCCGGCTGCAACACCGGTAAGCCTGACAACAGCGGATATTGTACAGCCCATGGCTCCAGGAGAAGCCTATGTTCAGAGCGGCAGCGATCCCGGCGGTCCGGGTGTACAAAGCGCCAAGCTAACGGTAGATTCAGCAGGCAGTCCGGTTATCGCGTACCGGTACCGTGAGGAAGGGAGCACGAGCTTTTCAGTTAAGCAGGCTACTTATGGCCCTGGAGGATGGAACCTGCAGACCGTCTATAATGCAGCTCCAACTACAGCGGCAATTGATGTGACCTGGACGGGAAATTCAGCAAGAATCTATTATGTAAAAAGCAGCGGGGCTGACCGCGCCTTCATGGCTGTCAACACAGGCGGAACCTGGACGGAAACTTCGCTTGCGCCGGGCATTCCGATTGAGCGGCTGGCGGTGGACCGCAGCCCTAAAGGCATAGATATTTTGTATCTGGTGGATGTGACGAATCTGAAGCTTTATTACGGACGCAACCAGTAAAATAGAAGGGAGGTGCCCTTACCGCTTTTGCGGAGGACGCCTTCTTTTTACATGAAAAATAGATGGGGTCAGTTACAGAATTGCGGGTTCACAAATTTGCCAATTGCACTGCTAATTATGAGAAGGTTTACACTGTTCAGAACAAGAATATAGCCGAATAACCATTTTGTGAGAAAAGAGCTGAGGAGTATGAGTGACAATACCTGATTTCGGCAAAAATATAACAGAAGCGCTGGATGAAGAGTGCTCCGATTACCAGCATACTGAATGCTAATGACTTTGAGCCTGTAAAAGGGTTATGACAAAAGGAGCGTCTTAATCGAGTCTTAATAAGGTACTGAGGAGTGTTAATACATATGGTCTACGAATTTGACAGTGAGATAAAGATGCTTGAAGGTAAAATGAAATGGAAGGTCATGAGATCATTTTGCCGGAATATTTTACAAAAAGCCTTGTAGATCACCAGCTGCGGGATACCTTTCTGGTACAGCCTGATTACATAAAGCGGGAGCAGATCAACCACATTGAACTGGCTAAAAAGGAGGAAACGAAGCATAACCGGATTCAGGCGTTAATTACTAAGCTGAAAAGCGTATTAGAATCGAATAATCAGATTCTCTAACGAGGGTCTAGCTGACAGCAAGAAGAAACGCGCAAATCCATCGATTCACGCGCTCTTATGAAACCTCTGTATCGCTTCCGTTTGTTCATATCGTCCTTATAATGTCAGAATTCCTGCGAGGTGGGACGCAGAACGATTTCATTGATATCGACCTCCACCGGCTGTTCGATGGCAAATGTGATGGCCCGCGCGACCGCACTAGAGGGAATGGCGGATTTGTAAAACTCCATTACAGTGGACTGCGCTGTGCCCGTGGTGTTGAATTTCAGGTCGCTTTCCACGGCTCCAGGCTCGATAGACGTTACCCGCACTTTGTCGCCTACTTCATGACGCAGCCCCTCAGAAATCGCGCGCACCGCGAATTTCGTACCTGAATAGACGGTGCCACCCGGTGAGAAGACCTTGATTCCGGCAACCGAACTGATGTTGATGATGTGACCGTTTTTCTTGGCAAGGAAGCCCGGTAAAACCGCAGCAATGCCGTATAGTACCCCTCTAAGGTTGATGTCGATCATGGCATCCCATTCGTCGGTGTTCACCTCGGCCATGGGACGGATCGGCATAAGACCTGCGTTGTTGACAAGCACGTCCAGTTTGCCGAAATCGGCAATAACCGCATCGACGACAGCCTTGAACTGCACCTTGTCGACGACATCGAGAGGATAAGCACCGGCCTTGCCACCAGCCTGCTTGATCTGCGCAACTACCTCGTCGAGCTTGTCCTTCCGGCGCGCGGCAACTGCCACGATCGCTCCCTTGGATGCGAGCAGCCGCGCGGTTTCCGCTCCGAGACCAGTGCCCCCACCCGTGATCAGCACAACCTTGTTTTCAATACCTTCGCTCATGTTATATCTCCTCTGTAAATGTATTGGGGTCAGCGCCCCATCAATGCTTTAGGAACTTAGATAAAGTCAAACTGCGATCCTAAGGACTTGTGTAATTAGACAACCAAGTTGGTGTCCGATAAAAATAGGTTACTCAGAGAGTGCTCGGATTATTGTAAATCAAAATTAACAATTATTAACTTTTTACTTTCCTAGTTCCTTTCTAGTACGAACGTATACTATCAAAAACGTGCCATTACGCAAGAAATTGTAATGAATATGATGGAGGCAGTCATTGAACAGCTGGCTAAATTAGGATTTGCCGTGGACATAGCGATAATGGATGATGGGGGGGATTTAAAGGTTTTTTTGGAGGGACAGTGCTCCGTAATTGAGTAGTGAAATGGCCCAGAATAAAGCATTTACAGCATCAGCGATTGGCATTTCACTTCGGAGTGGTATCTATTAATTGGTAATTAATTATAAAAAAAGATGTAGGTGGCATATGCACAATTGACTCGGTATGTCCAACTATGGCTTGTATGGGATGGTCCGGAGTTTTCTAGAGGCTTTTATAATTTGTATAGCAACATTATTACGTAAAATCTAATTTGATGAATTAAAGTAGGGTGGTTTATAATTCCAGTAACATGATAGATAGGAAACTAAATTTGCTTCAACGGACATTCAAGCATAAACCAAGCTGGTCCAGCTTATTTACTTACAACTTATTCACAAAACCCGTATTTTGTACATATGTAGTTGATTTGGATTTGGGGCTCTTCGACCTAGTGTCGGAGGACAAGAACATAGTCCCTTGTAGGACAAGAACTTGGTCTCATTGCCGATTAATCCCCTATTTCGGTCACAAAAAAACAACTCACTCGAGTTGTTTTAATAATCATGCTTCTTTATATAAGAACTAACGTAATTAATCAGTTCATAATTTTCTGGATATTCGATGGATATCCGTGCCGGTACGTAGGATTTCATATTTGAAATAGCTCTCTTTTTTCTTAAGCTATAATTTGGGCATTCATATTCAATGTTTTTTTGGTCGATTGTATTCTCATAGTACAATTAGAATGTTTCCATAATACATTCTTTCTTATGTGTTGATCAACTGTCTGGACTTTCTCGTAAAATTATGATTCAGTATACTAACGATTGGAATAAAGCCATAACCCCATGATTTTCACAGAAGTTTATCATATTCAGTTTAATGTTGATTACGACGTTCTTTCAGTTCTTTTACAATCTGAAGATAATGCCCATAGCGAGAATCCAACCGATCATTCCTGCTGCTAGGCTCATAACGATTTTAACACCAAAGCTGTTTGCACTATTGATCATTCCTACTAAACGATTGCCTGTTTACCAACACCCGGCCCACAGTCATCATTGGAATGGTTTGGTTCAAGCCAAGGTGATCAGCATCTCCCCTTCCTGTTTCCGAATTCCATGGGGGCCGTCTGTCATCATAATTGATGGTATGGTTCCTGACATTGTACTACACATTTACTGAAGCGTCAGCATAGCGGCGGAAACGCAGAAGAAGCCTGCTGCCAGCAGGCTTCTCGGGTTAGAACTATAGTTTATTAATACGCCAATAAGCAGCTTACAGGCCATTATTCTGGATTACATCCTTATACCAATAAAAGCTGTCCTTCCGTCTGCGCTCCAGTGTGCCATTTCCGTCATTATCCTGATCGACATGGATCAGACCATAGCGCTTCTCCATCTCGGAGGAGGAGTAGCTGATCAGGTCAATGATTCCCCAAGCGGTATATCCGATAACCTCTACCCCGTCCAGGATCGCTTCATGCAATTGTTCAATATGGGAGCGGAGGTATTCAATACGGTAGGGATCATGAATGGCTCCGTCTTCCTCAATCTTATCGTAGGCACCCAATCCGTTCTCTACGACATACAGCGGGATCTGATACCGGTTATACAGATTACTCATCGTCAGCCGTAATCCGATTGGATCAATCTGCCAGCCCCATTCGCTAAGTGGGAGGTGCGGATTCTTGATTCCGCCCATCGTATTTCCGCTGACCTTCTCCAGGCCTTCGCTCTCCGCGCTTGCTACGAAGGAATTGTAATAGCTGAAGGAGATGAAATCTGCGGTATGCTCACGTAGCACCAGGTCGTCACCTTCGGCCTTGGCAATGACAATTCCCTTATCCTTGAAGAAGCGCTGAATATATCCCGGGTAAGCCCCGCGTACCTGAACATCGGTGAAGAACAGGTTGAATTCATTATTCTTATGCGCCGCGAGCACATCCTGCGGATTACAAGTATGAGGATAATGCAGCAGGCTTGTGAGCATACAACCGATCTGTGCGCCTGGAATAATCTCATGACATAGCTTCACCGCCAGCGCACTGGCCACAAACTGATGATGCAGCGCCTGATAGACTGCCTGCTCCACTTGCTCTGCCTTTCCAAACCGGTCTGGCACAATGCCGCCGTTCGTGAACGGGTGGCGCACGATCCCGTCGATCTCATTGAAGGTAATCCAATATTTGACCTTGCTCTTATAACGCTCAAATACGGTTGTGCAGTAACGCACGAAGAAATCAACCACTTCGCGGGAGGTCCAGCCGCCATACTGGTTCACCAGATGCATAGGCATCTCATAATGTGACAGGGTCACCAGCGGCTCAATGCCACGCCCCAGCATTTCATCGAACAGCCGGTCATAGAACGCCAGGCCCGCCTCATTGGGCGCTTGTTCATCGCCGTTTGGATAGATGCGTGTCCAGGCGATGGAGAGCCGCAAGGTTCGGAGGCCCATTTCCTGCATGCAGGCCAAATCTTCAGGGTAGCGGTGATAGAAGTCTATACCTCTTCTTTTGGGATAGTCCTGGTCAGACTTGTCTTCCATTGCCTGCTTCAACTGCTCTTCGCTCACTGCATTATGCTTCTTGTAGTCCCCTTTGCCCAAGTTCCTCTTGTACATAGCCATGTCGGCCGTGGACAGCCCTTTACCGTCAACGTTCCAGGCACCCTCTGCCTGATTGGCAGCGATGGCTCCGCCCCATAAGAATCCCTCTGGAAAAATCCGCTTCGTACTCAATATGACCCCTCCACTATTCTTTTCTGTTCATCACCCGGCTGATATGGATAATGAGATAGAGCATTTCCTCATTTGACATGTGCCGGTGGAATTTGGCTCCAATGTAGGTGTTAATGGAAGCCACACACTTTCCCTCTTCCGGATATTTGTTAGAGATTTGATCGAGCAGCTCGCTGTCTTGCGATTCAAGCATCTTGTTCTCCATCAGGCGCTGTACAAAGAACTGGAGATGCGTCAGGAACCGTGAATAGTTAATGCTCATGGTGTCGAAGTCTACACCGTAATGGATTTTGATAATATTCAAAATATCGTTAACCGTCTTGGTCATCATAAGTACCTGGCTCATGTTGTCCTCGGTCTGCTGTGCATTCACCAGATGAAAGGCGATGTTCGCTGCTTCCTCTTCCGGCAGAGAGATTCCGATCTTGTCCCTGATCATCCCCAGCGCCTGCAGCCCGATCTGATATTCACGCGGGTAGAACTTCTGTACCTCCCACCGCATCCGATTCTGGATCGTTATGTTGGATTTGAAGCGTTTGGCGGCCATATATAAGTGATCGGTCAGGGATACATAGAGGTTCTCGCTAAGATGCCTGGATAGAACGCCTTTTGCATACGATATGATCTCATCGGACAGAATCAGGTATTCCTTGGGAGTCTCTCTCATTAAGGCCGTCATATCGGAAGCCATGTCCTTGTTCTCGACGATGTAGACCTTCTCGATCTCGTGCTCATTAACGGTGTCCCCCGGCTTGCTTTTGAAACCGATTCCCTTCCCCATCACGATGACTTCCTTGCCATCCTCACGGTCGGCCAGAACTATGTTTACATTGAGAATTTTCACTACTCTCATAGACGTATACCTCGCGTTCTCCAGGGCATCTTAGACCCAATAATTTCTTATAAAACAGTAATTAACGGCATCTCCGGCCCGATCTTCCCGCTGTATTCATGTCCGAGAATCTCCAGGTAATCTGGAGTATTGGTTACGATCACTGGCGTAGTCGTATCGAATCCGGCTTCCTCAATCGCCTTCTTATCGAACTCAATCAGCAGTTGTCCATGCTTGATGGTATCGCCTTCCTGCACTACTACATTGAAGTGCTTCCCCTTAAGCTTGACGGTATCCAGCCCGACATGAATGAGGACCTCGACGCCCTCCACCGATTTCAGACCAATGGAGTGTTTGGTGCGGAATACCGTCTCCACAGTTCCGTCAAAAGGTGCGACAACCTCTCCCTTGCTTGGCTTAATGGCCATCCCTTGGCCCATAGCCTCCTGTGCGAAGGCTTCATCCTTAACTTCTCTTAAAGGAATAACTTCTCCCTCAATTGGTGCAAAGATGACCATCCGGGATTGCGGTCTTCCGGTTTCCTGCGGAGCTGCAGGTACATCGGCGGAGTTTGCTACAGCAGCTTCCGGCTGCAGTCCGTCGGTGTCCTCTTTGAATCCGATGAAGTACACCGCGATTGGCGTAACGACCAGGGAGATACCCAGCGTAATCAGGGCGTACATAAAGTTGTTCTTTTCCCCGATAAACATTGGCAGCGAGGCAATCCCGGGACCTACTGCGGCGTAAGCCTTCAGATTGACGATCCCTGCGAACAGTCCGGCAGAACCGGCCCCGATCATACAGGCAACCATGGTTCTTTTCAGCTTAAGGTGTATTCCGTATAATGCCGGTTCTGAGATCCCGAACAATCCGGAGATCCCTGCCGGTAAGGCGATCTGCTTCAGCTTCTTATCCTTAGCCAGGAACCATACCGCCAAAGCACCTGCGCCTTGAGCAATATTGGAGGAGAGCATGGCGCTGTGAATCAGAGTTTCATACCCCGGCGAAACCATAGCGGCAAAAATAACCGGGTAGAACACTTTGTGCATCCCGAACATAACAATGAACGGGAGAATGACAGATAATATCACTACCGTCAACCAGCCGAATTTCCCTTGAATCCAGAACAGTCCGTCGGACAATCCCTGGCCCAGGTAGTTTCCGAGAGGTCCCAGTGCGACTAAGGCCAGCGGAGCCATCACCAGAATGACGATCATGGGCTTCAGGAAGATCTTGACGGGTCCCGGCGATACCTTCTCGGCAAACCGTTCCACATAAGACATCAGCCACACGGTAAGGATAATCGGGATAACACTTGATGCATACGAGACATTCGGCACCGGCAGTCCAGCGAACTGGACAGGCACTTCACCTGCCAGCAAGGCGATCAATTTGGGATGCAAGAGCACTCCGGCCAGAGTTACCGAGATGTATGGATTGGTCTTGAATTTCTGGGAACTGGAGTAGGCCAGCAGGACCGGCAGGAAGTAGAACGCTGCGTCTGCAATGAAGCTGAGCAGCAGGTATAGCTGGCTCTCCTTGGTCAGGAGGTTCAGCGAGGTGCTGAGCAGCAGCAAGGCCTTCAGCATCCCTGAAGCGGCAATGGCTGGAATAATCGGCTGGAAGATCCCTGTGATAATCCCGGCGAAGCTGTCGAATAGCCCCTTGAAGCTCAGATCTCTTTTTTTCGGTTCCTGCTGAACAGAAGCCTTTTTCGTATCCATTAGTTTTATCAATTCATTGTACACATAACCTACATCGTTTCCAATAATCACTTGGTATTGGCCGCCGCTGTATAAGGCTCCCATGATACCGTCTATAGATTTGATTTCATCCGTTTTGGCTTCTTTCGGATTCTTAAGATTCATTCGCAGACGGGTGGAGCAGTGAATGACTTCATTGATATTATCATTCCCGCCCACTTTGTCAAAAATAGTCTTCGCGGTTTGTTTGTAGTCCATGCTGAACACCTCACTTTAGGATATAGAAGCATAAAAAAAGGCCTAAATCGGGTAGGAATATTAAACATTCCCACCCAATTCAAGCCTTGCCTGCCGAACAGTAACACGCTGTAATTGGATGATATGAAATTAATTTTTTGTTTTTCCGGAAAAAAATCAATTAACCGTTTACATTGAAACTTTAACATGTCCGAATGAAAAAAACAACACTTAATCCAAATTAAAATTTGAATTTCCCGCCCTCATATCACCCCATGGTTGTTGTATCATATTTAAGCATAGCCAGAAAAATCAAAATGTAGGTTATAATCGGCAGCCATAAAAAACCGGTTTCTATGCTGGTCAACGCCGAAGCAGGTTGAATATTCTGATTAGGGACATAATGGCCTATTGCCAAAATCCACGGGCCCAAGGCACTGCCAAGACTGCTGCCGATTTTCACACCAATCCCGGACAATGAGGTTAAGAGTCCTTGGGCCTTGATTCCGGTTCTCCTGAACCCGTAATCCACGGAATCGGCAATAAACAAGGTGAACATCCCCATAATCAGCCCTTTGCCGAATGAGTTCAAGAGTAAGCCTGCAATTGCAAATCCGGCATGCAGACCATATGCCAGGAATAACAATTGTCCAATCACCGCCAGGAAACAACCGGTCATAATCGAGTATCTTTTCCCGAGTCTGGAAACTATCGTTGGCGTCAACGCAAATATGAGCATCATCGCGAGCGCTTTGATCAGAAATAAATACGGAATCAGCTCTGAAGCCTGCATATTGTATCTAAAATAGTAAACTGTTGTTGCCAAGGAGACAGAGTTGCCAAGCCAGTAGAAAAAAACGATACATAGTGCCAAAAACCACAAATGATTCCCCTTAAATGCTTTTATACCTGTTTTGAGCGGAAGCTTGATTGTTTGGTCAAGGGTAACTCTTTCTCTGATTTTAGAGAAAGAGAATAAGTAGAAGAATACACTGATGACTGCAAAAATAACCGCGACTCTAAAATACCCCTGTCCGTCGTTGCCGTTGCCCAGCCGTTCTACTAAAGGAATCGTTATTGACGTGACGATGGCCATGCCTGCCATGCCGCATACCATCCGAACCGACATTAAAGTGATCCGCTCCCGCGGGTTGCTGGTTATACTTGTCAGCAAGGTATTGACCGAGTTGCCGATACCAGAATTGACGAACAGAATGAGAATATATGTGATATATGCGTATGCGATTTTTCCGTCCTTATTTAAATCGGGGACTGTAAACACCAGAACACTAAGCACCGCTGCCGGGAGGCATAGCCACAGTAGATAGGGGCGGCTTTTCCCCCATCTGGATTTCGTGTTATCAATAATTGCCCCCCATACGAGGCTGTTAGCAGCATCAGCAAAACCGGCAACCAAAAATAAAGTGGCTACCACTGAAGGCTGTAATCCAAACACATCGGTATAGAAAACTACCAAATACGTAATGATCATCTGGGAGACAAAATTAGTTGCCAAGTCGCTGCTTCCATAGCCGATTCGTTCTTTCCAAGAGAGACGTTCCGTTGTTACATGCATTCGCCTGCCTTCTTTCGTCTTAGTCCAGGTCGATTATGGATTCTGTCAGTATTTCGTAGGTTAATCCAGTGTTTCTTTCCACACCCGTGCGTTCCACAGATTTTAACGGATTCTGGTTGAATTTCAAGCTGAGTACATCAGGGGTTGAATAATGACCGGCAGGATCGAGTAAATATTTGGCCTCAATTAATAAATCCAGATCAAGCTCTCCATATACGATCCCTTCCACATCGTCAGGCAATACATTACTGATAATTTCACCTATCGGATTGTAAATTCTAGCACAACCTCCGCCGGGGGTTTCTGGAAAACTAGTTCCGATTACTTCCTGTTTCTGCTGGATGCTCTCTTCTGTGTTGACTTGTGTGCTCATGATTGTAAAACATTGTGCAGCGGCTGAATAATATCTAGTTGCAGTCTCTCCAGGGCCTCGGGATAAGAGACTGTGTGAGTTGACACCTAATCCCGGCCATGCGGCAACATGAATCTGTTCATTCATGCTGTTCATCGCAGCAATGTTAAGAGGCAGCATATGCTCCCAGCACATGAGTCCTCCGAGTCTACCGATCTCTGTATCGTATACACTCATCATACTACCATCGCCCTGTCCCCAGATCAGACGTTCAGCTGCGGTAGGCTTCAGCTTACGGTGCTTTCCGATCAGATTTCCTTTGTTATCAAACCACAGCTGTGTCAAATACAAGGAGCCACCGTCAAGTTCTGTCACCGAAACACAGACATAAATATTATTGTTTCGGGCAGCCTTGCTGATTTTTAATACGGCTTCTCCAGGAATACGGATTGCATTCTGATACAGTTTTTTGAATAGATCCGTTCGTTCTGTAGGAGCCGTATCCCATATCCAGGTCGGGTAGCCGGGAATGTAGGCTTCGGGAAAAGCCACTACTTGTGCTCCTTCCCGTGCTGCTTCTGCGATAAAGCAACATGTCTTGTCTACTGTACGTTCTAAATCCATAAATACCGGTGCCGCCTGAACGCCTGCAACTCTAATATTCTTCATATGATTCGCTCCTGATTAATTAATTTGTTATTCAAGACTATTCTTTGACAGCTCCAACCATGGCCCCTTGCACGAAGAAGCGTTGGAGAAAGGGATAAACAATCAGAATAGGTAAAGTTCCTAAAAGCACCTGAGCTGCTTTTAACGTTACCGTGCTGATCTGTGAAATATCCTGGGCATTAAGATTCCCCATATCCTGTTGCACCATAATACTCTGCAAATAAGTGGCCAATGGGATATTATTGCCTCGCAAGTAGATGGAACCGTCGAACCAGGAATTCCACTCGTTAACGACTACAAACAAGCCGACGGTTGCCATCGCGGGCAGGGATAGCGGTATAAATATCTTTAACAGCAGAACCCAATGACTGGCACCGTCCATCAATCCAGCTTCCTCCAGTTCCTGGGGTACCGCCTTAAAGAAGTTCAACAGCAAAATCATATTGAAAATATTAGCAGCAGTAGGCAACACAACCGCCCATATTGTATCCATCAGCCCGAGACTATTAATTAAAATATAATTGGGGATTAACCCTCCATTGAAGAGGAGCGCAATGATAAAGAAAGTAATATACAGCCTGTAGCCTTTTAACATTCCGCTGCCCTTGGATAAGGCATAAGCTCCAGCAACGGTAACGCTCATTCCAATCACTGTACTTAGAAATGTCCGCAGCACGGTTACCCCCAAGGATTGAAACAACTCATTTTTCTGTAAGGCTCCCTTGTAAGCATCAAAGGTAAGTCCAACTGGCCAGAGTCCGACAGCCTTGGATTGTACAGCACCGGTAGAGCTAAGTGAAATAGAGATATAGTGTATAAACGGAACGATGCATATAAGTGCCAGAATAATCATGATCATGTAATTCAGTAGGGTGAAGCCTTTATGTGCCTTGGTGTAATACTGCATCGCTGTTCCTCCTAAAAAATCCTGTAATTCGCAAATTTGTATGCAAGCCGATAACTCACGATAATTAATACCATTGAGATAAATGACTTAAAGAAGCCTAATGCCGTTGCAAAACTATAGTTGGAATTGACCAGCCCCATCCGGTAAACGAATGTATCAATGATATCGCCTTTATCGTATACTAGCGGGTTGTAGAGGTTGAAAATTTGATCAAAGCCTGCACTGAGTATATAGCTCATCGACAAAGTCACTACAACTGTGATTACCGGAAGAATAGATGGCAGCGTAATATGCAGCGTTTGCTTCCAGCGGGTAGCACCATCGATCTCAGCGGCTTCATAGAGGGAAGGATTAATGCCGGTCAAAGCCGCCAGGAAAATAATGGAGTAGAATCCAAACTCCTTCCATACTTCGGTGAAGATTGCGGTGAACCTGAACCAATTACCCTCACCTAGAAAAAACACTGGATCCATTCCAAACCAGGACTGAAGCATCTGGTTCACCAGACCTCCATCTACCGACAACAACTGACTGAATATCCCGCCAAGGACTACCCAAGACAAAAAATGAGGGAAATATACCAAGGTTTGAACCCAGCGTTTGATGACCTTCTGTCTAACCTCATTTATCAGTAAGGCGAAGATTACACTAATCAATGTAATAAAGAAAATTTTGAACAAAGCAAGAATTAGCGTATTCCAAATGACCTGTACACTGTCCGGCATCGAAAACATAAACTGAAAATGTTCAAGCCCAACCCATTTCGAACCGCTTATCCCGAGATACGGTTTATAATTCTGAAAAGCAATGATCAGTCCTCCAAAAGGAAGATAAGTGAATATAAGAACCAGCAATACGGCCGGTAATAATAGCACATGCAGCTGCCATTGATCGGAATTAATTTTTTTTTGTGATTCCATCGTTCGTAGTTCACTCCTTGCGTTTTCATTGATCGTAAGTGGTATGGAGCAGGCTGAGCCTACTCCACACTTGAAGATGCTACTTCACCGAATTGTACCAATCATTGACTTCCTGCGTGATTTGTTCCCCGCCGGATTTCTTCCATTTATCTACAAAGGCATCAAATTCATCAATCGAATTCTTTCCATAGATAATACTGGAGAATGTTTCCAGCTCCATTTTGTCGAGGAAATCCTGCCGGGTAGTCATTGTTTCTGTTGCGGCACCTATAAAGGTATTGACCTTGGTAATATCCCTTTGTTCATTAACAACGTTCAACGCTTTCCCTTGCATAATAGTTGTGGGTTGCTTCGCATCGATTCCTTGTGTGCCCATAAAAGCTGTTTCCTGTGCATTAAGTTCGCTGCCTGTTCCTATTTTAGAATATAATTCCAAATATTTGGACGGAATAAGCGGAAGGGTATTACTTAAAATCGTATATTTACCTGTTCCAACATATCCGCCGGGAATTTTGGATTGATCCGGATCAATCTGTCCATCAATAACGGCGTAGTCATAGCCTTCTTGGAATCCTTGGAATAAAAGCGGATTATCCGAGTCAGCGCCCTGGTACAAATAGTTCATGTAATGGAAGAAGCCTTGTAGCGATTCGGAAGAGATGTCTTTGTTGAGCATAATGCCACCGGAGGTCAAAGCAGTTCCTTGACGGGCTGCTTTTCCATCAGGACCGGAAGGGATCGGGTAAGGTTCATAATCGGCATCCGGGTTATTCTGAAGCAGCATACTGCCCGGATAGGCCAAATACCATGCAGGCATTGCTATAATTCCTACTTTTCCTGCTACGATATTTTCTGTTACCTTGGCATAATCGTGAAGAGAAATATCTTCGGCCAGATAACCCTTGTCTTTCCATTCCTTTAGTGTTAACAATGCCTCTTTGGTACCTGGCTGAATAGAGCCATATGCCACTGTTCCATCCTCTTCTAAATTCCACTGCCCCGCCACAGTACCGAACATTCCGAAGAACCAGCTGGGATTGCCAATCGGTTCAAGCGGCTTCGAAGCAAATCCATTTTTAATCGCCAAATCAATTCCATACGTATCCTTAACTCCGTTACCATCAGGATCATCATTAGTAAAAGCATCGACCACTTGTTCCAACTCATCGAGTGTCTTAGGTGCCTGTAATCCCAGCTTGTCCAACCAGTCCTTGCGAATCCACAGTACCGGCGTACTATCATCAGGCTTGCTCAAAATTGGAAAAGCATAGGTTTTCCCTTCACTTCTATAAGGGAGCCACGCATCGGGAGCATCTGCCATGGCTGTTTTCCAGGTATCGGAGGCGTATTTTTCAAAAGATTCATCAATACTCATGACTTTACCGGATTCAATCAGCATCTTGGCTGTACTGGCGCTATTGACAACGACTACATCAGACATCTTTTCATTAGCCGACAGCATTAGTTTTAGCTTGGTGTCATAACTATCTTGTCCGGCGCTCCAAAGAGTCCGTATATTTACACCCAGCGTTTCCTTGGCCCATTTGATATGAACGTTATCCTCTATGGACTCACCATTCTTAAATGAGGTTGCAGCATCAGTTCCACGGATTAAGGTGAAAGTAACTTCAGGCTCAATTTTTCCGTTCACGACTGTTAATTGATTTTCTTCACTTCCAGACGCATTCTGGGATGCCCCATTTTCTGTATTTCCCGAACACGCTGACAACAAGCCTGCAAACAATGTTAGAATAACTCCCACTCTTGCTTTTTTTTGAAGCTCCAAAAGAATCACCCCTTATGTCTTATCTGCCCCTTCGGGCGTAATATTATTATAGGAGAGCGAAAGGTCTGCTTTATATAGTGTTATCTTAGGAATGAATGTCGATTTATAAAGGTTAACGTAATGAAAGTTGACATATTAGCCATTCAGCGGTTATATTGCATTCAATTATCCTCTATTCATTCCTGGGAAAGAAGGTAACTATATTGAGGAAATTCAAATTAAGTATTTATCATAAAATAAATCTGTTAATCTTCCTGCTGGCAGGCTGCGCAATCGTCTTATATTCATACTCCATCAACAACTCTCTAAAAATTGTCCAATCGGATATCCAGAAGAATAACCTCAATCAAAATATTTATTTGGCAAATCAATTGGACCAGAATATTGATCAACTCTCCATGATAGCCACTGCGTTGAACCAGGACAGCACGATTAATCAGCTCAGCTCCGTTGATCTCATGGATATGTACCAGCAAGTTGGGTTAAAGCGAAATATTGCGGAGAAGCTTAAATTACAAAGCTTATCAACCGGCTGGAATAATACCATCTCCATCTATTCCAATTTGCTTGATGAATGGATTGTCCGAGATACATGGGACCCTTCCCCCACTGTCGATAGCGAAAAAGTGAATCAGGCTTGGAGTATAGAAAAAAACCATTTCGTTCGTTATTCTTCCTTTCCTTTCTTGGCGGAAGCTAGTCAAAGAAGATTTGTGATGCGCATCTCCTTTCCTGTCCAGAATATGGTTGCCTTATTGAACGACGCCAAACAGGGAACTACATCAGACCCCTTTTTTTATCATCCTTCAGATCAGATGATCCTGAACAGCAGCTCCGATACGTTGTTAACTAAAAGTATCATTGCCAGACTCGGAGATCTATCCGGAATGACAGGAACCAAGATTATCAATATCCAGCAGCAAAACTTTCTGGTTAATTACGTGAAATCCCGTTCGCTCGGCTGGTACCTTGTTGATTTTATCTCCCTGCAGGAAGCCTTACTTCCTATTCAGAATACCAAAATTATTTTTTATTTCGCTTGCCTGATATTGGTACTATCAGGAGTCACGACTTCCTTCTTGTTGTACCGGAAAATTCAAATCCCTATTAAAGAGCTGACTAGAGGTGCGCGGAGCATTAAAGAAGGTGATTTCTCCGCAAGGGTCAGAAAAACCGATATGGATGAATTCACTTTTTTGCATAACAACTTCAATGATATGGCTGAACAGATCCAGCAATTAATTGAAAATGTGTATACGGAAAAAATTATATCAAGGGAATCTCTGTTCAAGCAGCTGCAGGCCCAGATCAATCCTCATTTTCTATACAATTGCTTATTCTTTATCAATAACATGGTTCGCTTGGGGAATTATGATGCGATAACCGCAATGACCAAAAATTTAGCTGAATATTTCCGTTATACAACGAGAGTGGAGCAGTCTATTATCACTTTGCAGTCAGAACTTAAAGTAACCATTAATTATTTGAATATTCAAAAAATGCGAATGCCAAGAATACACTTCGAAATAGATATTCCTGAAGCAATGCAGAACCTTTCCGTTCCGCGGCTTATCTTGCAGCCACTTGTAGAAAATAGTGTTGTCCATGGTATTGAGCAGAAAAGAGACAGCGGGCATATCCGTATTTGGGGAGAACGAGATAAAGAAACGTGTTATCTCTATGTGGAGGATGACGGGAAAGGTATGACCACCGATGAGATTGCGGAATTGAAGCTGAAATTAAATGATTCCCTGAAGGAAGAAATGGGCTGTGCCTTATGGAATATCACCCAAAGATTAAAAATCCAGTTTGGTGAAGAAGCCGGAGTCCAAATCTCCAATTCGCTTTCTGGCGGACTAATGGTATGTGTATCTTGGGATGTAATAAAGGAGGAGAAAAATTTTGTTCAACTTGCTGATCGTAGATGATGAACAATCTGTTGTAGATAGCCTGACTTTAACTATTCCGTGGGAGTCTTACGGGGTTGCAGAAATATACGGAGCCAGCTCAGGAGCCGAGGCGCTCGAGCTGCTTAGCCAGCAAACGATTGATATCGTTATAACAGACATCCGTATGCCCGAAATGAGCGGTATTGAACTTCTTGAACGCATAAAACAGTTATCTTCGAAAATGAAATGCATTGTATTATCAGGACATGATGACTTTGTGTATGCTCAAAAAGCACTGGAATACAGAGCAGTCAGCTATTTATTGAAGCCAGTTGACGTCGAGCAGATTATCGAGGAAGTTGTAAAGGCTGTGAATGAACTCAAAGAGGAATGGACTGCTCTTAGTTCACTGGAAAATCTGAAGTACACACTGAATACAAGTCTCCCCGTGCTTAGAGAGCATCTTTTAAATGACATTCTGAACAATAAGCCCCTGAAGCAGGAGGTTCTTAATGAAAAGCTGCAGTTGTTTGAATTACCTTTTTTTGCAGGTGATCTGGTGAACTTGGCGCTGGTCCGGATGGAAGAAGGCTTCTCCAATTATGATGTACAGTCGCTCTCACTTTTGGAGCACGCTTTGGCCAGTATTGCAATTGAGGTATTTCAAAATAATTTTTGGGTCTGGCATTGCTTCTCGGATCACGGCTATCTTGTCCTGCTGCTCAAAAGCAAATCTAGGTTATCAGACTCCTTATTACATTCCGTTGCCTCGAAGTTTCAGCAGCATACTCAAACCTTCCTTAATGAGGATATTTCGATTTATCTTAGCCCGGCTGAACGCTTCCCCGAGCAAATATCTAGCTTATATCAGCAATCCCTGAGTGTGTTCACCCGGTATGCAGGCAGCCAAAATGGATTGTTGTTATCTTACAATGCAAGCATGGTGGACAATATACCTTTAAAGATAATGTCATTATACGAACCTCCGTATTTATTCGTACTGCTCGAAGCCGGCCGCTGGATCGAATTCGGCCAAAAGTTGGAATCTATCTTTGCGGAAATGAAACTCATGGACGATCTGACGTCCGATGTGGTATATGAAGTGTTTATTGTTCTTGCTGCCGCCTTTATACATGCCGCTAACAAAAACGGTAGAAATTATGATCATACCGTCTTTGAAATAGAACAACTGCAACGCAGACCCGGCTTCCTGTCGGCCAATAAGTTGGAGGAGTGGTCCTATCGACAATTGAATGACTTAAGGGAAAATCTGGCTACGAACATGGAAAATAAACAGCAGGGATTGGTAACTCGTGTTCAATTGTATATCCAAGAGAATTTAAGCGAAGGAATCTCTCTACAGTCTATCGCGGACTATGTCTGCCTCCACCCTGTCCATTTGTCCAGTGTGTACAAGTCAGTCACCGGGGAGACGATCGGAGATTACCTATTGAAGATCCGCATGGAAAGGGCTGTGTTTCTTCTGAAGAATACAGACCTTAAAGTCTTTGATATATCCGGTAAGCTTGGTTACACCTCTGTTCCTCATTTTATCAAGGTGTTCAAAAAGCAGATTGGCTTTTCCCCCCAGGAATTTCGGGAGAACTCCAATTAAAACACTTCCCCATCCCATTTAAACAGCTTTGCTTGATTCGTACGCAGCCAGGACAACGCAAAATCCTGAAAAATTTCGGCTTCTTTACTAATTACCTTACCTTTTTTGGTAATGAGATATGTGTCCCAGGTACATTCATCGAAATCCTTAAAAGGTCTAATTACAGTGTTCTTGTGCGGGTTGTTGAAGGCGCAGTAATCGACGGACAATCCAATTCCTTTATTGGCGCTTGCAATTTGATGAGTAAACTCAATTTCAGAGGTTTCCAGAAGGATTTGCGGTGTAACTCCCGCTTTTAGGAACCGGTTCATATTGTTGTGATAGGGCCGGAAAGCACGTCCCTCCAGGGCAATTGGCTCATTTTCCAAATCTTCGTATGCAATAGCTCGTTTTTGTGCCAGTCTATGTTCTTTATGGATAACCAGACAATGCTTATGTGAGGTGAAGAAGGTAGCGTTAAATTTAACAGTATTAATGGGTCCTGCAAGAAATCCGAGTTCGGCTTTTTCTGTCCATATCTTTTCCTCGGTTGAATCATCCGGAGCCTCAATAATATCCAGTTGAATATCGGGATAAGCTTCCCGGAAATCAATTAAAAAGTCTACTGTTAAATATGCGATAACTCCGAATGTAGATGCAATCGTCAGAGGCGTTAGTCTTTCAGAGGCTTTCATTTGGGTAGTCTTCTTAAGAGAAGTTAATTCTTTGATGATTTGTCCGGATTTTTCGTTTAGGACATCCCCATACTTTGTTGGAAAGACACCCTTTGGTGTTCTGCTGAACAGCTCCAGGTCCAGTTCCCTTTCGAGCTTTTTAATCGTTTGACTCAATCCTTGAGGCGTCATAAACAAGGCCTGTGCTGCCTGATTAATACTTTTGTATTGGTACACCGCCACAAATGCTTTTAGATCTTTAGTATCCATATCCTCACCTCATGTTATCTTGTCCATCTATCCTCCCCTACACTATCAAGTATAAGTTTAGACCTATCAACAACAGCTTGATTGTTAAATAATATAACATGAATTATGATTTGGACAAGAAATTATTATTAAATGTCATTAAATATATCATAATGAAAATGATACTTATTTAGGAGGACTCTTAATGGAAAACTACGCTAAATTTAAAGCAGCTGCGGTTCAGGCCGCCCCCGTATTTTTAAACCTTGAAGCCACTGTTGATAAAACTTGCCGATTGGTAGACGAAGCCGCTGCAAACGGAGCAAAAGTGATTGCCTTCCCTGAAGCATTTATCCCGGGATATCCCTGGTGGATCTGGCTTGGCAACGCTGATTATGGGATGAAATATTACATTCAGTTATATAAAAATGCTGTTGAAATTCCAAGCCAATCGATTCAGAAGTTAAGTGAAGCCGCCAGACGAAACAAGGTTTACTTCTGCGTGTCCGTCACAGAAAAAGAGGGCGGCTCCTTATACCTCACCCAATTGTGGTTCGACCCGGCTGGAAGTTTGATTGGCAAGCATCGTAAGCTAAAAGCGACCAATGCCGAAAAAACGATTTGGGGAGACGGGGATGGAAGTATGATGCCGGTCTTCAATACCGAATTCGGAAATCTTGGCGGTCTGCAATGCTGGGAGCACCTACTACCTTTGAATATTGCCGCGATGGCCTCCATGAACGAACAAGTGCACGTGTCCTCCTGGCCGATCTTCATGCCTTATGACGGTCATTTATTCGGTACAGACGCCTGTGAAACAGCCGCTAAATTTTATGCAATATCTAACCAAGTCTTCTGCTTAATGGCGTCTCAGATATGGACGGAGGAAATGCGGGATATTGTTGGAGAAACGGAATACCAGAAAAATTACATGCAGCTTGGTCATGGATGTACCAAAATCATGGCGCCTAATGGCACAACAATAAGCAATACACTGGCCCATGATGAAGAGGGTATCGCTTATGCCGATGTTGATCTGGAGCAGATTATACCGGGTAAATTCCTCATTGACCATGCCGGTCACTACTCTACCCCTGGATTTTTAAGCTTGACGTTTGACAAGACTGTACACAAACCGGTGAAGACTATAGAAGGCAGTAAACCACAAACAATGACATACGAAGAAATTCAATTTACGGAGTAAGAGATTGTCGTGTAATCAGCAAAATCTCAAGAACTGTATGCATGAATTTACTAAATGGGATCATCGCGCTTTATGGCCGCCCGATGATCCCTCTAAATATATGTAATTTAACAGTACACACACCTTATCCACAAATGAAGTAAATCATCATTTAACAAGTAGCTTTTTATGAAATCTTAATCATCCAGCCTCTCTAAGCTGATCCGGCGACAGCGGCAATCATAGGTATCGTCAGCACGGACAGCAAGGTTGTAATGAAGATCAGCTGCGCGGCCAGATAGGAGTCCGCCTGATACTGCTCGGTAAGCACTGTAAGATTAGGCGGCGCAGGCATGGCTGCAATGACAACGGGGATGGCTTTGTTCGAAAAGGTTATCAATATGATGTAATTTTCGTCTTGTGTAATCGTAAGGTTAAGGATTAGATTAAAAAAGCTTTGCGAAATTACTTCTTAATATACCTAAATGATCTTATGATTAGACATTCATCAAATCGGCAATAGTACCATGTTCTTGTCCATTTTCGGCAATGGGATCAAGTTCTTGTCCAGAGCAAAGGACAAGAACTTGATCCCATAAAACAGAAAACCCGCGCTGGGCGCGTGCTCTAATGGGACTATGTTCTAGTCCACCGACAGTGTCGGAAGACAAGAACATAGTCCCTTGTAGGACAAGAACATGGTCCCATTGCCGAAACAAAGCGCAATCACTTCTCCAAAATTTGCGTCTTCCCGGATCAACAAAAGGCAACCGGTTTCTAGCCGGCTGCCAAGTTGAGTACAGAAGATCGTTCAAGCGGATGCCTCCCCATTTGACCCGCTCGAAATTTAGCACATTTAAATCCTCTTCCACATATTCTCGATCCGACATGAGTTGATGAAAATTACTATCCCTGCAGCTGCTGGTATTTGTCCACACCGAGCTCCGCTGTTAATAGTTATGCAGATGCAATCCTGAAGTTAGATCCCAGCTTGAAAGGGAGCTCCTCAGATAGACTTTTCTCGTTGACAAACTGTGCAGGAACGCAGCGGCTACCCGTTCCTTAGTAATCTCCTGATGCAATTCGTGCAATCGCTTGATGAGATCATCATGATGGATCGTTTTAGGATCGAACATAAGCCCTTTGCTATTGGCATAGTTGAAATCCTCAGCAGGAGCATTACATAGAGCAGCAGCAGGCCAACGATACTACCCGGAACCGGGAGATGCAGCAGCTTCTGCAGCTATTCTTCAGCCAAAAAAACACATACAATAGAGCAACTTCAGCAATAATACGGATAATTTTCACACAGCAGGAATTCCTTCAATCCTAAATTAAAAATCCTATGTAACACTTCCTCCTCTAGACTATCAGAACTTTCAGCAAATTTTCAATTATTTTTCGACTCTTGTAAGGATTTTCATTAAAAAATTCTAGTGCTCCTCCGTCAGTTTATGAATCAGTGCTAAAATGGCCCCTCTTCAAAGGGGCCGGACACTTGCTATTTGGCTTTATCCTTCAAAAGCCATATCAATCAGGTTTTCGTAAATTTGGTGAAGCGGCACCTGCCGGTCCGTCAGTCCCGCTTCATGGACGGACCTCGGCATACCGTAAACTACGCACGATTCCTCCGCTTCCGCAAGCACTCTGCCCTTCATCTTTTTTAGTTCCCGGCAGCCGGCCGTACCGTCGGTCCCCATACCGGTTAGGATTACGGTTAGTATCCGCCTTCCGTATACAGGGACCGCTGATGTCAGCGCGGCGTCGATTGACGGCTTGTAGAGATATCGCCCCATTGTATCACCAGCGACGGTAAGAAGAACAACTCCGTCCTTCTGCCGGACGACCTGTGTCTGAAACCCGGCGGGAGCGACATAAACGTTGCCCGGGGCCGGCACTTCGCCATTCTCCGCTTCCTTGATCGTTATCGGACACAGATTGTTGAAGCGGTCCGCCAGCGGCTTCGTAAAGCCGGCAGGCATATGCTGTACGACCAGTACCGGTATCGGAAAGGTTGCTGGAAAACGGAGCAGTATCGACTGCAGCGCAGAAGGTCCGCCGGTAGAGGAGCCGATAAGAATGAGGTCCACGGCAGGACGGCGCGACGCCAACTCCACTGAAGGAATCTCAGCCGGACGGCCCTGCCGCTCAATCCCCGACGGTTTCGCCTGAGCTACGCATTTCACCCGCTCCAGGAATGTTTTATGCTCACCCGCTTGTCCGTCTCCCCCGATCAGATGGTCCTTCAGAAAAAAATCAACCGCTCCATGCTCCAGCGCTTTTATGGTCGCTTCGGTCCCATGATCCGTCTGAACGCTGAGCATCACTACCGGTACGGGGTGGTCGGCCATGATGATTTTCAACGCTTCGATGCCGTCCATTTCGGGCATCTCCACATCCATAGTTACGATATCCGGTTTAAGCCGGTTTACCTTTTCTACCGCCTCCGCCCCGTTCCTTGCGATTCCTACTACATAGAAGTCAGGGTCTTCGTCGAACAGGAGGTGGATCGCTCTGCGCATAAAAGCGGAATCGTCCACAATGAGAACTCCGTATCTGCTCATAGCGCCTCAGTCCTTTTTCTGAAATAAAAAGTCTCCTTCGCCTTCACCGTATCGAATCCGAACTCCTGTCTCCGGATCGTTTCGGCATGGCCGAGGAACAGATAGCCTCCCGGCTTAAGCATCATGTAAAACCGCTCGATAATTCCGGAGACCGTATCCGGATCAAAGTAAATCAGCACATTGCGGCAAAAGATAGCGTCCATTGTCCCCATCCGGTCCTTATGGAACGGGTGGAGCAAATTTGTGTGATTGAATTCCACCAGACTCCGGATCTCCGCTTTAACCCTGTAGCCGTTTCCTTCGTCGTCGAAAAATTCGTCCAGTTGCTCGCCGGTTGTTCTCCGGAAACACAGGGATTGTTTAGGGTATAAGCCCTTCTCCGCCATAGAAAGCACCCGCTGGTTAATATCGCTGGCAATGATCTGTAAATTTCCGCGGCCGGCTATCCCTTCACGGGCCAGCACCATGCCGATGCTGTACGGTTCTTCTCCTGAAGAGCAGGCAGCGCTCCAGATACGCATTACGCCGCCCTGTCCCTGTGCGGATACTATGCCGGCCAGTTCCTTAAGCTGGGCTTCTTCCCGGAAAAAATAGGTTTCGTTGATTGTGACGCACTGCATTAAAAGTTCGATTTCCCTGGCATCCCTCTGTACATGTTCCGCATATTGCAAGACGGTCAAATTCAGCTCCTGAAGCCTTTTGGCGATTTTGGTCTGCAGGCTGTACAGATTATTTCTGTAATTCAGGCCGCTGTGGTCATAAATAATTTCGGCGATACGGCGCAGCGGAGCCTCATCCGCTTTCAGTTCATTTACACTCATGATCCTTTCCCTTTCTGATTGCTGCTATCCTAAAGAAAGCTTAGCGGAACCGGATTATGCCAAGGGCATGCCTAACCGTCTGGAGACGTTCACCCGCTCCCCTGCATTGCTGTCCGAAAAGCTGAAGCTCCTGAGCCGCTGCCGCCATACGGTCCGCCGCATCATGGGCTTTCACAGCCATTTCGCCCCCCAGTCCGCTGCTGGTGTTCAGCTGACCCCGCAAATGGCGAGACTCTGCCGCAGTTTGTACCGTCTGTTCTTCGAGCGTCTGAGCCAGTCGAAGCGAATCTTCCAGGCTCGCTGACAAGCGGGCTTCCGACAAATCCGCCGCGCTGGAGTGAAGTGTCATCCCCAGCTTCAAATACCGTCCGGCCGCCTCGCTGATTGTACCAGACCCTTCCTCCGCCTGGCCGAATTTTTCCATCAAGGCATTCCCTTCCTCAACCGAACTGCGGCACAGCTCCCGAAGCGAAGCTTGACGTTCGCCCAGTGTTTTGAGGCGTACCAACATCGCTTCCGCTTCGCCATGCTGAAGCTTAGCCTCGCGGCTCAGCATTCCGGATCCTTCCATCACCAAACCAAACCGCTCCTCCAAAGTGGAGAAGGCGCCGTCCTGTGCGGACAACACTTCATTCATCCAAACCAGCTTCTCCTTGGCCGAAGCGGAGCCGCCCGTTACAGCCTTGCCAATCTCCGCCTGCCGTTTCACCGCTTCCGTTACGGCAGCCGCCTGGTTGGTCACATTATTCGCCGCCGTAACGATACTGCGGCTTTGGCTCGCCTGCTCGGAAGCCGCCGCTGAAATCTGCTCCACCTGCTCGCGTGCATTGGTAATGCCTTGAATAACGTCCTCTGCGAAAGCGGCTTGTTCCTTAACGGCCGCTGTAACCATTTCGGCCTGTTTTGCCACATTCTCGAAGGAGGATGCCAATGACTGTCCTTGCTGGGTCTGCTGTTCCATCGCGGCGCTGATCATTGCAATTTGCTCGCGCGCATCGCTGATTCCCTGTTCCATCTCTTCGGCGCCGCGCTCCTGCTCCAGCGTCGCCGCCGTGACCATTTCCGCCTGCTTGGTCACATTCGTAACTGCATTCACGATTTCACGGCTCTGTTTCGCCAGCTCGCCTGTAGCATAGGAAATCTGGCCGACCTGCTCACGGGCATTGAGTACACCCTGGATCACCTGCTCCGCCGTATTCGCCTGCTCTTTGACAGCCGTCGATACCGTTTCCGCCTGCTTCGTTACATTCAGCGCAGCATCCGAGATCTCTTTTCCTTGCTTGGCCTGCTCGATCATGGCCTGGGAAACCTGGCGAACCTGCTCGCGTGCATTGCCTATTCCCTGAATGATCTCCCGAATTCCCCGCGCCTGCTCCATCGTGGCGATGGTTACGGCTTCCGCCTGTTTCGTTACATTTTCAACAGCGGTCACCACATCCCGGCTCTGCTTAGCCTGCTCGTTAATGGCTGTACTGATCTGTGCCACCTGCTCACGGGCATTTACAATCCCCTTGACGATTTCACCTGTACCGATAGACTGCTCCCGGACCGCATGGGTCACCAGCTCCGCCTGTTTGGTTACATTGGTTATGGCTTTGGCGATATCTTGTCCCTGTTTCGCCTGCTCCACGGTGGCGTGTGTCACCTGACGAACCTGTTCACGCGCATTGGTAATGCCGCGGATAATTTCCTCTGTTCCTGAAGCCTGTTCTTTGACCGCAACCGTGATCATTTCCGTCTGCTCCACCAGTTGGGAAATGACGCTGACTACATTTTCGGCGCCTTTCGCCTGTTCGGCGGTCGCCGTCGATATTTGACTGATTTCACCGGTAATGCGGTCTACCCCGGTCACGATCTTCTGGATGGCGCTGTCGGCTTCATCGGCGAGAACAGTGCCGTGCTGGACCTTCTGCGTACCCATATCGATTGCCTTGATTGCCTCCGACGTTTCGGACTGGATACCCTTGATCAGCTGGGCGATTTCCTTTGTCGCTTTGGCGCTCCGTTCAGCCAGCTTTCTCACTTCATCGGCTACAACGGCAAAACCTTTGCCGTGTTCACCTGCACGGGCCGCCTCGATGGCGGCGTTCAGCGCCAGGAGATTGGTCTGTTCAGCGATATCGTCGATCACCTCAATGATGCTGCCGATCTCATCGGAGCTCTTGCCCAGGTTGACCATGACCTTAGACGCTTGCGTTACCACCTCTTCGATCTCCTTCATCCCTTGCACCGATTGAATGACGGAGGACCGGCCTTCCTTCGCGTCTTTAAGCACCTCAACGGCCAGTCCGTTGACTGATTGAGCGTTCTTTGCAACTTGTTCAATGGAGGCTGCCATCTGCTGTATGGTGGCCGAGGTATCGCCGGTAAACCGCTGGAGCTGTTCGGCATTCCCTGCGACTCCCTTAACGGATTTCCCCATCTGTTCGATGGAAGCGGAGATCTGCTCCACCGAACTCGCTGTGCTTTCGCTGTTTCCCGCCACCTGCTGGATGGATGCCACCATTTCCTGTACGGAGTCATTCGTTTCCTTAGCGGATGCCGTTAAGCTTTCGGCATTGTCCTTAACGCCCTGGATGGAACGGCTCATCTCCTCAATGGAAGCTGAAATTTGTTCCACCGAACTCGCCGTGCTGTCGGCATTGCCGGCCACCTGCTGCACAGATGCCGCAATTTCCTGGATCGCCGCCGAGGTTTCCTCAGCCGAAGCAGTCAGACTTTCGGCGTTTGCCGCCACGCTCTGGATAGAACCGCCCGTCTCCTCGATAGATGCGGAGATCTGTTCCACTGAGCTCGCTGTGCTTTCCGCATTGCCGGCTACCTGCTCTATTGAGATGATCATCTCCTGTACGGAATCGGTCATTTCCTTAGCCGATGCGGCCAGGCTGTCCCCGTTTTGCGCTACGCCCCGGATAGAGCCGCCCAGCTCTTCGATTGAAACCGAGATTTGCTCCACTGAACCGGATGTACTCTCGGCATTGCCGGCGATTTGCTGCACGGAAGCTGCCATTTCCTGAATCGCGGCCGACGTTTCTTCCGCTGAAGCCGTGAGGCTCTCCGCATTGCGGGCAACCCCTTTGATGGAATTTCCCAGCTCCTCTACAGAGCGGGAAATTCCGTTTACCGATCCAACCGTGCTGGCTGCGTTACCCGCCACCCTGCCGATGGAGACGACTAGCTCGCCGATGGAAGCGTTGCTCTCCAGCGCAGATCCTGTCAGGCTGTCTGCATTTTGGGCAACACCTTTAACGGATACGCCCATCTCTTCCATCCGATCAGAAATCTCTTCGACTGAAGCGGATGCCGAGGCCGCATTGCCCGCCACCTGTTGAACCGAGGCGGCCATTTCCTGAATGGCTGCTGACGTTTCTTCCGCTGATGCCGTGAGACTTTCGGCGTTGTCTGTCAGGCCTTGTATGGAACCCGCCAAAACCTCGGACTGGACGCTTACATCTTCCACCGCATGGGCGCTAGCTTCAGCCTGGGCGTAGAATTGGGCGGAGGATCGGTTAATCTTCATAAAAGCAAGAAGGAATTCTTCAAGGCCTTGGTTTAACCGGCCCGCTTTTTCATCCAGTTTAAGGGAAGAACCCCCAAATCGCTCCGCTTGTTCGGTTACCCCCTGCAGTTCGGCACCGGACTCCCTTGTTTCCTCCGAGATCCGTTCGGCCGCTTCCTTCCAGCGTCCGCCCGCCGACTTCGCTTGCCCGAACACCTCATTTGTATCAGATGTGTATTCCTGAAGCATCTTCACGTTCTCCCGGAGTTCCTGGCCGGCTAACTTAAAAACCTCTTCCAGTGGCCCCGGGGAGCGATCTTCCATGACGGCCTGCTCCAGGCTGCGTCTAAGCAGTCCCGCAGTCCGGTGGGCATCATCGGTCGACCGACCCGTTTGTTCCGCCATCGTGGAGGCTGTATGCAGCGCATCCGCCATATTGCTCAGTTCCCGGGCAAGCGTCTTGGAGTCGCCTGCACGCCCGGCGCTTCCTTCTGCCAGCCTTACTGCCTGCTGTGCGGCTTCCTGCAGCGTTTCTCCAAGCAGCCCTGTCTGTTCGCCGGCCTGATTAACCTGAGATTCAATCCCCAGCTCAGCCATTCTTTTTTGTGTGATTTTTGAAATAAAACCCATCTGTAATTCCTCCTATTGTCAGCAGAACCTGCCGCTTCCCTGAATTAGATATTCTTCGCTTCCCAGCAGCGCTTGGGTGCCGAGAAGCATATAAATGCATGTATCTGTCTTGTACATAGCTTCCAAATAAGCATTGCTGCCAGACACAACCGCGGGCGGAAGCGGCTCCAGCCTGTCTGGAGATATCCGCAGCACCTTGGTCACTTCATCGACCAGCAAACCTGCTGAAATTCCATCTCGCTTTATTACGATAATCCGCTGTTTCTTCAACCTTGCTGAAATCGGAATTTCAAAAAGAGCCCTGACATCTACAACCGGGACCGTCTCCCCTCTGAGATTCAGCATCCCTGAAAGCATTCCCGGCATACCGGGAACTTTCGTCAGCTCCGGTACGAACAGAATGTGAACGACATTGGTAATCGGAACGGCGAGCTCCATCCCGTCAATCAGAAAAGCGACCAATTCATTCACGGCTGCCAGATCCTGCTTAGCGCCAGAGAAGGAAGGATTGTTCATCCGTTTATCTCCTCCTTAGCGATCCGGTCTCTGCCGGCCAGGTTAAAAATTCCAGTGACATCCATAATAAGGGCCACTCCGCCGTCGCCGAGTATAGTCGCCCCCGATATTCCCTCAACTTTCCCCACATAAGCGCCCATGGATTTGACGACGATCTCCTGATTACCGATCAATTCATCCACAACCAGCGCCATACGGCGGTCCGCAGACCCGATAATGACGATAAATACATTATTATCGCTGCCGAACTCCCGCTTGGGAACGTTGAAAAAGTCGTGAACCCATACCAGCTGAAGTACTTTGTCCCTGATCATGACAACGCGCTGCCCCTTGATCGAATGGATCTCGCGACCCGGCAGCCGCATGATTTCCACTACGCTGCTTATGGGGAGAGCGTAGACGGATTGATGGATCCGGATTAGCAGTCCACGGACAATGGCGAGCGTCAGAGGCAGCTTGATGGTAAACGTTGTACCTGCTCCCAGCCGGGTGTCCACATCAATCAAGCCGTTCAGCTTCTCAATATGACTGCGGACGATATCCATACCGACGCCGCGCCCGGAAATGTCGCTGAGCTCCTTCGCCGTAGAGAAGCCCGGTTCAAAAATTAGCTGTATCAGCTCTTGTTCTGACATTTGAGATGCCTGTGTCTGGGTGATTAGCTGCTTGCTTACAGCTATCCGGCCGATTTGCCGGGGATCGATCCCGGCCCCGTCGTCCACAAGACTTAAGACAACCTGATTCTCCTTGTGTTCTGCGCTCAGACGGATAATGCCCGTTTCCGGTTTGCCCGCACGGCGGCGGACGTCCGGCGTTTCTATGCCATGATCAAGACTGTTTCGGATGAGATGAATCAGCGGATCAGTAATTTCTTCAATTACGGTGCGGTCCACCTCTGTCTCCTTGCCTTCAAGGATAAGCTGTATGGACTTGCCCACCTTATGCGATAAATCCCGCACCATGCGGGGAAACCGGGTAAAGAGCCGTTCGATCGGGAGCATCCGGGTCTTCATCACGCTTTCCTGCAGCTCGCCCACAACACGTGAAATATGATTGGCGATGCTGTCGAAATCGTCCATCGTGTCGTCGGCGCCGCTTCCCAGCAGGTCGCGTATGACACTCCCAACCTGGGTAATCCGGGTTTGGTCGATAACCAGCTCGCCTACCAGGTTGATCAAATTTTCAAGCCGTTCCACATCTACGCGGACACTGGCTCCCGCAGTCCGTTTCGAATCGTTTCCCGGCTGCTGGACAGGCGAGGATGATTCCATAAGTGAACTCTCGTCGGCCGCAGCCGGCTGGGCCTGCTCAAGCGGGTGCAGCTCCTCATCCAGAAAGCGGATGTCCTCAACGCCTTCACCTTTGCAGATCTCGCGGCATTCCGACTCGATGCGCTCCCATTCATGGCCTGTTAGCAGAAAACGCAGCTTCAAGGGTTCCTCTTGCTCCTCTCCGATTTCTTGAACTGGAGGATACATATACAGAACCATCAACTTCTCTTCCAGCCATTTGTGCAGCAGAAGTGCACGCGCCGCTTTCATCTGGCAAGCGCCGTCGACCTTAACTTCGACGAACCGCCCCTGAAGCCCGGCTGCCCGTACTTCGTTCAAGAGCTCCCTCTCCTTGGAAACCAGAGGGATGTTCTCACCACAGGTCTTCCGTATCGCCAACCCGCTGATCGCGGCGGCTTCCTCCCCGGCGGCCAGCCTGCGCAGCTCCTTGACGACTTCACGGATATCGGCGCCTGTCGTCACTCCCTGCTCGACCTGACTCTTGAGCATGTTTAAGGTATCCAGACACCGGAACAGTGTATTGATCAGCTCCTCGGAAACCGACATACTCCCGGTCCTCATCCTGTCCAATACATTCTCCATCTCATGTGTAAGGTTTTTGATGTCTTCAAATCCCATTGCCGCCGAAGATCCCTTAAGCGTATGCGCCGCGCGGAACAGGCGCTGGATAACCGCCTCTTTGCCGCCCTCCTGCTCCAATATCATAATTTCCTGCTCCAGAAGCTGAATTTGTTCTTCCGCCTCTTCCAGATACAGTTTCATTAACTCGTTCCGGTTCAATTGGCTTCTCCCTCCTTCTCCGCCGGTCTAACGCAGAATGCTTCCTATATTGAGCAACGTAACGAATGCTTCGCCGAAATATCCGATTCCCGAAAAGTAGCGGCTGTCGATTCCGGCCGCACTCTCGCCCGGCTCCTCGATGGAGTCCAGTTGGATTACCTGCTGCACACAGTCCACCACCATTCCGACGATCTCATCGTCATGATTAACTACAACAATTCGGGTTGACCGGCCTGCGGCGGCCTCTTCCATGCCGAACCGTCTTCTCAGACTAATGATCGGTACGATTTTGCCCCGCAGGTTAGTCACGCCTTCCATAAAAAAACGGCTGTTAGGAACCTCGGTAATTTTTTGCATTTTAATAATTTCATATATTCCGGATATGGGGAGCGCGTATTCTTCCCCTCCCAGTTCGATAACGATAAATTGCTGGTCCGTCTGCTCCATGACCACCCTTGCCTTTCCTGTTTCTTGAGATACGGCGCGCAGCGCAGTAAGCAAATGTAAAACTGATTTCATCATACCTGCGGCACCCGTTTTGGTAACCGCAATTTTTCAAGTGCGTGCACGCAAAAGAACGCAACTTTGGATTGCGTTCCCTGTTTGCGGTCCGGCGCAAAATATAAAAAAAACTGCGGGAGCTTACGCAACTGGTATTATCCCCTTCAAGTAGACACTCGTAAAAAACCTTATGTGTTAACATGAGGAAATGAGTGAACTTGGAGGGGATTTTTGTATGGCGAAAAAGGGACAAGTATTTCAATCGTACTCAGAGGAATTCAAGGTAGAGGCTATTCAAGCCTATCTTAAAGGAGTAGAGAGCTACAAGATAGTCGCAGAAAGGTTGGGGATTGCGAACTGTACCCAGCTTAAAGTATGGGTAAAGAAATATCGGAATGGGGAGCCATTCGATACACGAAAAGGGGCAACAAGCCCTTTAAAAGGACGTCCACGTTCTACATTTGCCAGTATAGAAGAAGAACGGGACTACTTAAAGGCACAGGTGGACTACTTAAAAAGCGGTATCCAAATCTGTAAATGGAGGAGAGCTTGGACTACAAGACAAATATGCCATAATCGAAGAACTACGTGACCAGCATGGCGTCACCCGTCTATTAGCCATTGCAGATGTATCGCGGGCAAATTACTACAAGTGGCGAGGTGCACAGGCTCGACGAATAGATGCCCATGAGCAAGAGCACGCCATTAAAGAGCATATGGTGGCTATTCACTTGGCTCATCCCTATTTCGGGTACCCCCGAATGCAGGCAGCCCTGCGGGAGGCAGGCTGCCTCGTCAACCACAAGAAGGTATGGGGGCACACGAAAGAGCTGTCGATCCAGTCCGTCATTCGCAAGAAAAGGAGTCGTGCTGGCTCTGCTCCTTCTGTGGTCTACCCGAACCGATTAAAGCGTAAGTTTCATGCAACAGCACCTCAGCAGAAGCTAGTAACGGACATCACGTATATCTCAGACGGCACCCGCTTTTACTATCTGTCTGCTATTCAGGACCTCTTTAACAATGAGATTGTAGCTTGGCAGATCTCGGAGCGAAACGACGTAAACCTCGTCCTGGATACTGTTGCACAGTGGACACGGAAAAGAGACGTGTCTGAGGCCGTGCTCCATTCGGACCAAGGCTTTCAGTACACGTCTCAGGCGTACAACACACGATTAGAGGCATTCAGCGTCAAGGGCAGCCACTCTCGCAAAGCAACCTGCCTGGATAACGCCTGCATCGAATCCTTCTTTTCGCATCTGAAGACAGAAAAGTTGTACCTTCACCAGTGTAAGTCAGAAGCAGAGATTCATCAAGCCGTCGAGGAATATATCTACTTTTATAATTACCAACGTTTCCAGGCGAAACTCAAACAGCGCGCGCCGATCGAGTATCGGCACACGCTGGCTGCTTAGCTTTTTTTCATCTGTCTACTTGACAGGGGTATGACCAAACTACCGCAGTTTTTATAGAATGATATTCTCAAGGATACCAATATCCTTCGCTTTGCTGACAGCCTCGATTCTCGATTTGACGCCAAGCTTCTGAAACAGATGGGTCAAATGGTACTCCAGCGAGCGCTGACTCATATGCATCTGTTCCGAGATCTCCCGGTTTCCCTTCCCCAAAGCCACTTGGCGAAGCATTTCAATGTCACGGTGTAGCAGCGACGGCTTCTCTCCCGGTTCAGACCCATCCGCAGACGCGGACAAATTCCTCCGCATCGCCCGGAACATATCCAGCGGAAGTACCACCTCTTTGCGTGCCGCGCAGCGTATGGCCGTTATAAGCTGATCCCGCGTCCCCGTCTTTGGGACATACCCGGACAGGCCATGATCAATAAGACGGTTCAGATGAGGCATAATATCAAAACCGGTATATATGAGTATGCATGATTCCGGATATACATTCAGCACTTCGGCTGCAAGATCGATCCCGTTATACGGGGGCATAAAAAGATCGAACAGCATAACTTCGAACTTGCGACATTTCAGCAGCTCTATAAGTCCCGAGCCATGATTTTGTACTGTTACCTTAAAAAACGGATCCTGTTCAAGAATAAGCTTGGTTCCCTCCGTAACGGCAGGGTGATCGTCTAACAGCAAAATGTTCATTCTGATTCCTCCATAATCATGGTGTCGGGGAACATGGTGTTTTTAGAAGAATGATGACCGGGAAGGTAAACGTGAACTGTTAACCCCTCTCCCGGACAAGACTCCAGCTCACAATCGCCGTCAAGACTGCGAATACGTTCTTTTATGCCGTAAAGGCCCATTCGGGCATAAACATCCTCCAGCTGTGCAGATGGCAGGCCGATCCCGTTGTCCTGATATAACATTAAAATCCCGTCGTCATGGTTGACTAAAGTAATGTTCACGTCTTTAGCAAAAGAATGCTTTACCGCATTATTCAGCAGCTCCTGATTAATCCTGTAAAGAGCGAGCATTTGCTCATCCGGCAGTTTGGCTTTAAACCCGTCACTGTTAAAATGAATCTGGAAATCAGACCTCATCTGCACCTGTTCATACAGCGTTTCCAGCGCTTGCGTCAGTCCCCATTCCTTCAAAAAAGGAGGCCTCAGCTCGTTGCAGGTCGCTCTGATCTGGTACATCACATCCAGCATCCCCTCTCCGATCCGGTGCAGCTCCGGCTTTAGATCAGCGTTTACGTGAGGCGAATATTGGAGCATATCGAGTTTACGGTACCAGATGATTTGTTCCTGCAAAGCGGAATCGTGAAGATCCTGGGAAAGATGCTTGCGTTCCTTTTCGGATACAGCATACATCAGCCGGAGCAGCCAAGACGGCGTCCGGTGTCTTTGCGACAGCATCTCAAGCTCCGCTGTCAAATCCTTGATCTTCATCATATTTTCATAGACAGCGCTGGTATACCTTGCCAGCGTCTGAATCCAGGCACGGATAGCCTTGTTCTCTGTCCAGGCGCCGGCATCGCCGATCCAGGCCAGGCAGATTATTCCCCTTAGCTCACCTACCACAAAACATACGGAACGGTCCAGCCGGAACAGCTCTCCCACCGGCATTCGGATCCCGTTAAAGGTTTCCAGCCGCTTTATCTCCGCGTCGGGAGGAAAAACTCCCGTATGACATGCAAAGTGCCGAAATCCGGTGGTTTGAATAATAGCCTGGCTAGGGACACGGAGAACTTCCTGAAACTCGGTACAAAGACGCCTCTCCAGCTCCATAGGATTCATCATAAAGGAAACGTCCTCGGTAAAACGGTGCAGACTGTTCTGGAGCCTCAGATATAAATGTTCACTGTCGATGACCGTCTGTTCTGCCCGCTTACGGTCCGTGATGTCCCGGACGACTATAACCAGCTTCTCGACGGTTCCGCCAGAATCGGTCAAAGCTGTTCCATTTCCCTCCAGGTATACTTCAGTTCCGTCTGCATGAAAGAAGCGGAATTCGAAGTGAATTTCCCGTTCACCGCCGATCAGCTGGCCAAACTTCGCCTGGATAGGAGCTGCTGCCTCCGGGGACAGATAGTCCGTAACCGGGTAACGGTACAAATAAGAGCCTTTCGCATACCCCAGAATTTCCTCAAAGGAGGGTGACACATAAGTCGGAACCAGCCTTGGCGTGAGCACAAACACCATATCCGGCAGACTTGCCGCCACACGTTCGTATCTCGTCTTCTGTTTATTGAGCTGGAGCTGCATTTCCGCATATTCGGTCCGGTTAGCGGCAACGACAAATACGCCGCAGATGCTGCCGTGACGGTAGGCCGGACTGTAAGTCGTGCGCCAATAGGTTTGCTTTGAACCCATCTGCACTGGGGTATTCTCCAGCACGACGGTGTGTCCCCGGGAAGCTTTGAAGAACGCATCCTTAACCATTTCGCGGTTCCGGGGGAGGGCCAGCTCATATATGAAGGCACCCAGAGGAGCAACCCCCGCCCCGTCTACGAGTTGCTGTGCAACGGGATTGATGGCTGTAACCTTCCCGTGCAAGTTTAGCTCGAAGATAGCGTCCGTATGATGTTGAAGCAATGATTTGTAGTAACCGGCATTCATCTCGGCCGTTTCCAATTTAACGGCCTGTCTAGCATGACGGATCTTGTATACAGCGGCCACCCACAGCAACAAGACGGAGGCCGACAGCAAGAGGAGGTCAGTGGCTTTCTGGATGTTCACTCTAGATGTTCACTCCTGATTATCCAATAATTATTGTATTGAAACGTGCTTTCTTAATATGCGAAGCCGTGCCTGGAACGGTTTTTGACCGTCAGCATTTTCGAATCGGCCTGATGCAGCAGTCCCGTCAGCCCTTCGGTCCACAGCTCGGAGAACGCCAATCCAGCGCTGGCCAACAAGGGGCTTCCGTCCGGCAGAGACACTTTTTCCAAAGCCGCCAGAAGCGCCTGACTCTGCTCCAGCATCCGGCTGGGCGAACGCTCCCTGCTCAAGTTTACAAAGTAATCGGCCTGAAGCCGAATGGTTAACGAACCCTCTCCGAATACTTGCCTTTGAATGCGGGCGCACCGCGCCAGAAGGCTGTCACCGAACGCCTGTCCATACAGGCGGTTAACCGTCTTGAAGCCGTTAATGTCCATAACGACAACACTGAGCGGACGGAGCTTGAGATCTGCAGACTCCTGGAACTTTTCGAGAATTCTTCGGTTATACCCTTCGGTAATAGGGTCCACATACTGTTCGTACTGCGATCTCATCACATTCGACAATAGTGCGGCCATTGCATTAAACATATCAATGTCAGACTGGGTGAACCTGCGGATCCTGCGATCCAGTGCGCAAATGGTGCCAAAGGGCGTAGATTCGCCAAATATCAACGGGACCCCAATAAAGGAGCAATCGCCCAGCTTGCGTGTAACCTGGAGTGTGGCGGTTAACGGATCCGCAGCGGTGGAAGGGATAACCGTAGCTACCCGGCCTCCGGCGCATACGATCCTGCAGTAGGTCTCTTCAAAGGGCGCGTTAGTGCCCTCGGGAACCAGCTCTTCCCCGTTGCTGTAACTTTTGATAACACGGTTAATCCGGTTTTCATTCACAGCCACGAAGAGAGAGGTTACGTCTACAGACTTTTTAAGCACGTCGATGATATTCCGGGAAGCGGCTATAAAAGGCTCTGCGCTTGCAATCTCTTGGATAATCATTTCTGTTCTCCTTGAACAATAGTAGATGAATCCGTACATTTGCTTCCCGAGACGATATGTTCATCCCAATCATATGTATCGGAATTTGTTAACTTTTTTTTAATCTTTATTTTCTCTGTATTCCGGGAACCCGTCCTGCCCCTCTGCGGCAGCTAAAAAAGAAACAGGAGGTACCAGCGTTAACATCGCTTGCTTATTATAAGGGAGGCGCTAAACGTTAGAAACGAAAATCGCTTTTCGGTGAGCGCAACCTCTTTTGCGCGGTTACTACATCGGGCACTCAAAAACGCCTGGGACAACCCATGCAGGGCTTCCGGAGCGTCAACGGGAACATACGATTCTTATACCTGTAATGACATTCTTTTCTGGCACTCTTTCTGTCACCAGCAAGTTTCGATTGCCTGGCAAGTGATCAAAAGATCCATCACTAAGGTATTTTCATTAAAGGGTGGTTCTTAAATCAACCTATTTGAGAAAAGTATGTGGTCATTAAATCAGTAGATCTACGTGATCGATTGCTTTTGTTTCATTTACAAACAGGTTAATCGGATAAATGTTAAAATGGGATAAAGTCAGATTAAGGAGGCTGAGAGTGGAACTTCTTATTATCATCATTATTGGAGTTGGTTTAGCGGGTCTGATTGGGAACCAATATTCGATGCTAAGGAAAATGGAGAAAATCGAAGCAATTCTTCGTGAGATAAGGGATAAAAAATAAACAATATGCTATTCTAACTTACGGGAAACGTTAGTTCAACGACAGTAGCGGCAGTCTAAGACTTTATTTATCTAGTCTTGGACTGCCGCTGCTTTTATTTATGGATCAGTCTAAAACTTATTTTTCAAAAGCTACAGATTATTCAATTCAAAAACCGCGTTTAATCAATGACTCCAGTCTAAGACTTTATTTTCACCGAACAGCAGCTTGTGAATCGTCCCCTGGATGTGGATCGTTCTAATCACGGCCGTCAGCAGCTCGACGTTCATCGGCAATAGTACCATGTTCTTGTCCATTTTCGGCAATGGGACCAAGTTCTTGTCCTGAGCAAAGGACAAGAACTTGGTCCCATAAAACAGAAAACCCGCGCTGGGCGCGGGCTCTTATGGTACTATGTTCTTGTCTTCCTACAACTTATTTTAATCATCAAGTTACAACACACTTTTTTGATGAATCAAGTTTTTTATCAAAGTTCGTGTTGTAGGAATTATTATTTCCAAAGATTATTTAAATAATCAATGCTCAGAAATTATATTTTAATGAATCTCATCAAATATTTTTTTTAGTTTTTCCAAACCATTTTTACTGAATTCACCTTTAGTTACTCCAGCCTTTATTAAATCAATCATTAAATCTTCCTCCAAATCAAGCGGCCTAGGTTGGAAATGTTGCTTCCCATCCTCATCAATATTATAGTATGCAAACCTAATTTCTTCACGATCAAGTTCTTAAATTTTAATTTTTTGAATCACGGGTCTGTATGTTTTGAGATTAAGTTCACCCTCTACTTTAACTGTACAGTAGCGTGTATCATTCACCATCATAGTTTCACCGAGTTGTTCAATATCTTATTGTGGTAATGATATTCGCCGTACTCTAAGCCCCATTTGGAACAATTCTTTTTGCATGTCCGCCGTTCGAATCCGTCCGCCCTGGATGAGTGACCCGCTTGCTGCACTGGATATAAGAATTAAAGACAATAAAGAAGTAACAATGACCTTTTTATTCTGCACATTCTCCTGCTGGTTCTATTTACCTATGAATCATAACATATTGAATATCATAAAGGAATATAATTACTGGTATTAATTGTGATATAATTCACTAGAAAAGATAAGGAAGGCGGCAGTACCTGTTAAAGCCAGCTGCTTTGCAGGTCCTGCCGCATAAATAATTGATTCAGGAAATTTTAGATCTTAGTAAGGAACCTTGAACATGTAACGGCGGTGCTCCAGAGGATGGTTGCGGGCCGCAGCCAGTTCTACCGCATAGACACGAAGAATGAAGTTAAGTGCTAGCGGAGCAAGGTAGCCTTTCATTTCTTCATCTACCCCTGTCCAGTCCACCTCTTTGGCATCGAGTACCAAGAATTTCTCCCCGTGCTCCTTCAAAAATTTCAGCGCGCGCTCTTCCATTGGCCGGGTGGCATCAAGACCCATCAAGAGAATGAAAGGCATTTTTTTATCCAGGATTTCGAACGGTCCATGGAAGAATTCGCCGGCATGAATGGCATGGGAGTTGATCCACTGCATCTCCATCAGTATACAGATTGCGAAAGAGTAAGCAATACCGTAGTTAGAACCGCTCGCCATTGTGTAGATGACGGGCTCATCTTTGTAGGCTGCAGCGAATTCTTTTGCCGGAGCGGTATAGTTTGTTTTAATAAACTTCATGACCTTATCCAAATGAGGGAGGCTCGACAGTAGCTTTTCATACTTCTTGTTGCCTTCTTTGACATAAAGCAGGCCCATCGTTAAGCGGTATAGAATGGCATAGTTAGCGATCTCCGGATGTGGATCAAGCTCGCCTGGAGGCGCCCAGCTGTAATTAACAATATAATCGGACTCGTCGGCAAGCGGAGCAGTTTCTACATACATCAGTGAGACGGTCAGGGCACCCTTGCTCTTCGCGAATTTTGCAGCTTCCGTTGTTTCCGGCGTCTTGCCTTTGTGGGAACAAAGGATTACCAAGGAGTTTTCGCCGAGCAATGACGGATCTCTGTAGATGAATTCATTGGAATTGAATACTTCAGCCTTGACTGTAGTAGATTCACGGTCAATGAAATATTTACTTGGGTACATCAATGCGGAGGAACCGCCGCAGGCGACTAAAAATACCTGGTTAATCGTTCTTGTTTTGTAAGCCTCGATAATCTGGTTTACCTGATCTTGTGCAGTTTGCAACACGTTTGCTACGCTCATGATTTCTCCTCCTGGCTCAACATGTTATAAGTTGTTATATATATACTTATACATTTTTTGGCGCGAAATGTCAACTTTTTTATAAACTTTTTTCTCCTGCAATGCCGGGACTGGTCATTTGGAAGGGATCCAGTATAGCGTCCAACTGATTTTCATCAAGCAGATCATAGTAAAGCACCATCTCCCGCACTGACCTTCCTGTCTTCAGTGCTTCGCTGGCAATCATTGCGGATGCCTCATAGCCCAGATATGGATTAAGCGCGGTCATAACACCCACACTCTGCTCTACGTACTGCCGGCAGCGCTCGGCATTCGCTGTAATACCCTCCAGGCAATATTGACGGAACACGCTGAAGGTCTGTTTCATCATGCTGAGGGACTGCAGAAGATTGTATACCATGACCGGCTCCATTACATTCAGCTCCAGCTGGCCTGCTTCAGAAGCGAGGCAAATCGTATGGTCATTGCCGATCACCTGGAATGCAACCTGGTTTACGATTTCACACATTACTGGATTGACCTTCCCTGGCATAATAGAAGAACCAGGCTGACGGGATGGCAGCTGAATTTCCCCCAGCCCCGCTCTTGGACCTGATGCCATAAGGCGAAGATCATTGGCAATTTTGGACATGTTAATCATGCAAACCTTCAGTGCAGAGGATATTTCGGTAAACACGTCCGTGTTTTGTGTCGCATCCGGAAGATGCTCGGCCTGACGGAGCGGCAGTCCGCTTATGTCTGCAAGCTCTTGAACAACATGCGTCACATAAAGAGGATCGGCATTCAGGCCGGTGCCGATCGCCGTGGCGCCCATATTAATCTCTAACAGATTTGCCCTGGTGCGCTCAATCCGCAAGATATCCCGCTTAGCCACTCTGGCGTATGCCTCGAATTCCTGGCCGAGCCGGATCGGCACGGCATCCTGCAAGTGTGTCCTGCCCATTTTAATTACGCTGTCAAACTCCTGTGCCTTCCCTGCAAATGTGTCCTGCACTAGACGCAATTCATGAAGCAGCTCGTCGATCAGACTGGCTGCAGCAATATGCGCAGCTGTGGGGAAGCAATCGTTGGTCGACTGCGACATGTTCACATGTGTATTCGGACTGACCAGCCCGTAGTCACCTATGACGCCTCCAAGCAGCTCGATCGCTCTGTTCGCCAGTACTTCATTCGTATTCATATTGATGGACGTGCCTGCCCCGCCCTGCAGCGGGTCTACAACAAATTGATCATGCCACTGGCCTGCGATAATTTCTGCAGCTGCTTGTTCAATGGCAAGGCCGATTCTCGGTTCAAGTCTTAAGGTCATACGATTGGCGCGCGCAGCAGCCAGCTTCACCATGGCAAATGCCTGGATTAGACGCTCGTGAAGCCGGTATCCGGTGATCGGAAAGTTTTCGGCCGCCCGCAATGTCTGAATGCCGTAGTATACATCTCCGGGAACATGACGCTCTCCCAGAAAATCCTTTTCAACCCTACAGTCCCGGAGCTGCATAGGCGGCACTCCTTTCTTCCTGGGCGGGGCCGCGGAAATCAGGCGGGATACGCCTTGCGACTGATGTCTGAATGGCCGCCTCGATCACCGCCGCTCTCACCTTGGCGACCACCTGATCATTAAAGATGCTTGGAATGATATACTGCTCGTTCAACTTGGATGTGCCGACAACTTCAGCGATTGCCCGCGCAGCAGCCAGCTTCATCGTTTCATTAATCTCGCCGGCCCGGCAGTCCAGCGCGGCGCGGAAAACTCCGGGAAAAACGAGCACGTTGTTAATCTGGTTCGGATAATCGCTTCGTCCTGTCGCATAAATGCGGACATGCGGAAGTGCCTCCTCCGGTGAGATTTCGGGATCTGGATTGGCCATCGCGAACACGATTGCATCCCCGGCCATTTTCCGTACATCGCTTGACGCAAGTACCTTTGCACGGGAAACACCAATAAATACATCCGCTCCTTCGATGACTTCACTGAGGGGGCCGTGACATGTGCTTACTCCGGGCTGCGCGGCCAGCCACTGCCACATGGGCTGCTCGTAGCTTCCACCACGTTCAAGGGCACCGTCACGGTCAACAGGGGTCAGCTGACTTACACCTGCGGCAAGAAGCATTTTGCAGATCGATACTCCCGCTGCCCCGATTCCATTGACGACAACACGAATATCCTCGATTGATTTCCCGACTACCTTCAGCGCGTTGAACAGTCCGGCAAGGACGACGATGGCTGTGCCGTGCTGGTCATCATGAAATACAGGAATATCCAGCTCCTCCTGCAGACGGTGCTCAATTTCAAAGCAGCGCGGAGAACTGATGTCTTCAAGGTTGATGCCTCCAAAAATCGGACTGATCGCCTTCACCGTGCGGATAATTTCCTCCGTATCCGTGGAATCAATACAAATCGGAAAGGCATCGACATCGGCCAGTTGTTTGAACAGCATCGCTTTGCCCTCCATCACGGGTGCGGCTGCGTAGGGGCCGATATCGCCCAGACCCAATACAGCAGATCCGTCGGTAATGACCGCTACTGTATTCCGTTTTATTGTAAGGGTGTGGGCTTTCTTCGGATCCTCTGCGATTGCGGCACAGACTCTGGCGACCCCCGGCGTATAGACACGCGACAGGTCGTCACGGTTCTTCACCTGCATCTTTGGTTGAATGGCAATTTTACCGCCGAGATGAGCGAGGAAGGTACGGTCCGAAATATGGATAATTGAAATACCGTCAACAAACCGGAGTGCGCCAATAAGGGCTTCGCTCCCCTCCTTGCCCGCCTGAACAGTAACGTCTCTCACAGACGAGGAAATTCCTGAGCTGATAATATCAACAGTAACAATATCGCCTCCGAACCGGCTGACTGTCTGGGCCACTTCACCAAAAGATGCCCGCTCATGGCAGAATTCTATGCGGAGCATCAAGCTTTCATATCCCATTGCGAACCTCTCCTTGTGTCTTTAATGTACAGAAGTGACCCTATTCCCTAGGATGCAGCTTTTTCGGCTGCCCCCTTGTTGAGCAGCGCGAACCCTGCAGCGCCGATGATACTGAGTACAGCCGCGCCGCCGAACAGAAGCTGATACCCGCCAGCTTCGATAACATAACCGCCAATATTGCTTGCTATAATACCGGCTATATTGGTATAGACGACTATGAAGAGTGAATGTGCAGTCGTCTTCGTGTGCGCCGGGCTTGCGTCATAAGCATAATTGATGCCTGTCGCCAGAAAGAGCGCATAGGTAATACCCGATAAGACCTGATTCATCATCAGAATCCCAAATGCCGGCTCCAACGAAAGAATGTACCAGCGCAAAGCTCCGGCCAGTGACACGAGTGTAAGCGTACGTGTGTAACCCAGCTTGCCGATGAGGAAGCCCGAGAATAGAAAGACGGGGATCTCTGCGATTGAAGAGATTGTATAGAGAATGCCGATCTTACCGGAAGCCTCTCCGCCGAAGTGGCTAATGTATACCGAAAAGAATGCATTGTTCAGCTGGGGGCCAATCGCAGAAATGAATACCGGAATGAGAAACAGCAGAAACCGCCGTTCTTTCAGGAGCGGCAGCATTTCTCTGAATATTCCGCCTCTCCGCTCCGGCCGTTCCGCCCTTCCCCGCTTCTGCTTCAAATCCGGGCCCAGAGTGAAACTGAGCGCACACATCAGCGCCATCGTTACGATGTAAGAAGGGAACAGCATCGACAATCCATACTTGTCATATATGATGCCAAAGAGGGTAACAGACAGACCGAAGCTGATGGAGCCGACTACCCGTATCGCCCCGTAGCTGAGCGCGTTTTTCTTCGCGTGCCGGACCGTTACAGCATCTACTACCGGTAGTGTTGCCGAAGCAAACAGCGCAAGCACGATAGAAATACCAACGTAAGCAGCAAAACTATGATTGGACAATGGATACAGAAGCATTACCCACGGGGTTATGCCCATGCTGCCGATCAGGACGTGCTTGGCAACACCGTAATAGTCGATGAGCATCCCCCATACGGGCTGCATGAGAAATCCGACCAGCGGACCGATAGAGAAGATAAATCCGATCTGCCCTGCGCTCAGCCCATCTTCAGCGAACCAATAGCTTAAAAAGGGCAGATATGACGCATAAGCAATATAGAAAAAGTAGTTATATATGTGCATCGAATATTTTCGGATGCCCCCTGGCATAAGCGCCTCCCTGTGTGCCGGCAAGCTGGCCCTGAAAGTTTCCAGATCGGGCGATTTTGAACATAAAATGTTCATTAGAACGATCTGTATATAGTCAATATTCGTCCCTGTCCGCTTCCCTGCTTGTTACGGCTAACGGTACGTCCCTTCCAGGCGCTTGGCGAGCATGGATAGCGGAAAACAAATGATGAAATAGACCGCCAGTACGAGTGTATACATCTGTGTTGCCACCGATAACCCTTCCATCAGCTCAACGCGCTCGATCACAAGCTGAACAGACTTGAGAAAATCCTGGTTGCCGATCAGCACCGACAGCGAGGTGGATTGGATCAGGTTAGACATAAGCCCAATAACTGAAGGCAGCATGCGGCGGACTGCCTGAGGCAGGATAACATAGCGCATCGTCTGAAATGAGCTTAATCCAAGGGCAACGCTCGCTTCTGTCTGCGCTGCAGGTATCGATTGAATCGCGCCCCTTACAGCGACGGAAATGTTGGCGCTGCTCCAAAGACTGAGCGCGATCATAGCGGAAATGAAGCTGTTCACGTTAATCCCGAACTCAGGCAGCAGAAAGAAAACGAGAAAGAGGGTAATGAGAATCGGCAATCCGCGGAACAACTCCGCATATCCCCGCATGAGGAGTGCGATTGCCTTGTTATGTGCCGTCTGCAGGACTCCGGCCAGTATGCCGAGTACGAGCGCAATACCCAGACAGCAAAGGCTCAGCAAGATGGTATTAATCAGCCCGTCGAGGATAAAGTTTAAGTTTTTGGATAATACCTCCATTTAAGCCCCTGCCTTTCGTCGTATTAGTCTTGTAATCCAGCTTGCGTTCGATGATCCGGAACAGATACGAGGTCACCCAGATCAGGATGAGATAAATCACAGCAATTGTCGCCAGCATCTCATAGGTCTTAAAATCGTAAGCTATCCGGTCTACAGCCATGAACGTCAGCTCCGCTACACCGATACTGGTCATGTAAGCCGAGTTCTTGATGACGGATACGGCCGTATTGCTGAATGCAGGGAAGCTGATGCGAAAACCAAGGGGAATGATGACAAAGCGGACGATTTGCCAAGTACTCATACCGAGCGCCTGGCCGGACTCGATCAGCGCATTCGGGACAGCATCCGTGCCTCCGCGGAAATTCTCTGCCGCAAACGCCCCTCCCCACAGAGAGAGGGCGATGATACCGACAGCAACTGCAGATAATTTAATGCCAAGTGCCGGAAGCACGAAGTACAGATAAAATACATGTACGAGCAGCGGTGTGTTTCGGATTAGATCAACGTAGATGACGACGATCTGCGACAGCACGGGAATTTTTAGTGTCCTGATGACTGCGCCGCTCATCCCGATGATCAGCGAGGCAATGATGCCTGTAATGCTGATCAGGATCGTCATCTTAAGCCCTGTGAAGAGCAGCGGCAGTGTGTTCAGGATATAACTGAAATCGAAATTCACGACCAAGCACCTCCTCCTGTTGTAGACTACATAGCGTTCCGCAGAAACTGCCGGGTACGCTCTTCCTGCGGATTACCGAATACTTGTTCCGGCGGTCCCTGCTCTACGATTACGCCCTGGTCCATAAAGATGATCCGGTCGCCGACATCTCGCCCGAAGCCCATCTCATGGGTGACAATCAGCATCGTCGTGCCGCGGGCAGCCAAATCCTTCATTACATCCAGCACGTCGCGCACACGTTCAGGATCCAGTGCAGAGGTGACTTCATCAAACAGGAGGACCTCAGGATTCATCACAAGCGACCGGGCAATGGCTACCCGCTGCTGCTGACCGCCCGACAGCTGTGCAGGGTAGCTGTCTGCCTTATCGAGTAAGCCGACCTGATCGAGTAAAGCCCGGGCCTGCGGCAGCACCTCGGTCTTCGAACGGCCCTGAACCTTCATTGGAGCGAGCAGCAGATTCTCCATAACCGTCATATGCGGGAAGAGATTATAGCTTTGAAAAACCATGCCAATACGCTGACGGACCTTTTGAATGGCCTGTGGCGTATATTCGATTTTTTTATCATCTATATACACTTCTCCTCCGTTGATGCTCTCTAGCCCGTTGATACATCGGAGCAGGGTGCTTTTGCCGGAACCGCTCGGCCCGATAATTACAATAACCTCTTTCGCATGGACGTCAATGTCCACACCGCGCAAAATGATGTTTGTGCCATATTGCTTCTGCAGATTACGTATCGACAATTTAGGTTGACTTGTACTCATTCTGTTCCCTCCTTCGTTTGTCAGGGGCCGGTTACGGCCGCGGAATCATCTGCATAGGGTCGAGATCGCCGGCCTGCGGCATGTATTCCTCAATCAGTGACTTGAAATAATCCTCTTTACGCATCTGCTCAAGTGCGCCATTAACAAAATCCAGCATGTCGGCCTCATTTTTACGCACTCCAAGCGCCATTGGAGCAAAAGCCACCTGCTCGCCTACAATAGTGTAATCCGTCGAAGTCTTAACAAATTCAGACATAAGAACAGCGTCGTGAAACATAGCATCAGCCCGCCCGTCCTTGAGTGCGCGAAAAGCGTCGGCATTACTTTCGATTTTGATTTGTTTGGCTGTCGGTACATTTTCATCAAGATAAGTAGAGCCTGTAGAGCCTTTAATCACGATAACGGTCTTGCCTGCGAGATCCGGAATAGTAGTGATGCCACTGTCCTTCTTCACGACCGTAACTACACCGCCGTCGAAGAAGTTGGTAGAGAAATCAAGCTGCTGCTTTCTTTCTTCGGTGACACCAAGCGTTGCTGCGATGAAGTCGATTTTGTTCGAGTCGAGATAAGGAATCCGGTTTGTTGCATTGACTGGCACGAATTCAACAGCATTTGCATCACCAAAAGCGTACTCGGCAATCTTCTTGACGACTCCGATTTCATACCCTGCGTTTTTTCCGTTTTCGTCCAGATAACCGAGTGGCGGATAGTCTACCTTCACGCCTACACGCAGCTTGCCGCGTTCCTTGACGGATGAAGGAGGTACAGGCACATCGGCGGAAAGCGTAGCTGCGGTACTCTGATTATTTCCAGCATTGTTGGCATTAACTGCTCCACCTGCTTCATTATTCTGATTGCCGCAGCCAGCTGCGAATAACGTCACTGCCATAGACACCATCAGCATCCATTTGCTCATTCCTGACTTGCGCACCAAGTTTTTCATTCTCCATCCCCGCTTTCATTCGCTCATAATTTGGTATCTGACTTCGTAATCCTCCGCTCCGCTGAAGCGTTCGAAAGTTGTTAAGCTCCTTTTTTCCTACTCGCCTATTACCTGAATGTATACCTTACGGCTCTTCGGCCCGTCGAATTCCGCCAAGTAGACATCCTGTGCATCACCGGAAACCATCCGGCCGTCTTGAACGACGAACAGGCAGCTGTTGCCGGAGATCATGGATTTGAGATGTGACGGGGAGTTGCTGCCGGTTGCCCCGTATGAAGGAAGGAAGTGAGCATGCGCGTAAGGGAAATCCTTCGGCGCGATCCGTTCAAGCAGCTCTTCGATATCCGTCTCCACGCATTCCAGCCCTTCGTTTACCATAATGCCCGTCGTGGTGTGGGCGGAGATAACAGCTGCAATCCCGTTCTGCACACCGCAATCCGCGATAAAGGACCGTATTTCCTCAGTGATCTTGATCATCTGGAACTCTGCTTCAGACCGGAGGACAAGTGTTTTTAGTTTAACCATGGCCGTTCATTCCCCCTTTCACCAATAAAGACCTGTGCATTGCCTCCAAGAATTTTCGCAAGTGTCTTCGGTCTGAATTCCATCGCATTCAGCGCTGGCAGCAACCGTTTTGCCTTGAAGCGGGGGGTGTTCGTACCGAACATGACCTTATCATTCAAGTTCCGCTCAATCCAGAGCGGGCCCATGGTTGTTTTGAACACCTGCTTATAGAAATCCAGAGCGTTATCCATATGAAGCAGTGAGGTATCAGTAAAGACATTCGGATATTTAAGCAGGAGCATAACCGTATCATTCACCCATGGCCATCCAAAGTGGGCGAGACACATGCGCAGGTCTGGGTACGCGATTGCGACTTCCTCAAAGTTCAGCGGGTGCGAGTACTTTGCAGGCGCATCCGGCTCCCAGCTCATGCCAGCGTGGAAAAGAATCGGCTTGTTATGCTGGATGCACAGCTCATAAATCGGTTTCATTATGTCGTCCTGAGGATAAAATTTCTGCTTGGAGGGGTTCAGCTTCACTCCCTTTAATCCAAGCACCTGGAATGCGTGGTCCAGCACTTCGATGGCATCACTGCGATGTGGATCGACGCTGGCGAAACCGATGAATCTCTCCGGGGCGAGATCAACGATTTGTTTAACTTCCTCGTTGGAGACAATCCAGCCTCCGCTTTGCGTGGTCAAATCAAGTGGGAGCAGAATAGAGCGGTCGATTCCGTTATAGTCCATTTCCTGAAGCACGGATTCGATAGGGCTGGGAGATTGTTTAAACACCCCGAACTGCTCCTTACGGTAATTCAGTTTCTCTTTATCCTCGCTAATCGCTTTATAAAAAATCGGATGAGTATGAACATCAATAATCAACGGATTATTCCGCCTTTCCTCCGGATTAGATTCTCCGGTTAGTAGGGTGTAAACTTGGATACGACTCCGGCAGCAGTTCGGGCTCCCAGCTTAAGTGATTCCTGAATAGTCCAACCGCTAAGCTGACCATACATGAAACCTGCACAGAACGAATCTCCCGCACCTACCGTATTGACTACCTTGGCTGGTTCGATGCTTTCCCGGTAGAAGTTTTCGCCGTCAAAAGCGATGCTTCCCTGCTCCCCGAGTGTTACGACGACAACTTTCGGACCTAGCGCATGCGCCCAGCGTATAAATGATTCCATTTCGTTGTCTTCCTGAATATAAGAGAAAAATGCATAATCGGTATGGGGCAGAACCGGCTCCGAAATCTCACGTTTGGTGCGCGTAGAGAAGTCATAGATAATCTGAATGCCTTGTCTGCGGAGCTCAGCGAGATGGTGGTTGATCCGGCCTGATAAATTGGTGTGGATGGCCTGGTACTGAAGAATGAATGAAAGATCGTCTTCGTTTAAGGAGAAGGATTCCATGACGCCTTCTACTTTCTCTTTGTGTACTCTGTCGTTACCGTTCAACTCCATGCGGAAGATGGCGGTATGCCCCCCCTCCCTAGTATGCATGTGGGTAACATCAACCCGCTCCTCACGGAGTTTGTCGAGCATTAGCGAACCATAGGAATCGTTGCCGACGACACTGACCATGGATGTATCAGCACCTAATCGGCTCATGTGAATGACAAAATCTACACTGTTTCCCGTCGGATAATACCGGTCTAAATTTTCATACACGTCTATGCAACAAAACCCAACCCCTGCAACCCGCATATTTTCCCCCCAATCCTTGTTAGACAACATATAAATCAATATTGTATATGTTGTTATAATATATTGTATACCATCATAGAACGATCAAGTCAACAAAAATATCAAATGTAAATGCTTTCTTCGTGTAATATATGTGTTACATTGCAGATAATCGCTTTATTTTATGTGCGGAGTAGAAAATAATGTTATATTATCTAACGTGTTTTTACTGAAGACTAATTTAACTTCTGCATTTACGTCCTTGAATCCAAATCTGTTCACGAATTAAAACTTCTATTGCAGAAGTCGGTTAAATGCATATTTATGCTTTCTATATTTGGCTGTAACGGGAGTGTATTGCGGTGTTGCAAGTATTTGATCTTCAATTTGAAAAATGAAAAATATGGATGGAAAGCAAAAAGCCCCACCTGTTTCCAAGAGGGGCTGCAGCAGATCTCAGGCGGGTTCTAGACCGGGCCGCGTTTGCCAGTATTGATGGTAAAGATAACTTTACTGGCCACATAGATCGATTGTGAGTAATGGAGGGGCCGGTCCTGGTCGTCGTAGCTGACCTTGTCAAGCTGATAAAGCGGGGTTCCACGGTCACAATGGAAGAGGCTGCATTCAAATTCTGTTGCCAGTATGACTTCCAGCGTTTTCTCGGAATACGTAGGTTCAATATCATAACGCTTCTTCATAACTTGATAGGTGGATATCGAATCACCTATGTATTTCTCAAAGTCTGGCATCAGACCCAGATTAAAATACGAGAGCTCAATAATAAAAGGCTGATTATCAATAAACAGCAGCCGCTGCAGCTTCAGCACCGGATCGCCGGGTTCGATGCGGAATGTCTCTGCCAGCTTCTCGTCAGCAGGAATCACTAAATTCGATAAAATTTGCACGCTTGGTGTTTTGCCTGAAGCCGTCGTCATGTCAGAGAAGCTGCCGACATAAATCAACTCCCGTTTTTCTTTTAATTCTCGCACATAGCTGCCTTTGCCCTGCTGGCTGTGCAGTACACCCTCCTCTACTAGGTCGGTGATCGCCCTGCGCACAGTGATGCGGCTCACACCGTACGTGCTTCCGATTTCGGCTTCAGGAGGCAGCTTCTGCCCCGGTTTGTATACGCCTTTCTGAATATCCTCTTTAATGATCTGCTTTAATTGCAGGTAAAGCGGACTTTGATTGGATACATTTAATTTCATACTTTGACTCCTTTAGTGGCCTAATCATCTCACGTTTAACACATCATATGTTGTCATATATAATGTTTATGGTTTGTTATTATAGTACCATACCACGCCTCTGTTAGAAAATGCTATACCTTTTTCTTACTGAAGCTTAGTAAGCAGCCCTATGTACTCGAATAACCGGAGAATTGGGCCTCCGTGAAGGTAAGTACCCACTGTACACGAAAAACCGAGTACAATAGGCCTCTTCAGAGGAAAAAAGCGTCCCGGAAGCCATTACATAGCTTCTTGGAACGCCCCTTGACAGGTTAAATGTAAGTTTACAGTTAAAGCCTTACCTATTCCAAATCTTCCGTGCTCTGGACTGTACATCTGCCAGCTCGGACTCGGATAACTCACAGTACTCGCTGTTGTCCACCGACGTATCCGCATGTTGTACATAAGCGAGTTTGGCATCTTTTTCGACAATCGTATAAAACCAGGTGTTCTTCGGGACATTAAACACCTTGCCGATTTCCATTTCGATCAGGTCAATACTGAATTTGTCATCCTTACGGTCCGCTACAAGCAGTATGGTTCTGCCGTGAACCGGAATAAATTGTTCGTCCGTCTCCAAATGAACCTCCAACCGGTGAATGCCGTCGATATCATTATCAGGCTTCCAATTCTTGATACAGACGAGCCATTCTTTATTTTTATAAACACATTGAATGCCTACCCCGTCATACTCATATATATCAGCCTTCATCCTGAATCCCTCACCTCATGAATGATTATCCTGCAAGAATACGGAGATGCCTTCCGGTTATCCGAACTGCTTTTGGAACCAGCTCAGTGAATCCTTCATTGCCTGCTCGGGTTCAAGCACATATCTGCGGTCAAGCAACTCCAGGCCCAGATACCCCTTGTATCCGCTGTTGTTCAGTGCCTGCAACGCTTCATCCAGCGGCAGCTTGCCTTCACCCGGCACGAGATGTCCGCCAGGATTGCCGTCCACGAAATGTACATAAGCCAAATTATCGCCGAGTTCCCGGATGAAATCGTGGATTGTATCTTTTCCCGTCACTGCCATGACATCTGTATCCGCCAGTCCCTTCAGGTTCGGGCTGCCCACTTCCCGGATCATTTTCGCAATATGCTCAGCGCTGTTAAACACATGGGTAGAAAAAGACGTGAATGCTTCCACGGGTAAGTAAACCCCTTCTTTCTCTGCAGTTTTGCAGATTTCCCCAATGGATTCCCTGCACCATTTCCACATATCCGACTCGTCTTCGTCCAAATAAGCAAGACCTGTAGTCAACAGCATCTGATTACAATCGAGCTCTACAGCTGCTTCAATATGACGCTTGAAAAACTCCACGCTCGCCTTGCGGTACACCGGATCAGGATGGCTGACGCTGATGGGATACACGCTTTGCTCAGGCGTAAAACAAATAACGTTAAGGCTTCTGTCTTTAATGCTTTGCTTCAAATCCCGAATACTCTGCGGTGTGTAATAATCCAGGTGAAAGTGAGGTCCGGACGCCCATAATTCAATGTTTTTAAACCCGAGCCGGGCTACTGAATCCAGAAAATAACTCAGTGAATAACGTTTGTAATGAAAGTTCGCAGCAGCAATCTGATCAATTTTAATCATAGTTATAATTCCTCCTTGTGGTGGTTAACGATTTTTCTGCTTAGGTTATGATGTTACCCAGAAGTGTTGCTGTGACAACTGAAACTACGGTGTTAATCATTCCGGGCGTCATGAAGCTGTGATTCAGCACATATTTGCCAATTTTGGTCGTACCTGCGGTATCAAAAGAGATGGCTGCAAGGCATTGGGCAGATACGGGCAGGAAAAAGTTAGCGTTGACGGCCATCCATGCCCCTACGATGATATAGGTCGGCAAATCGAGCGCAATGGAGATCGGGATCATGATCAAGGTTGTTGCACCTTGGCTGGTTACTAGTGCGGCAACGATAAACATAATTACGGCGAGCATCCAAGGCTGACCGTTTACAATCGTGGTTACATGCTCCTGGATAAATTCGGTTTGTCCGCCGATAAAGGTACTGCTCATCCAGGCCAGACCGAATGCACAGACCATAGCCAGCGCCCCTGCGCGGAAAATAGAACCGTTCAGGATAGATTCGATCGCCGGGCGACAGAAGATAATGATCAGGGAAGCGCAGACAAGCATGACGATCTCGATAGTGTATGCCATTGACAACACCGTTGTTTTACCGTCTGCCGTCCAGGATGGACGCAGCTCGCTGAATAAGCCCAGGACAATAATGGACACAACGCCCAGAAGGAACAAGAGGACCGCGGTTTTTGCGCCTTTTTTTGGCGCTTTTTTTTGTTCAGGCTGTTCTTCGGCAATGTTTTCCGTGAGACCTTCGGCAAGTCTGCGCGAATATTCAGGATCTTCCGCCAGCTCTTTCCCTTTGCGGATCGTCAGGAACGCGCTCGTTATGACTCCCAAGAGTGTAGAAGGAATGGCAATCAGCAGAATAGCGCCGAGATCGACACCGAAGGGTGCCATAAGACCCAGCATTGCGGCAGTCGCCGCAGATACTGGTGAACAAGTGATAGCTTGCTGGGAAGCAATAATACTGTTAGAGATAGGCCGCTCAGGCCGGATGCCACTGTCAATAGCCAGCTTGTTAATAATCGGGAGCAGACTGTAGACGACATGTCCCGTGCCAGACAGAAAGGTGAATAACCAGGAGATTATAGGAGCGACAATGGTGATATTTTTAGGCGATTTGTGCAGCGTTTTTTCTGCAACCTGGACGAGAAAATTCAGACCACCGGAAGACTGAAGTGCTGAAGCTGCCAGTACCACCGCCAAGATGATGAGCATGACGTCTACGGGAGGTGAAGCAGGCTGCACATGGAAAATAAACACGAAGATCGCTACACCCACACCACCGAGCAGGCCCATGAACACATCGCCGACTCTAGCGCCAAAGAAAATAAGTAAAAAGATGATCAAGAGTTCAAACCAGAACATAAAAAGTCCCCTTTTTGTGTTTGTACTTTCTTCACCGATCTTTAAGCAGCGTCATCTGTTTGTAATCGCGGCCTCTCTCTTCTGAATACGCTTGCAAATTTATATCGTAAGGTGGTATCCCACCAGCCGGTCAGACAAGTGGGGTACTGTACCCGAATGCTCCGTTAACCCTGCATATTTTGGCTGCAAACTCTGCTCCCTTGTCCATACTTGCTTTGATTTGCTGCAAGAGCTCATCTTTGTCTTCAAGTTCGATTTTGTGGTTCCTGGAATTCCGGATCAGCTCAACCAGAAATGCCGTTATATAAGAATCTCCAGCTCCCATTGTGTCCAACGCTTCCGTTGAAACGGCCGGCTGGTACAGCCATTGATCGCCGTACAGCGCATAGGAACCTTCTTCGCCTACTGTTCCGACTACAAGTCTGGCACCCAGATGCTGTGCCTTACGCATCTCCCGCTCCCGCTCCTCTGCCGTTATATGGCTGCAGGACAGAAAAGCAATATCTATATGAGGACATACCTGCTGCAGATAATCGTCGTTCCAGCGGACGGAGAAATCGTAAGAAATGGTGACGCCGCTCTCCTTAAGAACGGACAGATCTTGTTCAATGTAACTGTTCAGACTCGTATGAATCACAGCGAACTGTTTCACGTATTCCAGATCGTCGCCAGTGAACTCCCATGCCTTTTCATTAGCAATGCCGCCTTTATTTGACCCCAGGAATTTGCGGTCGCCATTCTCCAGTGTAACCCGGGCATATCCGTTTTCCCCTTCATAGCTGCGGCTGTGGCTGTGGTCAATCTTCATTTCGTCCAGTACCTCTTGAATATACCGGGCTACTACATCACTGCCGAATTTTCCCAGGTAGGCGGATTCTACCCCGCACATGGTGGCGTAAGCACTGAAATTCAAGGCATTACCACCGGGGTACATAATGTCCTGGTGGACATATTTATCCACTACATTGTCGCCGATACCTATTACTTTAAATGAGTTCATCTGCATATCCCCCCTGGATTGCTGCTGAATGCGCAATAATTAATATTCAACCTTCCACATGTATCTGCGCGTCTTAAGCGGATGCTCTCTTTCGGCAGCAAACGCCTGGTTATAGACGGGATATACGTTGTTAAACAGGGAGTGGTTGAAGTGGTCTACAACCGAGCTGTCGATGGTGGACAATCCAAGGTCCTTGGCATCCAGCACTTCCACCCGTTTGGCGTACCGGTTCAGGAAGCTGAGTGCCCGCTCGTCCAGCGGACGGGTGCTGCCTACGGATACCTGAGTGATAAATGGAATTTCTGCATCTGTAATTTCAAACGGCCCGTGAAAATATTCGCCGGAATGAATGCTGGCATAATTGATCCACTGCATCTCCATGAAGATGCAGATGCTTTGCATATATGCTGCACCGTATCCTGCTCCACTGGCCATAGTATAAATAACGGAATCGTCTTTGTAATTTTTGGCGAAGATAAGTGCGCGTTTCTCTACGTGTTGGCGGGCCTGCTTCACAATCCGGTCGATTCTCAATATGCAATCCATGAATTGATTGTAGTGTTCATAACCTTCAGTCTGACTTAAAATTCATAATTGTTAACAGGACCTGAATTGTCTTTTCAGCAGTAATATCTTTAGTTTCTGGCGTATTTCCTTTATGGGAGGCGACGACAATCACAGAATTTTCACCAAATGCCTTTGGCGTGTTGTGAACGAATTCATTGCTGTTATAGAGGCCTACTTTAATGTCTGATGCCTCTTTCTCCATAAAGGTTTTGGCGGGATAAAACGCTCCCTAAGATCCGCCGCAAGCCGCATTATACAACTGTTTGATGCGGCCTACCTCTTTTTATCTGCTGTGCTGTGATTTATACGATAATTTGTTTCATGGACGCTCCTTTCTATTTGTATGATACATTTGCGATAACTTAATTTAAACATGCTTTTGTATTGTAATATCATGTAACTAAAATAACACAATGTAATACATTTATCAAGATAGTACATTCCTTTTTTTAAAAAAATCATATCTAAGACTAATTATTGGATTTTTAAGCGTTTACTTTTCCCGGAAATGGTTATGAAGTTGTTAACTACTTGCGTAGTTTGATATAATATAGAAATACAGTTATAAAACAATACAATACATTTGTAGGAATAACAAATGATTTCATAATGCTGGAGGTTTGTTCATACATGCTTGACCATTCCGAGTCATCCCCTTTATACAAGCAGCTTCAGGAGAAAATTTTAGACTCCATCCACAGCGGTTCCCTTAAGCCGGGAGATAAACTGCCTACGGAACTGGAACTAAGTGAGGCCAATCAGGTAAGCCGGGTTACAGTACGTTCTGCCTTGGATTCACTCACCTCTGAGGGGTATTTGGTGCGTATTCCGGGGAGAGGTACATTTATAACCAAAGACAAGATCAAAAAAAATGTTGCTGAAACCATAGGATTCAGCGAAACTTGCAGACTGCAAAATAAAATTCCCGGCGCCAAGGTCATCAAGTGTGTGATCGAAGATGCTACACTTTCCGATCACGAGCATTTGGGTCTGCAACCCGGGGACAAAATTATCAACATTGAGCGCATCCGGTATGCCGACAGCGTTCCGATTTCCGTAGAGTATTCACGTTTCCCTTCCTCCTACTCTTTTCTGCTAAATGAGGACTTGAACGATAAATCGTTGTACGAGATTTTAAGAACGAAATACAAAGTCTCCTTCGCGCATGCAAGAAAATACATTGTAATGGAGTATGCCTCCTTTGATGTGGCCACTTACTTGAACATTGCTGAAGGGCACCCGCTGCTCAGTATTAAAAGTACAGTGTCCAGTCCCGACGGAACCAAGATTCACCGTTCCAAACAGCTGATTTTGGGCGACAAATTTGAGCTGATCGTGTAACACCAAAAAAGGAGAGCCTCTTTATAGGTAACCCCCTCCACCCCGTCAGCCTGCTCTACTGTCTCTTTGAAGGTGGATAAAATGGTTTCATCGAATCCGTCGGATAAATGGTGCGAAGCTTCACGAAAGATTTCCCAGGCTGTTTTGCAGATCACCAAATTAACAAGTATAGCTTTTACGGGGTCGAGCCACGGAAGGTTAAACTGGGAACCGATGGATACCGATCACAAGAGGCTTGTCGCAAGGCTCGCTCACAAAGATAAATCCTTCTATCCGGACCAAATGTATGTTCAGGATTGCTCCCTCAGTAAGGAATGGCCTTTCCATTACTTCTAATTGCATAACATACCGGGTAATAGTAAGTTAAGCTGAATTTTGGGGCTAGGCTTAAATATCGAACCTGGAAAAGGGACAAAGTTCTTGTCCTGAGCAAAGGACAAGAACTTGATCCCTTAAAACAGAAAACCCGCGCTAGGCGCGGGCTCTTATGGGGCTATGTTCTTTTCTTCCTACACTTCTTAGTCCCTTGTAGGACAAGAACTTGATCCCATACAATCAAAAGGCCGCGAATGCCGCACCACCATTTCCCCAGAAGACACTTGACGATAGCAGACTGCTTTTAATTGAAAACAGCTAGCCGGTAATTCAGAATACTAGGGGCGCTGAGAGATACCTGATTTCCCCATAGGTTCCAACAAAGATAAATTTCCCGTACATCTTAATACCGTCCTTCATCATTTCGGTACCGAATACCTGCACCCCAGGATGTTGTTCCGGCATTGCGACCTTCTTCCACTGGATACCATCCTTAGATACAAAATACTGATCATAGAAAACATAATCTCCGTTGGTTTCGTTATAGGTGTGATTCATGGCAAAGAAGGATCCGTCGAATGAGGTCAGAAAATCAAAACCACTATTATGATCTACTAAGTTTGTCGTTTTTTTCGTCCAATTCAGGCCATCTTTCGATACCCACACTCTTCCGGGTGCATAAGGGTCAGTGGCCATATAAGCGGTACCGGACCAAGCCAGATAAGACTCATTCAAATCCAGGACCTTCACCAGTTTCCACTGGACGCCATCCGTTGTCTGCATAAGCTTCGTCGTACCAATTCCGGTATTAAAGTTATGAACACGGAAGGACGCCAGCAGTTTTTTTCCATCCCATACCATTGAAGTCAGCCAATCTTTGCTTACACTGGCGATACGCGTCCAATTCACTCCATCTTTGGATGTATACGTTCCGTAGACTTGATCGGAAGCGACAAAGAACGACCCGGCCCACATAATTTTCGTTAAATCCCCAAACTGATCTTTGAATGATACTTTGGCCTGCTTCCAGCTTGAACCCTCTGTTGAATAATAGACCCCGCCATTGCCGACGGCTACGAATTTATTTGCACCCCAAGCTACATCAAACAGGCTGGCTCTGCCGAACTTCTCTCTGTAAGAAAAAGGATTGCTGGATCTCCATGTTTTCCCGTCATCCGTATAAACAACGCTTCCGTACATGCCTACGGCTACCGTTCTTTTTCCATTTGTGGCAAGGGCATTAAAATCACCGCTTGTCGCCGTCCCGATCAATCGGTAACTCCAGGTTGAACCGTTTTTTGTATATATCGAGTAAGTTCCATCCGGGGAATTCTGCTTATCATTAGAACCGATACCGGCAAATCCGCCCTTAACCGGATACATGGTATAGATATTCGTCTGAAGATAAGACAGGTTTATCTTCTTCCAAGTAACCCCGTCATTCGATGTATAGGCGATATTGGAGTTCGCCCCTCCATCCAAATTTGATGAACCGGTCACAATGTAAGTGTTATTCCCGTATAGGACCGTCTTGAGCTGAACGCCGTTTGGCGATTTACTCTGCTTCTTCCAGTCCACTCCGTCTATAGAGGTGTAAATCCCGTTCCCAACTCCGATATACTGCTTGCCCGTCCAGATGAAATCTCGAATCGCCGCGGAAGCATTATAGGTTTTGGCGGACCATGTAACACCATCCTTGGAAACAAGCACATATTTGTTATCATAGCTGCTTACAAAGAAAGTATTATTGACCACATGCAGTCCGTTCCAGCCCCTTTGACTTTTTAAGATGTACGAAGTGGTCCAGTTGATGCCATCTTTAGAAGTAAAGACGTGCTTGGTGCCTAAAGCAACAAAACCGTTCGTCCCCCACTCCAATTGTTCTATTGTTTCGCCCGGGGCAAAGTCAACTTTTGTCCAAGAAAGACCGTCCGGAGAGGTAAATGCTTCGGATGGCTTATTGTAAAGGTCCATATCATACGTTGTATTTGTACCAAACATGACATACTTTTTTCCATCCCATGCGATTGTGGTCAGATGGTAATTACCGAACTTGGATAATGCTTTCCAGCTTACTCCGTCTTTAGACTTTATTACGGTTCCGTAAGGGCCTACTGCTAAGTACTCATTATTCTTGCCCTGGGTTAAGGCATAAGGGGCATTGGAGCTGAAACTAAAGTCTTCTGTCCATCCGTCACCGATTGAATGCGGGGATTCTTGAAGTGTGATGGAGTCTATCTCGTTGTATTTCTCAAGCGCCATAGCCTTAGTATTAAACCCCAGCACCGACAACACCAATGTCAGACAAAGAATCACTGCAATAAATCTACTTTTTCTCATGTTACCCTCCTGATGTTAGGTTCTTGCTGTTTTAAGTAATTACTTCAACTATTTCTTAAGCTCTGTATCAAGGAAGAGTAATTTTACGTTTTGAAAATATACCCACGGCATCTTTCCAGGTCATTTGAATGTTGCCATTACTGTACGGCAGCTTAACGTCGTAAATAGTCTTATTACCGAGTTGCTCCTCACGGTCGTTTTCTTGGTAGTAGGTCACATCACCTTTAAAGCTTAAAGTTCCTGTTGCCACACCGTTAAGGATTTTACCGTTAAACTGGAATTCTTTTGACTTATAAACAAGGCTATCTTTATAATTCCATCTCAAGGTAGCGTATACCGTTGTGCCGATGCTTGGAAGCTTATATTCCCTGACCCAAACTCTTCTGTAGACTCTGCCGTTGCCCTCAAATTCCCCTTCACCACCCGGCGACCTGTTTCCCCCGTCCAGATCTTCGCTCTCTGACAACACATACTGTTTATAGCTTTGAAAAATGAGTTCACTGTTGTCCACTTGTCCATTTGTGACTACCATCACGTTTGCAAACTTTTTAGACGCTTGGTTCACTGCAAACCATAGTTCATCTATAGATTCTGAGGGCATCATAAAAACCCCGTTGATTTTCTCCATTGGTTTTAGTCCATCGAAGGGGATTTCTTCTTCTGCAAAACTTGAGTTAGCCGGATTATAATGCGTAAAGCCCTCTTGATCTCCAGCTCTAAATGTATTCGTCTCTCCCATATTTATTGTAGTTACGCTGCCATCACTATTTTCCATGTATATGATTCCAAATGCAGAGCAGATCTCCTGAATCGGATAATAGTAAATGTTGTTCATCTTAACAGGTTGTGTTTTGAAATGAAGGGGCCTGTTATCAAGCTTAATAACCGGTGCATCATTAGATGCGTTGTGACTAACCTTATAAGTAAGGTTTGATAAAGGGATGTCTGGCAGCACACTGGCATCGGAACTCTGTGCTGGTCTTGGAAGCAACAACTCCACTGCCCCGAAATCAGACAGGTTCTTGATAAATTGCACGGCCTCAGCCCGTGTAAGTGTTTTCGAACCGTTAAATCCGGCAATTGTCGGCTGGTCGCCTGTCCCTTTAGCGAGGCCCTTACTGTACATGTAACGAATGGAATCGTCCCCATCATAGTGCACACCTTGCGTCGAAGCGATCAGCTCCGCTACGCGAAGCCGGCTGATCGGGCTGTTATGCTCCTCCGTGTCCGACGGATCGACAGGATAATTCAAAGATGAAGCGAGCTCATAGTAGGGTTCCGACCAACTCATAGTACCTTTCCGGATATCCGGCCTAAAGTTACGAATGAGCATGGAAAGGAACTCAGCCTCTGTCACCGCGTTATTAGGTTTAAATGTGCCGTCGTCATAACCGCTGACGATATTTTTGCTAACCGCCCAGGCGACACTGTCAGCTGACCAGTGGGACTTCATGTCCTTAAATGGGGCTTGCTGCTGTTGCTGATTGTCTGCAAGGGCACCCTGTACGGGGAAACTGACCATTGCCAAGGTTACAGCCGTTTGAAGCAATAACTGTTTAATCGATCTCCTCATCTGTTCTTTCCTTTCTGCATCCCTTTTAATACCATGATAAAAAGCTTCCTTAAAGTAAGGAAGCTTGGGGTTGAATGCAAAAAAATAAGCATTTAGACTGAATGAATGCAGACTGGCGATCGTTATTTCCCGGTTGAAATCGACGACCCATGCCTTTGCGTCCCGGCTTTTCAACCGGTTTGCCCCAAAATCTATCATATGTATGTAAGTTTTGTGAACAGTATAGCACGAAAGGTGAATATAAAAAACCTACATTGGTATTAATGTAACATTACCGACAGGCAGCTTTCCTGATGATCTTACCGGGACTGCAAGATTGCAGCGATAATTCCATATTGAGCAGCTTAATTCAGTCGGCAGCATATTTGATTCCATCGTCTCGTTTTACTAGTGATTAATAAGCAATGTAAAAATAACTATGTAGAATTTAAACCGAACATCGAATTTTTAAATTATATTTTTCGTAACCCCATATCCATTATTTAATTGTTTACACAGGTCATATCATCAACTCTTCGTCTATCGGATATTCCCATAGTCCCAGTTTCCCCTTCACAGGAATATAAGGCTTCAGCACACGAAAACCCGCTATTTCCCACGCAAAATAACCTGGACTGTAATCGCCTAACAGGAAGTCCTCACCCGTCACAACCTTCCCGCAATCCAGAATGGCTGACGTATGATCAGCGTCGATGACTTGATAACAATTTGTAAGCTCGCAAGTTGCAAGGATAACCCCCGTAGGAAGGTTTTGTTCCGTATAGCCATCCTTGACGAGTAAAGAACGTATGGGTTCATATTTGCAGGCCAGCTTATCGACTTTCTGGCTTGCGTGAATGGCCAATGGACCGCGATACCGCGTCTTCCAGGATCTTGTTTCATAGAGAGTCTCGCCTTGCACAAGCAGAGTCGCCCATGGTTGAATCATGGATAATACTTTCATTCCTCTACGCCCCATTTCGGTTCATAATGAATTACTATTCCCCAAACATTCTCGAGACTTTCCATACCAGCATAAAAAGGCGGTGTTGCCATGATAATATGCAGACTAAGCAGAATCCCCATCATCAGCAACTCCGAATGAAAAAAACTGCAACACATAGCCAGCAGCCAGCAGCTGAACGGCAGAGTGGACGGTACCTATAGCTATATCCTTTTCCAGTCCAAGCTTCTGCCAGATGGAGATCAGCATCGTTCCAATAACAAACAGCTTGAGAAATCCGGTTGGTGTTCTTTCCATGAAGTGGAGTTCAGGAGGGGAATTGCCTCGTCTCTGGAATCAGTGGGTTTCCCCGCGGTGCAGAAATTCATCAATCATCGCTTTGTATTTGTCCAGACTGTACCCGTTATACATTCGGGAAGTAAGCGTACGGGTGTTTCCAAAGAAAAAGCGTTCAAACTGTTTCTGTCTGCCGCCGAAGGGACCGATACCCAGTTCCCAGGTCAGCCGGAAAAGAGAAATCCGGTCGCAGGCTGATGTATCCTGTCCTTTTAGATACAGACGGATAAAGTCGCTGGCATCAGATTCCAGGTCCGTCTCGGAAGGAAGCATAATAAGGATGATGGAACTGATGTCCTGGAGCATACCCAGCATCTCCTGATAAAAAGAGGAATACTGCATCGCAGCAGCAATCAGCGGCTTTTTGGCTGGCACATAATAGCCCTTGGAATCCGGTTCTGCCATCATTTCCGAAGCCAGGCGAAGGGATTTCAAATTTTCAAGCATGGTCAAAATCCGGGATATCCGCTCTATAGTAACCGCTTCGAGAGCGATATTTTGTTCATCCGACAATTTAGAGATCAGGCCAAGGAGAAATTCCGTCTTGGCAATGTAGCGTGTAAGCACCTGATGACCGGCATGGCTGTGAAAATTCCCTTCGCTGAACAGCCGCTCTCCGATCTCTTCATTCCCTAAGTAAAAGATACGGTTGCGTGGTATGAACACGTGATCGAAGATAACCATGGCGTCCATTTCTTCAAATCTGCTGCTCAGCGGATGATCATAATGAGATGAGCCTGAATAACTCTCACGACAAATGAAGGTCATCCCTTCCAGATCATTGGGAACGGCAAATGCAAAGGCATATGGATTATCCTGTTCCTGCATGGAAGGGAAAGGTGAAGGGCACACCAGTATTTCATCACAGGTTGCTGCCTGCGTAGCCATCATAAAAGCACCGTTTACCACAATTCCGTTCTCATTGCGATCGATAACTTTAGCTGCAATGGAATCATCAACCTCGTCCACCAGCTCGGACAATCGGCTGGCAAACGGCTGAATGAATGCATGGGATAATGTGATGTCCTGACTGCGGCAGTATTGATAGTACTTTTTGAGATTATCTTCATATTCCGGATTATATTCTTGTAACAGATAAGCCGCGGTATATAAAGACATCAGCGTCGTGTTCATATAATCTGGTGATCTCCCTAAAAACCCATGGTGCTTCTCTACCCACAATTCCATCATGATTCTCCTGCGAACCAGGTCTTCCTTGCTTCTCGGTGCCAGAAAGGAAAGTCCGTAACGCTCCCCGTCAGTCCCGCTTTGATAGGTCATTTGTTCCATGATTTCCTTCTGATGCTGCATATCATACATTTCAGCTTGGGTCTTCATTAATCCGTTGAAGGCGGGATGGCTGGATAAAGGCCTTTTGATGGTTTTACCCTGATACCATATATTGATTTGCTGGCGGTTGATACGCTCGGTATATTCTTTGCCGTTCTTAACTGCCATGGCCCACCACCCCATTCATGAAGATTCAACGGTTCAGCCAATTTGACTAATCCAGTTTCTCTAAAATACGTTGTACCGTTAAAAGCAGTACATTGTCCATGTTCAAACATTTACTTCAGGTGACAGCCATGGATATACATTTTATGCTGATTCATTCCGCTTCACATAAGCAAAACTTGATCCCACAAATAAAAACCCGCGCTCAGCGCGGGTTCTAATGAAACATGTTCTTGTCCGATGACAAAATAAAATTCAGTGGATGGTGGTCTTTTAGTGGCCCATGCCATGGCTATTCGTTGTTACTGTCCCGCTGTAAACAACACTGGACACCCCATCAGCACTTGCCGCAGTCAGAATGGTGAATGAACTAATCAGTAATACGGTGGTCAATAACAAAAGCTTCTTTTTCATCATTGAACTCCCTCTCTATGATTTTTTTCATTATGTAGTGATACTCCTGCTGCTGGGAAGCATTGGCGTCAGTTCTAACAAGTTCATAAAAGGCAGTCGCTTTTTTAAAACCTGTCTCATCTTTTAGTCTACCACTTAATACAATATTTTCTATTATAAGGTTTATTGCATATTCTATTTTGCCTCTTTTAAAGGAGTAAATAGATAATAGATAGATATATTCTATGTAATAATGAACATCTACAGCAGGTGAGGAAGCATCGGCTTTTTCAACATAACCTTGTAATTCGTCCAGTGCCCAATCCACTGAGTAATTGTATTTTAACGCTGAGTCTAAGATGTTTAGCAAGCCGGCAGTAAATTCTTCTTTGTCACATGTCTTAAGAAATTCCACGTATTCAGGCAGAACTTTTTTGTCACCCTCAAGTAAATCAATAACAAAAGTGTTTGCAACAGCAATACTTTTATAATACACAATTTCTTTTAACGAATCTGCATCGTTAAGCTTTACCCAGCTTAAATTGGAATATCTTTTAATACATTCCCTTGCAGTTTCATAATTACCTAGCTTCTGGAGGGCAATCCCCTTTGCGCAAAGGCTAAAACCAAAATAGTAAACCAGCGAACGCTTGAGCATTTGGGCTTCTGATCCATTCGGATTAGTTGCATGTATGACTGAAACCACTTCAATAAGCTTGTCTGATATCTCTATCATTGCTGTCCAGTTATCTAAGGAGAATGAAGCTTTGAGCATGTCTATTAACGAATCTGCATTCATGCCATTAAGTTCCAACAAATTCTATTTCACCCCTTTATGCACCATTATTTAACAATTATAAGATCGTTTTGTCCTATGGTCAATTGTTTTGTGATTTTGTGAAATACAGAACTGCTCAGCTTATAAAAAAAGCCCCACACGTGGCATCAGGTTTAATGGTTATACCTGTCTGTCCATGGGGAGCATACACTTTATTCTAATTATGTTTTACTTACTGAATAGCTGCTCTGCATCATTTAGAGCCATGCTATGTCCGAGCGAGGAATAATCAAGCCACTTTTGCCCGTCGAGAACGTAAACATGATTATTTTTGACTGCTTTGAGGTTTTTCCAGATCGGATTTTTGGTCATTTCTTCATAATTGCTCTTTGCTACATCCCCTGTGCTGATAATCACGAAGATGGCATCGGCATCATAATCCGGCAGCACTTCCTTGGAGATCACCTGATAAGGCTCATCCGCAGGAATCTTCTCAACCCCGTCAGCCATTTTCAGCTTCAAATCCTCGAACATGATCGGACCCAGCGGACGTCTGGTTCCCATAACACGCAGCTCTTTTGCAGTCATGCGAATGGCCATTACCTTAGCGTCTGCACCAAGCTCGTTTTTGATCAAACCGCTAACCCGCTCTGCTTTTGCTGTATAGTCCTGAATAAAAGCTTCCGCTTCCTGTTCTTTACCAACATGTTCGGCAATGCGCTTCAGATGATCTGCCCAGGTGCCGCTGTCCATGCCGATTGTAACGGTCGGTGCAATTTTTTCGAATTTGGCCAGTTCTTCCCCGGAATATACTTCATCGATATAGATCACATCCGGTTTCAGGCCGAGCACAGCTTCCATATCCGGATCGGTGACAACACCGAATTTCGCTACTCCCTGCAGCCGGTCAGCCACATGCGGCAGGAAATCCTTCACATCCCCGCCTACGACGGAACCTGCAGGAGTAATCCCCAAAGCCAGCAGATTGTTAGTGATATGAATCGACATCGAAGCAATCTTGGCATTTGGATCGTGGGCAATAATATCTGCTGCAGATTCGGCAGCTTCCGTTGGTGCCGCAGATGCTTCAGCAGACGGTGAAGCCGCCGCAGAGGAATTTACAGTATCGTTAGATTGCCCGCAAGCGGAAAGTACAGCAAGCAAAAGTATGGACACGAGCATTAAGGTTATCTTTTTCATATGAATTCTATACCCCCGAGTAGTTTATGAATGTAGTAAATCAGCTTTTTGATTTGAACAAAAGATACAAGAAGTAAGGTCCGCCGATCGCCGCCACAACGACACCTGCCGGAATCGCATTAGGACGGAAAATCGAGCGGCCGACTGTATCAGCAGTGACCAGGATAAGCAGACCAAGCAGTGCTGCGACCGGTAAAAAATAGCGGTGCTGCGGTCCTGCCAGCCGTCTGGCAATATGAGGCGCGACCAGCCCAATAAATCCGATCCCTCCTGCCACGGAGACGCTTGCACATGACAGTGCAACAGCCATACCCAGCAGCGCAAGCCTTTCACGGGTCACATGGCTCCCGACACTATAGGCTATTTCATCGCCAAGCACGAAGATATCCAGCGCCTTTGACCGGCTGTAGATGACCGGTACAAGCACAGTAATCCATGGCAGCAGCGCCCATACATGAATCCAGTCCCTGCCCCATACACTTCCGGCAAGCCAGCGTGCAGTAAAGGCATAAGTCTCCTCATCGAGCTTCAAGGATAACAGCAATGTAACAGCACTTATTCCTGCAGCGACGGCAATTCCTACGAGGATCAGCCTTATTGGCAGGATTCCCCTGTGCCGGTCATAAGCGAACAGAAAGATAATCAGTGCACTCAGAACACCTCCGATAAAGGTGAACAGCGGGATCAGCACAGCCATAGGACCTTCCATTGAGCGGAAAAAGGATACAAAAATAATCAGTCCGAGTGCAGCTCCCGTATTGATTCCAAGTATGCCGGGATCAGCCAGTGAATTCCGTGTTGAGCCTTGAAATACGGCCCCTGATACACCAAGCCCGATGCCGGCCAGCATCGTCACGATGATTCGCGGCATCCGGTAATCAAACAGGATCATCTGCTCTTCGCTTGTGCCGTAACCGAACAGTGTTTTCCATACAGTCAGCGGAGCCAGTGAGATAGAGCCGGTGTTCAGGCTGATCAATATCACGGATATCGCCAGCAGTAGCAGAGCCGCACTAACGGTCAGAGCACGCCGGGCCCTTTTTTTCTCCAATAGAGCAATGTTCAGGTTCATCTTATAGGTCCCTCCCTTCTTTACGGGCAATATACAGGAAGAAGGGAACTCCGACCATGGCAACCATAGCCCCGATGGCGAATTCCTGCGGCGGATTAACCATCCGTGAGGCAAAGTCAGCCCAGACCAGCAGAATTGCCCCAAGCAATGCGGAAAACGGGATGATGATCCGGTAATCGACGCCAAGCAGGCGCCGGGCAATATGCGGCACAACCAATCCGACAAAAGGGATGGAGCCGGCAACTGCCACGGAGGAACCTGCCAGAATCACGGCCGCAGTTAAACCGAGGATGCGGATACGGTTTGTATGTACGCCCAGATTAACCGCTGTTTCCTCCCCAAGAGACATAAAGGTAATAGGCCGGCCCATGACAGTAGCCCACAGGACTGTTGCTATCACGACAGGTGTAAGAATCTGCAGATGCTCCCAGCTCACACCGGCGACACCCCCGGCATACCAGAAGGCCAAATCCTGGCTCAGATCAAAATAAATCGCGATTCCTGTACTGAGCGAGTGAAGAATGGCTGCAACGACAGCACCGGCAATCGTCAGCCTTAAGGAGGTCAGCCCTCCTGGTGTGGAAGCACCAAGCAGCACAATGAATACTGTAGCCAGGGCGGCACCTGCAAAGGAAAACAGAATAAGTCCCCAATATGACATCCCCGGAACAATGGCAAAGCATAGCGCTACGGCAAAAGCAGAACCGGCATTTACGCCCAGGATCCCGCTGTCGGCCAGCGGATTGCGTGTTACTCCCTGCATCACTGTTCCGGCTACCGCAAAGGCCATCCCGGTCACGACAGCTCCCAGTACCCGCGGCAGCCGAAGATCATGAACGATCTGATGCGGGGTTAGCGTGGTGTCGTAGTGAAATACCGCGGCCCACACCGTCTGAAGCGTTAATTCCTTGGCGCCGAAGGAAACGGCCAGAAAGATGGAGACTGCCAATCCGGCAGCGGCGGCAATAAACCATAGAATGATTAAGATTCTTGAATGTAATTTCATAGGGCTGCGCTCAGAAAGGCTCCTCCTATTTCTGTAGTTCCATGATTATGATAATCATCATCACTTATTATAAGTTTGCTGCGGATGGCCGAATGCTGCATCCAGGCCGGATTATTTTTCTGCCATTCATGAATGCGCCGCTTGTCTCCTTCTGTCTCCACGGCAAAAAAGATGAAGTCACAGTCATAGTCCTTCAACCCATCGGGAGTAATCGCCGTCCAGTTGAAGCCGGTACCTGCCGGATGCAGATTCATCTGCGCCTGTATCCGCTCGGGCGGAGTAAGCTGTAAGGATCGGTACAGGGCATGTCCGACATTCCTTGCCCCGTACATCCGCAGCTCATGTTCACGGCAGACACATACTCCGACCGTTCCCGATCCGGTTATCGAGCGCAGAGCCTTTCGCAGGTTCTGAGCCTTACGCTCATGAGATTCCAGCCATTTGACCGCTTCCTCCTCTCGGTTCAAAAACTCCCCGATCTTCAGCAGCTGAGTATAGATATCCTGGCTGACCCAGGGAATAGCTACTACCGGTGCTATATCGTTGATATGTTCCCTGGCTTTGAACAGCACATTATCCTTGCACAGGATCAGGTCCGGCTGCTCCAGCAGAAAATCCTCCCGGCTGAAATAGAATTCATCCTTGTATCCTACTTCCGCTGCGATTTCCTTTATAGGCTTATCTGTTAATAAGAGCATTTCTTTCGCCCTGTTCACCCGCAGATGGATTAGAAAAGCAATCGGTGATTTATCCATGGCCTGCTTAAAAACCTGAAAATAATAAGAAGGATGAAGCTGGGCCATGTCGGCCAGCTGGTCGATTCTAATATCCTCCTGGTAATGGTTCTGCAGATAATCCAGAGTCAGCTGTACTCTTAGATCTATATCGTTTGAGGCAAGCTCGGCATAACGTAAAAATCCATCGAGCATATCATGCAGATACTGCTGGCTGAGGAACGGATTCTGTATACGCCAGAGCTGGCCTTCGGCAACCAGAAGATTGAACAGCTGCTTGTACCGGCTGCCGCCCCGGAAATAGCCCTGAAGGGGAAATCCGGCATCACGCTGATATTCCCTGGATTTCTGGTCCTTTTTTAACAACCTGTAGATGTCAAAAGCAATCCAGAATAGCTGCAGCTCCTCTCCACTGCTGGCGGTGAGCTTAAGGCTGGTTTCCGGAGGATACATGTAGAGGGCATCGCGTTCGAGCTTAAGCGCCTGCCCGTTAACGTTCAGCTCTCCTTTTCCGCGGGCTATGTATAGGAGTGTATGATGCTCCGAAGGCTGGCCTTCCGCCCACTTGGGGACAGCAGAAGCCTGCCAGGCTTCTGCAATTTCATAATAAATCCCGTTAAGAAAGGAACTGCTCTTTACCTGTGCTAACATTGCGTTAAAGCTCCCTTCTATGTAAACCGGGGAGGTTCACAAATCGCTGATGATTAACTTAAAAAACACTACCTCGCGTGTAGTGTTAATGGACTAAAATAAGTCTAAAGATAATGATAATCACTATCAATTATATGAAATCATCTGTCTGCTGTCCATATGTTTAGAATTGAGAGAAATTTAAGGGCAGTCCCCTATGACTGATTATCCAATTGATTAAGAGATAAAGTATACAATCGATTCTAAATGATGTATGCTCAAATTAACTTATTAATGTAATTCCCATCAATTAGGGTGTTCCAGTACGCTGTGCTAATGCAAAAGGCGAAGGAACACCCTTCTTCCATTTATAAGTTAGAGAGGAGTGTTCAATGAAACATGTTGAAGAGCTCAAGAAAAAATACCAGGTGCTTGAAGAGAGGATTTCAAAATTTATAACTGAACATTCAGGTGTTGTGTATGTAAAGAATTCTGGAGATATTGCGGAAGGTCGCATATTCACCTGGGCTGTTATAAGTTCAGATGACAAGGTTCTACAAGCTCAACTTAGACTTGATTATGTAACGATTTCAGAACTAGCCAGACAGAGGTTGGAGCAAATTCATAGTAGGTACATTGCAGATTTTGACCGGAGTCGTGAAATAGTGCTTAGTTATATAAGACAGGATTCTATGCTGTTAAAGATCCTTTCTTTAGAAGCCGCTGCTGAAGTTGCTAAGAATGAAATGCGTCTTCAAAAATTTTTACTTACTTAAATATATTACATAATCGCCAGGCCTTTGCCTGAAGGGACTTTTTCTGATAAGTGCTTCTTTATAAGCAGCGGCGGTAGATCAAGACTCAATAAACAAAGTCTTGATCTACCGCCGCTGTTGTTGAATTAATGTTTCTCATTAGTTTTTTTCGATCCAGTTTACTACCTTCTCATGTAGCTTTTGCGGTAGTTCCACTCCCAATTCTTGCCGATAGGCCAGTTTAAACGCGGCGTAATGCCTGCTCAGCTTCCCGGTGTCACCATTGTCGGCATAGACCTGCATCAGTATTTCGTTCATCTCTTCCTGCAGCGGATAAATCGTCAGATAGTCAGTCAAGCGCCGTTCCGCCTTCTTCCATTCCTCCCTGGCTATGTCTAATGCCACCAAACTACGCATTATACTGGTATACTTACGGGCAAATGCCTATTCAAGCGGTGCCTTCCAGAGATACGGCTTGCCGTCGAGTAATGGTCCTTGGTACAGGGAGCATAGCCTTCCCGCTTCACTAATTTCCCGCAGTCCAGCCCCGTAATCTACTGGAGACCTTTCGAACAACAGGGCATCGTAGGTCATACTCCCCGACTCCAGTCTGTAGCCTTCGCCCGCTTTCAGAACATCCATACCGATTACGTGTTCCTTCAATATTTTCTTTAAACGGTAGACAGTGTTGTGTAAATTATGCGTAACCCGTTCCTCGGCCATGTCCGGCCACAGCAATTCACCCAGCCGCCACTTGCTGATGTCCTTTCCCGGATGACACAGGAGATAAGCGAACAACTCCTCGGTCTTGCGTGTCGGGAACCGCACAAGCGTTCCAGCCATCTGCCGGATTTCCAGCCTGCCGAAGCAATTAATCGTCCACGTTCCCTTCGCCTCTTCTATAGAAGTCGCTCATCTTCCACGATGACGGTACAAAACATAGGTGTCTCCCTCTGCAAGTGTAAATTCTATATCAATATTCTATGGGCAGATACATCGTAACCGTCGTTGCTTGTCCAACTTTGGAATGAATGGACAATCCCGCTCCGGTAATCTGATTCATGCGTTTGCGGACATCAGCAACTCCAATCCCTGCATTTTACAACATGCTGCCCGTTCAAGGAGAAACAACTTTTTACAATGCCAACATGACCATTAAAATCCTTTTCCAATTGCGCAGTTCGAGTTACATCAGATACCAATTGCTCACCCATATAGATCTTGAATTTCTCATCCGGCGTAAATAATGGCATTTGATCGGAAATTCGCTTTTCATCGGTTTGAGTTGCATTTGCATCCACCAGTTCTTTCAAATCCATTTTTGCTTGAATCGTTTGTAGTGACATTAAGTTGTCCTCCTTGAGTTAATTAACTTTATTTAATCCAACATTTGTTGAAAAAAAGAGAAGCCGTGTCGGTATGATTAATTGCCGCCGGTGTGTCACCGGGAGCTGATTCCAAGAGCCTTACGTATGAAGTCTCGGGCAGCCAGTAATGATACAGCTCCGAAAATAAGACGCCACCCTGCATAAGTACCGAAAAAAGTGCCAAGCGGAACTCCCAGCGCCAATGCCAGCGGGGTTCCAACCATCGCTATGGCCATCGCTCTTCCTTTCTGCGATTCAGACACCATGCGCCGCGCATAACCGGCCGGCGTCTCCACCCGCGGGTAGCCGTTGTCAAAGGAATGGCAGCTAGAAGAGATCCAACCGCATGGAGAGTGACCAATCTGGCAGGCTTTCCGTAAGAATACAAATGAATCCTGCCATGGCCAAAGCCAGCAGCCCGACCCACGGAAGACGTTTGGATGACGACACATTTGCAACATCTTTTCTTGTAATAGAAGTGTAGAGGAAAATTCTTTTAATTCCAAAGAAATATCCTGATTTTATAAGGGGTATCTGTGACTATCTTTTACAAATGACGTTCGTAAAGAGAAACAATGCAACGTATTTATCTCGGAATTGTACTCTTGTGAAACTACGTTCCCGGTCAGCCTCAACTTAAAAATAATGTAAAATCAAAATAAAGCCGATCCCCCAGGGATCGGCTTATTTCTGAAGCGTCGCTAATATCAATCTTGTCTGTTCTCCACCGATTTCATACGGTTTTGATCGTCAGTCGGACGGTCATGGCTGAATTCCTGGCCTGCTTCCACCTCACCGTGCCCGCTGACACTGCGTGCAAAATGGGTGAACTGTCTTTTTTGCTCATCCAGTTCATGTTTTTTCTTTAGAAGCTCCTTCGGATCCTGAGTTGTCATATCTTAGCCTCCTGGAAAATCAGATCTTACTGCTTTTGTTCTTTTTAAAGTTTTCCATTATATCCAAGTGCTTATTCACCTGCGCAAAAAAAGACCGCCTCTCTTGAATAGAGACGATCTTCTATACTCCGGTTGGATATGAACCTTTCATTAACGGCTCACCATATCAGAATAGCTGTTATCACTGACCACACGGCGAGCGGTTACATACCGGTCCTTATAATACGATTCTGACAAGCTGCTGATTCTTACGCCCTTACTGCTGGATGAGTGAGCGAACTTGTTGTCACCTACATAAATGCCCGCATGGGAAACTCCGGAACCAACGGTATTAAAAAACACAAGATCACCCTCACGCAGATCATCTTTGGCTACAGGAATGCCGGTTTTAGCCTGCGATTGAGAAGTGCGCGGAAGGTCATCCACATTGAACTTCTTAAGTACATAAAGAATAAATCCGGAACAATCAAAGCCTGAAGTTGTGGTTCCTCCATAAAGATAAGGGGTTCCTACGACCTGATCCACAACACTGTCCAGCGTTACCTCGCTTGCGTATGTACCTGGTGCTGCAGAAGCAAATATAAATGAGGCTGCCAACATGGATACGATGACTTTCTTCAGAAACTTGTTCTCCCTTCAATGCCTACGGAGTTAGCTGAGGATTCGGTTAAAGGTTCCCTATATTCCCTTTCATCCAAGAATAATTCACCCAAAAAATGGTTCCCCCGTTTTCAACGCTGAAATTCGGCAACTTATTAATATTTTGTAACTATTAACACTTTAATAGATGGTAGGCAGCCTGTCAATCCTTTTAAATTTAATAGAATCAAAAGTAACGTTTTTGTCATTGATTTAATATCAATGTTTTTTGCGGGCTTTATAGACCCTCATAATAACGGCACTCAAGAATACGATAAAAAGGATACAGGCTGCCATCTTTATGATCCCGCTTATCTGGATTAAGGGATTGCTCTCAAAAGATACTGCGGATATTGTCATGCACGTTAAGCCCATACCGATAAATAGAGCCGCTATGAGCCATTGTATTTTTTTCATTAGCCTGCCTCCTGACGTCATGGCTGCCGGTCAAAGTCAAACTTAATTTCGAATCGCGTGCCTTTACCTAACTGACTGTATACTGAAATCTGTCCTCCCTGCAATTCTACCAGTTTTTTCACTATAGACAGTCCTAAGCCCGTTCCTCCAAATTGACGTGACCTGGACTTCTCAACCCGGTAAAAGCGTTCAAAGATATACGGAAGCTCATCATCCGGAATCCCAATCCCTGTATCTTCGATGACTAACACAAAAGCACTGCTGTGATAAGATACGGAGATCTCGATTTTTCCTTTATCGGTATAACGGATTGCATTCTCCAACAGATTGATTAGGATTTGCTCCATCCGTTTTTTGTCTGCACGGATATCCTTTATCATTCCTTGTTCATGGTATAGCAGGCCGAGATTTTTTTCTTTTGCCTTGAGCTCTACTTTTCGCATCGCTTGCTGCGTCATTTCAGACATATTCACCCAGTCCATATCGAGACTGATCTTGCCTTCCTCCATCTTCGCCAGATCAAACAGATCTTCCACCAAATGCTGCAACCGTAATGCCTCATCATAGATGATTTCCAGGTACTTGTTCTTTTCCTCTTCTGTTTCATAAAGCTCCTGCCGGAGCACCTGAGAATAACCTTCCAGATAGGTAATCGGTGTCCTCAGCTCATGAGAAATATTGGCGAAAAACTCTTGTCTGGTATCCCTGTACCGCTGAAGATCCACTGCGAGATCGTTGATTGCATATGCCAGGCTGCCTATTTCATCTTTGCTGTTGATATCAAGCCGTGTTTCCAGATCACCTGCTGCGATTTTTCGGGTAGCCTGCTGCATTTTGAGTAGTGGACGTGATAAATATTGAGCTATAATCCATGTAATACCAAGGGCCAACAGAAAGGCGCCTATTCCTGACAATATCAACAGATTACGGACAGCCGTTAAGGACTGCTCCATTTTCTCGGTAGAAGACATTACATATAGTGCAGAGGTAGCCGCCCCATTCTCATAAATAGGCTGGCCGGATACAAAGTAACGAATTCCCGAAGGCTCGGTATATAAGAAATTGACTTTTTTTCCTGCAAAAATGTTGTCCAGGTCGATGCTGTGAATAATCTTCTGATCGGAAGAATCATGAGTTCCCGAGTGCAGAATGACTTCCCCATCCGGTTTGACGTTGAAAATACTAACATTAGAGAATTCAGCAAAGGTTTTCATCGTTTCATCAGACGTATTATCCGAATGGGCCATCACTGCAAAGTGGGAAGCCAGTTCCTCCGTCTCCGTGCGCATCCGGTCGCTATAAAAGCCCGTAAATAAACGGTCTACCGTAAAGCCCAGAAATACTAATACAATCAGAAACAGAGTAATGATAACGAATCCTAATTTAAAACCGATACGGTTATTTTTCATTGGTATCACCAGATATGTTAAATTTATAGCCAACCCCCCATACCGTTTGGATCGGATTATACTTCAGGCCGGAGTTATGCATTTTCTCCCGTATGTTTTTGATATGCGTGTCTACTACCCGGATCTCTCCTTCAAAATCATATCCCCATAAGCGCTCCACCAGCTCCTCTCTTGTAAAGGCCCGCTGAATATTTTGCGCCAGAGTGGCCAGAAGATCGAACTCCTTTTGCGTAAATTCGATTGGATGATCACAAATTCTGACTTCTCTGGCTTCAGGTGTGATAATCAGATCAGGAAAAGTGAGTCCACGGGCAGGTTGAACAGGCATTGTCTGGTTCATGACCGATCTGCGGATCAAAGAGAACAATCGGGCCAGTAATTCATCAGAATCAAAGGGTTTGGTTAAGTAATCGTCTGCTCCTATATCCAGACCCTTGATCTTATCCCTGGTTTCTGTACGAGCCGATAGAAATAAAATGGGCGTATTCACTCGTTCTCTGATTTGCCTGCAAATCTGCCAACCATCCATGTCGGGCATCATCACATCGAGAACAATAACGTCAAACAAACGGGCATGGACCAGAGCCAATGCTTCTTTCCCGGTGGATGCTTCCTTAATTTCAAAGCCTTCTTTCATTAAGTAGATCCGAAGCAGGTTTCTCATATTCCATTCATCATCTACAATTAAGACCTTAAGTTTAGACACTGGATATCCCCTCCCCTTCAGCTTTATCTTATCGTTAGAATGCCGCAAGCGCATATCGCTTACGGCATTCTCTGGTTCTATTTTTTTAAGGTTTGTATTTCTTTACGGATTCTTTCATTTTCTGCTTTCAGATCAGTCAGCTGTTCCTGAACACTTTCAGCAGCAAGCGGCTTGCCGGAGGAACCGTGAGAATGTCCCCCTTTCATCGTAAACATCATTACAATCATCATTATCGGACAAACCAGTACAAGAAGTATAGACCAGTCCATATGAAATCCTCCTTTTATATATTCCTGAAATTAATGGCCTGAATGCGGGTTATCTCCGGATGCGGGAGAAATCTCAAGCATATCATCGATTTCACTTTGTGCTTCAGCAGTAATTGCGTTGTTATCCCCTGTGATCCATGCGTGGTTATACGGACCTTCTGCCGGAGAATCCTTAAACTTCGGCTGAATTTCAGCTGTGTATCCCATTACCGCTTCCGGCATATGATCCTTGCTGGTGAAAATCAGAGGAGCATGTTTACCAAGATGTGAGAACGGGGCCGCTGCAATCGCTAGCAGTGTAGAGTCTGCAGGGAGGAAAGACAGGTTATGTCCTGGTGACGTTATTCCCCATCCGAATCCGGTTGCTTCATCTTTGAATTTTGAAAAAGCGATAGCATTAGTGGCCGGATCCTTCCCCGAGATTCGGGTTACTGAGCCATAAGCTTTCAGTTGCTCTTCGACTCCTGATGAAACGGCTGACTCCGGTCCAAGAAGGTAAATCACTGCATTCCCTCCGCGTTCGTTCAATGCCTGAACGGTCAGCTCGGGAACTTCATCCTTGGTTACGTACAGGAGAGGTTCCGGCATATGAGCAATCCAGTTAACAGCAGGAAGCGTGTATTCCGGACTATCCATCGATCCAATCACTACGGCTTGCGGGAGTTCGCCAGCAACCTTGGCATAGTAAGCATCAATGGCCCCGGCAACTGCAGCCGGCTCGTCCCCTTCAATTTTATCCAGCTTCATATTTAGCGTATCCAATTGTTTGACTACTGCATCGGAAGCTGGCCCCACGATAATGATCTGAATCCCATCATTTCCTTCTGCGCCCCTAGGCCTCAAACGTTGTAATTCCTCGAGCGTTGCTTCAGGAACCTTGTCTTTCTCAAAGAAAAGGACAGGTCCGTTGCTTGGGTGGTGTATAAGGTCGGTACTTGCCGCAGCAATTTGCCAATTGCTGACGTCAGTAAGCACGACACTTGCAGGCCGGTTACTGCCGGATACAGCCGTCCAAAGGGTCCGGGATACCAGCACAGCTGCTTCAATCGGGTCAGAGGTGTTAATACGTGTTGTGTTCTTCGTACCTATCCAAGGTGTAGATACCGCGGAAGTCACGGCAGTATTCTCTGCTCCCTGTTCAGCCTCTTTATTGCCAATTTGGCAGCCTGCAAGGATTGTACTCAGCGCTACTGTCAAGCTGACAATGACTATTCCTTTTCTCATAACGTATCCTCCATAGGTTTTCGTTTGTTTAACTGCTTCATACTTTACTTTAAATTTATGTGGAATTTGTGTAGTGACAATATAAAATATCCGGTTTCAAGAACTCAGGATGCAGCCGCATTGAGTCGCTGTAAAATGACCATACAAAGTGGCCGCTTGCTGCAAAGTAACAACACGTGAATAAGTTCCCGCATGTTAAAATGAAGTAGAATTTACTTTTGGGTGAATTTAACTTCACACGGAAAAGAAGGGATATCCTTATGCGGCTATGCAGAGGCATTGCTCCGTGCAAAGTCTGAAACGGACGAAACTGCACGGAGCGGATCTGAGTTCGTCCGTTCGGCTTTGCACTTTCATTGAATGATTAAAATTCAATTGAAAGAGGAGCAAAGTCATGATAAAAAAATGCAAAACCACCTTCCGGGAGCTTCGTACCTTCCTGATTTTATGGCTGACACAGTCATTTTCATCACTGGGCAGTGCAATGACTGCCTTCGCACTGGTGATCTGGTCTTATTCCGGAAAAGCACTATCAGAAGGTTAGCGGGATGCGTTCCTTATCCAATTCGCTGGTCACTATATTAACGCCTGTATTCGCCACTTCACTGCTTTCATTTACAAGTATTAGAGTTGTAATCCTGTTTGATCTCATTACCTTTGCCACAGCATTTGTTGCGTTATTATTCTTTGTTAAAATTCCTCAAATCAAGAACCGGAGCAGTACCGGAAGCATGACGATATTACAGTCTGCCAAAAGCGGCCTGCAGTATCTCATGGACAACCGCGGAATCCTGGATCTGATTCTTTTTTTGGCCGTGATCAATTTTACTGCCTCGATCTTCAATGCTGCCCTGCCCGCTATGATACTTTCACGTGCCGGCGGCGGAGAGTTCGCGCTTGGACTGATCAATGCGGTAACCGGGATAGCCATGATGGCAGGAAGCATTCTCGTTGCCATCCTGCCGCCGCCAAAGAGCCGGGTTCGGGTTATTTGTAATTGCCTGCTTTTTTCCATGAGTACCGAGAATTTTATGCTTGCCTTCGGCAGAAGTACTCCTGTGTGGTGTCTGGGTGCTGTCCTTGGATGGATTTTTATCCCGGTTATGAGCGCTAATATGGATGTGCTATTTCGTACAAAAATCCCTATTGAGATGCAGGGGCGTGTCTATTCGGCCAGAAACACCTTACAGTTTTTCACCATTCCATTGGGGTACCTCAGCGGCGGATTTCTGGTAGACAAAGTGTTTGAACCGTTTATGGCCGTAAGAACCTTGGACAGTGTATACGTTGCACTGGTCGGTGCCGGAAAAGGCTCGGGTGCAGCTCTGCTGTTTCTTGTTATTGGAATCTTCGGTGCACTTTCCTGCCTTCCGTTTCGGGCTGACGGGAATATCTGGAAATTAGAAGAATAGTTGTAATTACCAAAAAAAGCGCCGGGAGCCTGAACAGCTACCCGGTGCTTTTTGGTTGTCTTCTGCCGTGGTTTAAGGTGATTTTCATCGTGTTATTGTTGCTGGCCAAGTATTAACATGTTAGTTTTATATTGATTGATTAAAATTTGGAGGTTTGATGGATTGAAGAAACTAGCAGTGACAGGGACACTCCTTCTGCTTATTGCCGTTGCAACCTTCGTGCTTTTGCGTGACTGGAAAACAACTGAAATGGAGGTTGGAGGGGAAATAACAAATATAATTACACCTTTTGAGCGTGCAGGCACCTTCTACACAGCCCGAATTACGGGTAACCGCCTCCAGGTTTATGAAAAAAATGCCTGGAAGGATATGCAGATTAAAGGGGTCAATATCGGGATGGCCAAGCCCGGAACGTGGCCCGGAGAAGGCGGAATTACGGAGGAGGAATACTACCGCTGGCTGGAAATGATCTCAGCTATGAACGCCAACGTAATACGGGTCTATACACTGCATCCTCCGGGTTTTTATAACGCCCTGAAACGGTTTAATGACACGCATGAGTCGAAGCTATATGTGATGCAGGGTGTATGGATTGAAGAAGAAACGCTGAGTTCCACGATGGATGCCTTTCAACCGGACAACCGGGAGCCTTTTATGCAGGATATCGAGACCGTTATTAATGTGATTCATGGAAATGCGGAAATTCCTGCCCGGCCCGGACATGCCAGCGGAAGCTACAAGGCTGATATTTCTCCATATGTGGCCGCCTGGATTCTGGGAATCGAATGGGACCCTGGCGTGGTGAATCAGACGAACCTTGTGAATGCAGGCACCGGTGATTATGCGGGAAAATATGTTTTTACGGAGAGCGCAGCCCCTTTTGAAAACTGGCTGGCCGGAATGCTCGACCATACACTGGAATATGAAATGGCACATTATCAATGGCAGCGCCCTGTCAGCTTCACCAACTGGGTGACGACGGATCCCCTGGATCATCCGGCCGAGCCCTCCGAAACAGAGGATATGGTGTCAGTCAACCCGAATGTGATTCATTTAAAAGAGGACATTTATACCGGCCAGTTCGCTTCCTATCACGTGTATCCCTATTATCCGGAATTTATGAATTATGAGCCTGCTTATCTGGAATACAAAGATCAGCGCGGAAAGCCGAATAATTATGCCGCTTACCTGAACGATCTCAAGAATGCCAACAATCTGCCCGTCCTCATTGCCGAGTTCGGTGTGCCCAGCTCCAGAGGATTAACGCATGAGAACCCCTTCGGTATGAACCAGGGCTTCCTTTCCGAAGAAGACCAAGGCAGGATCAATGCCGGCTTATATGAGGATATTATCTACGCAGGCATGATGGGCGGACTGGTGTTCACTTGGCAGGATGAATGGTTTAAGCGCACCTGGAATACGATGGATTTGGATAACCCGGACAGACGGCCCTATTGGTCCAATGCACAGACTAACGAGCAGCAGTTCGGCCTGCTGAGCTTCGACAGGCTTGAAATCCGTGTGGACGGCAGCACAGAGGATTGGGAAGCAAGTGAAACTCCCCCTCTCTACGATAAGGAATCAGGACCGCTTCAGCCAGACGCTGACGGCCAGGATGAACTGCGGACATTAAGCAAGGTATATGCCACTCATGATGAACGTTATCTTTATTTGCGGCTGGACTACAAGAACATGGATACTAACAGTCCCTTTAAGGCGATGAATACATTAATTGCATTTAATACCCTTCAAGGGCAAGGCAATATGGAGCTGCCGAACCAGACCGGAGTCAAGGCTCAGGAAGGCATAGACTTCGTGGTTCAGCTTCAAGGAGAGGATTCCTCACGGGTCATCGTGGACAGCTACTATGATTTGTTCCAGTTTCAGTACGGAGACCAGCTTACCGAAGCGTTATCCTACCCAATCGCAAAAAACAGCGGCCGCTTCCACCCTATCCGGCTCACGCTGAATAGAAAAACAACCATTCCCTCCACAGGGGAAGAATTGCCTTTTACCTATTACGAGACCGGGAAGCTCATGCATGGCAACGGGAACCCTGAGTCGGAGAATTATAACTCACTGGCTGATTTCTATGTGAACCCGGATAAGGCTATGATCGAGCTGCGGTTGCCCTGGTCCCTCCTTAACGTGAAGGACCCCAGCACGCTTGAGATTCAAGGAGATGTCTGGAACGGAGGCATGCAGAGCAGCAGCATTATTGATGGTATAGATATAGCTGTGATAACGTATAAACCCGGTGCTGACGGTAATGCTGCGCCATTGGGGACCTCCTCCGGCACCTTGCGGGTCGCTGATTCTTTTCCCGAGACTGATAATAGCGGCCAGCTCGGCAGCATGTCCCGTTACAGGTGGGAATCCTGGGATCTCCCGCAGTCCACGGAAAGACTGAAGAAATCATATGATGTGATCCAAGAACTCTTCAAAAAAGAGTAAACAAGAGAGGAGAACAAACCTGCGCATGGACAAGTTTCAACAATTGTTTCTCAAGAAAATGCAAGAAAAACTTGGGGTTCTAGCAACCGCCTCCTCTGCACCTGAGGGTGAAATCTATCGTCTGATTCATTCTATTAAAGGTACCGCCGGGACTATCGGGCTCTCTGAATGGTCAGCTGCCGCAGACAACCTGACCGGACAGCTGCGGGATGGATCAGAACAGGAATGGTCGGCTGAAGAATTGAAAGTGCTGCTCCAGCCGCTATATACCCTTCTTCCCCGTGAAGGGACTGAGGGTGCCTTGGCAGCCGGAACAGCTGGGGAGCAGCCGGAACCAATACTTCATACAACAGTCTCCGGGCCCCCCTCGAAAAAAAGCCTGATTGTGATTATAGACGACGACCCGGACATGCTTAGAGTGCTTAAAGAAACACTGGAAGCGTATGGCTGGATGGTTATGGCCACCTCTCTGCCCTCCAAAGCACTGGAATGGTGTTATGATCTGGAGCCGGATTGTGTCATTCTGGATATCGTTCTGGAGAACAGCAGCGGTTTTGAACTGCTGGACAACATTCGCAGCCGCTGCGAGGAACGATTGATTCCTACCGTGCTTATGAGTGCCGGGAACAACAAAGAAACGCGGATGCGGAGCTATGCCTCGGGAGCGGATGATTTCATTGCCAAGCCGTTTGAGCTTGATGAGTTCGCAGCCCGTATCGGCAGGCAGCTCTCCAGACGTCTAAGGCTGACTTCCATGCTGATGCTTGATGAGCTGACAGGTGCTTATAACAGCCGTTTCTTCAGACAAGAGCTGGGGCGCTGGCGCAGTGCTTCTTCAGCTGCAGGTTCACCCCTTAGCCTGACGGTTCTGGATATTGATCAGTTCCGTAAATGGAATGAGGGGGGGAACTATGATGAAGGGGATAAACTGCTCCGTTCCTTCTCTTCTTTTATTCGCTCTCGTCTGCGGGACCAGGATATTTGGGCAAGAGAACACGCAGACCATTTTTTGCTGCTGCAGCCTGGCTTAACCGTAGAAGAGGCCGAGCATGAGGCTCAGCGTCTGATCCAGCAGTTTGCCTCATACCAGTATCAAATGAATCCGCAATTGGCGCTTGCTGCGACATACTCAGCCGGTGTGACGGCAGTCAGCAGCGAGATGCCCGGGGAAAGAATTCTTGAACAGGCTGATATGGCTGTTGCTGCCTCCAAGGCAGCCGGCGGAGGAATCTGCACCCGGTATACTGAGAATCAATCAGGCCTCGTGCAGGGACAGCCTTTGCGTCTTGCCGTGATCGACGATGATGATCTGATCCGCAACCTGCTTGCCAAACAGCTCTCCGATCTTTCCGGGAACTACAATATGGAGATCCGCAAATTCAAGGACGGAGAAGAATTTTTCAGTGATCCGTGGCATTCCATGGGAGGGCGGTATCTCCTGGTTCTGGACCGGATGATGCCGCGAATGAATGGTATGGAGGTTCTGCGCAAGCTGCGCAGCGGTGCAGGGAGAGGCGAATATACGATTCTGATGCTGACCGGTGTCAATGAGGAACGTGAGATTGCGGAAGCGATTCAGGCCGGAACGGATGATTACTTGACCAAACCCTTCAGTCTTGTGGAGCTTGAAGCCCGCGTTGTCAGGCTTTTGCGGGGGATGAACGGATGAACGGCCGTTTCGTATTTCTACTCCAGGTTGTTCAAATAACAGGCCTCATGCTGTTAATCCTGCTTGTTAGTCTCTTGATATACTTGTCCGCACGCAAAGCAATTCATAACAAACATACCGACCGTTATAACCGCCGTCTCCAGCGGTTACTGGCTACGGACTCTGCATTGCAGGTGTTTCTGGAGACGGGTGAAGCATCCCGCATCCTTAATGTCCGCAAAGACCGCCGTTCGCCTGTTTTCGAGGCGCTGCGTGTACGCCTGTCCATAAGCAGAACAGAGCATGAAAGAGCCCTGATTTACGAATACGCACGGAACCATTTTCATGATTACTATGCAAGACAGCTGAAGAATCGTCGCTGGAGTACGCGAGTTAATGCACTCCTGGAGCTGGAGCTCTTTCATATGGATACTATGCGGGAAGAACTAACAGAACTGCTGGGCAGAACTAAGCCTTCAGATACCGAGAGATTTCTGATCCTGCGGATTTTTGCCAGCCTTCAGATGAAGGAGGTTCTCCCCTATCTACAAACTGAAGCTTCTTCCTTGTCTGATTCTCAGCTGCTTCAGCTGATATTGCCGCTTCAATCCGCTTTGCAGGAGGTCATTCTGAATGAATTTCATGTGTATCCCTTAAGAGTACAGTGCGCTGTGGTGGATGCCCTTCGGCTGCGTAATGAGCGCTCCGCTCTGGTACTGTCCCATCTGGAGTCACTGCTTGGCAGTGAGGAGCCTGACCTTCGGCTGCGTGCGGTCAATGCGATAGCAAACTTCGGATACATCAGTCCTGAAGGTGAAAGCAAGCTGCTTGAGCTCCTTCGGACACAGACCGGAATTAGCTGGAATGAGCGGCAGGCACTGGCCCGGCTGATGGGAAGCATCCGCGAGGAGCATTTTCTTCCGATCCTGCTGGAATTCCTGGGCGATGAATCATATCTTGTCCGTCAGACCGCCAGTGATTCACTTTCCCGTTACAAATCAGGAGGAGAACAGCTGCGAAGCGCTGCTCTGCATCACCCGGACCGCTTTGCCAGAGAAATGGCGGAAGAAACGCTGGAAAGGAAACGGTATGAAGGAGTCTTCCATTGAAGTTATATATAATGTGCTGAATAGTTTATCTTACGTGCTGGTGTTCTATGTTGCTTTTATAACGCTGGTCTATATTTCGCTGTTTATTATAGCAGCTGTAAAGCTGTTCCGGGAGAAGGATGTCAAGCCGATCCAGTATGACAAGATTTTAAGCAGTGAGCTGGCCCCTCCCCTATCCATTCTGGTTCCTGCCTATAACGAAGAAGTAAATATAGTCTGGAGTGTACGCTCCCTCCTGGGGATCAATTACAAGCAGTTTGAAATTGTTGTCATTAACGATGGCTCCAAGGATTCAACGGCGCAAAGCTTAATAACGGAATTTCAAATGGTGGAAGTCAAAAGCAAGGTACAGTGGTCAGGCCTCGGACGGGAAACCAAGCCTATCCGCGGCATCTACCGCTCCCTCCAGCATCATAATCTGGTACTCGTCGACAAGGAAAACGGCGGAAAAGCGGATGCCCTCAACGTAGGTATCAATGTATGCCAATACCCGTATTTCGCCTCGCTGGATGGCGATACCGTACTCGATACGGATGCCTTCATCAAGGTGATGAAGCCTGTGATGGATGCGCTCCCCGGAGAAGAGATTGTGGCGACCGGCGGCAGCGTCGGCATTGCTAACGGGAGCTATGTCGACAGCGGCCATCTCAGCAGCGAGAATGTACTGCTCTCCAGAAAACCGCTGGTTATTATGCAGGTTATCGAATATTTACGGGCTTTCTTAATGGGGCGTGTTGGCCTAAGCCGGTTCAATATTCTGCTTATTGTTTCAGGAGCTTTTGGCGTATTCAAGAAAGACTGGGTTATTGAAGCCGGCGGCTATGAGCCGGGAACGATTGGTGAGGACATGGAGCTGATTGTCAGGCTGCACCGGCGGATCAGGGAGAAGAAAAGCAAGGCGAGAATCGTATACGTACCGGATCCCGTCTGCTGGACGGAAGCGCCGGAGACTGTGAAGGTTCTTCACCGGCAGCGTACACGCTGGCACCGGGGCCTGTTTGAAAGCCTGTGGAAGCACAAAGTGATGCTTCTGAATCCGCACTACGGTAGAATTGGAATGGTCGCCATGCCGTACTTTGTATTTGTTGAACTGTTGGGCCCTGTAGTCGAGGTGCTCGGAATACTTACCGTGGTGCTGGGGTTGTCACTCCAATTGGTCAACACGCAGCTCAGTCTGGCTTTGTTTCTGGTGATGGTGATCTACGGTTCGCTGTTATCGGTAGGGGCTGTATTGTTTGAGCAGTGGTGCGTTGGACGGTATAATAAGGTCGCCGATTTATTCCGGCTGTTCTTCTATGCCCTCTCGGAGGCCTTTTGGTTCCGTCCGCTCATGACAGCCTGGCGTTTGAAAGGTCTCTTTCAGGCAGTGCGCGGCAAACAGCATCAGTGGGGAGATATGGTACGCGGAAATGTCATGAACTCCAAGAAACCGGGTGCTTAAGATTAGATGCAGTAGAGCTTCATGCAAATAAACGGCTACAGTTCCTTAAAAGGACTGCAGCCGTTTTTTTACCTCAGAGATAAAGAATTCAGCATCTGATTCTATGGTGTACGCATAGACCCCGTGCTTTGTATGCAAATAGAGTACGCCATGGCCTTGTCGGAGGTCTTTGAATGATATATCAAAAATCTCGTCAATTGGAAACTCGCGGTAAGCCGAAACAATCCGGTTTGAATAAAGACATAACGAGCGCCTGTGGATGATTATCTCGAGATTGTCTGCAGTGACGATCCGTTCTACTTTATAATAAGGCTGGGTGGCAATAATCAAGCATATCCCTCCTAGCTGCCGGATGCGGACTTCAAGAGATAGTCCTACCCGATGTTCTCGTGATTCTCCCCAAATACGCGGCTCCCCGCTTTTCAAAAGGAACTCTGCTGCTTGATATTATTTTGCAGGCTTATCCTGGCTCGTTTCGACTTTGGGAAGGTACTCATTTTGAACGCTACCCTTCCACAATGGAACGCCCGAACGGTAGGCAGCCCGGCCATTCAAATGGCCTGCCACCGGCGAAGTAATGAAAACGAACAAGATGGCGAGCAGCAGCTTTATGCTGACCGTTCCGTCTTTAAACCAAAAATACAGAAATCCGCCACCAAGCAAACACAATACACCGAAGGTTGCACTTTTGGTAGCAGCATGCGAGCGCAGATAAACATCGGGCAGCCGGACTAATCCGAAAGCGCTGATGCCGCAGAAAACAGCGCCAATCACCACCAGAACCGAGCTGAACAATTCACCTGTCATGCCTTCTCTCCCCTTCCTCTACAACGACACCCCGTTCAATATATCTGGCGAGTGCAGTTGTTCCTATAAACGTCAGAATACCGATAACCAGAATAACCTCCAGAAAGTCCTGAGTATTCAGCAGCATACAAAGGACGGTTATCATAGCCAGTACATCAATCCCGATCGTATCCAGTGCAGCAACCCTGTCTGAACGGGTAGGCCCTTTCAAAAGACGGAACAGGCAGGCCAGCATCGCCAAGCCCAGAATGACCAATGACGCAGTTAACAGCGCGGATACCATCAGCGGGTCACCTCCAATATCACTTGTTCAAAATTGTCTCTAATCTGCTTGGCCATCACCTCTGCATCTTTAATATCAATGGCGTGAATGTATAATGTTTTGCCATCGGCAGATACATCAAGGGTTAGCGTTCCCGGGGTCAAGCAAATCAGGCAGGACAGCAGCGTGACTTCCCATTCCGAGGTTAAGGCAGTCTCATAAGCAAATATACCGGGACGAATGGCCAGCTTCGGACGAAGAATATGACCGATCACCACAAAATTGGAAATGGTCAATTCACGGATAAAGATCAGCAGAAGCTTCGTTATGGACCATAGACGTCTAATATAGAACGGCCGGGTCTGTGGTCTGGATTTCCTGAATAACAGCAACAATACTATACCGAGCAAATAACCAATAATGAAACTGGAGCCAGTGTTATTGTTATTTATCGCCATCCACAGAAAAGCAATTAACAGGTTAAACAAGAATTGTAAAGCCATCTCATCTACTCCTTCATCATTACGGCTTGAATGTACTCTGCAGGTGAGGCCAGAACATCACCGGCCTGCGATACAAAGGCATATAGAGGATCTGCCCCGATTCCCATCGCAATGACAAGCACCAGCAGTCCGGCAGCAACAGCCGTAGCCCCTTTTAAGCTGACTGCGGGCCGTTTAATCCCTGGTTCATTTCCCCAGAATGCCAGCCTGAAAACCTTGATTAAGGAATACAGCACCATAAAGCTTGATCCGAGGCCTACAAGTGCCAGCGTCAGCATACCGGCATCCAAAGCCCCGCGGATAATTAACAGCTTGCCGGCAAAACCGCTTAGCGGCGGAATACCGACCAGGGCAAGAGCCAGTATAAAGAACATCCAGCCAAGGAGCGGATATTTCTTAATCATGCCACCCATACCGCTTAACTGGTCTGTTCCCGCTGCGGTTATAATCAGCCCGCCAAGGATGAACAAGAGCGCTTTAGCCAGTATGTCGTGAAGCAGATAGAAGACAGCTCCGTCCAGCGCATCCTGCGTTCCGGCAGCAAGCCCAAAGGCCACAAAACCTACACTGATAATAACATTGTAATTAAAAATCCGCGGGATGTCCTTGTAAGCAACTGCCCCGAGACTCCCCAGAATCATGGTAGCCGCTGCCATCCAGGCGATCAGGTTATGAGTAAGGTCCATATCGTTTACAAACAGCAGCGTAAATGTGCGGATGATCGCATATAGTCCCACTTTCGTCAGCAGGGCACCAAATAATGCTCTGATCGCCGGCGGAGGTGCGCTGTACGATCCCGGAAGCCAAAAGAACAGAAACAGCCCGGCTTTCAGGGAAAACACAATTAAAAATAATACGGATATAACGTTAATTACGCCGCCTTGACCGGCTTCAGAAATACGCTGGGACAAATGCGCCATGTTGAGCGTTCCTGCTGCAGCATAGAGATAGGCTACTGCCGCTACAAACAAGGTTGAGGATACAATATTGATTAGCAGGTATTTGGACGTTTCCCTTAGCTGAAGCTTGGTCCCTCCCAGCGAAATGAGCGCATAAGAGGAAATCAGCATGACCTCAAAGAAGACAAACAGATTGAAAATATCTCCTGTGAGGAACGAACCGTATACCCCCACCAGCAGGAAATGAAAAAACGTATAGTAATAATACTTTTCCCGCTTCTCTTCAATGCTGCTGAAGGAATAGAGCAATATGGCTAAGCTGGCGAGCGAAGCCATCATCACAAGTAATAAAGCGAACATATCCCCTACGAATATAATGCCGTAAGGAGGAGCCCAGCCCCCCATCTGTAAGGTCAGGATGCCGTCAGCATGTACACGAGTAACCAGAAGCATTGTAACAAGGATCGTAAGCAGACCGCTAACCACACTAATCCCACGCTGAAGGCGTATCTTCTCTTTGAAAAAAATCAGTATAACCGCTGTACTCAAGGGAATTAGAATCGGCAGCACCAGCATATTGTTCATTCCTTTACCTCCTTGATACTGTCGATATCATCAGTACCCAGGGACTGATAAGAACGGTAAGCAAGTACGAAATAAAAGGCCGTTACCCCAAAGCTGATCACTATAGAGGTCAGGATCAGAGCCTGCGGCAGAGGATCAACATAAGTATCCTCTTTTCCCAGTACGGGAGCTGCCCCCTTTTTGAGTCCGGCCATGGTCAGAAGCAGCAGATGTACACCATGCGTCAGCAGGGAAGTTCCCAGTACGATTCGCAGCAGCGTTTTTGACAAAATCAGATAGACTCCTATAGTAAAGAGAATTCCTATGGCCAGTGCCATTACGAGTTCCATCGTTTATCCCCTCCGATCGTTAAGATAATGTTCATCGCCACGCCTACCACTGCCAGATAGACGCCGAGGTCAAATAGAACGGCAGTCGCCAGTTCGACATCCCCAAGAATTGGCAGATGGAAATGGCCGAATGCATGACTTAGAAAAGGAGCGCCAAAAAGGAATGAGCCTGAGGCCGTCAGAATTGCCAGCAGGAGTCCGGCTGCAGTAAGCAACCGGTAATTCACAGGAAATGCCTTGCGGACTTGATCCATGCCAAAAGCAATCGTCATCAGTACAAGCGCAGCCGAAGTCATAAGTGCCCCGATGAATCCTCCTCCCGGATGGTTATGTCCGGCAAAAAACAGGTAAAAAGAGAAAACCAGAATAATAATGATAATCCCCTTGGACATTGTCTTCAGGATGACATCGTTACTCCGTAATGGAACTGCCAGGCGGGCGTCCCCCTGCCGTTGCTGCATGTGATCCTCTTCCATCCTCAGATTAATCAAACCGTAGATGCCCAGCGAAGCGATACCAAGAACCATGATTTCAAACAGAGTATCAAATCCGCGGAAATCTACAAGGATGACATTGACAACATTTTTCCCTCCTGCTAGGTTATAGCTTTCCTTTAAGAAAAACTCGGAGATAGGTTCGAATGGACTGCTGCCCATTGCCGCCAATGCAACCAGCGTTACCGTGACACCGACACCTAAAGCAATAATCAGATTTGGCAGTTTAAAGCTTACTCTTTCCTTCTGCTGTTTCAGCTTGGGCAAATACCGGAAACATAACAGGAACAGGATCACCGACACGGTTTCAATAATCATTTGGGTGAGTGCAAGATCCGGTGCCCGGAAAAGAACAAACAGCAGTGTCACCATGTATCCGACTCCGCCGGTAAACAGAATGGCGTTGACCCGTGACTTGGCAAAAGGAACCGCAAAGGCTGCCATAAGCATTACTGCGATAACGGCCAATTCGTAAAAAGACAAATCCGCATATTGTGCCATGCCAAAGCTGATTCCCGGTTCCCGCAGGAGGACAGCAAGCAGAGAGATAATGATAAAGCTGAAGATATACAGCAGGTAATGACGGTTGGAGCCTGTCATATATGCATTAGTAATTCGTCTTGATCCCATTTCCAATAGCTGGAGCGATGCATCATACACCCTGTTAAGGGTATTACGTCCTCTGGTTTCGCGGTCCAGCACCCGTAACCGGGTATAGCCTTTATACAGCAGCAAGCCGGCAGCTATAACACCAAGAGTCATGAAGATCTCCGGTGTCCAGCCATGCCAGAAATGAATCGAAACCTCAAAGGCTACCTCAGGAGCGAGAAGCCCGGTGTGAATGGATGCCATTGCCGGTTCGATAAGCGTGACAGCGACCAGGTCCGGAAAAAAGGCGAGGACAAGTGTTAAAGAAACAAGAATCACCGGGGACAATAAAAGACCAAGCGGTGCTTCATGCGGAACTTTGTCCAGCTTCTCTTTTTGAAGCTTCCCGCCAAAGGTTTTGAAGACGAGAATCATGCTGTATACAAAGGTGAACACGCTGGCGAGCCAGGCAATTACAGCAAAGAGCTGCAACCAGAATCCCGCGTTCAGAATATCAAACTCACGGATATTCAGTACGGATGTAAAGAACATTTCTTTACTGAGAAATCCGCTGAACGGCGGCAATCCTGCCATGGAGAACGCCCCCATCAGGGCAACAGAGAAGGTAACCGGCATGAGAGACATGAGTCCGCCAAGTTTGCGGAGATCCCGGGTCCCCGACTCATGGTCAATGATGCCAACCACCATGAACAGACTGCCCTTGAACACGGCGTGATTGATCAGGTGAAAAAGGGCGGCTGAAGTTGCCATTGTATAAAAAAGCGCATCCTGCTTCCCGGCAAAAAAGCCGGCTGCAGAGCCGAACCCAAGCAATGACATGATCAACCCCAGCTGGCTGATCGTCGAGTATGCCAGCAAGGCTTTGAGATCTGTCTGCCGTATAGCTTTAAATGACCCATAGATAAGGGTAAGCAGTCCAGTTACAGACACCAGCCAGAACCACTCCGATTGTCCCGCAAAAATAGGCGTAAGCCGGGCCACAAGGTAAATTCCTGCTTTGACCATTGTCGCAGAATGAAGATATGCACTTACCGGAGTCGGAGCTTCCATGGCGTCCGGCAGCCAGATATGAAAAGGAAACTGGGCGGATTTCGTAAAGGCTCCCAGCAGAATGAGCAGCATGGCGGGAATAAACATTGCGTTATCTGTCAAGGTCCCCGCGAGTCCGATTATCTCCCGGATACTGTAAGTGCCAGTCATAACATACAGCAGATTAAATCCGGCAAACATGGCCAGCCCGCCGAACACCGTGATCAGCATAGATTTCACTGCACCATAACCGGAGCGTTCCCGGCCGTACCAGAAGGCAATGAGTAAAAATGAAGATATGCTAGTGAGTTCCCAGAACCCGTATAGGATGATCAGATTATCTGACAGCACAACACCCAGCATTGCACCCATAAACATAAGCAGATACACATAAAACCGCCGGATCCCCTCGGTCTGTTTATCCAGATAATAAATGGAGTACAGAACAACAAGGGCCCCCATCCCGGTAATCAGCAGGACAAATATCAGGCTGAGGCCATCCAGAATCAGGGTAATATCGACGCCAAAGGACGGCATCCAGGCGATCGTGTTGATAATAGGCTCTCCCGCTCTGACCGCTGTAATCTTCAACAGGAAATACAGGAACAGAACCACCGGAAGAGGCAGTACAATCCATCCCGGATGGAACCGCGTAGTTTGTCTAATTAATAGCATTAATACTGACAGCAAAAATGGAAGCAGAATCACAATGTGCAGCACGGCTTAGTACCCCTTTCTATTCCTCATCTATTGTTCTCACTGGGGCTTAACCCATTCATTTTGTACGATTTTCAGGTATTGTGCCTCTCCATTGTTCACAATTTTAAAGAGACCCGTATTAAAATCGGTATCAAATTCCCGGAAGAAGGTGCCTTTCGTTACTTCGCTGCCGGCGGGCTCTTCCATAAGAACGTAACGGTCACCTTTCTTGACCAGATACGCAGTAAATCCGCGTTCATGCGTTTGCTCGAGCAACTCGGGATATCGCTGAACTGCAACAATATGCAGATCAATCGTGCCGACCAGCTCCATCAAATCATTGATAAAGCTGCCGCGCGTAATCTCCTGCCACCGGGTTTGACTTGACTGTCCCAGCACAATTTGGGTCACTTTGTTCTCCCGGGCGGTTTCTACGATAACCTGTGCTGTCTTTTTGCCGTGGCATTTGCGGTACAGGAATAGTCCCCCGGCATCCTTCGTCTGCTTCTCCCAGCCTGAAAGATACAGCTGGTTCTCCGGGTTGTATTCATTCTCTCCGGTGGAGTCAACAGTAAGGACAACAAGTGGAGCCTGAAGCTTCCTGGCCAGCTCGCTTCCTCTTTGAATTAACCGCTGTCCATGCGGGCCATAATGCACACAGACCATAATACTCTCCTTGATCATCTCCATTCGAAACCCTCCTCAAGTAAATTATTTCCATAAAAAGACACAAAAAGAGCCCGCTGTTGGCAGGCTCCTCCGGTTAAAGCGATATACAATTGGTTTTATTATATAGTCCTCATGAGAGAAAGTAAAGAAAACTTATCTATTGCGCCGGCAGCTGATTACAATGAAAGACTACACAATTTCACTTACGTGTCTTGCCTTGGCATCAAGCAACTGGGCAGAGGCACCGATAGCAGTAAAATCATTTAAGGCCACCTCTATCTGCTGCTGGTTGTGTTTAAGATATGTTTCCACTTTATTTGTTCCCTCGGAAATGTTCTTAATCTCTTTGGTTATCCCTTCAATACTTTCCCTAATCTCATTAATGGAGTTTGCAACCCTAACGGACAATTTCCTTACTTCCTTGGCCACAACGTCAAAACCGCGGCCATATTCACCTGCATGTGCAGCTTCAATTGCGGCATTCAGTGCAAGAAGCTGAGTCTGGGAGGCAATTTCGCGAATCGTTCCAACCACCGCTTGAATCGAACCAGCCTTTTCCTGTAAATGAGTCAATGTTGCACTGTTGTGGGCTGAGACTTCTGAAATGTTCGTGAAGCTGGACAGCAATTCACGACTACGTTCTATACCGATTTCAGAATGCTCATTCAGAGCATGAGACATCGTTTTTAATTCTTGCGCCATTGACGAAATATTATTCTGGCGGCTGGTAATGTCTGTAGCAATTTTGGCAACCCCGATGATCTTCTGATTAGCTCCATCATAGACAGGCATATAGGTAGCCTCTAGCCATACAGTATTTCCGTTTTTTGCCTTGCGTTCAATTTTGTTCTGGAAACTTACCCCACTGAAAATGTTGCTCCAAAACAATTCATAATCACGGCTGTTTACAAATTCGTCGAAGCACAATTCCCGATGCTGCATTCCCAGCATTTCATCTGCTTCGTACCCCATCGTATGCGCAAATAAATCATTTACGTATTTTACCCGCCGATCCAGATCAAATCGTATGATTGCGAGATTGTTTTCCATAGACTTAACAACCAGCTCATCCATAACAGTATCTTTCTTTTCCAAGGCTATCAATGACAATTAAATTCCCCCACAATCTATCTAAGTAATAAGTCTTACTTTATGTATGGATGTAACGTTTCACACTATAATTATGTAACATTTTATTGTACTTTTGAAACATTGTATGACTAAAGAATCGGTTTTTATTAGGTCTATAGTATTATGATGTAAAAACCCACCAGGACAAACAATTATATGGCATGCGGCTTACCCGAGGATTATTTTGACATCATATATTCGGTTTATGCTATTGGCTGGACTACTGATCTGGAAGGTGCCTTCGCCAGGATCGCTTCTTATCTGAATAAAGACGGCGTATTCATAGCTTGCTTTTTGCGCACAAAAAAACCCGTAATCATAATGATTGCGGGTTTTCAGGTTCAAATGGAATCTAAGCCAGCTCTAGTGCAATTTCCATCATTTTGGTGAAGGAAGTCTGGCGTTCTTCAGAGGTTGTTTCCTCTGCGCGGAAAATGTGGTCACTGATCGTCAGGATGCACAGGGCGTTAACGCCGGCTTGGGCAGCATTTAAGTACAGCGCTGCTGCTTCCATCTCAATACAAAGAACCCCCATATCCTTCCACTTTGCTGCGGCAGACTTGTCCGCATTATAGAAAGTGTCGCTGGTCAGAATATTGCCGATATGAACCTTCTGTCCCTGTGCATCAGCCGTTTTCTTGGCCTTTTCTAACAATTCATAGGAAGCAGTAACGGCATATTGTCCCGGCAGATTAAATTGGGATGCGTAGTTTGAGTTGGTCGATGCCCCCATCCCAAAGACGATGTCATACAGATTCAGGTTGTCCTGTAACGCACCGGCCGAGCCGATACGGATCAGGTTCTTAACACCGAATACATTGATTAACTCCCATGAATAAATACCGATACTCGGAACGCCCATCCCTGTACCCATTACAGAGATTTTTTTGCCTTTATAGGTCCCGGTATATCCGAGCATTCCACGGACTTCGTTGAATTGTACCGGATTCTCCAGATAGGTCTCGGCAATAAATTTTGCACGCAGCGGATCTCCCGGCAGTAGAATCGTCTCGGCAATTTCTGCTCCATTTGGCTTGATGTGCGGGGTTTCTTTAAATTGGGAAGAACTCATACATGCACAACTCCTTCAATAATTTCGTTAGTTTGCAATCAATGAATTATAGCCAGAACACCAGTAATTTGCAAACAAAAAACAGTAATTAATCCGTTTTTGCGCCGGGTGAGTCTCCATTTACATCCGGCGAATCCGGCTCCAAACGGAAATCGTCCCGGCTGGCGTCCGCAAACTTCGGATCAGCGAACCTGGAGCCCTGGTCATTCCCCGTTCCGCGCTGGTAGGCGCTGAAGCCGGTAAATTCCCTCTTTTTCCAAACCCAGACGGCTTCGTCCGCTTCTGCTTCTGCAAAATAAAGATTATTGTCAATTGTATTATCTATATTACTTGTGTAATCATTGCTCATTAGAACACCGGTATCGCCGGCTACGATGATATTGCCGCTAATGACATTTCTGCTCAAATTAGCCTGCAGGTACAATTGCCCGTTGCCGCCGCCCAGCAGATCATTCTGGTAAAGGGTGTTGGACACCACCTGACTGTCACTTGTGCCTCCACGCTCTTCGTCATAACCGCCCATGGCTATGCCGGTCAACCGGTTGCGGTAGACCAGGTTATCCCGGACGGTTATATTACTGGTGAGCTTTCCCTTATGCTCGGATGCAAGCTCTATACCGATGTCATTATCGTATACGCGGTTCTGCTCGACAAGAATGGACCTGCCCCCATCTATGTATATTCCGCCAGCTGAATAGCTGTTATTAGGTAAGGAAGCACCATATGACGGATTATTATTGGAAGATATGCCGGATACAATATTCCCTCTGACCGTTCCGTTCCGCGCCTGGTCTACTGCATCGTCACCTGCTGTTCCCTCATACCCGATGATATCGATCCCGATGTTGTCATTGTCATGAACCCTGTTGTCGGTTATTTCAAAAGTGTCCACATTGCCGTTCACGACCAGTGCCTCGCTTGAACCGAGCACCAGATCGTACACCTCGTTGCCGTCAATCTTAAGCTCACCAAGCGGCTCATCCGCTTCTGTCCCATATACGGCAATGCCGTGGGCATCTCTGCCGGAAAGGTCCTCTCCTGCAGGTGTGGCTGTATTCGCAATAGAGTGAATACGGTTGTTAAGCAGTGAAATATATTTTCCGGACCCGTGTACATAAATGGCGACAGGAACTTCGTCTCTCGCCGCTGTTTGGTAGTTGCGGATTTCGAGTCCCTGAATCGTCACATAGCTGGCATGATCGATTTCAACGAGTCCCTCTAGTCCGTCAACAGACAGACCTTCACCGTCCAAAACGGCTGCTTCTCCTGGATAGCCTGAGAAAGTGACAGGTCCGGCTGTCTCCGATCCACCCTCCGTGATATGCAGCTTCTGGTTATACACCCCGGCCCTGATATAGATATAGCTTCCCGGAACAGCATGGTCTGCAGCATACTGAAGGGTCTCCCAAGGGGAATCTATGGTTCCGGGGTTATGGTCATCCCCGCCGACAGCTACATAGTAGGCGTTGGCTTCGTCCGGCAGCGTCTCCTTCGGGACAGATGAGCACCCGCACAGGAGAAGCACACCGAGCAAGATAGCGGGCCGCAGGGTGTTTAGAGACATCTCTGCACTCCTTTCTTTTCTAAAGTTATAGAAGCCCGGCCGGACACAAAAAATCCCGCAATCGGACGCATTCATTCAAACCAGTGCTTATGCTTGTCAAAAAAACGGTGGAAAAACCGTACATTATCCAGCTCGTACCATTCGGCCGTTTGCAGCGGATTAGCATCCAGATTGTAGATTTTAGCCTGCAGCGTGCCTAAAACAAACGGAGAATGCGTAGCAATAATAAACTGGCTGTCCAAATAACGGGCCAGCTCGTTGATCTGTTCGGCCAGCTTGATCTGATTAGCGGGAGAAAGTGACGTTTCCGGCTCGTCCAGCAGATACAATTGACCGGGCAGCAAACATTCCTCAAAAAATTGCATTGAGGTTTCCCCGTTTGAGTATTTTTCCTGGGAGAATTGGATGTTCTTCACCTTCTGCTGAAACGCATATGAACCTTCATATTGCTCCGCCTCCGTCTTGCTCATCCCGTTCTTCTTCTTCTCATGCATTAACCCTTCGCGCAGAACGGAGGCCTGCTGTATCTTCTTGATCTCATACAAAATATCCTCGGATTTTATATAACGGCTTCCTTCCGGAAGCTGCTGCAATTCCCGCTCCTGCTTGTCATAGCCAAGCTGGCAGCTGCTCAAATCAAGGAATTCCTTAACAAACAGGCTGTAACCATAGCTTGTCATCGGCTCAGCCCCCGAAATTCCCAGCTTGTTGGCAATGACATTGAGGAGGGTGGATTTACCGCTGCCGTTATTGCCGTACAACACGGTTACCTTGTCAAACAATAAAACCTCCCCGGCCTTATGCTTGAAGACATGATCGGGGTAAATGTTAGGATTTCGGCTGATATGATCAGACAGCTTGAAGCTCCTCAGATAGATCATTGCTGTGCTCCTTTTATCATTATTTTGCCTGGGTAAGTTTTGTACGAAAATACAGAGCGATGCCTGCCACCGTGAACATTCCTCCTGATAGCTGCGCGGCGGACAGAGTTTCACCCAGAACCAGATAAGTGAGAATGATAGCAAACACCGGTTCGCCGATCACACCCACGGATACTGTGGTTGCGCCGTTCGACTTCAGCAGCAGATTAAACAGAAAATGCCTGAAGAGCGTCGGTATAACAGCAAGCAGGACAAAATAAGTCCAGTCAGCAGGTCGGTAGCCTGTCAACTGTAGTTTACTGGCCAGCACGTAGACAAGCAGCACACTTCCTCCCAGAAAAAACACAATCACACTGTACAGATTGGAGGGGATCTTGCTGCTTACAACTTGGCCGGCGAGCATGTAAAGGGCCATGGAAACCGTCCCCAGCAGAGAAAGCGTATCCCCTATTAAGGCGCCTCACTTGAGACACCGATGTCACCCAGGGGATAATCAGTGACCCTGCACACAGCTTGCTACAGAAGTATACGACAGTGACTCCATCCTGAACAAAAAGTGCAAGCCGAGAAAAAAGCCAGCCGTACAGACAATTATCCAGTCTTTTCGCCGCATGGGCAAGCACCCTAAGTTTCTCCAGGGTATAAAGGCAGCATTAGTAGCACAGTTATCCAGAGCCTGTACATCCCAGCTACCTCAGGCCGGCGATGATCAACAACGTTACCCTGGCGGACGGTGACCGGAGTGATTTCGGACATGAAAAAACGGAATGATTGCTTTGTACAAGCAGTCATTCCGTTCTCTTATGATTCTATTATGTAAAAATAGTTAATAATCTACTCCATGATTTAACGGGGTTATAACAGGTGCTGAAAGATTGGGGTTTACCGCCTGCTGCCGGTCTTCTGCAAAAGCAGATGCACTAAAACTACTGATAATTGCCGCTGTAAATAAGACGCAAAGAAATGTCTTTTTCATCTTCTAACATCGCCTCCAGTATCGTTTTTAACTGCATTTTGAACGATTGCTCTTGTTCCTCAGAAGCATAATGTCTAAAGCACTCAAATAAGGCTACCATTTTTTTGAATGCTCTATTATCTCCAAGTGTACTACATACTGCCAAAGCTTCCAAGTTCTTTTGTACTGCAAAATAGTAATTTTCCCTTTTGTACTCATAGAGTGAGTATAAGTACAAATATTCTGTATAGTATCTTACTCTTGCTATGTTGCTGCTCTCCTGCAAAACGATTAAGTCATCCTGCAGTTCGTTTAACACCCAATCTATGTTGAAGTTGTTTTTGAGTGCTGCTTCAAATACAGTAATCATCCCGGCAAATATTTCGTTATTATTGTGCTTCAGATATGTAATGTAACCGGGAAGTTGGCTCTCCTTCCCCTCCAGCAAATCCAAGGTAAACGAGTTTCCAACTGCATATTTCTGGAAGTCTTCTATTATGTATTTGTCTTTTTCGGCTTGTCCTTTGAAACAGGATAGATCCTCGTATTTGCTGATACACATCCTGGCCTCTTCATATCTTCTTAATTTCTGAAGAGCAATCCCCTTACACAATTGCGAGTAACCTAAGTAATAAATCAAAGGTCTTGATGATAAAAAAGTATATTCTTCCTTCTCAAATAAAAGATATTTATTTAATGCTATTTCATAGAGCCTGTCTGCAATGCGGATCATGGGCTGCCAATCATCATTAGAAAAAGTAAGCTTCAACATTTGCGCTAACGCGTCGACGTCATCAAGGTTTGCCAAGTCTAATTCGACCATTCGATCCCCTCTCCTTATCTTCCAAATAAAACCATTATAAAGCTATAATTTCCTGTGGTCAATTAATTGAATGGTCAAATTGTGAAAGATTTAAGAGCAGCCCGAAGGCTGCTCTTAACCGCCCGGCAGCGCAAAGAATCCGTCTCTGCTGATCAATCAGCCGGTAATTCCTGCCCCGTAAGCAAATGCTCCAACCGTTACCGGAAGTACACCGCGGGTGAAGCTTTGTCCTGCCAGCACCTTGGCCACAGATTGCATCGCCAGAGGTTTGTTCTCATAAGAAGCGATATAGGTACGTATACCGGATACAGCGGTAAAATCATACGGGTTACGCACTGCCACAACGATCAGCCTGCTTCCTGTCCGTGCTGTAAGCTCCTGCAGAATCTGGCGTTGACCGGGCGAAAAATCAGCGTTGTAGGTCGCTGCCACAATCTGAGTAAAAGAGCGGCTCTCCTCCAGCACCAATGCGATCTCCTCAGCCGAAGGGTCAACGTCAATGATCCGCTCACTGACATTGCCGAAATAGGGCTTGAGCGCGTTACCGAGGGTTATCTCCTCCTGCAGTGCTTCGATCACTTCATGATTGACCCGGACCTCCGGCCAGATCACATAGATATCATCAGCATCTTCCAGCGGAAGCTGGCCGTCGTCACATAATAAGGTAATGCTCTGTTCGCTGAGTGAACGCGCTGTATCCAGAGATCCTTCGGAAGCCAAACGCTGCTGTATCTCTGCGAAGGCTTTCGGCTCTGTCTTGGTAATCCCCCGCTTTGCTTTGAGCTGGGCCAGCCGTTGCACTGATGCATCGATTCGCTCCTCAGAAATCTCTCCCCGCATAACCGCCTGTATTACAGCTTCTATTGCTTCTACCTGCCAGTTAAATGTATGACTGACCAGGATCAGATCGGCCCCGGCTTTCACCGCCTGTACGGCTCCCGGTCCCACTCCGACGGTCTGTGAGATCGCATTCATCTCCAGACAGTCGGTTACAATAACGCCATCGAAGTTAAGCTCCCTGCGCAGCAGTCCTGTTAGAATATTCTCTGAAAGCGTGGCTGGTATAACCTCGTCTTCATAAGCCTTGAACACGACATGTGCAGTCATGACTGCATCGACACCTGCTTGAATGATCTGCTGAAATGGAAGTAATTCAATCGCTGCCAGGCGTTCACGGTTGTGGCTGATTGCAGGAAGCGCCAGATGGGAATCCGTATCCGTATCCCCGTGTCCCGGAAAATGCTTGATCGTCGCCGCCACGCCCGCTTCCTGATAGCCTGCTGCGGCTGCGCTGCCCATTTCGCTGACCAGCAGCGGGGATTCGCCGTAGGAACGCACGCCAATGACAGGGTTGGCCGGATTGTTGTTCACATCGACACATGGCGCAAAGTTCATATTAATCCCCAGATGGCGCAGCTCTGCTCCGGCAATTGCCGCAGCCTGCCGGACTCCTTCCGGATTGCGGGTCGCCCCCAGTGCCATATTGCCGGGCATCAGCGTGACCCCGTCCTCAATCCGGGCAACCATGCCCCCTTCCTGATCGATGGCGATCAGCAGGGGCTCGGCTGCAGCCCGCTGCAGCGCCGCTGAACAGGCATAAACCTGCTCAACAGTTCCTATATTGCGCCGGAAATAGATAATGCCGCCAATGCGATATTCCTGAATCAGTGTCAAAATATCCTTGTTCGGGGATGTGTCCATAAATCCGCACATGAACATCTGTCCGACCTTATGGCGGATACGAAGCGTTTGGTCTTTTGCAGCATCCATTGATGAGCTACAGCTCCTTTGTTCTCGGGTTATAGTGTTGTTCCATTTGTCAGGACATCGGCCAGCGACTCCAACGAATAAAAAGAGGTTCCGCAGACCAGGATGACAGACGCAGAGGACGGCAACCGTCCAGCGTCATACGGATTGCGGAGAACGGCGGCAATTAGCGGCTTTTTGCGGTTAATGGCTCCGGCCAAATCCAGCTGTCCGCTGAAAATATGGGCATTCCAGGTGCCAAAGATGACTGTGTCGTATTCCTCAAGCCCGGCTATGATCTCATTAATCATACCGGAAGCAGGATTGTTGTGAATATACTGAACTGAAAGATTAAATCCCCGGTCTGCCAGAAGCGCCCCCAGCTCAAGCTCCTTGCTGTCAGTGTTATCCGCCAGGGTTAACCTCTCCGGCTGCGGCAGCAGCAGCAGGTACCGCAGCTCTGGGGAGAGCGGCAGCTGCTGCCGGGGATCGCGCTGCAGCTTCACTGTTGCGCGGGTCAGCTCAGCTGTCCTGCTGTCCCACTCTGCACGCGGCACCGGAGACGCGTGCCTGCTGTGCAGCTGCATTCGCTCCTGAAGCCGGTCAATCCGCTGCAGAGATTCATCAATTCTGGCCTCGGCTATCCGGCCTTTGTGGACTGCATCCCCAATCCCCCGGATGACCCGGTTCTGGAATTCAGGCGTATGACACATCAGGAGCATGTCATTGCCGGCAGTGACGGCCAGCTCGCCGATCAGCTCCGGCTCAAAGGTGTTCCGGATAGCTCCCATCTCTACATCATCTGTGCAGATGATACCCTGGAAACCCAGCTCATTACGCAGCAGGTCTGTAACAAAGTAAGGACTTAGAGAGGCCGGGAGGCCTACAGCCTGCGGGATTTCCGGGAAGACGATATGCGCCATCATGATTGCGTCGCAGTCTGCGGCTATGGCAGCCTTGAACGGAATAAGAGGTCCGCTCTTTAGCTCCTCCAGGGTCAGCCCGCATGCCGGAAGCTCGAGATGTGAATCGCCATCCACCTGTCCGTGGCCGGGAAAATGCTTGGCAGTAACGGCTATGCCTGCTTCATGCATCCCCTTGATAAATGCGGTGCCAAGCTCTGCTACCATAGCCGGCTCTTCACCATAAGAGCGGACACCGACTACGGGATTCAAGATATTCGTATTCACATCCAGCACCGGTGCCCAGCTCATCGGGATGCCCAGTGCGGCCAGCTGGCTGCCGATGAGTCGGCCCTGCAGAAAGGCGGCTGCGGGATCTCTGGTCAGGCCAACCGCCCGGTTGCCCGGCACATGCGGGTAAAACGCCTTGAGGTTGGCTAGGCTTCCCCCCTCTTCATCAATAGAGAGATAGTAGAGGGAACCAAGCCCCAGCCTCCCGGCAGTGTCTTTCATACCCCGGATAAGACAGCGCAGCTGGTCTTCGTGCTCTATGTTGTGCGGAAATAACCCCATTCCGCCCGCAGGCAAGGCTTTAAGCCTTACCTCAGTCTGCAGGTCTGCTTGCTTGGCTGGCAGACCGGTGACGCACATCCGGGCAATTTTTTGTTCCAGTGTCAGGGATGCTGTTCCGGATGGTTTCATGTATAGAACCCTGGAAGATACGCCTTATTCTGCTCCAGCATCTCATCCAGCATCGCCTCTGCAGCATTGACTGAAGGCACGAGCGGATGATGGGCAAGCGCCAGCAAGGCGGTAGCGCGGCTTCCGCTGACAGCAGCTTCAATGGCCAGCCCTTCATAGGTTTTGACCGCATGAATCAGACCCTTGGCCGCTTCCGGTACGACAGTAACCGGCATGGCAACTGGTCCATTCTTATGCACTTTGCAATTGACCTCAATGCAGGCATCGTCCGGAAGGAATCCGAGAATGCCCTGATTAGGTACATTCAGAGTCTGAATATCACCGGAATCATTATAGAGCGAATTCATCAGCCGGACTGCGGCTTCTGAATAATAGGCTCCACCCCGCTGCTCCAGCTGCTTCGGCTTTTCGGCCAGCTCCTCGTCCTTGTACAGCTCGAACAGCTCATCCTCAAGGCGCTGCACGGTTTCGGCCCGTGTCTCTCCCCGGGCTGCAGCTTCCTGCTGCTCCGCCAGAATTTCGCGGTGCAGATAGAAATACTTCAGATAATAGGAAGGAATCGCCTTAAGCGCTGACAGCAGCGTCGCATTCCAATCATACTGCGGAACATTGCGGGCAGAATAGCCGTCCCGGTTCGCCAGCAGCTCAGGCAGCTTGGATTCCCCGTCAATAGTAATGGTGCTGATCCAGTGCAAATGGTTCAGGCCGGCAAATTCACAGTATATCCGCTCAATCGGCACCTGGTACAGCTCCGACAGCCACTTATAGGCGGCTATAGGAGAATTGCACAGGCCGATGGATTTGATGCGGGAATGCTTGTGAATGGCTTCGGTTACCATACCTGCGGGATTCGTAAAGTTAAGCAACCAGGCATCCGGACAGAGCTGCTCCATGTCCCTGGCGACTTCCAGCAGTACCGGAATGGTGCGCAGCGCCTTCATCATCCCTCCCGGGCCGGTCGTTTCCTGACCGATCATCCCGTATTTCAGCGGAATGGTCTCATCCCAGCCGCGGGCTTCGAGCCTGCCGACACGCATCTGCGTAGTGACAAAGCTGGCATCCGTAAGTGCCGAGCACCGGTCCAGAGTGAGACTAAGCTCAATCGGCAGCCCGGATCTGGCAATCATCCGCCGGGCCAGCTCCCCGACGATGGACAGCTTGTGAAAGCCCTCCTGTATATCAACGAGAACAATTTCTGTTACCGGAAAAGTAGCGTAGTTCAGGATGAACCCCTCAATTAATTCCGGAGTATAGGAGGAGCCTCCCCCGATTACCGCCACTTTCAGTCGCTCTGCCATACTGCATTCGCCGCCTTTACGGATAAGGTATGTTGTAACTGCTCATAGACCGCTTCCTCCACCTGAATCCCTGATTTCTCCATTGCTATTAGCAGCGCTCCTGCTACCGGCTCTTGTGTCAGCATTTGCAGGGTACAGCCGGGAGCAACAAGGGATACTGTCTCTGCAATATAAGGGACTACATACCTACTCTCCCCGCGGGTCAAAATGCTGCCGGCCAGCACCAGATCGAAGGTCTCCTTCTGCATACCGAGCCTGCTGATCACCGCACTGGCTGCAAGCCCCAGCTCCTCTCCTTGCTTTTGCAGAATATTACGCGCGGTTTCATCCACTGCAGCGACCTCGAAGATCAGCTTGGCGATCTCATGCGGTACACGCAGTCCGTGATCGAGATAATAATGAAACATCGCTTCTTCAGAAGCGTAGCCAAGTTTGCCCAAGACTGCCTGGGCCAGCCGGGTAGGCCGGCCGCGTCCTTCCCAGGCGCGGATCACGCTGCGGAAGGCTTCCACTGCCAGATCCGAGCCTCCGCCGAAATCGCCGAACGTATACCCGAAGCCGCCAACCTGCAGCTCCTGCCCGCTGCGGTTGATACCGTAGCAGTTGGTTCCGGTCCCGCAGATCACCACGGCGCCGTAGGACTGCCGGGTCCCGGCCCGAAGGCCGATAACGGTATCGCATACGATAGAATGGGGTTCCAAGCCCATTCCCGCTATCATCGGACGCAGAATTTTAAAGTCAGCTTCCCGGTCAGCTCCAGCGAGTCCGAATACTGAATAGGTGACTTGCTCTTTGCGGAGGCCCGCTTGGAGGAGAGCTTCATCCACCGCTTCCCGGATGTTGACCTCGGCCCTTGCGGCCCCTGTCTGATGGTTACCGCATCCGCTTGCGCCGCGTCCGGCAATCCGGCCCGCGGCATCGGATATGACGGCCAGTGTTTTGCTGCCTCCGCCGTCAACGCCCAAGTAATAGTTCACAGTCTCCCGCTCCTGTAGATCAGTTTATTTTCCTAATTTGCTGCGGTTCTCCTGCCATTTTTCCGTTTTATATTTGAGCAGCTCACTGTATCCAACCTGCTGGGCATCCGCTTCAGCCTTATCCAGAATGGCCAGTACCTCAGCCTCATTTTTGGCATTTAGCACAGCCTGCGCTCTGGCTTTTTCGTAAATTTCGCCAACGCTTTGCGAGATGATCCCTTCCTGGGAGTCGCCTGCCGGAGCCAGGTTTACGAATTCGGTTGTATCATATTGCGTTTTCCACGTAATCTCGGACTGCCATTTGGTTTCCCAGCTCTTCTGGTCTTCCGGCAGCGTGGATTCGAATTTCATCTTGGATTTGTCTACATACACCGTGTTGCCGTTCCATTGCAGATTGACTGTAGCGTTCATCAGCTCATCGCGGCCTTTTGTATCCGTTGTGAAAGCCTCAGTGAACAGCGGAGCCCCTTCTTCATCTGTTCCGTCCCAGTACTTGCCTTCAGGTCCCCACATAATAATCCGCTGGCCTTCCGGTCCGGTGAACCAGTCGAGGAAAGCAAAAACAGCTTCCGGGTCTTTGGCCGCGGTGGTAATGACACTCACGTTCCAGCCAAGCTGATTATACGCACCCGGGAAGATCTTGTTCTTATCCAGGCCGGCCTTATGAATCGGCCAGACCATGATGTAGCCGGCTTCCGGGTCCTGCTCCTTCAGCAGCGAGTTGCCGATTGCACCGTATTCAGTTGGACTGGAAGCGGCGTATACCGCAATGTTGCCGGTAATGATCTTCTGCTCCACCTGCTCAAGATTCTGGGTGAATGCATCCTGGCTGATCAGTTTATCCCGGTACAGCTGATTCGCATACACCAGCGAGGAACGGAACGCATCGTCTTTGAATACGGAAGTCATTTCATTGCCGTTTGGAATCGCCATCATACTGAGGGCGCTGTACACATAAGGACGGTTCTCGGCAAAGGCTGACGACAGGACATCAATGCCTTCTGCGCCTTGTCCGACCTCAAACGGAACCACGTCAGGGTACTTCTCCTTGACCAGCTTCAGGTAGGCATACAGATCGTCGGTAGTCTCCAGCGGCGGTGTGCCCAGCTCATTATAGATTTTTTTGTTAACCAGATAACCGGTATTTCCATTCGGCTGAGTGGTGTACCAGTTTGGGAACTGGTATAGCTTGCCGTCGGAGGAGCGCAGCATATCAAGCGTCTCTTCGCCTGCCCATTCCTTCAGATTCGGGTATTTGTCGAGATAATCATCAAACGGTACCAGTGCTCCGGCAGCCCGCAGCTGCTCCACATCCGCTCCGCGTTCCATCCAGATGACATCCGGCAGCTCACCGGAGACGATCATGGTGCTGAGCTTTTGCTTGGCATTGCCTCCAGAGCTGACAGGCAAGACATTCACCTTTTTATTATCCTTAATCCATTTGGAGGAGAGATCCTCACCCCAGTTAGGCATTGTATACCAGTCATAATGGCCATAGAAGGAGAATTCCAGCGGTTGCTCACCAAGCACATATCCCCCGCCTCCGGCAGCATCCGGATTGTTACTTTCTGATGCATTAGCGTTGTTTGCGGAATTGGAAGGATTTGAAGGACTGTTGTTGCCGCCTGTACAGCCAGTTATACCAATCATAAGACTAAGAACAGCCGCCAAAGCGGACACCTTTGTTTTGCCTGAGATCATTGGTTAATTCCCCCTTGAGTTCCTTTATTCTTTTAGTGAACCGACCATAACGCCTTTAACAAAGTACTTTTGCAGGAAAGGATACACACATAGAATCGGAATGGTTGCGACCATCATTGTAGCCATGGACAAGGATTTGGTTGTGACAGCGCGCATTTTATTCATCCGGCTCTGTGCAGCCGCGTCCAGCTGGGCCATCTGTTCAGACATGATGTTAGAGTTGAGGATCTGCTGCAGCTTGGTCTGAATCGGCATTAAATCGACATTGCTGAGGTAGATGCTGGGTGTGAACCAGTCATTCCAGTGATAGACAGCGGTAAACAGCGACAAGGTAGCGAGTACCGGGCCTGATAACGGAAGCACAATACGAATCAGCACTCCCCAGTTGGAACAGCCGTCAATCCGCGCGGATTCCTCCAGCCCTGCCGGTATGCCTTTGAAGAAGGTCCGGAAAATAATCATGTTCCAGACACTGATCAGCCCGGGGATAACCATAACCCAGAAGGAGTTGAACATGCCCAGTTCGCGGATCAGCAGAAAGCTCGGAATCAGTCCGCCGCTGAAATACATCGTGATGATACAGAAAACCATATAAAACTTGCGCCCCATCAGCTCCGATTTGCTCATACCATAAGCAAAAATTGCAGTGGCGGCAATCGAGGCGAAGGTACCGATTACGGTCCGCAATACGGAGATCACGAAGCCGTTAATCAGACGGCTGTCCTGGAATACCACCGAATAATTCTCAAGTGAAAACTGTCTCGGCCAAAAAGTAACTCCGCCGCGCATTGTATCGGTACCGTTGTTAAAGGAAATAACTGTTGCGTTCCAGAAAGGATAAAAGGACAGAAAGGCTAGTATTGCTAGTAAAATGTAGATCACCGTTACGAGTACCCGGTCCCCTCCTGACAGCTTCATCTATATCTGCCCCCTTTCATGCTTCACCATAGGCTGTTTCCGGATTTGCGTGCGGCATAGTTCGCCCCGATCAGGAGGAACACGCCGATCAGCGATTTGAACAGGCCGGCTGCCGTAGCATAAGAGTAACGGTTGTTCTGGATACCGATCCGGTATACATAGGTGTCGAGGACATCGCCCACATCGCGCAGCACGGGATTTGCGCCGAGGAGCAGAATGTCCTCAAAGCCAGCGCTGAGCAGATTGCCGATTGCAAGAATCAGAAAGACGATAATGACCGGCAAAATGGACGGCAGTGTAATGGAAAACATCTGTCTCAGCTTGCCTGCACCATCTATTGAAGCCGCCTCGTGCATATGCGGATCAATTCCGGCAATTGCTGCGAGGTAGACGATGGAGGAAAAGCCGATTTCCTTCCAAACTCCGGTTGTGACGAGGATGGTCCAGAAATATTCCGGCAGTGACAGGAAGTTAACCGGGTCCTTGATCAGATTCAGCTGCTGGAGCAGCATGTTCACACTGCCGTTCTCTGTGGAGAGCATGGACATTACGAAGCCGGAGACAATGACCCAGGACAGAAAATGCGGCAGATAGCTGATGGTCTGCACAGTTCTTTTGAACACTCTGCTGCGGACCTCATTCAGCATCAATGCCAGCAGAATCGGTGCCGGAAAGCCGACCAGCAGCTTAAGTAGACTGATTACAATCGTATTGCGCATGACTGTCCAGAATTCAGGTGCGGCAAAAAACATTTCAAAATGCTTGAGCCCTACCCAGGGACTGCCTGTAAACCCCTTGAACAGGTTGTAATCCTGAAATGCCATCAGTACACCGTACATCGGAATGTAACTGAATACAAGAATAAAGAATAAGGCCGGCAGCACCATCAGCTGAAGATCCCACTGCCGGGCAAAGCGTTTGAAGGCATTTGGCTTCCGGGTCTCCTCTTTTGTCTTAATGTGATAGGCGATCTTCTGCATTTTAACCTCCTTTTCCATATACTTCTTGTTAATCCTAATAACTAATGCTGTTATATTTACTGACTTGATCATAACCCTATTCTGTTTCAGGCACTCCGCCTAATCGCTCAAATACTGATACTATCTTACTGTCGGGTAGGGTTTTCTGTGTGCGGACGTTCCGCGGCTCTGTTCCAATATGCCGTTTAAACAGCCGGTTGAAATTGGATAAGGTGCGGAAACCGCATTCCATGGCGATATCGAGGATTTTACGGTCCGTGGTCTGTAACAGGGTATAGGCGTTCTCCAGGCGCAATTGGATTAAATACAGCAGCGGGGACATGCCGGCTGTGCGGCGGAAGATATCACTGAAGCGTGAAGGGCTTAAATAGACAAGGGCCGCGAGCTCTTCAAGCGTCCAGGGGTAGGCAGGCTGCTCCTCCATGATGCGGGTGACCTGCCAGACTTTTTCGAGCTGGGTGGTAGTTACTGTCGATTTGCCGGGTTGCAAGGAGTCCATGCGGAAGTAGCGGTTCACATAAACAAAAAATTGCAGCAGAAGGGCATACACAACCGAGGTGTAAGACCTGCTTTCTGTCTCATGCTCCTCCTGAATCTGCAGCAGCAGTGCGCGCAGAGAGCCGATCTGCTCGTTCTCCCGGTCCAGCAGATTGCTGAAATGCAAGCCTATATCCTTAAAGGGGGCCAGCACATCCGGATCACAGCGCACCATGCCCATGAACCAGGCAGCATCGAACGTAATGACCTGCATAATCAGATTTCCGGTTTCATAAGCACAGTGCAGATCATTGGAGTTAATCAGCAGAATGTCCCCCTCCCGGAAATCATACCGCTCCCCGTTGATCATGTAATACCCGGTCCCTGATTTAATCATATTGATCTCAAGCGCATCATGGGCGTGCAGTCTTTGATAAGTTGAGGTGACTCCGACGGTATCGCCCAGGATGACGGGATATTGCCGGGAAAATACAACCTTTTCCCTGAGACTGTTCTGAACGCGCGGCTGCATCAGTTGGCCCCTCCTTATTTAAGCTGTGTGAATCCGGTGAAAACATACTGTATCTTGCTGGAATATAGGCAAAATTAACTTATATTTATCCTAGTAGAACCGGATTTAAGTGTCAATAATACTTACATCAATATTCTGATTTACATAGAAAAAGTGCAATTCAGGCTGACAAGCCCGAACTGCACCTTCGGTTCGATTATAGTATTTATGCCAAAAGATTTCGTTAACCTTAAAGCTTAAGCTCGCGCCTTCCGTACACGTAATAAGCCGATGCCGCCAATCCTGCGGCCAGCAGGACAGACAGGAGCAGAATCACGGCGTTTAGCCCGTCCCCCTCCACAATCCGGTTATAGCTGAAATATTTGAAGGGTGACAGTACATTCAGCACAGACAGCTGATCTGCCAGATCTGTTATTTTGGATATGATAAAGGAGGCAACCAATATACCCGCAGCAGCTGCACCCGAAGATTTCGGATTGCTTATTCCGGCTGCAAGCAAAGCGCCAAGCGTGAGAAAGAGCAGCTGTACGATGAACATGCTGATCAGGAACAGGACGATTTCACCCGAAATCTCCGTGCCCTTGTTATACGCAGAAACCATTATGATTGAGGAAATCAAAGTTACAAGATTAAGAACCACAATCTGAACCAGGGCAGCAAGAAGCTTGGCGGTCACTATGGCTGACCGTGAGACCGGCTTGGCAATCAGGAACTCGGCGGTCTTCTCCTTTTCCTCCTTGGCGATGATGCTGCTTCCCAACAGAACAGCGTGTATAGCGGCAGTCAGCTCAATATACAGAAACAGCATGGCATAAAATCCGCTCATGACCGTAACATCCAATGTGCCGATTCCTAGCAATGCCTTTACGGAAGACGGCATCTGGTTAAAGATGTCACTGCCTGCTCCTCCCGAGGAATAGGCGGTGTATTTGCCCATACCGCTGACGACTAGCAATAGCATACATATACTCCAGATGATTAATGCTTTACGGCCCGCCGTAAGCTCTCTGCAGAACATATTCATATACTGTCCTCCTTGGCGTTGAATCCATTATCCGCCCAATTACACTGCATGGACGTCTTTTTTGATATACACCTGGTAACTTACGGATACCGCAGCTGCAACAATAAGCGTGCCGGCAATCAGGTACTTCAGCTCAAAGGCGTTATTCTCGATGATATAGATACTGTCAAAATACTGGAACGGAGAGAGATAGCGTGCTATATCCCCCTCTGATCCCGCAGCAAGCAGGGCACCGGCCATATACAGCCCGAAAACGACGCCCAGCGTAAGAGGCAGCACATTTTTTAGCCTGCTGAAAAACACGGAAGCAGCCAGGCCCACCGCCAGAAAAATAAGCTGAATAAACAGCAAGGGCAGGTTGAGCATGAGGAACAGAGGAAGACTATAATTTGCAGTGGCCACGGCACCGGCTATAATCGCTGTTACTAAGAAGAAAACAAGATCGGTGACCAGGATCACCGTTAAGGCTGCGAGCAGCTTGGCGCTGACAATCCTTGCCCGTGAGACAGGCTTGACGAGGAGGAAATCTGCCGTACGCTCCCGTGCTTCCTTGGAAAGTATAGAAGCTCCAAGGTGCATAGCCTGAACACCTCCGCATAATGCAATATAAGCGAACACCATTGAATAGAAGCCCAGTATTGAGGTTATATACTCCAGATTAATGCCAAGCATGGCTCTTACAGAGGTGGGATAGCCTTCCAGCAGACTGGTGAAATTGGCTGAGTCGCTCACCATGCTGGGATAAAGGGACAGAAACAGCGCGGCGAGTGCGATCATGGCACAGGCCCAGCCTCCGCCTGATTTGCGGAGGGCTTTTAGCTCATGCAGATACATATTCATGCCGCTAATCCTCCTTCACATAATAATGCATGAAGATTTCCTCCAGGTCGGGTTCATCAATGGAGATGTTACGCAGCTCTGTTTCTGATAGCCTCTGCATAATGGTGTTGATGTTCCCTTTGAAAATAAAGGATGCCGCAGTTCCATTAACCTCCAGCCTGCTCACACCGCTGATATCGAAAGCTTCCTTACTGATGGTTGAGACCCCTTCGATATTGATCCGTTTGTAATTGTTCTCGTGCAGGGTGCTCATTTTTTCCAGCTTGATGATTTCCCCTTCTTTGATGAAGGCTACCCGGCTGCACATTTTCTGGACCTCGCTGAGGATGTGTGAGGAGAAGAAGACGGTAGCCCCTTTACGGTTCTCTTCCCTCAACAGATCAAAGAACTTCTGCTGCATCAGCGGGTCAAGCCCGCTTGTAGGCTCATCCAGGATGATCAGCTTCGGTTCATGGAGCAGTCCCTGCACAATGCCCACCTTCTTTTTGTTGCCGAAGGACAGATCGTCGATTCGCTTCTTCAGGTCAAGGTCCATGATCTCCGCCAGCTCCCGGATCCGTTTCGTGCAGTCCTTTTTGTAGAAGCTGGCTGAATATTTGAGCAGGTCGATCACCTTCATATTGTCATAATAAAATACCTCTGACGGCAGATAGCCAAGCTCCTTGCGGATTTCGGGATGCTCCGTGCAGTTCCGGCCAAAAATAGCGGCACTTCCGCTTGTCGGATAGATCAGTCCAAGCAGTGTGCGGATGGCTGTTGATTTTCCGGCACCGTTAGGTCCGATGAATCCGAAGATCTCCCCCTCCTCCACACTAAGGTTAATGTCCTTAATGCCGCGTGACTTGCCGTAATTTTTAGTCAGATGATTCATTTCAATGACACTCATAGTGGCACCCTCCCCAAGGTAGCTAATCAGAGATATTCCTCTTTATACAGATTATTTCTGAGCAGACGGATACACGCTTGAAACTCATTATTAATGACTTCCACGTCTACCGCAGCATGATTCGGCAGCTCATTGATATGCCCTTCCGTATACCTCTGCAGCAGCTTCATGACCAGCTGCGGATCAACGCCCTCCTTGAATTTATGAAGGTCTATTCCGTCATACGCCAGACTGCTTCTAAAGCCTTCTCCTGTTGCCAGAGCGGCTTTGATCTCCTGCTTCACTTCAGGGTCCTGTTCAAAATAGATACTGCTCAAAAAAGACAGGCTTGCCGGATGCTTCTCCATCGCCGATATTTTGATGCTGGCAGTCATGGTGATCCGGTCAAAAAAGTCCGTGACACTGTGGTCGAAGTTCTCCCGGATTTGGTTCATAATCAGACTGGTGCAGTAACCGATCAGATAAAGATACAATCCCTTTTTGGTGCCAAAATAATGAAATACCATCGCTTTGGAAATGCCGGCCGAGCCAGCAATGTCACTGACCGATGTTTTCTTGTAACCGTTCTGGCTGAAGGATGCCAATGCTCCATTGATAATCTTGCTCTGCTTCTCCTCCGGCAGGCCTGTGAACTTTTCCAAATCGTCACCTCTATCCTTTAGCGTCAACCGAATCGGTTTATGCCACCAGTATATTCCTGTAAACCGAATCGGTCAATAATAAAAAACACCTTCAAGAGAGAAGGTGCTTGCTCTGCGGCAAGGCCTCTTCACCTGAAGGTGTCTTGTGATAAGCTGATTATTATTCCTGGTTCATTGTGCTGATGTCAATTACGAACCGGTAGCGGACATCAGAAGCAAGCACACGCTCCCAGGCTTCATCAATCTGGCTGGCGGAAATAACCTCAATCTCGGAGGCAATGTTGTGTTCTGCACAGAAATCGAGCATTTCCTGTGTCTCACGGATGCCGCCGATCATAGATCCGGCGAACGAGCGGCGGTGGCCAATCAGCGAGAATGCGTTAACCGCCAACGGATCTGCAGGCGCACCGACATTGACAAGAGTTCCGTCCAGCGCAAGCAGTGAAAGGAAGGCATCAATATTAATCTGTGCACTTACAGTATTGATGATCAGGTCGAACGATCCGGCGAGCTGCTTGAAGGTCTCCTGATCGCTGGTAGCGTAATAGTGATCCGCTCCCAGCTGCAGGCCGTCCTCTTTTTTCTTCAAGGATTGTGAGAGTACGGTAACCTCAGCACCCATAGCGTGGGCGATCTTCACTGCCATATGTCCAAGCCCGCCCAGTCCTACTACGGCTACTTTTTTGCCAGGGCCGGCTTCCCAGTGGTGCAGCGGGGAGTAGGTGGTAATTCCGGCACACAGCAGCGGTGCTGCAGCATCCAGCGGAATGTTGTCCGGAATGCGGACTACAAAACTTTCTGTAACGACGATATGCGTGGAATATCCGCCTTGGGTATAGTGACCATAACGGTCAGTAGCTCCATAAGTGCCAGTATTTCCGTGCAGGCAATATTGCTCTTCCCCTTTATGGCAGCTGCTGCATTCTCCGCAGGAGTCAACCATACAGCCTACACCTACACGGTCGCCAACTGCATATTTGGTTACTTCTGCTCCAATCTGGCTGACAATCCCGGCAATTTCATGCCCTGGTACGAGCGGATATGTGACCGGTCCCCACTCTCCGCGGGCGGTGTGGATGTCAGAGTGGCAGATGCCTGCATATTTGATTTCAATAAGCACATCATGCGGCTGAAGCTCGCGGCGCTCGATCGTTGTCAGCTTGAACGGGCCTTCTGGATTGAATGTGGCGCGTGCATTAACTAGAATCATAAGTGTGAACCTCCTGAAATGTTAAGTTGTGATCCTTGGCTATAACCGTTTATAAAAAGCTTCCGGCATATCCGGCCTTTACAAAACCTATGTTATTACTTAGAGTTAACTCTAAGTCAAGAAGTAATTTGAACATAGGAGACAGAACATGAAAACCTATACCATTAACGAAGCAGCGAAGCATTTCAATCTGACCCCGCATACCCTGCGGTATTATGATAAAGAAGGTCTTATGCCCCATTTAGAGCGCACTACCGGCGGCAAACGGATTTTTAAAGATTCCGATCTCGAGGCGCTGAAGATCATTGAATGCCTGAAGGCTTCCGGAATGCCGATCAAGGAAATCAAACATTTCATAGAGTGGTGTTCAGAAGGTGATGCAACGCTGCAGCTAAGATATGATATGTTCCTGGAACGAAAGGCATCCGTAGAAGCACAGATGGAAGAATTGAAGAAAACCATGGAAGTCATTGAGCATAAGTGCCACTATTATGAGACAGCCCTTGAGTGCGGCACAGAGGATATTCACAAAAAGAAAAAACTACAATAACTCAATATACCCCTCTGTTCCATGTACACGAATCATCTGCCCGTCTTTAATCCGCTTAGTAGCCTGATCTACACCGACAACGGCAGGCAAGCCGTATTCACGGGCAATAACAGCTCCATGAGTCATCAGTCCTCCGACTTCGGTAACAAGGCCCTTAATGGATACAAATAAGGGTGTCCAGCTGGGGTCCGTGAACAGCGTGACCAGAATATCCCCCTCTTCGAGATCCGCATGCTCCATATTGAAGATGATGCGTGCCCGGCCCTCAATGACTCCGGAGGAAACCGGGAGGCCGACAAGGGCATCGGCCGGAAGATCATCGCGCTTATAGTCACCGTTAATCCGTTCGCCGTCAGAGGTAATGACCCGCGGCGGAGTAAGCTTTTCATACAGTCTGTAGTCTTCCCTTCGTTTCTCAATCATCCCGTAATCCAGCCGGCGTGTGCAGACCGCTTCGCGCAGTTCTTCAAACGTAAGATAGTAGATATCCTCGGTTTGCTTGATTATGCCAGCTTCAACGAGCTGTCCGGCTTCCCGAAGCAGGGCCTGCTTATAGATAAAGTAGCGGCTAATCATTCCGTATTTCGGATACTCCCGGTAACCGATGAAGCCCCGGAGCAGGCGGATGACCCGTTTCGTTTCTGCGGCTTTCTGTACGCCATCAGGAAGCTGCTCAAGGCGCTCCAGGAGCTCCCGCTCCTTAATTACGGCTTCCTGCCGGCCCTGTTCGAATTTCTGCCTGCTTGCGCCCCGGCTGAAATGCTTGATATGATTCAGAATCATCGGCACAAGGATTAGCGGGTTTTCGCTCCAACGGGTTCTGGTCAGATCAATTTCTCCGCTGCAGCGCATTCCGTACTGCTCCAGATAGGAATGGATAGCATCGCCGGCTTCCTGGCCCCCTTCTATTTTCATTAGCTCATCCAAAAAGTCGTCCTGTGCGACATGCTCTAAATACCGGATAACTTCATGATGTGGCCGGATAACATCTGCAACATCAAGCAGCGCCAGACCCATTTCAGAAGTGACGTTGTCCGCTACCGATTGAGAAAGCACATCGGCAGCATTTTTATCACCTAACCATTCGTTCATCCGGTCATTGATCCAGGAGGAAGCATCCATAGCAGTCATAATGACGGCCGAGCTCTGCGGATCAAAGAGCAGCTTCTTCAATTCCTGCATATCCTCGATAATAAAATCAAACAGAGCTGGTCCGGTTTGCGTCCGGATACGCAGCTTTAGTTCTTCAACGGATGCCTGATTACGCTTGATTAAGGCAGGTACAATTGCCGGGTCGAATTCGATCCGTGCGTTGAACACTCCGGGATCGGCATTTTCATTGTTTTTCAGTGAATAGGGAACTTTCGTGTTCTCTAGTGAAGGCTGGATGAAATCTCCGCGCTCTACAAGGGACATAAGGGCATTTTTAATCAGCGGATCGGATTTGCCGAGGGCGTTAACGACAGCTGTTCCGGTGTCCGGTGATGCCAGAAGGGGTGTCACATCGACAAACAGTCTTCCGCCGGCGGTACGCATAGGTGCAGGTGTTGTCAGCAGGTAAAAGGACAAGCCGAGCGGCTTCATGGCATCCGTCATCATCTGCTGGTGGCCAACGGACAAGTAGACACGGTTCACCTGGTCTCCCGCTTCAGGGGCCGGAAATAAGGTAGTGATTGGCCGGCTCTGGACAATATAAAAGACGCCGTCAGCCAGACACCATTCTATGTCCTGAGGGTAGCCGAACCGGGCTTCAATCCGCCTTCCGAGAGAGGACAAAGCTATAATCTGGAGATCGCTAAGCGTCTGGGTGGTCTGCTGTTCCGGGTCAAGCTCGCATGTAAACGTCCCGCCATCCTGGCGGCCATACATAGCCAGCTGTTTAGCGGTTATTTGTTTATTGATGATTACCCCGTCCCGGACTTTGTAGCTGTCGGGAGATACCAGGCCGGAAACCAGTGCTTCGCCCAGGCCAAAGCCGGCATCGACGGATACCACCTTCCGGCTGCCGGTAACCGGATCTGCAGTGAACATGATTCCGGAAGCCTGCGGCGTAACCATCCGCTGGATGATAACGGACAAAAGCACCTGAGTATGGTCAAAGCCATTTTGTATCCGGTAGATTACTGCACGGTCTGTAAAGAGCGAAGCCCAGCATTTGCTGATGTGCTCCAAAATGGATTTCGTCCCGCGTATATTTAGATAAGTGTCCTGCTGTCCGGCAAAGGAGGCATGCGGCAGATCTTCAGCGGTTGCACTGGAGCGGACCGCATAGGCATGCTCCTCTCCCAGCACGGAGAGATATTGAGTGACAGCCGAGGCAATGTCCGCAGGCATTTTCACAGCCAGAATGTGCTGGCGGATTTTCCCGCTGATCTCAGCGATCTGTTGCCGGTCTTCGGCTGTTAGTGTCTTCAACTGTTCCAGCAGACTCTGGTAAGTCAGGTTATGCGCAACAGCCTGCCGGAAGCCGTCGGTGGTCACACAGAAGCCATCGGGCACCAGTATCCCTTCAGCTCTGGATAATCTGGCCAGATTCAATGCTTTTCCGCCAACGAGACTAAGCTGCGTATCATCCATTTCCGCAAAGCCGAGAACCAAAAAAGGCATTCCATATCTCCCCTAACATTTGATTTGAGAAAAAAATATTTGACAAGAGCATTTCTGCGTGATAAATTAAAATATAAGATGAGATTTTTATGACCAATTTTTTATGAATAAATAAAGGTAGGCTGATTATATCACCGCTCCTGTACATATGCAATAAGAAAGAACCTGGCCTTTTGGTCAGGTTCTTTTATTTTCCTTCTATAAGTTTTGAGCTTCATATATTATTGATAATAAAGCATTAGACTGCCGCCGTTGTTGAATTATCGTTTCCTGTTAATTGAATAAGCACTCTTTCTTTAATACACAGTATCTTCGTACTGCGCAACAGTACTATGACTCGCGATAAAAACAAATCAAGCTTTTATGTAAATTGGTTAAATAACATATTTATACACGCTATTAGCTCAATCTAATTTTTCTATGACAAATTTCCTATTTCTATTCATTTATATTGTAAATCTAGTTAAAATATGAAATGATATTTACATATCATGGTTATATTAATTTTTATTGGATGTGAAACATGAAGTTGGCAAAATCTTTAACTTCAATACTTTTAACACTGGTACTTGTTTTTTCTTCATTTGACCTAATAGCTGCAGCAGAATCCGATGAACAAACTGGCACACACTTTGAATTGTTGAATCCTGATCTAGATAGTTTAAGTCCAGAAGGCGATCTCCTATTTCCACAAAGCTTCAATACAACTGAAATCAAATCTTGTGGTGCGAGTACATGGGGCTCTCTTGGACTCACAAATTTCATTTCACAAATGTCGATTACAAACACCTTATCTTGGGCATTAGTGCTTTCACCCACTGGAATAGCTGCTTTTGGGCCAACTGTTACAGTTAAAGCAGTTAATGGTTCTGTAACCTCTGCTGCCGGACTTACAAGTTTTATAAATGGCCCAAATATTTACCCACCTCACACACAGCCATCCACCTATCAATTCACGGAAGTATAACGACTTACCCTAGCAGCTTTGGGGGTACTGCGCACCTTCAATCAGGTGACACCGTAGGTATCAATTTTAGCATTGATAGCCCACGTGCTGGCGGGTTAGTGTCGGTTTCATGCTTAGTACCGTAAAACACTTTAATTGGCACTCTATAAATCACTTCTATTCGGCAAGGAGGCTATAACTTGAACACAGAAGAAAACAGAGAGGAATATTCTTCTCATTTCATAAGAGATGAAAATCAAAGAACGCACAAAAAAGATATACGCTGGTTTAAAGAAATGATCAATTTTGATACTTTGCGTGAGGCAGAACAATGGGTTTATAATGGTGATGCTTTCAATAAAATTAGGACTGAATTTGAGGGTTACATTACTGGAGACCCTAAACTTGCTTTTGCACTGCTTTACAATCTAACAAGAGAAAATACCCTTAATCAACGCTTTAACGGTATATTTGCTGATGAAGAGTACAAAGATGGACATACACTATATATGATTTGGGTTAATTAATAAACGGCTTTTCCTGGGTGAAGATATGAAGGTTAGGGAAATGCCCATAGAAGTGTTAAAAAGCATTCAATCGAGATTGGACAAATACTGCACATAACCCCGTTTGAACACCTGCACCTGTAAAAAAGCCCGATGAAACGGTTAAACCGTCTCCTCGGGCTGTGGAGCGTAAATTCAGTTTAGCTCCGCAAGCTGTCTCCCGTACTTATTTCCGTACCTTTACAGTCATCTTCACGGTCCGGGTTTCACCCGCAGCGTTGCTCAGCACCGCTTCGTATTCGTAAGTGCCAGCCGCTTTGCCGGAAATGGCCGTTACTGCCGACTGGGCACCAGGTGTACGGGCCTGAAGCGATTGCGTGTCAATCAACTTTCCATTTTCGTAAAGCTTGTATTCGGTAGCATTGGTTCCCCACCACAGATTCATTGTAACGTTAAAGCTGCCGTCTCCATCCCAGTTGTCGTTAGACAATACCGCTTGACCCGGAGCAGCATCGGTAACAGTCACAGTCAGTGGTGCACTCTTCGTTGTGCCCAGCGAGTTGATCAGTTCACCGGTATAAACGTAAGTTCCGTTCGGCTTGCCGGTAATGTCAATCTTCACGGATTGCGCAGACGGGGATTGGTCAGGCAGTAATACTTCTTTCACCAGCTTGCCGTCCTCGTACAGTCTGAACTTGGTGCCGTTATTTCCCCACCAGAGATTCATCGTAATTGTATAGTCTCCGTCTCTCAGGCCAGTGTCATGACCGTTATTATCGGACAACACCGGCGTGCCTGGGGCACTGCTCGCCAGCGGGGTCGCCTGGCTCAGCCATGCTGACCACTTAATCAGTGCATCTGCCTGCTCAGCCGTAAAGACTGTGTTTCTGGCTGTGTTGACATCATTACTATAAGCGTTCAGGAGCTGGCGGGCCTTCACACCATTATGTGCTGCTGCTGCCTGTTCAGCCTGCTGCAGCTTATCCGTAAGCTGACCGGAAACCGTTGGTGCACCAGGGTCCTCCGATCCGGCTGCGAAGATGCGGGTAAGCTCAGCCAGACTTGCAAAAGTAGCAGTAACGCCAAAGCTGTAGTCTAGAGTGGTTGTTTGGCCTGCGCGGTCATAGACCAGTGCAGTTACTGTATTCAATCCCGGTTCCAGCGTATAGGCCGGAGTGTTCAATATCTCTCCGGTCGGCTGTTCGACGCCAGAAACGGTATCGGCAGCGGAATAGCCAATGACAACCTGCTGGTCAATGGTGTATTCAGTCTGTCCCAGAATTTCAATGACCGGAGGCGCCAGATCGACCGGAACGGAAAGGATCTGTTCCGCCTCTTTGTTGCCGTCAACGTCAACGCTCCAGTAAGTAACGGTATGGTTGCCCTCTTCGCTAAGGGTCAGCTGCGTGCCGCTGACTGCTTCGCCGCCATCGACCTTGAAGTAGGTCGCTTCCACTTCCGAATCTTCATCTGTTGCCGTAAAAGTAACTTTTACAGGTGAGATATACCAGCCGTTATGTTGTTCGCCTTCAACCACTGCTGTCGTGTGCGGCGCTTTCTGGTCAGACGGCTCCTCTTCCAGGGTGACGAGTTCAGACAGAGGGATATTCAGCTCCTGTACCAGCTTAGCCACCATGCCGGATACCTTGATCGCACCGTTCATCTGCAGATGGGTATTGTCTTCGGTTGTCCCCACCCACATAAAGATCGATTTGGTGCCTTCCGGACCGAGCTCCTGGAAATACTCCCAGCTTGCCTGATTCAGATCGATCAGCAGCGTTCCTGTTTCCTGGGCTGTTTCCTTCATGGCCTGCACATATTCCGGGAAGCTCTTATTGAGGACTTCTCCGTTAAAGTCACGGCGGTTAACCGGTGTAACTAGAACCGGAGTTGCGCCTCTTTGTACTGTTCCGTTAATATAATCCTTCAGGTACACCTTGAATTGCTCCGGTGTTAGATAACGTTCCGGCCGCGAAGGTGTGGAATCGTTGTGGGACCATTGCATGAACAGGTAATCGCCTTCGTGAATGTTCAGCAGGATATTGTTCAGATAGCCGCCTACCAGGAAGGTTTTGCTGCTGAGCCCGCTGACCGCACGGTTGTCAATGCTGATCTTATCCAGATCAAAGTAGCTGCCCAGCTGCTCGCCCCATCCGGCCTGCGGACGGTAGCTTTCGGCATAATTGGCCACTGTGGAATCGCTCGCCAGATAAATGACCGGCTGTGTGCCGGCGCCGTTGTCAGGCAGCCGCTCGATGGTCAGCGCATTAATATTTGGTGTGCTGCCGGAGAACTCAAAGTTAAAGACGCCGTCAATCAGGGCGATATCGTAGGAGACCTCTTTGAATTCGCCTTTGGCTACAGTCGTAACCGGAAGCTTCGGCATTTGCTCTACAACCACGCCGGTATTGGTCGATTCCTGTGCATCACCGATGGTCATGGTTACTCTGTAATTGGCAGGCTTCATTTCTACCAGGAAGGAGGTGCCGTTCACGCGGGTGAAGTCTTCCTTCAGGAGATCACCGGTCTGCCGGTTTTCGTCCTGAACCAGCGCGGTGTCGGCAAAGCCGTATCCATTGCCTTCGATATAAGCCCGCTTGGCATTTACACCAATGAATCCTTCTGCGGCAGCACCGGAGCCGAAATCAAAGGAGTAGCTGCTGATCGCACCTGCCGGTTCCGCAGTTAATGAATCCTTGGCAACCGTCAGCATGTTAAACACATGATCGACCTGAGCCTGTGTCGCCTCCGTACCGAGGATTGCTTCAACAGCCGCCAATGCTTTGTTCAGCACAGCTTTGGAAGCTTCGGTGTAAGCTGACAGATCCAGTGCTTTCACTTCATTATGCAGGGTAATTAACGCCTTCTGATCGCCGGCAACCGGCGGCAGCTTCATGCCTTGAATCTTCACGTTATCAATCTGAGTAGTCCAGCTGAGTGTGCCGCCTCCCCCTTTTCTTGTTCCAAGGAAACGCAGTGCCCTTACATTATTGGTATAGGCGCCTGGATTCATCGGAATGTCCTTGGTGGTCTGCGTGAGGCTCGGGTCCGCCTTGCTCGTCAAAGTCAGGTCCATGGTCTTTTCAGCAAAATTAATGTTCACGTCCACATTGACCCACTGGTTCTTCAGCAGATTGGTGGCGATGCCGCCATCCGGTACTGCTGTAGTGCCTGTTCCATAATCCGGTGTATAAGGGCCAACGAAGTAATGGATTTTGTTGCCCGGATTTGCAGTACCGGTCTTGGTCAGCAGTGTGAGAATAATATTCTCGTTCGCATCAAGGATGGACAGATGTCCTTCCGAGGGGGAAGCGCTGACATTGCCGGAATGCCAGTCGAAGTTCACGTTGACAATATCGCCGTTCACGGCATCGAACAACCGGAAGGTCTTCGCACGGTTACCCGAGCCTGATCCGTTAACGGACAGCACTTTGTTACCGTTCTGGTCGACAACAGTTCCCGTCATTGTACCGGCGATTCCCGTAGAATTGACCATCGCATACTGGACGGCTGCAGGATCACCATCAAAGTTCTCCTCATACACCTGGATTTCCGGTTCCGGTTCAGGTTCGGTAATGTCAGGGTCAATCACATAAGGAGAGATACCTATTCCCATTTCTTTTACTGCTCCTGCAACCAATGCGGCAATGACCTGTGCGCCGTAGCTGCTGAAATGGGTGTTATCGTTCACCCCGTTAGGGTACTTCGGATATTCGCCCGGATTGGCATACAGGAAGACCTTTTCCGAAGCGCTGAGGCCGATTTTATCGTAATAAGCAATACTTAGCTGGCTGAGGTCAATCAGCTTGACATTCAGCTCTTCCGCTACCTCTTTGGCAGCCTGCACATATTCCGGAAAGCTTACGTTAAATTCTTGAGTGATGGTGTTAAAATCTCTGCGTCCAACTGGAGTAAGCAGGACTGGCTCAGCGCCGCGCTGTCTAGCGCCGTTGATGTAACGGGCCAGATAGGTTTTGTAATCCGCCGGTGACGCATACCGATCTGGAATACCAATGCTGGCATCATTATGGCCAAAGGAAATAAAGAAATAGTCGCCCGGCTTGATCCGCTGCAGGATAGAATCCAGGCGGCCGTCCACCATAAACGATTTGCTGCTTCTGCCGCCGATCGCATCATTCTGGACGACGACGCCATTAGCGAAGTAACGGCCGAACTGCTGGCCCCAGCCTTCCTGCGGTGCCTGCTGTTCACTGTAAGATTGCATAGTGGAGTCGCCGGCCATGTAGATTGTCGTGTGGTCACCTGTTGTCTTCTCCGGGTATTTCGAAATCGTGATTTCCTGAACATCAATGGCTGTTCCGGTGAAAATGAACTCGAGTTGACCGTCAACCAGTGCAACATCATAGGAATATTCACGGGATTCTCCGGCATTAACGCTGGTGACAGCCAGCTTCTGTACGAATTCCGATTTGACGCCTACGTTTGAGTTGCGGGCATCCTCCCCTACTTTAATCGTAACCTGATAGTTGGCGTTCGGCAGATCAACTGCGAACTTTGCATTTTCCGGCAGAGCCACATGGTTTGCGCCTACCGTAATTCCACTTGCGTCTTCAAAGCCGTAGCCGGTTCCCTGCGAATAAGGAGTGTCCTGAACAGCAGTTGCTCCTGCAGCAGGCTCCGTTCCGAATGCAAAATGATACACCTGCTCCGGCAGCTGCTGTGAGCCGGTCAGCGCCAGGTTCGCTTTCGGGAATGAGGTGGCTTCAGTACCGAGATAGAAGCCTGTGTGAGGCGGTTGATTGTAGCTTACATTCTGCCAGGCAATGCCCAGGCGGTATACTGGATCCTGCATCAGCGTTGGAATCTTGTACGCAGTAGGAATAGTCGTCGTATAGAGTCTGTACTCGCTGCTATCCTCACTGCGCAGCAGCAGCTCCTCGCGCCAGTCGCCCAGAATATCCGCCTGAAGGGCAGGAGTTCCCTTGGTGTGGTTATTGGTTAAGGTACCGGTTGCCCGGAAGATTTCCTTCAGCTGCTTATTTTCATAATCCCATTTGTAAACAAGCGGAATGCCTTTTGCTGTTGTGTTATTCCATTCATGGTCGAACAGTTCACGCTGAAGATCCCCGTCCCACCAGATTGCAAAGTTAGCACTCTTTGGCACTTCGTTCTGTTCATAAATGACGTCGCCGTTTGCCGCAAAACCCTTGGAGAGAGGGTCCATCTGACCGTCGGTAATCGTGGAGGCCCAGGATTCATATCCGGGATAAGTCGGATCAATATCTGCAGACATTCCGCGTCCTGTATCCTTACCTGTATATTGGCCCCAGAGAATATCACCTGTAGCGGCGTCGCGCATCTCCAGACCATACTCAGCGTTTGTGTGCTCATGCACGCTTACGACCTGATAACCGTCCCGGTTCGGGTCGAGCTTGCCGGCATGAATCGCATCGCCGTGGCCAAGTCCGGTGCTGTACATTAAGGTGCCGTTGTCATCAATTGCCAGAGCACCGTACATAATCTCATCTTTGCCGTCACCGTCGGCGTCAAGCACGCTGAGATTATGGTTACCCTGTCCTTCGTACTCTTTGCCTGCTTCGTTAGTATCAAAGGTCCAGCGCTGTACCAGCTGGCCGCCGGTGAAATCGTAGGCTGTCAGCACAGTACGTGTATAGTAACCGCGTGCCATCACCACGCTGGGCTTCACTCCGTCGAGATAGGCAATGCCTCCGAGGAAACGGTCCACGCGGTTGCCGTATCCGTCGCCCCATGCGGCAACATCGCCTCTAGGCGGGATGTAATTCACTGTGGATACAGCTGCTCCGGTCTCACCGTTGAACAGCGTCAGATATTCAGGACCTGTCAGGATATATCCGCCATCGTTGCGGTAATCCTTCGTGCCGTCACCAATTACGGTGCCTTGGCCGTCCTTGGTGCCGTCTGCTGTCTTAACCACAACCTCAGCTTTGCCGTTGCCGTCCAGGTCATAGACCATCAGCTGGGTATAGTGGGCCCCGGCCCGGATGTTCACGCCAAGGTCAATCCGCCACAGCTTCGTACCGTCAAGCTTAACTGCATCAATATAGACATTGCCGGTGTAACCGGCCTGGGAGTTATCCTTAGAGTTGCTCGGGCTCCATAAGAAAACGATTTCATATTCTCCGTCGCCATCGAGGTCCCCAACAGAGGCATCCCCTGCATAATAGGAATAGGTTCCGCCATCCTTAGTCCGGCCGTCATCCGGCTTATCCAGCGGGATCGGCAGGTAATTGTTATGCCATACCGATGCCGTTTCCGGCTGGATTACTTCTTTACCGGCAATAACAGTAGAAATCTGATACTGGGAGCTGTCTGCTCCTGTTATGTCCAAATAATTCGTAGAATTGCTAATAGGTGCGCTGTTTACTTTATATCCGTTTTTATATACATTGAAAGCGATTTCATCTGAATCCGTATTTAAGTATCTCCAGCTCAAATACACACCGCTGCTGGTCAGAACCGCTACCAGACCCCGGTCGAGATATTCTGCCTGCCGGGCAAGCGGACTGTCCGCTCTTGCTGTTGCAGCATACCCCGGAGCTGGAGGAACGACTAACGAAAGGATCATGAGAAATGACATAACGAATGCAAGCACCGATTTCCTGACGGAAACTCTTTTACCCATGTACTTAACTCCTCCTATTTGTCTAAAATCAATTTTTAGAAACCAGGGGAAATCTAAACTTGAACCCGGTATACCTGTAAAGCTTCAGTTCTCCAATCATAAACCTTGAATGTTGTTAGAATCATCACTCCCTTCAATACGGCGTTTATATAAGCGGGTTCTCCTATTGGACTCCAAATCTGCTGCAAAACTCGATCCCGCCACTAAATATGCACAAGTGTATCAAATTATGAGAGCGCATTCTTAGCAAAAAAATGCATATTAAGCTTAAAATCGACTATTTTACTTTTTAATATTTTTGAAATCCGCTCCAGCTAAAGCCCCAGCCCGCTTTTTCGGTATAACTGATGTTGCTGAAGATAAGTATGCAACCAGCGAAAAGAACCGCAGCCTCTCATTGACACGAGGCTGCGGTTCTTGATCAAAACACTCATGAATGAGTGCCGGCTAACTTCGGGAACGACCGCGGAACAGGTTAACGAGAAAGAGAACCACGGCGACAACGAGCAGCAGATGAATAAGATTGCCGACGACATTAAAGATAAAGCCGAACAGCCATAGTAGTACCACTAGACCGATTAAACCCCATAACATAATTATTACCGCCCTTCTCCTCAGGAGTATTTGTCTCTTTTTACCCGTATGGAAGGAGAATTAAACTTCCTTTATTTATGGATTATCTGAAGAATGGACTACGCCTGCTCCCAATGATAAACCGCTGATAGAGGACTTGTTAAGAAGTTTCATTTGCTATATTCGGGTAATGAACTACGAGAAAGATAGTGAAAGGAGCAGCTTATGTACAAAACCTACTGGAAAGAAAGCGTAGTATACGAAGTTTATTTGCGGAGCTTTAAGGACAGCGACGGGGACGGCATCGGCGATTTAAACGGCCTGATCTCCAAAGCGGACTACTTCTCTGAGCTTGGGGTCGATACCATCTGGCTGTCTCCGGTCTATGTGTCGCCAAATGTGGACAATGGTTATGATATTAAAGATTACTGCGCGATCCAGCATGAATACGGAACGATGGAACAATGGGAACAGCTGCTGGACGAGCTGCATAAACGGAAAATCAGGCTGATTATGGATCTGGTGCTCAATCACACCTCGGATGAGCATCCCTGGTTCGTAGAGGCCAAGTCCTCCAGGGACAGCAGGTACCGTGATTTTTATATTTGGCGTCCGGCTGCGGCGGATGGCGGCCCGCCCAACAACTGGACCTCTTATCTCGGTAAGCCGGCCTGGACCTATGATGAAGACAGCGGTGAATATTACTTGCATTTATATAACGCCAAGCAGCCGGACCTGAATTGGGATAACCCGGAGCTGCGGGCGGAGATGCACAAGATTATGACTTTCTGGCTGGATAAAGGGATTGACGGATTCCGGATGGATGCGATTAACTCGATCTCCAAGGATCAGAGGTTTCCTGATACGGATAAGACGAAACTGCAGGCGAACGGCGAGCCTTATACCAAAAACGGACCGCGGATTCATGAATATCTACGGGAGATGAATGATAAGGTGTTCTCCCGCTATGAGATTTTCACTGCAGGTGAGACCTCCAAGGTCAATGAAGATGATGTGCTTATGTACACCAGGCCGGAGCGGCGTGAGCTGAGTATGGTGTTGTCGGCTGAAGCCTCCAAGCTGGCGGATTGCGAGGAAGACCAGTGGCAGAGCAAGGAATGGGGCCTGGACGATCTGCGTGAGGTCATGAAGATGTGGCAAAAGGACGTCGGTGAACCGGGCGGCTGGTTCGGACTCTACCTTAGTAACCACGATCAGCCCCGCATGGTTGCGACCTTCGGGGACCAGGGCAAATACAGGGTGCAGTCTGCCAAAATGCTGGCAATTCTGCTGCATACGTTAAAAGGCACGCCATTCATCCTGCAGGGCGAGGAGCTGGGAATGACCAATCATCCGGGCTTGATCCGGATCGAAGATTTTAACGAACAGCAGACACACTCTTATTATGATGTAATGGTTAAAGAACGCGGTGAGCCGGAAGAGCTCATTATGGAGCGGATCAGACAGAAGTCGCGGGATCATGCCCGGACCCCTATGCAGTGGGACGACAGTCCGAATGCCGGTTTCACGGATGGCCAGCCCTGGTTACCCGTGCACCCTGATTACAAAGAGGTCAACTTAAAAGCACAGCTGGATGATCCGGATTCCATCTTTCATTTCTACAAAAAGCTGATACGCCTGCGCAAGGAGCATCCGGTTATGGTCTACGGCGATTTTGATCTCATGCTTGAAGATCATCAGCAAATCTTCGCTTACACACGCCATGATAAAGCTGAGGAATGGCTGATTCTGCTTAACTTTTCTAACGAAGAAGCCCATTGGAAGCTGCCGGAGCTGGAGGCCGAGCGGCTTATGGGGGCAGACTTTCTCTTCGGCAATTATCCGGGTGAGACTGAGCCGAAATGTCATCGTCAGGGCACGCTTAAGCCTTATGAAGGGCTGGTGTACCGGAGGTATCAGGATAACAGTACGGATTAAAACACCAAGGTTGCGCAGGCAAAAGCCCCTCAACAATTGAGGGGCTTTATTGGGGTTGTCTTACGCTCCAGACGCGGCAGTTCCCTGCCTTATCTTACTAACATTACGGTTCATCAGATGCCGCACAATATATACAAACACGGCTTCCCGTAGCGGGCCCAGCTTCTGGCGGTGTACAGCGAAAAACTCATCAGGGCTGTCAAAGATTCCGAAATCCTGAACAATGCCCTCCTTCTGAATATACGTATGTCCTTCGTCCCAGTAGACTTCAGGATTAGACAGATTATCTGTGGCAGCGCCATAGCCGCAAAACCCTTCGGGGCATGCTGCGAATTTTTCCTGCAGTCTGCTTAAGTATGGCATGTCAAGAATAAAGCCCTCGATATTCAGCCACTTGTCCTTGTACCAGACCTCCACCCAGCTGTGGATAATTTCCTGCGGGGAGAGCTGGTAATACCAGCCCTTCATCGCTCCCTTCTGCAGCTCCTTATCAATGGTGAAGCCATGCATCCGGCACGGAATGCCAGCTGCCCTGAGCAGTGTCATAAACAAAATGCCTTTAGTATTACATTGGCCATAGCCGTCCAGCAAGACTTCAGATGCCTGAATGACATCTGAGCGGTTATAACCGAACTGAATTTCATCACGGACGAAGTTGTAGATTTGCAGAATTTGCTCCTTAACGGGAAGCTGCACCCACTGCCGGTCACGTAGCAGCTGTTGAATCCCGGGATGAGAGTAGTTCATTAATTCTGTCTCTGATATAAGTACAGTCATGGTATGACACCTCCTGTACTTATTCTAAGGTTAATGCAGGCACGAAACTTTCAAAAAAACGCTATCCTTGCGGATTTCTCTTGCCGCCATTCCCAGCATCCGTTTGCTTGTAGCGGCAAAATGCGATGGGCTGTCAAAGCCGGCAGCCATCGCTGCATCAGTAATCGGGGTCCCATTAAAAATCAGGTAAACGGCTTTTTGCAGCTTATGCAGAACAATATAGCCGCTTAAGGAAGTTCCCGTGTGCTGCTTGAACAAGTGCGCCAGTCTGCTGCCCGAAAGTCCCAGCTGGTTAGCGTACATACCGACTGAGTGCTCAGAATCCCGGCAATCCTTCATAAGCTGAATCAAATCCCGTATTCTGGAATCCTCAAATGCAGCCTGCACTTCAAGCCGGAAGAGCTCCATCAGCTGCATAAAAAAGCTGCGGTAGCTGCTGCTGTCCTTAATGCTAGCGTAGTGTGCCTGAACGAATCCGGTTATAGTTTTGACTTGATCGGGCGGTAACTGACAGTACCCGGAATCGCCAATCCGTTGTCTGAAGCCGGCCGCAATGTCTGAGGTTCCGTCAATCAGCAGAAGCATCAGCGGCTTCCCCGTCCCGTCCAGGCGGTGGCGGATGTTGGAATCAATTGCGATCCCGCTGCAGCGCATACTCCTGCCTTCCAGCTCAATGTCCAGCTCACCTTCAAAAGCCAGGGTTATCTGTACAAAGGCATGGGTATGATCATCTGCATCAATGGTATCCGACAGCACAAGCAGGTGGTGCTCCGCCCCGTACAAATTCATCATCATTTATCTCCCCTTAAGTACCAGTCACTCTCCTATACCGGAACATTATATCAAAAAATAGCAAAAGAGCCTGCACGCGGCAGGCTCCCGGTATTAAATAAATACTCCATTCCAGACCTTTTTTACCGTAATCAGTCATAAATTCAACGGTCTGCGGGTCTTAATTACCCCTTATTGGGCTCCGACTACGCGGTGCGGGATGTACAGCTCTTCAAGAAAAGCAACCTCTTCCTCTGTCAGTTTCACGGATAGCGCTCCTACAGCATCTTCAAGCTGGGTTAGCTTGGTTGCCCCAATTATCGGAGCAGCTACCGTTTCCTTCTGCAGCAGCCAGGCAAGGGCGATATGAATACGCGGCACGCCGCGCTTGTCCGCAAGTGAGGCTACCCGCTCAATGATCAGCCTGTCGGCCTCTGCAGTCGCATCGTATTTGGATTTCTGGATGTGATCTGTTTCTGAGCGTAGCGTGGTTTCAGACCAGTCACGGATCAGTCTTCCGGATGCCAGCGGGCTGTATGGAGTCGATGCAATGTGCTGGTCTTTGAGGAGCGGTAGCATTTCACGTTCCTCTTCCCGGTAGATGAGATTTAGATGATTCTGCATCGAGACGAACCGGGTCCAGCCATTCTTTTCTGCGGTATACTGCGCCTTCTGGAATTGCCAGGCATACATTGCGGAAGCGCCGATATATCTGGCTTTTCCCGCCTTCACTATATCATGGAGTGCTTCCATCGTTTCCTCAATCGGCGTGTCATAATCCCAGCGGTGGATGATGTAAAGATCGACATAGTCGGTTTCCAGCCGCTTCAGGCTTTTGTCAATCTCACTCAGTATAGCTTTCCGGGATCAGACCAGACAAATCCGCGAGACATCCATTCCGGTATTGCCGAATTTAACATACTCCACTGTGTAATCCTCCATTTCTGTTATCGTAGGATTCTTGTTCCTCTACTTTATTATGCACCTGTACTAGCGGAAAGCGTTAACCTGATTATGCTGAATGCTTGCCTATTTCTGTCACAGAGCTTACTACAGTATCAAGCAGCAGCAAGAGCTGGCAAAGCTCATTCAGCAATTTTCACCAAAAGATAGAGTAGTTGAAACCGCAATCCCCCATTTATTTGTCATCCGCTATTCGGAAGTTTCCGAGCCGGACTACAGGGTGTACAAGCCTTCCTTTTGTGTCATTGCCCAAGGGGAAAAAGAGATTTTCCTGGCGCAGGAACGCTTTGAATACGGGTCGGCTGACTACCTGATAGCTTCAATGAATCTGCCTGTGGTCGGTCAGATCATCCGTGCTTCGGAGGAGCAGCCCTACCTGAGCATTAAACTGGAATTTACACATGATCAGATTCTGGAAGTCATTAACGATGCAAATGTACGTATTATTCCGAACGAGAACGCCAAACGCGCTATTTTTGTCGGGCAGACAGAGCACACTTTAATCGACGCGACTCTAAGACTGATGGAATTATTGCACCGGCCGGATGATATCCCATTTCTGGCACCTCTGTTTATAAAAGAGATTCTGTATACCCTGCTGAAGGGTCCATATGGTGTCACATTAAGCCAAATCGCCATGGAGGGCAGCCATACTTACCGGATCAGAGAAGCCATTGATCACCTGACTTCCTGTTTCGACCAGACCATCCGTGTAGAGCAGCTTGCTGAAGCAGCGAATATGAGTCTGTCTACCTTTCACCGGAACTTTAAGGAAGTAACTGGCATGACACCGATCCAGTTTCAGAAGCAGCTGAGGCTGCAGGAAGCCCGGCGCATCCTGTTATCCGAATCAGCCGAAGCAGCTGAGGTCGCATTCCGTGTAGGTTATGAGAGTGCTTCCCAGTTCAGCCGTGAATATTCGCGGATGTTCGGGTCCCCGCCGCGGTCCGATGTGAAGCAATTGAAGGAAATGTATGATCCCGCTAAAAGCATAGTCTTTCTGGGCGATTGAAAGGAAGATGCTGGATCGGGATTATCAGAGGTACCCCCATTTGGCTTGGGGTCTGGAGTGTACTGACGGGACTTGGCCTGGGCTGCGGACAGCCCATTTCCATGTTTGTTGCCTATCAGTCATCGCCTGCTTCCAGGACTGGTGAGGTGCTGGGGCTGATCACTGTCTTTTATGCCAGCAGCGTTTTTCTGCTGGGCGGGACACTGCTGATCAAGCCGCCGAGAAAGGAATAACGGACCGCTTAATTTGAATTATGACAGGCATTCACAAAGGCCGAAAAAAGCTTTCTGCTGTTGCTGTCCACTGTATAACTGAATTCCGGATGCCACTGTACAGCGAGAATGAAGCTTTTATTCTCCATTGTTACCGCCTCAACCAGCCCGTCCTCCGCAGCAGCCGCGGCTGTCAATGATGCCGCCAGTGTTTTGATCCCCTGATGATGATAGCTGTTCACTTCTATGTGTTCTGTCTGCAAAATGTTATGAAGCAGCGTGTCCTTACAGATATGTACGGAATGGGATGGCTCGGCATACGGCGGTTTCTGTTTATGGCTGACGGCAATCTCTGCTGCCATCTGGGCTGGTATATCCTGATACAGGCTCCCTCCGCTTATCACGTTAAACAATTGTAACCCGCGGCAGATTCCAAAAGCAGGCTTATCCAATTCTGCTGCCCGGTCAAACAGCAGCTTCTCCATCCCATCGCGTTCATCACACCATTCTCCGCAGAACTCTTCCGCTGTCTCCTTATACATTTTAGGATTGATATCATGGCCGCCGGTAAACAGGAATCCGTCAAACCTGTCTGCCAAGGCTGTAATGTTATCCTTATCGGTTGTCAGGGGCAGCATTACCGGAATTCCGCCTTCATTTTCTATTGCTTTCATATAACCCGGGAGCATCCAGTAGCTGTCTTTGCCGGAATCGTATAAAGGCAGGACTCCAATCATCGGTTTCTTCATTGCTGCACCTCCATCATTTATTGTCGTTTATTATAATAGGCGTTTGAAAATAACACCAGAGATTACATTACATTGTATGTCAAAGCACGAAGTGTATTTTCATTTCACATTGCAAATTATTACATAAAAAAAGCAGGACACTGTGTGTCTCTGCTCTATCGGATTTTGTCTAACGGCGGTTATTCCTTTTGCGCCACTTGTAGGCTTTCCGGATGATCTCCAGTATGCTCCGGGGAACCGGAAAAATCCACCGTGAGGCGATGGGCTTGTACAGCCGGTAATAGGCTTTCTTATAATCCTCCCACATGCTGCAGTCTTCCTGCTTGAGGAAGTCTGATACATCCACAATCAAGCCGCGGCCGTCCTTGATCATCACATTTTTGGCATGAACATCGTGCGGGTAGAGTCCCCGGGAACGGGCGTAGTCTAGTGCACTGTCAATATCGCGGACCGCCTGTTCTGTAATAAGGATCCCCTGCTTCATCGAGTCGTAAAAGGTAACCCCGCGCAGCCGGTCAAGAATAAGAAAGGTACTGCCGATATAATAGCACCGCGCGTATGCCGGATGGTGTCCAAGGAGCCTGTATACCTCCCCTTCCTCCTCCAGTCCGGGTCTTCCCGGGGCGTATATTTTTACCGCATAAGCTTCATAGTCAGGATGGCAAAAAACAGCGGCATAATTACCGCAGCCCAGCACGCTCCAGGGATATGGCACATTGCTGACTTGTACAGGCTCTTGGGGATCAATACTTACTATACTGGCTTTTAACATTAAATCATCAGTGATCAGTTCCCGCAGCTTCTCCATACCTGCTTCTCCCTGCAGCCTGTCCGGCATTTTGTTTCTATTAATATATCATACGTTCACCGGAATAATGCTACCACTGCCCGTTCTCCCTGTTGGTGTCAATGACCTCCTGAAAACGGTCGGGGTAATTCGTATAGACGCCATCCACGCCCCACAAATAAGCTTTATCCATGTTGACCTGGTAATTTACCGTATAAGGCATTACCTTGAGGCCGGCATTTTTCACCTGAGCCACATAAGCTGCTCCGATTCCCTGGAAGTTAGGGCTGATCCCGACCGCATAGGTCTTCACATTCTCAAGATAAGACACGGGGGCTCTAACAGCGGTGTAGTCATACCATACAAGCTGGTACAGCGGGATCTCAGGGTTGAGCGCATGAAGCTTTCGTAAGCTGGCACTGCTGAAGGAGTGAACAGAGACAACGTCCTCCAGTTTATATTTTTCTATCGCTTCGTTTAATAAGGCTTCGATCTGGCTGTTTACCCCAGGCTCTTTAATTTCAATCATATAACGGGTCTTGTCGCCGAACGTCTCAAAAACCTCATCCAGTGTCGGTATGGTAATACCGGCATACTGTTCCCTGGCAAACATCGGATAAGCCTCATTAAACCATGAGCCGGCATCAAGCTGCTTGATCTGCTCCAGGGTCATATTTTTCACATACCCCCTGCTGCCTGTAGTCCGGTTCACCGTCTCATCATGGATAACAACAGGAATCTTGTCCTTGGTCAAATGGATGTCGAGCTCAATATAATCGGCCTGCATTTCAATCGCCAGCTCTATTGCCGGGATGGTGTTCTCGGGAGCATATCCCGAAGCACCGCGGTGAGCAATCGTTAGTACCTTATCCGCCGGATTAATGATCTCTTTGACTTTCACCCGGATCCACGGAAAATAAGCATATAGTGCTGAAAACAAGAAGATAAACATTAAAACATGTACGCCAATAAAATAAGCCTTGTGTCTAAACATTTTCGTCATACATCTGCCCTCTTTACTTTTCTAATCCTTAATAGCATAAATAATATATTAACATGCCGGACGGGTTAAGCGTTACCCATTCCTTGGGGTCGCTGATATTTTTTTATTATATTCCGGTGAGAACCATATGCGAATATAAAAATATGCAAATTCTCGCAGAAGCCCGCCACAGCAAAACTACTATACAAGCTTCATAAAAGCGCTTAATATTTGATTAGTCAGGTGGTTAACATTTAATAGACTCAGAGAAAACCATTATAAAGGAGACAGACATACCATGCTGGAATCAGCCACAGCCTCACAGCTAAAAAAAACACTCAGAACCAGTATTGCAAACAAAGAAATTGCCGGGGCTAACTTTTTGGTGATTAAAAACGGCGAAGAAGTCTTTTATCATGAGGACGGTCTGGCTGATATGGAGACGGGGAGCCCCATTGCAAGGAACTCAATCTTCAGGCTTTACTCGATGAGCAAGCCGGTAACAGCAACCGCCGTTATGATGCTGCTGGAACGCGGAGAAGTAGATCTCTTTGATCCTGTAAGCCGTTACATACCCAAATTCCGTAATCAGATGGTCGAAAAAGACGGCGGACTGGCTGCCCCCGAACGCGAAGTTAACATCCATGACCTGCTGAACATGACATCAGGACTTGTATATGGCGGCCCTGGTCTGGCCGGACAGCATACCGAAAGCCTGCTCCAGGAGCTCGGTACCCGTCTGCATGGAGCAAATCCGATGACCACTATGGAATTTGCCGGCCGGCTGGGGCAAGGTCCGCTTGCTTTCGAGCCGGGGGCATCCTGGGAATACGGTACATCGGCTGATGTGCTTGGCGCTGTTGTGGAAGCAGTAAGCGGCATGCGGTTTGGGGAATTTCTGAAGACAGAAATTTTCGGGCCGCTCGGCATGGAGGATACCGGGTTCTGGCTGACTGAAGAACAGAGAAGCCGGCTCGCCACAACCTATCAGGATGACAGTGAAGGCGGTCTGAAGCTGTATGCGGACAGCCATCTGGGCATTAACCATCAGCTGGACCGTGAACCCGCCTTTGAGTCTGGCGGAGCAGGGCTGGCCTCCACTATTGACGATGCTGCCAGATTCACGACAATGCTCATGAAAGGCGGCACTCTGAACGGGGTTCAGCTGCTCAAGCGGAGAACTGTACAGTATATGACCTCGGCGGGTCTGACTCCACCTCAGCAGCAAAGCTTTGCCTTGTGGCAATCCCTGTGCGGGCACAGCTACGGCAACCAGATGCGGATCATGACTGAGCCGGGCCAGGCCGGACATATCGGCAGCAAAGGCGAATACGGCTGGGACGGCTGGCTTGGCGCCTACTTCATGAATAGTCCGCAGGATGCGCTGACTATACTGTTTATGGTACAGAAGAAAGACGCCGGTACCCTTCCTGTCACCCGCAAGCTGCGCAATATTGTGTTTAGCAGTTTGTAAGAGCAGCAGAACAAAACAAAAGCCCGTGTGATTCGTGTTTCCACATTCACGAACGATCACGGGCTTTTGTTCATTATTACTGTTAAGGTACTCTAAAACTTAGTAAAGCTTAATATTACAGGAATCATATTTTGTCTGCTCTATTTATTGACTGAAAATCTGTTTGTCGTTATCGGCATCCATTCTCTGATGAATGTGCAGCTGCTGGTATGGAACAGCAGTTTTACCGAAGTCAGCATCTATAGCACGATTATTTTCATGCTAATCATAGCCAAGGCCGGGAATGCGCCGATGCAGAAAATGCTTATCGCGTTCGTATTCGCGCTGGCCGGCACATCCCTGTAGGGCCCATGTATGCCGGGTGTACCATAAAAAGAGCCAGAGCTTCACTCTGACTCTTTTTATGAAAATTTTAGCATGGTTAACCAGCATCAGGTAACTTTGCTGATTAAAACTGTGCTATACGTCCCAATAACTCCTCTACTCCACGGCTGGCTTGCAGCAGCGTGTAGTTTATCCGGTTCACCCGTCGGCCAAGCAGCGTCCGGTATTGGTAATAGCTGTCGCTTCCCATGTCTGTTTCCGCCAATTGATATACTTCAGCCAGCGCCGGGATTGGTGCGGCTTTCATCGCGAGGTCATGGTCGAATATGCTTCCCCCGACATAATTCAGCGGGACCAGCAGCCGGGAAAGCTCCATATTATTGTCGTTAATCAGCGTGATCTGCGTTTCGCTGAGTTCATTCTTTAGAATGAAGGATTGAAGTTCAGCAATATTGCCGATCAACCTGTCAACACGGGCAAGGGATTCGCTTAAATCCAAACGGTCTTCCGCTGTATGCTGATAGGATAACAGATGGCCCTTGATCTCTTCGGCTGCCGCCAGTTGATTGACAGGCACCAGGGCATTGGCGCATGCGCGATAGACGGTTAGAACATAGACTTTGCAGTCACGGACCAGATTGACAGGGTCAATCTTATCAAGCGTATCCTCGGTAGTATGCCACCACCAGCCGAATCCGCCGGCGCGACCGCTGCCGAAGAGCAGGGAGAAAGCCTGCGATGCAGGCTCATTGCTGCGCTCTGCTTCGGACAGACCCATGAACAAGGATGGGGTCCCGGTTCCGAGGAAGGACTGATCCCCTGCCCGGCCGAAACGCGCGCCCTCAAATTCCTGGTCAGCTACCACGGCTATCGGACCCGCTGCCAGGTCTTTGGTTTCCGCCATGCAGTTCGCTTCCGTGAGGATGTCATTCCCCTTGCCGCCTACGGAATCCACATTAATGTGCAGGACGCAGTTCTCGTGCAGATCCTCCCAGTGCGTGTCGCAGTACCAGGCGGAGCCGGCGTAACGGCCGTGTGAATGTCCGGACCAGAAAGCAAGTCTGAGCGATCTGCGCAGTGCGCCGCGGTGCCGGGACAGTATTCGGGCAACCTCCAGCATCGTGGCATTCGCAGAGCCATTGTCCATGGCACCGTAGTGCCAGGAATCGATATGGCCGCTGAACATTACGAATTTCTCCGGCTCATGCGAGCCTTCAATTTCGGCAATCAGGGTAGGGATTTTACGCCAGCCCGTATCCATCTCTGTCTTCATCCAGGCGGAGCCTGTTTTGCCGTTCTCAAGAGCGGATTTCACACTTTCTCCGTCCGCATAGTTAATTGAAACTACAGGAAGCTGAGGCAGCAGGCCCGCTGTTTCCGGGATGGGATTACCCCACACCGGAGATACGATCATTTCATGCGTATAAGCTGCATTGATAAACACAGCGCCCAATGCACCATGGGCTTGTGCTATTTTCACAACAGCCGGTACGGCCAGTCCATCCAATAAGACAATTTTGCCCTGCACATCCTCCTGCGCGTAATCCTGGGGCATTCCATGACCGATATAGACAAGCTCACCCGTAATTCCCTGATCCCCTGTCGGCTGAGCCATAGAGTGGGTAATACAGGTGTAGGCCTTGCCATTGATCTCCAGCGCAGCCACTCCCGGCAAGCTGATGAAAGCATCACTTTCAAGCAGCTCGGTAGACAGGCCGAAGCCTTCAAGCGTTTCCTTTACATATTCAAAAGCGCGGTATTCCTCCTCAGAACCGGATAACCGGACTTCTCTGGCTACCTGCGCCGTAAATCCCATTAGATTCACTTCGCTGACTTCACTCAGCAGCTCCTGCTCCAAGCCGTTCTTGCTTGCGTCTCCCATGGCCTGTATCCCCCTTCATCTCATCCAGCTTTTCAATCAGATGTGCCACCAGGGCGCTCCGGACCGGCATCTGTGAAATGACCAGATGCTCATTCGCGGCATGTGCGCCATCTCCTACTGCACCCAGTCCGTCAATGGTCGGTGCAAGCGGGGCTGCGAAGTTCCCGTCGCTGGCCCCGCCGGTGGCGCCTTCGGCTAATTCAAAATTCAATTCCTCCAGGGCGATAACCCTGGCAATCTCATACATGGAGCCCACTTCTGCCGTCCGTTCCATTGGCGGCCGGTTCATTCCCCCGGTGACAACGATCTGAGTGCCTTCCGTTACAGGCTGGATGCCCATAATCAGCGGGATGACCCGGTCTGCTTCCGCCTGCGAAGTCACCCGAAGGTCAATATCAGCCGCAGCCTTTGCTGCAACTACATTGATCGTGCTTCCTCCGGAGATCACACCCACATTAACGGTTGTTCCAAGACTATAATCGGTTAAACTGTGCAGATAAGTGATCTGTCTGGCCAGTTCTTCTACCGCGCTCTTGCCTGCCTGATGGTCCGCTCCGGCATGCGAAGCGTTCCCAACAACCTCCAGGCGGAACATTCCGACACCCTTCCGGGATGTTTTCACAGCGTTCGTGCGCGCAATCGAAGGCTCAAGCACCAGCACATACTTGCTCTGCTGCGCCTCTTCTTCAATCAGCTTCCGCGAAGTGGGACTCCCAAGCTCCTCATCAGAAGTAAACAAGAACACAATTCTGCTCTTCAGCTTCTTCCCAAGGGCATGCAGCGCATGGATCGCATAAATACCTTGAACCAGGCCGCCCTTCATGTCAAATACCCCTGGTCCGGATAGGATATCCTGTTCAACCGCGATCAGAGGCTGTGGCCAGTCGCCCTTCTTCCATACGGTATCGAAATGGGCAAGCAGAAGAATCTGCTCTTCACCCTCGCCCCATTCCCCGCGAATATGGTCGCCGTACGTCTCGTTGGCAATTACAGCCGTCCGGCCTCCGGTCAGCTCTTCAAAAATCCGTACAAGCTGAACGCCCAAGGCGTCGACTGACAGCTTGTCCAACGTAGGGGATTCATGCTCCACTATATATTGTAAAGTCGCAAGCATATTGTCCTGCTTCTCTTTCAGGTAATCCAGAATATCGCTCATCCTTTTGTTCTCCTTGCTGCTGGGTTGTTTAAAGCCATGGATAAAGCCGACTTCATCAAACCACGACATTCTTCTGCAGCACGGTAAGGATCTTGGTGGTTTGAATCAGATCTTCCATATCCATGAACTCATCATAGCCATGAATATTGTTGTCGTTGGTGCCGGGTCCAAAATTGATGCCGGGGATCCCGTGCTTAACAAACCAGCGGGTGTCCGACTGTCCCAGCATCCCTACCACCGGGAGCTCCGCTCCGGTAACTTCACTTATCGCTGTCTGCAGCTCGGCAATTAACGGTGAATCCTCCCCGGTAATGGTCGGTTCCGTCTGAAATTCGGTGATGCGGTGAATACGGATATTCATCTGCGGATCCCGGCTCATAAGTCCCTGTATAACGGCTTCGACCCTAGTGTAGATGTCGTCCAGGCTATGCTCCGGAATGATCCGGAAATCCACTTCCAGCTCACAGTATCCAGGAACGACATTTACTTTGCTGCCTCCATGAATCAAGCCCATATTCAGACTGGTATACCGCATGCCGGGAACTGCCGAGGTCTCCCGCTCAAGCTCCCGCTGCAATCCGCTCAAGCCTTGAATCACAGCCGCCATCTTCTCCACGGCGTTGACTCCCTTCCACTTGAAAGCGGCATGGGCCGGCACCCCAATGGACTGGATGCGGAGCTGCATGACACCAGCCATGGCGCGGACGATTTGGTTGCTGTAGCCTTCCACAACGACCATATCCCCTTCGATCATTCCCTGCTCATTCACATAACCGGCTCCAAGCACGCCCCCGGTCTCTTCATCGCAGGTTGCGGCGATGGTGATATTTCCCCGGAACGGTATTCCCGAACGTTTCAGAGCTACAGCCGACATGATATATGCGGCCAAACGCCCTTTGGAATCGGTTGCGCCTCTTCCGTATATCTTCCCGTTCGCCCGTTCTCCCGAAAATGGCGGGTATGTCCACTCCGCAGGGTTGCCTGCAGGTACAGTATCCAGGTGAGCATTGAAAACAAGGCTCCTGCCTTGTCCGCTCCCCCGCATCGTGGCGATCACATTGATCCGCGGCGTGGGCAGGCCCTCCTGCTTGACACGTTCCTCCGGCACGTTCACCACTTGTACTTCAAAACCCAGCTCCAGCAGGGCTTTATGAAGAAATTCACTGATCGGTCCATATTCTCCGAGAGGATTCTCACTTGGAATTTGAATGAGATGCTGGAGAAATTCGAAAATCTCCTCCCGCATGCTCTCTACTGCATTGTCAATCTGGATTCGCATATCCATCGTTTCACTCCGCCCCGGTTACAGTTTGAGCTGGCCTACGCCGGCTTCGATTTCGACTTTTACATTAAAGGGCTTCGACAGTTGGTTTAAGCGTTCGAGAACCGTAACCGCAGCCGTCTCATCCATAAATACCGGATCACCCTGATTATTCAGCTGAATAGGCAGGAAACGGGCTTCTGCCAGTTTCTTGTCTTCTACGACCAGTTCCAGAATTACGGCTTCCAGCGCAATCCCTCTCATGACGCTTTCAAATTGATACGGAGGATAGGCAACCGGTGTATCCAGCACTTCACCTTCGCCGAAGGCATGGAACAGAAAATTCCCCAGATTGTAAGCGACGAGACCCTCCTTATATCTTTCCACAGGATGAACGACATGCGGATGTCCGCCTAGGATCACATCGGCCCCTGCGTCGATTAAGCCATGGGCTAGCGGTGTTTGATAATCAGCCAGCGGCCCTTGGAATGCGGCGCACCAGCCATGCGGGATCCCCCAATGAATATTGACAATAACGATATCCGCCTGCTTTTTGGCCTCCGCTACACGGCTGCAGGCATAGGCCAGGTCCTGCTCATTCACTCTTGTCTCCACCCACGGCGAAATGCCCGGCTGTTCATCAAGCGTCATATTATCGAGGAAAAAGCTGGAGTGGGCGCGAATGGGCGCGGTACCCGGGCGATCCGGCCCGGCGGCATAGCCTGTAGGCAGCGTGCTGGCAAATCCGAAAACGGCAAACCGGACGCCTTCCTTCTCGATGAATACCGGACTCGCCGCCTCTTCTAGGTTAATCCCGCCGCCGACAGTGGGAATATGGATCTCTTTCATGACATTTATCGTTTCCAGCAGACCTTCCGCTCCATAATCAAGCGCGTGGTTGTTGGCAATGGTCACAACGTCAATTCCCGATTCCGGAAAGGAGACGGCAATGGATGGGTCCGCTTTTATCGTAGCCGCTTTATCCGCGTGTGCGACGGCCTTGGTCAATGGAATTTCCAGATTGGCAATGGTCAAGTCGGATTGGCGCAAGTACTCCCAGATCTTATCTACTTCCGGTTTGCATTTAGTAATTTCGCGCGAAGGAGCAAAGTCTCCAACCGCAGTAACAGTCATCCGTTTCTTTTCCATTAAAGAGCACCTCTTCTTTAAGAATGTTAGGAATGCAGGGGCTGCGGTTCGTACAGATGGCAGGCTACCAAATGATCCTCAGCCACTTCCCTGAACTGCGGCCGGACTTCGCGGCAAATATCCATGGCATGCGGACAACGTGTATGGAACGCGCAGCCCTTGGGAGGATTAGCCGGACTCGGCACTTCCCCCTCCAGGATGATTCTTTCCTTCACAGCTCCGCGTTTGGCCTCGGGAGCCGCAGACAACAAAGCTACGGTGTACGGATGGAGCGGCTTCTGGTAAAGATCGACTTTGCCCGCCAGTTCGACCATATTACCCAGATACATGACGCCGACCCGATCACTGATATGGCGGACGACAGCCAGGTTATGAGAGATAAAAATATAGGAGAGGTTGAATTCCTTTTTGAGCTCAACCAGCAGATTCAGAATTTGCGATTGTATTGAGACATCCAGCGCGGATACCGCTTCATCCGCGACAATCAACTTCGGATTCAGGGCAAGTGCCCGGGCAATGCCAATCCGCTGGCGCTGCCCGCCCGAAAATTCATGAGGATAACGGTTTTTGACGCTTGGCCGCAGCCCTACCACATTCAGCAGATAGCTGACACGTTCTGCAATTTGGGCGCGGGTTAAGCCCCCTTTGACAATCAATGGTTCGGCAATGATTTCTTCAACGGAAATTTTGGGATTAAGAGAGGCGTACGGATCTTGAAACACCATCTGGAAGTCAGAGCGGATGCTCCGCAGCTTGTCTCCCGACAGTTTCGTAATATCCTGGCCTTCCATCAGAATCTGCCCATCCGTGGCATCCATAATCCTCATCACCAGCCGGCCCATCGTCGATTTGCCGCAGCCGGATTCTCCAACGATGCCGAGTGTTTCTCCGGCTCTTACCGTGAAGGATATCCCATCTACCGCTTTGACGTGTCCAACCGTTTTTTGCAGAAATCCGGACTTTATAGGAAAATACTTCTTTAGGTTATTTACTTCTAATAAATTACCGCCCATTTCCTCACCCCTTTCATGCGTAATCACAACGGACCAGATGACCAGGCCTTATTTCACGCAGTTCAGGCATAGCCTCTGTGCAGGAAGGCCGGGCAGTCGGGCATCTGTCGGCGAACCGGCAGCCTTTCGGGAATGCGGCGGCATCCGGAACTGTTCCCGGAATGGAGAAGAGGATCTCCTTGTCGTCGTTCAGCGATGGAATGGATTCCAGCAAGGCTTTGGTATACGGATGGGAAGGGTGATGGAACAGCTGATCACCACTGGCTGATTCTACAACCTGTCCCGCGTACATAACGACGACATGATCCGCCATTTCCGCCACCACACCCAGATCATGGGTAATAAAAATAATGGAGGTATCGTATTCGTCCCGCATCTTCTTCATCAACTCGAGCACTTGGGCTTGAATGGTCACATCCAGCGCCGTTGTCGGTTCATCGGCAATCAGAAGCTTCGGTTCGCACATCATGGCCATCGCAATCATGACCCGCTGCCTCATCCCACCAGACAGCTGGTGTGGATATTCATTGACAATCCGTTCAGCACGCGAAATTCCCACTTTCTGCAGCATCTCTACCGTTTTTGCTTTCGCTTCACGGCGGCTCCATTTCTGATGCCGCAGCAGCACCTCGGAGATTTGTCTGCCGATGGTCATTACCGGGTTCAAGGCCGTCATCGGTTCCTGGAATATCATGGAGATATTATTCCCGCGTCGCTTGGCCATTTGTTCCTCGCTGAGCTGAAGCAAATCTTCTCCATTGAAGCGAACTTCCCCGGAGACGATTTTGCCCTTGGGCTGCGGAACGAGCCGCATAATGGACAGGGAGGTCATGCTTTTGCCGGAACCGGATTCTCCCACCACACACACAATCTGCCGGGGGTATACTTCCAGATCGATGCCGTCGACGGCACGCACTTCTTTATTTTTACTAATAAAATAAGTTCTCAAATCCTTAATGGCCAATAGGGGTTCAGTCATTCCAAAACCTCCCTAAGAGATTGCTGCGGGCTTCCCTCGTCATAATGTCATCAACGATTATCCGACAAGGACACATCGAGAGCATCGCGCAGCGCATCCCCTGTCAAATTAAGCGCCAAAACCGTAATCGCAATGGCGGTTCCAGGTGCCAGTACGGCTACCGGAGCTAGAGTAATGAACGAACGGTTCTCCGCAAGCATGCCTCCCCATTCCGCTGTCGGCGGCTGTACTCCAAACCCCAGAAAGTTAAGCCCGGCAACGGCCAGCAGAACATAGCCGATGTTTAATGTCGCATTAACAATGATATAAGGAAGTATGGATTTCATGATGCCGTTCCACATGATTCGGAAGTTGGAAGCGCCGATCGTTCTGGCTGCTTCAATAAATTGCAGGTCGCGCACGCCCAGAGTTAATCCTCTGAGCAGCCGCACATAAAACGGGATGGTACTGATTGAAATGGATAAGGTGACATTGACCAGTCCCGGCCCCAGGGCTCCGACAATAACGATCGACAGCAGCAGGTAGGGAAAAGCCAGCATAATATCGATGAACCGCATCAGGATGCTGTCCATTTTACCGCCGTAATACCCGGTGGCGATCCCAACCGGAACCCCGATACCGATACCTACAGCGGTGGCGATTAAAGCGATCATCAAGGACAGCTGCCCGCCGTGGAGCAGGCGGCTCCAGACATCTCTGCCCAAGGAATCTGTCCCGAGCAGATGTCCCTCTGCCCCGGGAGGGAGGAAAGCTTTGCCCAAATTCTGCTGCACAGGATCAAAACTGCTCAGCAGGGGTGCAAATACGGCCGATATAACGACAAGTACTAATAGAACGGCTCCGATACTGCCAGCCGGATTGCGGATAAACTTGCTCCAGACGCTGGTCTTACTGGCCGGTTGAGCGGGTTCGACCAGTAAACCGAGATCTTTAGCGGAAGGCTGTGCTTCCATATTTAAGCCTCCTTAGCGAAGTCGAGGATCCAATGCCGCGCGGGTTAAATCAGCCGTTAGATTGATCAGGCTGTACAGCACGGTAAGCAATAATACAATGCCCTGTGTCAGGGGAAGGTCGCGGTTGGTTATGGAATTAATCAGCAGATTGCCAATGCCCGGCCAGGAAAAGACGACCTCGACCAGAGCTGTAGACGCAATCACGTAACCAATCTGCAGCCCGAACAGGTCGATGGTTGGAAGCAGCGCATTTTTCAAGGCATGCCTTGTTATCGCCACTCTTGTTAACAGGCCCTTGGAGCGCGCGGTCCGCACATAGTCCTTGCCGAGTTCCTCCAGCATACTGGAGCGCATCATTCTTGTAATAACTGTTAAAGGACTGGCTCCCAGAGCGATCGCGGGCAGAATGACATGCTTCAGCTGATCGCCGAATCCGCCCCCGCCTTCTATCTTTTGAAGTCCGCTCATCGGCAGCAGACCCCAGCTTACGGAGAAGACCATAATCAGAATCAAGCCCAGGTAAAATGGAGGAAAAGAAATGCCGAGCGTCGATACAAACAGAACGATTCGGTCGATCCATCTGCCGCGGTATACCGCGGAGATCACACCCAGCAGCGTTCCGAATACTGCAGCGAACAGGAAACTGCTTATCGTCAGGAAGGCCGTTGCCCACAATCTTGCGCCTATCTCGCTGGTGACGGGGCTTTTATAATAAATGGACTGCCCGAAATCCCCCTGCAGCGCATTCATCAGCCAGTTCCAATACTGCACATAAAACGGTTGATTCAGTCCCAAGGTCTCCCTCAGGATTTCAAGCTGTTCTGGCGAAGCCATCGGTCCAAGCATGGACTGGGCAGGATCGCCGGGAGCCAAATGTATCATCGAATATACGATGATCGAGGCTCCCAGCAATACCAGGATCATGGCTCCTAACCGGTTGACTAACGTTCGAACCATGTCATCACCTTCTTATTAAGCCTCTTATTTCAATTCAGCCTTGGCAAACGATAGATAGTTCATATTCGGATTAGGAGTCAGACCTTCAACCTTGGCGGACATGGCGAGAATGGACTTGGCATGGAACATGAAGAGCCATGGCGCATCTTGAGCCACCAGTACCTGTGCTTCTTTATAAAGCTCTGCACGTGCGGACTGATCAATGGTTTCCATCGCCTTAGTGAGCAATTCCGTTACTTTAGGATTGCTGTAATAACCATCGTTGAATCCGTTCGGCTTCTCCGGCGTACTGTTTCCTTGCAGGAAGAAGTTCACATAGCTGCCCGGATCATCCGACGTGCCCATCCAGGAGAACTGGGCCATATCGTAAGTGCCGCTCGGCTGGCTTAAGCCCGCTTGGATGGTGGACAGGTAGGTGTTCCAATCCTGTGTAGTAATCTCCACCTTGACGCCAATCTTGGCAAGATCGGACTGAATAACATTGGCAATCTGGGTAGGTGCAATCATACCTGAGCCGGAAGCGGGAACGATATATTTCAGTGTGAGGCCGTCCGGGTAACCGGCTTCAGCCAGCAGCTGCTTCGCCTTCTCCTGATCATAGGAATAAATCAGGGAATCCGGATTGTAGGACCATGTGTCAGGATAAGCGAAGCTGTTGGAAATAGTCACGGTATCCTGCAGCAAATTCTTGACCATATCTTCACGATTGATCGCATAGTTAAGCGCTTGGCGCACTTTCACGTCTTTCAGCGGACCTTCGTACGTGTTAAACACCATAAACCAGTTGTGCAGGCCGGGGCCGGATAGCACTTTCAGTGAATTTATTCCTTGGATGGCCTCCAGCAATTGCGGGCTGATCCCGGCAGCAACTTGAATTTCACCGGTCTGCAGCTGGGTCAGTCTGGCCGCATCCTCTTGAACAGGTTTGAAGATCAGGCGCTCAATCTTTGGAGAACCATCCCAGTAACCTTCATACGCCTTGGTTACTACTGAAGTGCCTTTATTCCATTCTATAATTTGGAACGGGCCTGTTCCGGCTCCATGCATCGCAAAATCTTTGCCGTAGGTCTTAAGCGCCTCGGGGCTCACAATCCCGAAAGTGCTCCACAACAGGTTTGGAAGAAACGTAGGATCCACCTGGGTCAATGTGAACTTGACCGTCGCTTCATCTACTACAGTGATTTCCTTGATGTTAGGCTCGAAGAAATTAGGGAATCCATAAGGGCCGTAGTGATATTCATTGTTGGGATCCAGAGCCCGGTCGAATGAGATTTTGACAGCCTCTGCATTAAAAGGGGTGCCATCCTGGAACTTGACGTTCTCTCTAAGCTTGAACGTATATTCCATTCCGTCTGCGGAAGGTTCCCAGCTGGTAGCCAAACCGGGAATGATATTCCCTGAATCATCCTGCTTAATCAGGGATTCATAAACATTGCTTAAGGTGCGGATCGTATGCGTACCGTAACCTGCGGCCGGGTCCAGGCTGTTAAGATCGTCTTCATTCGCCACCACAAGTGTTCCCGAAGGTGCTGCTCCTGCATCAGTATTGCCGGATGACGCGTCTGAAGGCGCTGCGCTGGATCCAGCCGGGACATTGTTGCCTCCCGAACAGCCTGTGAGTACGACTACAAATACTAGGATGAATAATAATCCCGATACGAACCTTTTCTGTATTGCCCAGTTATGATAATTCCCCATCATTAATTGGCCTCCTTATTCTGCAAGTGGATATTTCCGCCGGCCACCAGGCCGCTAAGTCCCGTAATCTCTTCACATGCCAGCGCTACCTGATACATCGTGGATTCCGTATAAGGCTTACCTACTACTTGTAATCCAAGCGGCATTCCCGATGCACTAACTCCGCAAGGCAGGGACATTGCCGAAAACCCGATGATATTGAACGGACAGGTATAACGCGTAATGTTACCCAGATCAACTTCATTGTCCTGGCGCGGGGCCGGAGCTCCGGTAGTAGGCGTAATGAGGATATCCATTTCATCCATCACCTGATGCGCGGCTGTTACGATCCGATTGCGGTACCGCTGGGCACGGATATAATCAATGGCAGGGATCAGACTGCCCGCTTCCAGGCGGTCACGGACAATCGGGTTATATTTCTCGGCGTTCTCCATCAGAAGCTCTTCGTGTGCAGCTGAAGCCTCGGCCATGAGGAGCGGCATGAGAATCCGCGAGCTGTCATCCAAAAAGGCGGTGTCCACACCAAACTTGACTTTTGCTCCAAGCTTTTGCAGCTCGGAGGCGATTGCGTTAACGGCGTTACGGACCTCATCCGTTACATCGTCGCCCATATCTATGATGCCAATCCGCAGGTTCCGAACACTCTTCTCGCTTCGAGCAAATGCTCCATAGTCAAAATCACTGATGATCCCGAGCATCGCCGCATTATCCATCACGCTTCGTGTCATCGGACCCGTGTTATCCATGCTCCAGGCCAGAGGAATTACACCTTCGCAGCTTACCAGTCCATAAGTGGGTTTCATTCCGACAAGACCGCAATAGGAGGAAGGGATACGGATACTGCCCGCGGTATCTGTACCAAGGCTTCCATAAGCCAGGCCGCTGGCCACCGAGGCTGCCGAACCGCTGCTTGATCCGCTAACGGTGTGTGCCAAATTCCATGGATTATTGACTATACCCATAGCCAGATTCGTTTCTCCATAAGCAAATTCCAGCATATTTGTTTTTCCTAGCAGGACGCCTCCGGCATTCAGAAGCAGGGGAACTACGGGCGCATCCACATCGGGAACATTGTCTTTCAGAATCGGTGATCCCGCTTGTGTGGAGATGCCTGCCGTAAGGATATTGTCCTTCAGGTTAAACGGAATGCCATGCAATGGTCCGCGGTCTACCCCCGCAAATATTTCTGACTCCGCCTTCTTCGCTTGTGAAATCGCCGACTCTGCGGTTATCGTCGTATAAGAATGAAGCTCCCCGTCCTTCTTCTTCGTTTCTTCCAGCAATACGCGGGTTACTTCAACCGGTGAAATATCCTTTTGCTTATACAGCTTGCTGAGCTGATTCATTGTCAGATGTAAAGGATTCACTTTTGATCCCCCCCTATTTATCATTTGGTGATTTTAAACAAACATACAGGCTCTTCGGTCAAACCCAGTGGGCGAAGCTGCTGCAGAGATTGTAATTGACCTGAGAGCAATGGGGTGATCTGCTTGATTCTTTCCTGGCTCAACTTCATTCCTGCTGCCTCGGCTAATGCCTGAACAATCTCTTCCTTCATAACGCCCCTCCTGCTTATTTTCGTTTTAGTAAGTTAAGGTTTAAGCGTGTTTCAAATTCCTTTTTTCAATTAATGCATTATTGCATTAAATTCAAACCCTATACAGCCGCTAAGCTGCGCCTGGTTCGATGGCCCCCTCCTGTTCTGCTAAGTTCGCATGTCTTTATTATTTCGGAATTATTTAGGACATGTCCTTAAAGTGGATTTTATATCAAATTCTTTGTATCTGTCAATAACCCTGACACATAAAATGATAATTTAGTCTATATTTCATCATTTTTATAAATTAACCTAATAAGTATCCGCTTTCATTTATATTCAACGTCATTTTATGTAATGTATAGTTACATTCTTACTATGCATAAGCATCTATTGCGAAATTATTAATTTCAATTTAGGGTATTTTTTGTATAATGAGAGGAATAACAGGTATAGTCCTTAATTCGGGAGGTTAATAATGGTTCAGAATAAAAAAATTCGGATAGGGATCATCGGTCCGGAAGATACTCTCCTGATCATCAAAAAAATCGCAGAACAATACACAGAATCAACCTGGAAATTTTATGATTATAAAGACCCGCATGAGGCACCCGCCATTGTCCGAAAGCATATGAAGACGGACGATGTGTTCATATTTACGGGGGAAGTCCCCTATTATATGGTCTTAACTCAAAATGAAGACATTCAGTGTCCGCTGCTGTATATTCCTCACGACGGGATTTCCTTGTATCGGACGATCTTTGAAATGACCTATCATCACAAGGTGTCCCTGGAGAGAATCAGCATCGATACGATATCCGAGGACCTCATCAAAGAGGTTTTCAGGGAACTCAGTATTCCCTATCCGGAGGTCTATTTGATTTCCGAGTTGTATCCAAAGAATGACCCGCTGGCCTGGGGCGATATCCATTTACGTTTATGGAAAGAGAACAAGGTCGACTCCATTATCACTACGACCCGTTCGACTTATAATTTTCTGGTTGAGAATAAGGCTCCGGTATATGGGGTCCGGCCGACCCAATCCGTCATTCGGGAATGTCTGGAAAAGGCCCAGCGTCTGGGGATGCTGCAATATGCGGAGAGCGGACAAGTCCTGATACAGCTCATCCTGATTGACCGTCTGTCCGAGCTCATTCATTATCACGGCTCCGAATATGAGGTGCAGAAGGTACGTTTGGAATTGTACAGACGTCTTTTAGATTATGCCCAGGAGATCGAGGGGGCCTTCACTCCGCTCGGCGATGACAGCTTTCTTCTCGTCACTACGCAAGGCGCCTATCAAAGGTACACTGGTGGGAAACTTTTGAATCCGATACCGGATTGGGTCCTGGAAAATATGCCGATCACCGTCAGCGCCGGAATCGGCGAAGGCCAGACCGGGAGCGAGGCTGAGGCGCATGCCCGCATCGCCCTTAAGTACGCCCAGCAGCATGGGGGCGGCTGCTCATTCCTGGTTACTACGACAGGCGATGTGAACGGACCTCTTACGGACGAGAAGCCGCGTTCCTTTGCTTACCAGTTGGATGGCAAACTGTTCGAGATCGCCAAACAAGCGAAGGTCAGCCCTGCAACGATCGGCAAATTATCGAGTGCCATCGACAAATTGCAGCGCAACCAGTTAACCGCCGTTGAATTATCGCAAGCGCTTAAGATAACGCCCCGTGCAACGAGAAGGATCCTGAGCCAGCTGGAGCAATCCCACGTTGTGGAACGGATCGGAGAAGAAAGCACCTCCAGCACCGGTCGCCCCCGGACCATTTATAAAATTAATATATAAAGACTGGTGAATAAGTTAGCCCTTGCCGCAGTTTGAATATTTTCCAGCGCGCAGCCCGCACGGAGCATATCAGCGATTGGAACAACGGTCCGTTTGCGGAGCGATACTTCTGATTAAACCCCTAATGGCCTTTGCACGTGGACACACTAATCAGCCTGTTGAGAGAGTAGCTCAACAGGCTGATTAGTGTTTTTAAGTTAATTACTCCATTTGCCCCAGCAGCCGGTAAATTACAACCGCTGCCTGTGCACGCGTAGCCTTACCTTGAGGATCTAAGCGGCCGTCAGGCAATCCGTTGATCAGTCCGGCGCTGCGTACTGCTTCTACTGCCTGCAGAGCATCCGGCTGAAGCTGCCTCGTGTCGGTAAACGAAGCTCCCACTCCCCGAACAGCTTATCTTCATCCTCCCCGTATCCCGCCTCCTGTAAATTTTGCGGATTCATGACCAGTTCATCAAATAGGGATCTTCCTGCAGGACAAGCGACTCTACCGCCCCCCTCCTGTTTAGAGCGATTCTGTACTTTTCATAGCCCAGTTTAGCCGTCACGTCATCACCTCTTTCGTATCTGCCGCTAATTTAAACGTTTAAATTGAATAAAAAGAAAAAATGATTCATTGTTCAGATCTTTCACAGAGCCGCTCAATCAGGCGGCATTCAGGCATCTTCAGCTGCTGCACCTGATTTCCGTTGATCATCTGGTACAGTGATTCCATTGCCTGAAAGCCCATCTCATGCAGCGGCAAGCCCATCGTCGTAATACTCGGTTGAAGATGGTCGCTGAATACGCGGTTATCGAAGCCGATGACCGAGAGGTCTCCGGGTATGCTGACGCCGCGCTCGCCTGCCATCTGCAGAACACCGACCACCATCACATCATTCATCGACAGGATGGACGTCGGCGGTTCAGGCAGGTCCAGCAGCTCGCCGGTCAGCCGGTAGCCGGATTCCCGCTCCCAATCCCCCATCTTGATCAGCACGGGATCGAACGGCAGCTCAAATTCTGTAACAGCTCTATAGTAACCCTTCAGCCGGTGTCTGGATGGATAGGTTATCCTGCGTATACCCATTACAGTAATTCCGGTTTTATAGCACCTTTTCCATAATAAAATCAGTCTGTGCTTCATCGCCCATCTGGAAGACATGTGTGCCAGTCTGTACAAACCCCATTTTTTGATAAAATCCGATCGCCGGCCCGTTCTTCTCCCATACTCCGAGCCAGATCCGGGTTTTGCTGTGCTTGACAGCGTTATTAAGGGCACAGTTTATCAAGTGTTTGCCAAGCCCCTTCCCATGATGCCTGCTGCTGACGTAGATTCTTTCGATTTCGAGAGCGTCCTTTCCCATAGCTTCGGATTGGGCATCATCTATGTTTAGCTTAAGATAGCCGGCCGGCACCCCGTTCACCATGGCAAAAAAGAATTCCGAACCCGCCCGTGTCAGCTCCTGCTCCAGCTTTTCGGCAGAAAAAGCCTTGTCCAGATAATCCTTCATAACTTCTTCAGAGTTCTGGTCTTTAAAGGTGGTATCGAAGGTTTCAATACTAAGGGCTTGAAGTTCCTTCAGATCGTCCAGGGCGCATTGTTTGATCGTAATATTCATTTCGTTAGCGGCTCCTTTACTTTGTTGAATCAATATTCGCGTTTATTGCCCTTCTTTACCGATTCCCAGTCCATTTCCACATTCTTTCTGACCCGCTGCAAAAGCTGGAACAAGACATCTGTCTCTGATTCGGATAATCCCGCCAGAGCAACATTGTCGGAATGCGCGTGTTCTCTCATAATAAAAGGAAAAACCTGCTCTCCCTTAGCTGTGGGAAAAAGACGGTTAATTTTCCGGTTATGCGGATCATCCCTCTTCTCAACCAGTCCGTTATGTTCAAGCTTCTGGATCGCCCGGGCAGCAGTAGTACGGTCTACCTTGAGCATTTCAGCCACCTTCTCCTGTATAATCCCCGGGTGCTCACAGATCCGTACGAGGTAGAGGTATTGCCCTTTTGTCAGGTCGAACTCTTTAAATTCTATATTGCTGATCGAATCAAGGGCTCTGGCAATCATCCCGATTTCGCGCAGAATTTCCTTCATGGCGGCTGCTCCAATCCTTATTAATATCATAAATAATATCTTTTGTTTGTTGTAAATACAACAATTTTTCAAGGTGGTTAACAGGATTAATTTAAACCACTCGCATCATTTAACGAAAAAAGTGCATCCGCCCTGTCAGCCTGTCGCCAACAATCCTGATGCACTTGCTCTCAGCTTCCTTTCCTCATTAAATTCCGGTCCGTTTGGCGCGGATTACCCGGTTCACATTTTCGGCACTCATAAACATCAGGCTCAGGAACAGCAGAACCGTGAACGGGAAAATGGCTACAGTACTCTTAGCGGCAATAAAACCAAATAACGGTGGAAGCAGCGTCGTTCCTGTATAGGCAACAGCCATCTGATAGCCCATGAGGCGGGTGGAATTTCCCTTGCCGAAGCGTGCCGGTGTCTCATGCAGCAGTCCCGGATAAATCGGTGCCAGCCCGAGGCCGATCAGGATCAGGCCAACCAGCAGAAAAGAATCCGGGAGCGGCAGCAGCAATAGTATACCTCCCGCCATAGCAATAAGCTGTCCCGAACGGATCAGTATTTTATTGTTCACCTTTAACGTAATGAATCCCGAGAGAAGACGTCCGATGGTAATCCCGCCGTAATACATGGAGATCCACGCGGCGGCAGTCTGTGCATCCAGTTCCCGGGTCCCTACCAGAAAGCTGGCTCCCCATAAGCCGACGGTCATCTCTACCCCGCAATAGAACAGAAAAGCGATCAGGGTCGTTTTCACCCCTTTTATCCCAAAGACATTGGTCTTGGCGGCTGTTTCTGTTTCACTGGCGACTTCCCCGGAATGCTTCAGCTCTGGCTCCTCGTCAGCCTTATTCTGTTCATGTACAGCAGCTATTTTGGACCATAACGGCAGCGTTACGAGCAAAATAACAACAAGTGCGAACTGGATTACCGCCACTGCCGCATAACCGCTGCGCCACGAGCCCTGACCGGCCATGTAAAAGGACATAATAATCGGGCCCATTGTGGCCCCTACTCCCCAGAAGCAATGCAGCCAGTTCATGTGATGTGCCTTGTAGTGGGCTGCAACATAGTTATTGAGCGCCGCATCAACTGAGCCTGCCCCGAGCCCTAACGGAATAGCCAGCAGCAGCAGCCACATCAGTGAAGGTGCCGCGGAGAAGCCTAGTAGCGCCGCAGCTGTCATAAAGCAGCTGTTTAATGTGACTTTACCGGTGCCCAGCCATTCAATCATCTTTCCGCTGGCCAGGCTGGACACTATGGTTCCCGCAGCGATAATCATGGCGATAAGACCTGCAGAATCTAATGAAGCGTTCAATTCAGGCTGCATGACCGGCCAGGCTGAGCCAAGCAGGGAATCGGGGAGCCCCAGGCTGATAAAGGCCAGATAAATAATGACAAGAAACCAGGTTGACATACAATCCCTCTTTCATTATTATGACTACTTTATAAAGTATCTTTATTTAATTTGCGCTACCATCCTCCCTTTGTCAATACAGTACTAAACTGGTACCGGCACAGGATCAAGCTTTTGCAAAGTCAGCATGCGCATCCCTGCTTCGTAATCCGCCTGAAAGGTATTACTTAGAATCACTTAAGGATAATGTGGCATCGGTTCCTGAGCCTGATAGCCGTTCCAGAAATCATTCCAGCGTTCACCGTCTGTCATCTCCTGATAGATCACGATTTGATCCGGGGCAAGAACGGCGTTAACGCTCTGAATAATCCGGCAGGCCGCCTCCAGTAACACTTCTTCCCTCATTTCAGCGTACCAGTCAATCCTTTGCGGGAGGAATTTAATCTCTCCGGCCATTCCGTTTTTGCCTCTGATGATATTGCCGTTCAAATAAATGCCCATACCAGGCGGGTACTTCTTCGGGAAGTAGATCCCCGTTATACATTGCCCGTCTGCTTCTCCCCGGGAGGCCTGATAGCCGAACACTGCAGCGTTGACATCATTCTCTACCATAACCGGAAGTTGGAACTGCTGCTCAAGCTCTTCAATCAACGGAGCTCCCTGCAACTCGTGGTGACTGGCCACGACGATTCTGCCGTTAACAATCTGCCCCGGAATGCCCATGCCGATCACTTTTACCTGGGGAGAGGCACTGAGAAATCCACGGATGATCTCTGCAATATAATGCTGTTCAAAGGAAGGCATTCCATACTCATTTTGACTGATGATCCGGTTTTCCAGATTGATTATAGCTGCAGAAGCAACGCGCTGCCCTTGATTCTCCTTCAAATAAATAACCAGAGCCTGGCTATGATCATAGTTGAACCGGTAGGTCAGGGCCGGTCTGCCTCCGCCGGATGCTGCTGTCTGGTCTTCAACAATCTCCTTTGATTCCAGCAGCTCCTTGACCAGGGAGTTAACGGTTACCACACTAAGCTTCGTCAGCGCAGCCAGTTGCGGCTTAGTTGCAGTCCCGGCACGCTTCATCACCTGGCGCACATTATTCAGATTGATTTCCTTCATCAGATTGGCATTTGCGTTCTTCATAATAACCTCTTCCTGGGTCGTAGTGGGTCGTAGTAACAAGATCATAGCATAAAATCGCTAATCAAGTCTTGATCCCCCTCAAAAGGAAAAAGCCCGGATCGAGAGACCCGGACTTCTTATATAGATCAGATTATTCGCCCTGGCTCATCCACTGGAAATGGAAGCTGCCCGGCTTGTCAACACGTTCAAAGGTATGTGCACCGAAGTAGTCGCGCTGAGCCTGCAGCAGGTTGGCAGGGAGTCTTTCGGAACGGTAGCTGTCATAGTATGCAAGACCGGAAGCAAATGCCGGAACTGGAATACCGCGTTTTACTGCAAGAGCCACTACTTCTCTCCAGGCATCCTGGTAATTATGGACAACATTGCTGAAATATTCATCGAGGAACAGGTTCTTCAGCTCTGGATCACGGTCATAGGCATCCTTGATATTCTGCAGGAAGCCGGCACGGATGATGCAGCCGCCGCGGAAGATCATAGCGATGCTGCCGTAGTTCAGGTTCCAGTTGTACTCGTCCGAAGCCACCCGCATCTGGGCGAAGCCCTGGGCGTAGGAGGCGATTTTGCTGGCGTACAGCGCTTTGCGGACAGCTTCAATAAATTCCTTGGCATCCCCGTCAAAGCTCTTCACCTCTGGTCCCTGCAGACGTTTGCTGGCCGCAACGCGCTCTTCCTTCATCGCTGACAGGAAGCGGGCAAATACGGATTCGGTGATGATGGACAGCGGCACGCCGAGATCCAGTGCGTTCTGGCTGGTCCATTTGCCTGTGCCCTTCTGGCCGGCGGAATCAAGGATGACATCAACCATCGGCTTGCCGGTTTCCGGGTCAGCTTTGGCAAAGATGTCGGCAGTAATCTCGATCAGATAGCTGCTCAGCTCGCCGCGGTTCCATTCGGCAAAGATTTCGTGCAGCTCGGCAGTGTCAAGCCCCAGCACATCCTTCAGCAGCTGGTAAGCTTCACCGATCAGCTGCATATCGCCGTACTCGATGCCGTTATGAACCATTTTGACATAGTGTCCGGCACCGTCCGGTCCGATGTAGGTCGAGCAAGGATCGCCGTCCACTTTTGCGGAAATAGCTGTCAGAATCGGTTCAACTAGCTCGTAGGCATCCTGCTGGCCGCCCGGCATAATCGCCGGCCCTTTCAGTGCGCCTTCCTCACCGCCCGATACACCGGCACCGATGAAGCGGAAACCCTGAGCCTGAAGCTCCTTGTTGCGGCGCTGTGTGTCAGGGAAAAAGGCATTCCCGCCGTCAATCAGAATGTCGCCCGGTGAAAGAAACGGGACCAGCTGCTGAATGGTATCATCAGTCGGCTTACCTGCTTTAACCATAATCATGATTTTGCGCGGCAGCTCCAGCGATTGCACGAACTCCTCAATGCTATATGCTCCAACGAAGTTTTTACCGGCTGCTTCAGCCAGCAGCTCATCCGTTTTCTCACTTGAACGGTTATATACCGCTACCGAAAAGCCCTTGCTCTCCATATTCATAGCCAGATTCTTGCCCATTACGGCCAAGCCGACCACGCCAATCTGCTGTTTACCCATCCTCAATAAGCCTCCCTTTGTATATTCCGGATTATTAAACCTGCGGTGCCTTCTTCCAGTCAGCTGCGAACTTCTCCAGGCCCTGATCAGTCAGCGGGTGCTTGGAAATTTGCTCAATTACGCTGAACGGAATGGTGGCGATATGCGCTCCGGCCATTGCAACACGGGTAACGTGGTCCGGATGACGGACGGAAGCGGCGATAATCTGGGCATCCAGCTTGTGAATGCGGAACAGCTCAGCTACCTTTACAATCAGCTGAACGCCATCCTCGGAGATATCATCGAGACGTCCCAGGAATGGCGATACATAAGTGGCTCCGGCACGGGCAGCCAGCAGCGCCTGGTTCACGGTGAAGATCAGGGTGACGTTGGTTTTAACGCCTTTTTGAGTCAGGTAACGGCAGGCTTCAAGGCCCGCAAGGGTCATCGGCAGCTTGATCGTAATATTTTTATCATAATTGTTGATCTTGATCAGCTCATCGGCTTCGGCAATCATCTGCTCTGCAGTTACAGCATCAGGTGTTACTTCAGCGGATACGGACTCCACTTCAGGCACAGTCTGGAGAATTTCGGCAATACGGTCTTCAAATTTTACGCCCTCTTTGGCAACGAGCGACGGATTGGTGGTAACCCCTGACAGGACTCCAATTTTGTACGCTTTTTTGATGTCTTCTACATTTGCTGTGTCGATGAAAAATTTCATTGTGGTAACCTCCAGTTTTTAGTTGAACTATAAAATACTTCAAGTTCATTTTTATCAATATTATATTTAAAAATTTGAAGCATCCGGCAGAGCAAGCTCGCTTTCCTCGTCAACTGGCGCATCCAGCCACCAGTGATGGCCATCCTGCGCTAGCAGCTGGTCAGACTCAGCCGGTCCGTGTGAACCTGCGGCATAGGAATACAATGGCACCGAATTGCTTGCAAAAGCGTTCAGGATCGGCTGCACCCATTTCCAGGACAGCTCTACCTCATTCCAGTGGGCAAAGAACGACGGGTCCCCGTGCAGCGCATCATAGATAAGGTTCTCATAAGCCTCCGGCACCTCAATGGAGCTGGTGTGGAAGTCGATGTGCACAGCCTTGAACTTGCCTTTGTTCCGCGGATCTCTGGCCTTGAGCTGCAAAGTAATGCCTTCATTCGGGCTGATCTCAAACACCAGCAGATTAGGGATATCATCCTCTTCTACGGTTGAGCTTTGCTTCAGCGGCTCTTTGAATTCGATCACGATCCGTGTCGATTTCTCCTTCATGCGCTTGCCTGTCCGGATATAAAAGGGAACGCCCTTCCAGAACGGATCATCAATCTGCAGTCTGGCGGCAATAAATGTATCGTTCATCGATCCGGCGGAAATACCCGCTTCCGAGCGGTAACCGGGAACTGGTTTGCCTTTAATAGCACCTGCGGTATATTGGCCCCGGATAATACTCGCTTCTATATTCGCTTCGTCCAGCGGCTCGAGGGCTTCCATCACTTCTCTCTTCTTGAAGCGGACCTCGTCAGCGGAGCTGTCCTTAGGCAGGCGGATCGCCAGCATCATCAGCAGCTGCAGCATATGATTCTGGAACATGTCTCTGAGTGCTCCTACATGATCATAGTAGCCGGCTCTTTCCTCGACTCCAACCGTTTCAGCAGCGGTGATCTGGACATTGGCAATATAGCGGTTGTTCCAGAGCGCATGCAGCACCGGGTTGGTCTGCTGGAATACGTCCAGCTCCTGTACCATCGGTTTGCCCAGATAATGATCAATCCGATAAATTTCTTCCTCGGTAAAAGCTTTGCTGAGCGTCAGATTCAGCTCCTGCGCAGACTGCAGATCATGCCCGAACGGCTTCTCGATAACTAGCCGTTTCCAGCCCTTGGCTGCCCCGAGTCCGCTAGCCTCAATGTTCAATGCAATCGGCTCGAAAAACTCCGGCCCCACTGACAAATAAAACATCCGGTTAGGGGTGCTGCCCATGCCTGTTTCAACCTGTTCAACCCGTTCTAGCAGCTTCACGTAATCTTCGGTGTGCCCGACATCCAGCACATTATATCGGAAGGCCTTGAGGAAGCTGCGTACGGACGCTGTGTCCTTCACTTCACGCCGGGAGAAGTCCCGGAGCGAACGCTCCACCATGGCCTGGTAAGCTTCATCAGTGACTTCTCTTCTGCCAAGACCAATTACAGCGAAGGAATCATGCAGCTTGCGGTCGAGAAACAGGTTGTAGAGTGCAGGATAAATTTTTCTGCGGGCCAGATCTCCTGTTGCTCCGAATAAAACAAATGTGGTCGCCTCCATCTCGATTCTCCTTCAGCTCTGGTTTATCTTTCCTTGTTACACTATAATACAAATACGAGCTATACAAGTAATTAATATATCGTACAGGAGCTATAGACTGTGTCTATGAATAATTTCGAATTATACAAGGTTTTTTATTGGGCTGCCAAAACAGGAAGCCTCTCTCAGGCCGCCAAAGTGCTATTTATCACCCAGCCGAGCGTCAGCCATGCCATTAAGCAGCTGGAGGACAGCTTCGGGCTTACCCTGTTCAACCGCAATTCCAAAGGCGTTGCCCTTACTCCGGAGGGAGCCACACTCTACTCCTACATTGAGCAGTCCCATATTCTGATCACCCAAGCGGAGAAGAAGATGGCCGAGCTCAAAAATCTCGACAACGGTGAGCTGCGCATCGGCGGCAGTGACTCCCTGTTCAAGCATTATCTGCTGCCTTTTATTGAAACTTTTCACCAGCGTTACCCCGGCATCCGGCTGCATCTCATCCATGGAACCACTCCGGAAGTCATCTCTTATCTAAAAGAGGGCCAGGTCGATCTGGGCGTCGTCCGCATTCCGATTGCCGATCCCCAGCTCGAGGTATGGCAGGGGCTGCAGTTGCAGGACTGCTTTGTCGCCGGCAGCAGCCATTATCCGGAGCTGAAGGATAAGGTGCTTACCATCGAAGAGCTGCTTCGTCATCCGATCATTCTTTTCTCCCGCAGAAGCCGCGCCCGTACGGCCGTAAGCGACCTGTTCCGGGGCTACGGCTATGAGCTGAAGCCGGAAATTGAGGTCGGCAGCGTCGGACTGCTGATCGAATTTGCCCGCAAAGGGCTCGGTATCTCCTTCGTCACCCGGGAGTTTGTCTCCAAGGAACTGGAGGAAGGCTCGCTGTTCGAGATTAAACTGGATGTCCAGCTGCCTCCGGCCCAGGTAGGCATCATGACCATGCGCAACATGCCGCTGACCACGGCGGCAAGCAAGTTTATTGAGATTACGGGGACGGTGTGAGGCGTTAGAGCTGCTTGCGGAATTAAATAAAGACTCAGCCTGGATTTGGCTGGGTCTTTATTGTGATTTCATGTGGAATGAAGCTGTGGGGCAAATCCAATAGCTAACCCTGATTTACAGCCTTAGTGGTCAGCATCCCGTACAACCATGGCACTGATACTCTGCCGGAGATTTCATGCTTGCCGGGATGAACATCATAGGACAGCCGGGACCCGGCATCCCGTGCCGAATAGATCTGCTGCAGCCGGGAAATGGCAGAATGCACGTGCTGCACAGGGAAGATCGGATCATGGACGCCCGATTCAATGAACAGTGGCCTGGGGACGATTAAACCAACCAGCTCCGGCTGCTCGGCAGCCTGCAAGATCCCGGGCAGGTAATTGTCGATACAGTGATGCATAGCCAGAATACTGCCGGCAAAGGTGTTCGTCCAGCCGCACAGTACAGCCGCTTTGATCCGTTCATCCAGCGCGGCGGCATAGGCGGCAATCAGACTGCCTCCGGAGAAGCCGAATATCCCGATCCGGGAAGAATCACTATCCGGCCGCATAGAGAGATAATCAACTGCCCGCATCGCTTCATAGACTCTCATTCCGGCAAGCGTCCTGCCGAATAACATTAGCTGTGAAACCAGGGTGTTGCAGGAGCTTGGACTGGAACCGTTCTTCATCTCCTCTGCCACCCGGCGCACCCCAAAGCCCAAGATCTCAGGGATCACGACGATCATCCCCTGCTTGACCAGCCGGACAGCAAACCGGTTGTGTATACCCGGCTCCTCTAATTCCCTGTAATCCGAATTCAGCCCCGCAGCATCAAGCTGTCCGTTGCCATGGCCATGGCAGGCCACTACAGCCGGCCACGGCCCGCTGCCAGTCTTGGGAACCAGCACGATAACGGGAACATGAAGCGCTTCCTCAGTGGAATAAGAAATACGCTCCAGAATAAAATCTTTGTATTCAACACGCTCCAGCAGCACAGGATTTAGTGGAGCTGAAGCCTCAGGCAGCTCTCCCAGTGATTGTTTCAATCTGCCCATGAGCCAGTGCCGCTGTTCTTCCTGTGTCAGGCAGGAATTCCGGCTACTTCTTGCCGCTTCAGTGCGTTGATACAAGCTCTTTATAAACTCATCTGTCGTATGATCCATCGAATCCTCATCTCTCTGCTTGCTGTTCTTGTTCTGCCCTGCAGCGGCCCTGTCACGGCTAATATTCCAAAATATCCAGCTTGAGCGTATTACTTCCTTCTATTATATAGGATTCCCGTGTATCCTCCCGCAGCGCATGGAATCTGATTCCGTCCAAGGTAAGCCGCTCCACATTACGGATATCCATGAAGGTGGTCCGGCTCCAGTCTGGATAGTAATTCTCGGCAACTGCCTCCGGATGCTCCAGCCGCATATCATGAACCAGCGGGTAAGCAGCAGGGATATCTGCTTGTTGTACGCCACCGGCGCAAGTATATATGATATTTCTGAGGGTCAGATCGCGGATCGGATGCTCCCTGCACGCATCAACACGGATACCGTTAAAGGACGGGCTGCCCATAATGTCATCTGTGAACCGGTAATGGGTCTTGTACATCTCTTCATCGTCGGTGGCTATGATATCTGACAGCATAATCCGTTCAAGCGAGCCGATCTCCGGCATGCGCTCAAGCCCGATGGAGGAGCCGATCTCTTCAAGCCTGTTATTCAGCAGGATAAAGACGGGACGGGATACATTCCGCATGACCAGACCGGAAGCCACGATATCCCTGATGCTACCTCCCTCTGTGCATTCAATTTTGATCCCTTCCCGCCAGACATTTTCGAAGGTGCAGTTATGGATCGTGACACTCGAAATGTCCCCGATGGACTTCAGCCCGATCCGGATGCCGGCGCAGATTGAAGTGAAATGGCAGTTGACGACATGCACATTTTTCATCGGATAATCCTTGCTGCTGGCTTGAAGACAGAGATTATCATCTGTACCGAGGATTTTGCAGCCCGAGATGAACACATTCCGGCAGCCGTCATAGTCCAATCCGTCACCGTTGTATTTTTTGTCATTCCTGATATCGAGATTTTCACACCAGATGTTCTCACTATCCAGAAAAGCGGTCGTCCAGGCAGTCGAGTTATAGAGTCTCAGTCCGGTGACATGAATGTTGCTGCAGCGCAGAAAACGCATCATCATCGGCCGGTAAATACTGCCCTCATTAGGGAATTTCTCGGCGTTGCCGTTAATCTCACCCTGGCCGGTAATGCTGACATTGACGACATCCTCTGCATAAATGAAGCATCTGTCCATATCCTTCTCATTAATATACCGGTTATAATGGGTGTCCTCCGCAAAATCGCGGATGTCCGGGCTGGCAAGCAGCACTGCGGAAGGATTGATCTGCAGGTTCACATTCGATTTGAGGAAAATCGTCCCCGAAACAAACGTTCCGCCGCTGAGCACGACAGATCCGCCGCCGGACTTATGGCATTCATCAACCGCCTGCTGGATCGCAAGGGTGTCCACCGTTACCCCATCGCCAGCGGCGCCGTACCGCTTCACATCAAAAATATCATTCATGGCCCTTAGCAGAGCCCGCGTGCACCCTGTTATAGTACTCAAAATAATCAAAATCGGCCGGCTGGCGGAAGCCGGTTAAATCCTGGCAGCAGATGCCGGCAAAGGACCCGGTGAACCAGCCCTCCTGGCAGGCTTCGTCAGACAAAGTACTTGCATCAAGCACTGGTCCGATAACCTCATAGCCGTCTTCACCATCTACAGAATAGGAGAACTGCAGCCTGTCATAATCGACCTCAGCCCGCAGCAGAATCCGCTTTGCGTTATCCGGCAGCAGTACATAGCCGGCCGGCTCCGAATAGCTGTTGTTAACAGCGGAGAGAATGCTGATGCACCGTCCCAGATCCTCATGATGCGTAACATGGAGGTAGTAATAGTTCTGGGTATCATAGATCAGGATCAGTCCGGCCATTTGCTTGAAGCTGGAGGGCTCGAATTCTAGGGCTGCCGCTGCCGTGAAACGATGCTCCTCCCAGCGCCGCGCTATCAGGCTCTGCCGGAACTTCGAGCCAAGCCCTTCGCGGCCGTACAGCCGCAGATAACCGGGACGTTCGCTCAGGGAATAGAAGGTGGCGTCAAGCGGAACCCGCAGGGACTGAAAGCTGATATCCAGCTCAGCACCGTCAAAATCATCCCTTGCCGGCTTCACCGGGAACGGGTGCAGCGGCAGGTCAGGAGCTTCTACCTCGGTATCAGGCAGCACCGAGCCGTTCGCCAGGCGAAGCCAGCCGTCTTCGGTCCACTCTACCTTTTGCAGCGCCGTTTCACGCCCGAGTGTATATTTACGTTCTCCTTTTTCCGTACGGTTCTCTAAGGGACGGCCGCATAAATGCACCATGTACCACTCCCCGTTCGGGGTTTCGACCAGATCACCGTGGCCCGCCTTCTGCAGCGGCAGATCGGGGTTGTCCCTGGAGGTCATCAGAGAATTGCCCTCGTAAGCTTCGTAAGGCCCGAACAGCTCTCTGGATCTCAGCATGCTCTGGCCGTGCCCCTCCCCTGTTCCGGTATCCGCAGCGAACAGGTAATAATAGCCGCCCCGCTTATATATATGCGGACCCTCCAGGTATGTATCATGGCTCGCATAGATTGTTACAGGCTCACCAATCATCTTCTGCTCCTCAGCGGAGTATTCTTGAATGACTAGATGACCTCTGTAGCGTTTCGTTACCCGGTGATCGGTTACCATGCTTACGATGTACTTCCGCCCGTCCTCATCATGAAACAGCGACGGATCGAACCCGTAGCTGTTCAGATAGACCGGTTCCGACCATTCCTCGCGGATATCGGTCGCCGTAACCAGATAATTGGGTGTGTCGTACATTTTGACATAAAAGGAATTTACTACGGTGTAGATGAGATAGAACGTACCGTTATCATAAGTCAGGCATGGGGCCCAGATTCCCTGGGAAGCGCCTATGCCGCGCAGATCCAGCTGAGAGACCCGGTTAAGCGGGCGGATAATCAGCTCCCAGTTGACCAGATCCCGGGAATGATGAATTTGCACACCCGGGAACCATTCGAAGGTGGAGGTGGCGATATAATAATCATCCCCGACCCGCAGGATGGACGGATCGGGATTGAAGCCCCGCAGGACCGGATTCTTGATCATGTGGCTCATCGTATAGATATCCTCGCTTTGCATTAGAGTCGGGTCAGCCCGCTTTGTCTGCTTTTCTACCACAAATACAGGTCATTCCCCTTCAGCTTGAATATGGCTTCCATGAAATAATAGTCCCCGTAAATAATCGCATGATGATGCTGGTTGCGCGGCTTGTGATAAGCCTCCGAGCCCCTCTGGATGATGCAGTCATTCTCGTCCGACCAGTCGGAACGTTCATCAAGTGTCCGCAGCAGCTTAAGTGCAGCATTCAGATACAGCTCACGCTCCAGCTCGCCGACAGCCTTGGCGATCTCAATCAATCCGCAGGCGGCAATGGCCGCAGCCGTATCATCCTCAAGCTTAGGCTCAGCCGGCTGGCGGAAATCGAGCGGAATGACACCGTCCTCCGGAATATTAGCCATGAAATAGTGGGCGATCCGCTTCGCGGTCTGGAGATATTCTTCTTTGCCGGTATGGATATAGCTCATCATGAAGCCATACAGCGCCCAGGTCTGCCCTCTGGTCCAGGAGGAGCCGTCAGCATAGCCTTGTCCGCCATATGTACGTACTACCCCGCCGTTAAAAGGATCGAACTCGACAATATGGTGCACGGAGCCGTCCGGCCGTACGAAGGTAGACATGACCGTATCGGCATGCCGCATGGCAATTTGTTTAAACCGGGGATCACCCGTCTCCTCGGTCGCCCAGTACAGCAGCGGAATGTTGAACATGCAGTCGATGATGGCCCAGCCTCTGGTATCGCCTTCGTCCAGGTCATTCCAGGCACGGATGAAGCCCCCTGCCAGATTAAACCGGCCGGCCAGCAGATTGGCGGCATGCAGCGCTCTTTTGCGGGAATCCGGATTCTTGGTCACCTTGTAGTTGGCAACACTGGTAGGCAGCCACATGAAGCCCACATCATGATGCAGACCGTAGAAATCCTGAAAACACTTGTCGAGCAGATCCTCGGATCTATTGGCGATTTCCTTGTATTTCTCATTGCCGGTCTCATGGTACATCAGCCACAGCATGCCGCCCCAGAAGCCGTTCGTCCACCAGCAGATGCCATCGGCATCGAAGCCGCTTACATTTTGGGTCGCCTTGTTATCATGCGTTCCGTTAACGGTGGTATAAGGAATTTTGTGTTTTGATTTTTCACTGACGGTATCCAGCTTGGCTGTGATTTTTCCGATTACGGAATCCACCCAATTGCGGTCTTTACTCTGTAGCATGTCTCTTTCCTACTTTCTCTGTATAGTATGCGGATTTGACTTCATTGTAGGATACCTGTTCCGGGATTGGTATGCGACTTTTTCAGGTTTTCTAGCTATTTTTTAAGGAGTTTCAGGTTAGACAGGGAGAGCAGCCGTCCGGCTGATATCCAGCCCGGCAGGCTGCTCTGGGTGCACTCCTTATTGACCGCCTGCATCCAGGTAGGCCTGGACCTGCGATTTGATTTCATTGCGGATCGTATCCAGCCCCAGGTTCTTCAGTTCCTTGTTAAGCGCAGCCGCTTCAGCCTCCCAGTTCTTCACCTGGCCGGCTTTCAGCGTCTGGATGAACGGATCTGCCTTGGACTGGACATTCGCGAACTCGCCTTTTACCGTTGAAGTATCAAAGGAGAATTTGGCGAGGACAGCGGCATAATACGTATCCGGCTTTGCAGAATACTCCAGATATTGCTTGGCTGTTTCGTCCAGATCGGCAGGTGTCCGGATCATCGTCGGATTCCAGGTAAATTCATAGCCCGGGAATACATAGTTTTCGGAGCCCTCAAGCAGCTTGAACTGGGTATCACCCACTGCCTCCCAGTGCACGCCGGGAATACCGTACTCGAACAGATCATGATTCTCGCGGCTTGCGAACATCCAGTCAAAGAACTTCATCGTCCGGTCAATATTTTTTGAGGATACTGGAATGGCAATCGAGTTATTTGCTTTGTAGTTGGTTGAAATCGCTTCCGGTTCCATATTGCGGATATGCTCCTTGAAGACGAAGAACTCCAGGTCGGCACCTGCAAGCGTCTGCTGCAGCATTTTCTTATCAGCGGCATACGACGACATCGTTCCGTAATAGGACGCGGCCTTACCGGACATGAAATACGCCTTCTGATCCTTCTGGCTGAGCACATCCTTCTCCAGGTATTTGCTCCACTCCGCCCACTCGTCATATTGCGCAAAAGCTGATTTCATCGTGCTGAACGGCTCCGGAAGCTTGGCCCATTCCGTTTCCGGGTCACCGAAGGCTACAACATCCTGCACCTGCTTGAGATCATCGGACAGATGAACATAGTAGATGATACCGCCCAGATTCAGCGGACGCACGGAATCCAGCTCCTTACGGTCAGGTGCGAACATTTCCTGGAAGCCGCCGTTGCCCTTTACAGCCAGCGGAGTAACACCCTGCTCAGATTCGAGCACCTTATCATAGAATTGCTGAAGCTCATCGTAGCTGGCAATCGGCTCGCTGAAGCCCAGCTTCTCACGGAGATCCTTGCGGATATACACTACCGGAATATCATAGAAATACTGGGTAAAAGGAATGGTGTACAAATGATCGTCATAACGTTTGTTCATGTCGACGAATTCAGGTGAAAAGGCCGCCTTGAGGCCCGGATACTCGTCATTATTGAAGTATTTATCCAGCTGCGCGTAAGCCCCCTGCGGAATGAGCTCCCGCAGATTCTGGAAGTCGGCATCGAAGACAAAATCAACCTCTTCCCCCGCCGCCATCATCAGCTTCACCTTCTGCTTATGGTCAGACACCGGATTCCACTGGATTTCAAGCTTAGTATTCAGCGTATCCTTGGTCTGCTTCTCAAACTCCTCCAGCACGAGCGGCAGATCCTTGGGCGCATCGCCGAACAGCATTCCCTTGAGCGTAACCGCTTTTGGCGGCTGACCGGCTGTACCTGCATTGTTACCAGAAGCGGGCGAACCTGTTTCATTGCCGTTACCGCATGCAGTCAAAGCAGCAGCCATCGTAATAGACAGTGCGGTGAGGACTAATTGTTTTGTTTTCATCTTTCTCGTACATCCCCTTTTCTTCCCTTTGCAGGGTCATATACTAAACTGCCGTGAAGCAGCATTAGCCTTTTACAGCGCCCACCATCAGGCCTTTAACGAAATATTTCTGCAGGAACGGATACAAAAAGATAATCGGGCCGATCGTCACTACCGTTGTAGCCAGCCGGACCGTCATTGCAGGAGCGATAAAATTCGGTATGCTGATATCCGACGAAATCTGGTTGATGTAATCGAGATTGTTCATAATGCGCTGGATCAGGTATTGAAGCGGGAACAGATCCTTGTCGTTAATGTACAGCACCGCGTCGAACCATTTGTTCCAGTAGCCCAGCGCATAGAAAAGCCCGATGGTAGCCAAGGCCGGAAGCGAGATCGGCAGGATGATCCGAAACAGGATATAGACATCATTAGCCCCGTCAATTTTGGCGGATTCAGCGATTGAATCATCAATGGAAGCGAAAAAGTTACGCAGCAGGAACATATTCCAGGCGCTGATCATCCCGGGAATAATGAGCACCCAGATCGTATCCTTCATATCCAGGTATTTCGAAATCAGCAGATAGGAAGCTACCAGACCGCCGTGAAACAGCATCGTAAAGTAAATGTAGAACGCCAGATGGTTGCGGTATTTGACCGATTTGACCGACAGGGTATAGGCCATTGCGCTTGTAAAAATCATGGACAGCACAGTGCCCACAGCCGTCACAAAGGTGGTAACCCCGTACGCCCGGTAGATCGTATTATCCTTAAAAATCATTTTGTAGGCATCGAGGCTGAAGTCGGACGGCCAGAACATATAACCGTTTTTCACCAGTGATGCCTCTGATGTAAAGGAGCTGGCGATTACGGACCAGAATGGCACCAGACAATAAACCGAGAACAATCCGATGCACAGATAGAACATGGTTTTCAGCAGCCGGTCCGCTTTGCTTTCTTTAATCATGTAATGAATTCACTTCCCCTTCTAGAAAATAGCAGACTCAGGTGCGACCTTTTTGGCAATCGAATTGACCGTCAGCACCAGAATAAATCCGACCAGTGACTGCATAAAGCCGATGGCTGCCGACATGCTCATATCCCCGAGATCCATCATGGCCCGGAACAGATACGTATCGATAACGTCCGTTGTCGGATACAGCAGCGGATTGCGCCCGATAATCGCGTAGATCATGCCGAAATCCCCGTTAAAAATCCCCCCGACCGCGAGAATCGTCAGCAGAATAACCGTCGGCTTCAGCAGCGGCAGTGTGATGTAGCGGATTTTCTGCAGCCGGCTGGCCCCGTCGATCGACGCCGATTCGTAAATATCGGGGTTGATGCCGGAGATCGTAGCCATATAGACAATCGATCCGAAGCCTGCGCCGTGCCAGATTTTGAGCAGCACAAGAATGAGCGGCCAGTATCCGGGTGAAGACAGCAGCTGAACCGTAGGCAACCCAAGCATCGACAGGATCTGGTTCACAAAGCCCCCGTCAGTTGCGACAAAAGCCATCACGAACATGGCCACGACGGTCCAGGACAGAAAATGCGGAAAGATCATGACTGATTGGGCGATTTTTTTGAACCATTTTCCCCCAAGCTCCGTGATCATAATAGCGATCAGCACTGCAGCGAGCGTATTAAAGGTAATGAACAGCACGTTCAGGAACACGGTGTTCGTCACAATTTTGATCCAGTCACCGGACTGGAAGAAGAACTGGAAATTTTTCAGTCCGACGAATTCGCTGCCGCCGATCCCTTTCATTGCTTTGAAATCCTGGAAGGCGATGATAATCCCGCCCATGGGCAAGTAAGCGAAGACGAAGAACCAGATTATCGCCGGCAGGGCCAGCAGGTACAGAAATTTGTTTTTGACCAGCTCCGCCAGGAACCCCCTGATTCTTCCCTGCGGCTTGTTCCGCGGATAAGTCTGTCCGGTGAGGCTGACTGTGTTGTTGCGCAATGTGAATCCTCCTTCAAGTTCGTTTGCCATTTCTTCCGGCCTGGCTTCACTTTAGCCTCCCTCAGCAATCCGGCATACCTCAAAATCCGCAGAAAAACCTATTTTCACCGCATAAACAGGGTTTAAAATCCGCTCATCCCCCTAATTTCTGCTTTTCCGGAAGTGATCCGGCGTTTTCCCGCTGTATTTCTTGAAGGAGATATAGAAGTATTTCGTATTGTTTATGCCTACCATCTCACCGATCCGGTTAGCCGGCAGGTCGGTTGTAAGCAGCAGCTCCTTCGCCTGCTCAAACCGGTAATCACTGATGTACTGGTTCAGGGAGACACAGGCGATATCCTTAAAAATCTTTCGCGTATAATTGACGGACAGTCCGGCAATCTCGGCCAGCACCTCTACGGAAAGATTCGGGTCCATGTAAGCCTGGCGGATATGCTGCCGTATTTTTTCCACAATCATCACGTTTTTCTCCGAGGACTGCTTGTCCCTCATGCTGATTGCTGATTCTGCGAGTCCCGCGAACCACTCCTCCGCCTGTTCAAGCGTTTCACATTTGTACAGCTGCTGGCCGAGTGCTCCTATGTCGGTGCTTAGCCCGTTTCTGTCCGCTCCCGCCATCGCTTTGGAGGTCCGGGCAACAGTAAACAGCAGCTGGTTCAGCAGAATCATCGTTTCGTCAAAAGGCGCGTCGCCCAGAATAGCAAAGTATTCTTTAAGCGCTTGAACCGTTCTGTTGTAATCGCCGAGCTTCATGCCATCGGACACTTGCTTCTCCATCGCAGCAGACAGGGTGACCGCAACCGGTTCACGGCTGTCCTCAATATCTGCAGGAATCAGAGATCGTCTGCCTGACTGCAGCCGGTAGCGCGAAGCGTTATAGGCACTCTGCCATGAAGCCGGAATCTGCTGAAGCTCAGCGGCGTGCCGGCCGGTTGATGCTGTAACAGACAGCTTAAGGAAACGTTCCGTGTTGTGCTGGATATCCGTTAACAATTTGGCAACAAGAGCATCCCGGCCTTCAGGCTTAATCAGCAGCAGGTTGATCCGGTCTTCCCCTCCGTCAAAGCTATACAGCGGAAAATGGACCAAACCAAGCTCACCCGCGATATTGCAGATTCCGTATTTCAGCAGCATCAGGTCGTTGCGTGTATAGGTCTCTGTCAGCTCACTGTAATCGTCAAGCCGCAGCATACAGATCTGGAAGCCGTCACCTGTCAGCGGGATGCCTGACCGCTCCAGCTTATTTCTCATTTGCGTATCCTGGCTCCAGCCCCCCGTAACCAGCTGATGAAGCAGGTCGTTCCGCTCCGCCTGATGATAACCGGCCATACTGTTCTGCAAATCCTGCACTCTGCTCTCCAGATACTGAAAGGCTCCGGATAATACGGCATATTCGCTAACCGGAGTGGTATGAGCGGCTGATGCCGGCAGTGGCGGGATATTTTTGACCAGTCTGTGGATCGGGCTGTAAATCATACGGGTAAAAAAGGCGCCGCTCAGCAAAACGGCCACCAATATTACCGCTGTAACGATCAGGATATAGCTTCTCAGCTCATTTACCTGACTAAGCAGGGTCATGTAATTCACATCGCCGATAAATACCCAGCCCAGGCTGTCGGATTTGATGTAAAACAGGCGGTGAGCAGTCCCGTCTAGCTCCGTTTCAATTACACCTCGGCCGGAATCCGACTGCAGAATGCGATTCACCGCCTCCGAGCCGGTCAGTCTTGAGCTGATCATGGAATGCTCGGAATGGGAAATGACTATGCCCTGCCGGTTCAGAATCATTGACTGGAAGGAGCTGCTTCCGGCACCGTTCATCATCATTTCCTGCAGCACCTGCTGGTCCAGATTGAGAATCATCGCTCCATTCGCTGTCTGGTCATCACGGGTGCTCATATAGGCCACTGAGATCAGATTGCCGCTGAACGGCTTCGTATCTGAGGTGAATGAGGTGGTTCTGGGGATAAAGATGCTGCCGCGCATGGCCCCGGGAGTACTAAGCAGCTCCAAAATCTGCCAGTCATAGAAATCAGCGAAGGACCTGGCTGTGGTCAGTGAGGAAAAAACCAGCTCATGCCGCGTATTGACCAGATAAACGGAGTGCACCAGCGGATTGCTGCTGACCAGATCGGTTAAGCTGTTGCCAATCCGCCCCATCATCCCGGTGTCAAACGCATTGGCATAAAAGCCTGCCTGGATATCAGCTGAGGCGTAAGCGTTTGCAAATTGCTGGTAGGCTGAGCTCAACAAAATATTCGCCGTATTGTAGGATTGCTCCAGCGACCGGTCCGTGGATTCAGTCAGCTCCTGCTTCAGGCTGTCCGATACTTTGGAGGTTATCGCTAAGGTCAGTGCTGCTATAATCAGCATTCCGACAAACAGATAGGACAGAATGATCCGGATCAACAAACTTTTCTTCAATAAAAAATGACGCATCCTGCTCATGGCTTCGCTCCTGTTCTGTTTTCTTGTACCCTTCATTATAGGTAAAGGCTGACATGGCTTGGTATGTGCTTTTTTAAGCTTCATATGTGGTTAATTTAAGATCAGGCTGCCGCCGGGGTAAATGAAAAGGCATGAAACGGCTGTTTCATGCCTTACAGTTTATACATTTGCGGCCAGCTCTTCACGGATCAGACTGCCGTTTCTGTATTCCTTAAGCTGCATTGTATTCTGCTGTGTTTTTATATCGTTCACACGGATTTCCTGTATCCGGCCATCGTTAAGCTCCACGCGCACACAATCTGCATCTTCCGCATACACGGACCGGATCATCTGCTCCGATTCATAAGGCTCAACGATGGTAATATAACGGGCTGACCGGCCATGTGTCCGGATGCCGTAGGTGATCCGCCGCTGAGCTTCGTCACCCGGGAAGGCATCCGCCCCGATCAGACCGGTAAAACGGACCGCCTGCAGTCCGTCAAGCGAGACCCGGATCAGCGCCTCCTGTTCATGATCGACCGGACTGGTTGGAACTGCATCCGGATATTCCGTGCCGATAATGGTTACACGTCCGCCCTCGTAATCCCTGCCGATCCCGCAGCCGCAGTCCACATTCACATACTCCGGGGATAAATCACTTAATTTAAGCGCCTGCCCATCGGCCGTATGGATGAGGGCTTCGCCCCAGAACAGGCCCTGCTTCGAGCGTACCGGGTAATTCTGTTCCGTATACAGCGGATGATTACGGACCCGCAGGGTCAGATTCTTCATTTCTTCCTTGAGAGCAAGGTCTACTCTGCCCTCACCCAGCAGCCAGGCGCCGAAGCTTCCCTCTGTAAGCACCTTCCCGTCAGCCTCCACTTTATAGTCCAGCGGAATGGTAATGCCGTGATACTCTGCCGCCCGGCCGGTCATCTGCACACTCTGCTGCGGCCAGGCGGTATGAACATCCAGCTTAAGCAGGCCGGGGGTATTGTAAGCAGTCCTTGTTCCCCGCAAATCTTCTCCCTCACCGAATACAGTCTCGAAGCGGGCAACGCTTGGACCCTCCGCATTATACCAGCGGCAATCGGTAATGAACTGTCCGTCCGACAGCGGATTGTCACACCATTGTCCGGTGTGCCTGAGCCTGGTCAGTGTTTCCGCCTGCAGCTCCTTGAAGCCTTTGATCTGGAACAGGCAGTCGAACTGATGCTCCTGCTCTCCTTCCAGGTAATCAAACAGGACGATGAAATCATCCGTTATCCCTATAATCCGCTTCTGGCGGATTGGCTCCGTGTAGCCAGACAGCTCGCCATACTGCGCACCCGGAGGCGTCTCCGGAAGGGAGCTGGCATTCATTCTGCAGCGCTCCTCCAGCGTTTCGCCGTCATTGTATACCATGCCGCCGTAAGGCGGGTAAGCCCAACGGGAGGTAACCTCCACAGCAGCGGCTTGCAGCGCATGTCCGCTGTAGAACAGCGTTCTCCTGGAATCCGCCGGTACCTGCAGCTTGCCGTCAACGGTCACCATATTTTTGGCCAGCGAATTCTGCACATAAAACTTATACATAAAATGGCCGTAGCCCCACCATACATGCTCGGGGTTGAAGAAGCTGCGACCATATCTCATTACAGAGAGCAGGCCGGTTTTGTCAAAATGGCCGTGTGCGTAACCGTGTGAGCCATATCTCAGCACGGCCTGAATCTGTTCCCGCTGCTCCCTTCCGGCAGCTCTGCTCCGCAGCATCGCAACACCCACATTATCGGAGCAGGCATTACTTCCGGTGTAAGAGGATTGGACATCCGGCAGCTCCGCGTGTCCGAATACCGGATCGGCCGATGCGTTCATCTTAATAACCGGAACATATTCAGGGTCTTGATAGTACGAGTAGGCCAGATCATAGGTTGATCCGAAATGGACACCCTCCAGCTTTTTCTCCTCGGAATCGCTGATCCCGAACAGCACGCCCCTATAATCAAGAAAAGGAAGTGTCGCATCAAACATATCTTTTATCCGGATATAGCCCTTCCTGTTGCCGCCCCAGCGCTTATTGTACATTCCGAAACGGAATGCGGCGTCCTTCCCTCCGAAAGTGCTGTTAACCTCATCATTAAAGGGAGCAGCGAAATGGGTGTGAAGGATATTAATACCGAACGGCAATAGCGCATGGGCCGTATGGAGGTACATGGAGGATACCCATGTGTTGTAGCTGACTGAGCATTCATGCCACCAGCCGTCATTGAACAGCCCGTATTTCAGCTGCTCGATTGAGCCGCCCGGACCGAACACGAACCGCAGCGCCCGCTCCATATCCTGAATAGCCAGCGCACAGTAGAACGCTCCCGTTATCTCTGACAGCAGCCAGTTGGAGATGTGCCCTCTGCGAATATGGTGATCGAGAATATCCATATAGCTGCGGAAGCATTCTTCGATTCCCCGGTGCTCCTCAGCTGTCAGCACACCGGCATCATGGATAATGTCATAAGGAATAGCGAGATGCTGAAAAAAATGCCCTTCCTGCACATAGCTCTGGCTGCAGCCCTTCAGCTTCTTAGGATAGCCGGTGTCCTTATCTATGAAATACCGGAAGAACCTTGCCACCTTCTCTGCATAACGGATTTCTCCGGTCAGTGCATACGCATATGCAGCAGACATGATGTAATGCTCTACCCGGGTATCATAGCAATAGTCGCGTTCATCTACAGGCACCGGCGGCACTACTGTCCAAGCCTCGGCATCCTCCAGTATTTGCTTATAGCCCGGCTGGAAGCATTCATGCTGGCCGATTAAGGCTCGGCGCTCCGCCCACTGCTGCTTATTCCAATATATATAAGGATGCTGCAGCTTCCGCAGCGTTTTCAGCTCCAGCTGTACTGCGCTTCCGCCGTCCCCGTTGGCTGTGAATGTCAGGACGGTATCCTCATAACCGCCGGGCACCATCCGTTCATGCACCTGAACGGTTGCGGTCACTTCCTGTGATGCGTATGGAGCCAGTTCAAAACCAGCAGGCACGATTCCCGCCTGCAGTGACTCCCAGCCGGTAAAATGCTGCTTCACGCCTACATGCTGCGGACGGTCCGTACAGTTATATACTCTCATTGTGTAGGCTACCTGCTCCCCGGCTTCCCCGGACTTGCCCTTTATCTTAGCCTGCACATGCAGCTTCTCTCCCTTAACGAGCCGTGCAGAGGCCAGCACTGCATTGCCGGCTAGCTCAAAGCTGCGGAGAAACCGCCAGATGTTTGCTTTGGCCGACTCTATGGCAAAATCCTGGAGGCGCACCTTTGTCTCATGAGTGCCTGCTCCGGCAAGCTTAACCTCTGCAATTACAGGTTCATGGCCTGCAAAGCCTGCCCGGATCGTGATTTCGGCTGGCTCATCTCCGGTGCGAAGTTCGAGAATCAGGCCGAACCAGTCCAGTGCATCCAGTGTACCGTGATGTCCCCGCTCAAAGCCGATCGGGTACCAGTCATCCAGAGCAGGATCTGCGGGATACTCCAGCAGAAGTGTGTTCTGCAGATTGTACACTGTTTCAGGAGAGCTATCTTCCGGAGTACTATCTGATATCCTCCATTCCTTAAGCAAATCTACATGAAATTTCATTGTTCCGCCGCACCCTTCGCTCCGGCTGTTACCAGCCGCACCCCATATTGTCCCTTTACCGACTCCAAGGTGAAATCATGCGTTTCTGTCAGCAGCGTATACTTCCCATTCTGCTTTTTGTTTACCTGAAGATGGCTTTGGCCGCTTTCCAGCGGATACAGGACAGTAAGAAATCCGTCTTTGGCATCTGCGGTTGCCCGGATGTAGTCCATCAGGGTTACGCCGCATTCGGTTCTGCCGAAGAATGCTGTAGACCGTCCCTGTTCGATCGCTAGTGACTGCTGGGGATGCAGAAATACGGTTTGCAGTTCCATGCCATACATCCCTTGGGAATACACGCTGCTGCCCTGGACAGTGCTTTGTTGTGCCGCCACCGGAAGACTGAATTGTACAAGACCCTCAAATTCCTCTATGGTGTCACGGATAATATAGAGCTGGGCCTGCTTATGGCAGGTTATATGGCGGATATGCCGGCCTTTTCCTTCAGGGTTGGCAATTTCGATTGTGATACTGTCTATATAAAGCCCAAGCTGCACCTCCAGCACTCTGCTGCTCCGCGGCACATCCGTCCAGCCTCGTTCCAGGCTGAACGTTCCGGCTGACAGATTGATAACACCTGTGTCATCCGCGCGCATTTCCGCCCTGGCGGTTGCGAACTGCAGACAGGCATGGGAATACGAGCTGATAAACCAGCTGGTGCTGCTGTCAAAATAACCTTCAATACCCGGGTCCATCACTAATGGGACTCCGTTCTTATACAGAATGAACGAGCCCTGATCCAGATGACCGTGGGCAACCGGCTCCGGACTGGACATGACAGCAAAATAGTTGTGCTCAGGCGTGCCGTAGCCGCTGCGGAACACATAGATGCCTGCATGCGGATATGCGGCCGTTGAGCTTAATTCAAGCGGTGATTCAGGGACATAACGGCTGCCTTGCGAGAGCAGGTTTTCGAGCACAATCCCTTCCCCCCACAGCTTTTTGAACGGTCTGCCCGCATTAGTCCAGGTGTGATACATCCGGTCTGCCAGCTTCTGGTCAACCTCGGCCACATCACTCAGATAGGTTGCGAAGCTGCCGAATTCGCCTCCCCCGCCAAGCGCATGATCGCCGAAGGGCGGTGTACCGATCCGTCCGCCGAAGTATTCATAGCCCGGTGTCTGCATCTCTATGGAATAACCGAACATCCGGGCGAGCGGAGTGGTATGGAACCAGTTGTCACCTGTAATGTTGCGGGATGCCTTGGCGTAGCCGGCGAACCGCTCCAGCGCCGCATGGTGATAGCGGATCGACTCCGGCCAGGAGTAGTCAGGGTTCACATTTAGCCTGAGCTGGGCCTTCAGAATCATGTCCGCATTATACAGCCAGGTGTAACGGTTCGGAAAATCGTTTAACACCATCATCATGAGTCCGGTGCCGGCGCACATATCTGTCTGCCAGTTGCTGCAGCCCTCCTGGGCAGCCAGGTCTGTCCATTCCGTCCGATCGCGCAGATCGAGCATGTAACGGAGCATATACTCTACCAGTGAATAGAAATGTTTCTTTTCTTCACTGGAAAAGATTCCGGCCTGCTTAATCATGGAATAGCTGACTGCTGCGCTGCTCAGGAGACGGCCGCCTTGCACCGCACCGTAGCTGTCGCTTCCTTCCGGACGAAGGTTTACCGCCATCCAATGCTCTGCTCCCTGGCAGAAGTCATGCAGGATATAAATAAGGGCATTTTTAACCTTTAAGGCATAGTTTATCTCTCCGGTTAGCGCATACTGGATAGCGTCACACTGCATCGCCAGCTGGTAACGGCCGCCCGGAACCGATGATTTGCGGTTGAAGCTGTAGGCGTATTCCCCTGCCGGCTGGCCGGCTTCATCCCGGAACGAAATGACTGCTTTCAGGCCGCTTTTCAGCTTGCCGTCCAGCTTCGCGTCGAAGGTCAAGGTGTAACGTCCCCCGCGCTCTACCGGGATTTGTTCGTTATAGGTCCATGCCCCTTCATCTTCTATCCCGGGATTACAGATATATAGGGAGCGGTGTACTGTTCCGGCTCTGTAACGGGGGCCGACCTCTGAAGAAGGGTTCGCCTCCCGGGGATGCTTGCGGTCACCGCCGCCGCAGTACGGATATCGGCTCTCCCATTGCATAGCCGGATTGCCTTTTCGGGCTTCCGGTGTCCAAAAATCCGGCGCTGAATGGCCTTCATCAAAGCCGGAATTATGGATCGTCAGGCTTGCACCGCTTGCCGACAGGATTTCCAGATTATCGATCCACACATGGCCGAGTCCCTGCTCCTCATTGTCCTCAGCTGGCAGAACAAAGGACAGGGTAGCTGTGGATGCATTATCCGGTGCCCGGAAGTTGGCGATTTTGTCTGTGGAGCTCCACAGGTAGAAATGATTGTTCAGCTCTTCATAAGCTGTATCTTTTTCAGCGATCAAGGATACGGCTAACTGAAGCTCCTCCAGACTAAATTGTCCGGAGATTGCGGCAATTTGCTCGTACTGCCCCCGGATCAGCGGATCTTCGGCGACAAGCTGCTGCAGCTGCCCAAGCTCCCGGCTGGTCACATACAATGAGGCTGCCGGATCGATATCGGTACGCAGCACCCGGGAATGACGGCATTCCCGGAGCCGGTTGAAGCAATCTACAACGGCGAGGGCTAGCGCTTCGCCGGATGTCTTTGGATCGAAGCTGGTTGCCGCCAGCTGTAGTGCTTTTGCTGAAGCTTGGAGCTTCCGGACAGCTTTAGGAGCATAGCAGCCGATTTCTTTTTCTATATGAGCATCTTTTAAAAGCTCAGCTGCTTTTTCCAGTGCCAGTTTTGCCTTGATTAGAAGCTGCTCTTTACCGCCGTAGAGCATATCCTGGGTCTCGAACCAGCCCAGCGCAGGTCCGAGCCCGTAGCAGGTATATACGCTGCCCGTTTTGTCGAAGGGCGGGACCATTGTAAATCTTTTGGCCGCAAAAAGTACCGCTTCCTCAGTCCGCGGAGTATAAAACTCCCGGTTACGCCTGAAGGGTACATTATCACCGTTGTCTAGCGCCTGATAGGCTGCCTCCATCATATCGGTTAATGCGAGCTTGGCGCCGTCCGTGTAAAATTGTCCTCTGGCTTCTAATATAGCCTCTGCTTTATCCAGCAGAGCCCGAAGCTTATCTCTGCTCTCAGTTGAACCATTCAACGTGATTTCCCCGCCTTTTCTGTTAAGTAAATTCGTTGTTTGCCCGAACATAATCGCAGAGAAACCTGAGGTTAACCAGCCCCAATATGTAACGATCGCCCCAATCTGAAATACACAGTCTACTGATTGGTTTGAATTTTGATGTTTTAGTTAGGTGAATGGTCTATGCGTTGTATATGGTGATATAAGATTAGATTAGAGGCGGCCGGCGTTAACCGGTCTGCAGCTCTTCCAGATTATGTTATAGTTAGGCAGAAGGAGTGAGCACACTTGAATATTGTAGAATTGGATGCAGTACACAATCAGCGGGAAATAACGAGGTTACTTGAAGAGCACCGCCATGGTGCAGATAGCAGCATTCCACCCTATGAGCGGACAATGCTCTCCCTTGCAGCTTACGAGAATGACTGCTTTGTGGGCGGGATCACTGGAGATGTGGCCTGGAACATCCTGAATGTGAACCTGCTGGCAGTAGATCCTGCCTATAGAGGGACCGGTCTAGGGGCTACCTTGCTTGCTGAGATTGAAAACCGGGCCCGGCAGCTCGGCTGCAAAGTAAGTGAGCTGACCACCATGAGCTGGCAGGCGCCTCATTTCTATCAAAAGCAGGGCTACGAGATTTTCGGAGAAATCAAGGATTGCCCGAATGAGGGGCATACGAAGTATTATCTGAAGAAGCGGCTATAGCGGGGGCTGTTGCGCAGAGTGGATGCATTGCCCCTTGTTTTGGCTATTTCGCCTGCCGCGGGCGAAATCAAGGGCATTTTTGCCATGCTTTATAATCGCTTAATGGGAGTTTTCCCCTTGTTCCCCGGCCCCCGCAATTTACTCCAATACTAAACCATACTATCTTCTATTTACTATTCACTCAACTTTCGCACCTAGAAAATTGGCTTAAACCCTTGAGGCTGTAAGAAGAATTCGCAACATTTAGCCGAATTGACAAAAAACAACACCTCACTAGTTTGGTATCATGGAAGTGTCGAGCAACCATGCCAACAAGAAAGGTGCGTAACCCTATGTTACAACAACATTCCCTGTCTGAACAGTCTCGCTTTTCCAAACTTTTTGCGACCCTTCATATCGGACAAACCTTGCGTCAAGTGGGCATTTCTAAATCGTTCGGTCTTTCAAGCCTAGCGATTTTTCAAATCGTGTTCTCCTTGGTCTTCGAAGGGAAGAACTGGTTTCACCTTCTGGAAAGTGACCGCGCTGCAGATCTTCCCGGCAAAGACGTCATCTACCGCTTTTTGAATCAAGCTTCTTTTGCTTGGCGACGTTTTTTGCAGGCCTTAAGTCTTCGCATCGTACGTCATTTCGAATCGCTCATTTCCTCTCAGCGCGTACGTGTGTTTATTATCGACGATTCCGTTTTGAGCCGAAACCGGAGCAAAAAAGCAGAGCTATTAGCACGGGTTTTTGACCATTCCACCGGCAAATTCATCAAAGGCTACACCATGCTAACTCTAGGGTGGTCGGACGGTTTTAGCTTTGCTCCACTTGATTTTGTCATGCTCTCTTCTGCCAAAATCACCAATCGGTTGTGTGAAATAGCTTCGAATCTGTCCAAACGAAGTCACGGCTACAAGCGTCGAATAGAGGCCTTTTCCCGGAAGCCCGATGCGGTTGTAGCTTTATTGGAACGGGCTTTGCATGCAGGATTCACCGCCGACTACGTGCTTATGGATTGCTGGTTTACGCAGACTCCACTCTTACGATTAATGGGCTTCCTGTGATTGGCATGGTGAAAGAAATGAAACAACGCTATCTGGTGCAGGGCAAGCGATTGACGCTGCGAGAAGTATTTCAAAGCCTTCCTGCCTCGAAGGCAAAAGATATGAAAGGCTCCATCATCGTGCAAACGGCTTGTGGGCTACCCGTGAAGCTTGTTTTTGTCCGTAACCGGAATAAAAAGAGAGAGTGGCTGGCCATTTTAAGTACGGATGTGACGGTAGACGCAGCTGAAATCGTAAGAATCTACGGCATGCGCTGGAGCATTGAGACTTTTTTTAAGGTCACCAAAAGCTATTTGAAACTGGGAACTGAATTCCAGGGCCGTTCCTTTGACGGGCTGATTAGCCATACGAAGATTGTATTCAGCCGGTATTTAGCCATGGAATACGAACGGCGTCAATCGAGTGATGACCGGACACTTGGAGGACTCTTCTTTCTCTTTGCGGACGAGGTTCGCGATCTGGACTACCAGTTTGCGCTTCAGCAGCTCATGAGTTTATTTCTTGAAATGTCCCAGGCGAAAACAAAGAACAAAACAGAAGTTTTTTGTCAACTACAGGAGTTGATTTCCGGTTTACCCAGTAATATCAAGGGTTTATTTGGAGATTTGAACTGCGAAAGTTGAGCTATTTACTTCTATTTACTATTTACTCCCTGCTAACTTCTGTCTACTATTAACTCCTTACTATCTACTCCTATTTTCTACTAACTACTCCCTACAGTTTACTATCTACTTTCTATCACCTTCCTATATCCCCTATCCTTACCTGAACGAAATACAGACCCCCGGAAAGCCCGGGAGCCTGTAGCTATAATAAGATTAGTGCACATCTTTAGTTATCCATGTTGCAGCATCGATCTAGTAACTTCCATCTGTTTTCAAACATCAGTGGGCATACAAACGCTTACATTCCTCATTCAACGTACGTCAGTTAACCGACTTATCATACTGCAGGTACACAACCTGAGTCTGCAGATACTCGTTCAAGCCATGTTTGCCGTCGGCACCGCCGATGCCGGATTTGCGCCAGCCGGCGTGGAAGCCCTGCATCGCTTCAAAGTTCTCGCGGTTGATGTACGTTTCCCCGTACTTCAGGCGTTTGATTACCTTCATCGCCACATTCAGGTTCTGCGTATACAGGGACGAAGTCAGGCCGAATTCGCTGTCATTGGCCAGCTCGATCGCTTCATCCAGGGTTGCGAATGTCACAATCGGGATAACCGGTCCAAAGATCTCTTCCTGCACGATCTCCATCTTGTTAGTAGCACCGGCAATGACGGTCGGCTCATAAAAGCTGCCAGTACCTTCAACTTTTTTACCGCCCAGCAGAACCTTTGCGCCTTCTTCAACTGCCCGGTCCACCTTCTGCTGTACAGAATCCTGCGCGGCCTTGTTGATCAGCGGTCCCATCTGGATGCCGGTATCGACCAGAGGATTGCCGTATTTCACTGCCTTCATGGCTTCAACCAGCCGGGCGGTGAATTCGTCCTTAATCGATTCGTGCACATACACGCGCTCGGCACAGTTACACACCTGGCCTGTATTGATGACGCGGGAATCAACGATCGCTTTAACCGCAAGATCCAGATCGGCATCAGCCATGACTATCGCCGGTGCTTTGCCGCCAAGCTCAAGGCTGACCTTGATAATGTTTTCGGCTGCGGCCTCCATCACCTTTTGTCCGGCCGGAACGCTGCCTGTCAGACTGACCATGCCGACCTTCGGGTTGCTGGCCAGCTCATTGCCGACCTCGCCGCCTCTGCCTGTCACCAGGTTGTATACACCCTTTGGCAGACCGACTTTATCTACAATTTTAGTAAAAGCAATCGCATTATTAGGTGACTCAACACTAGGTTTAACTACGATAGTATTCCCGGTAATCAGGGCCGGTGCCATTTTTCTGGCGATCAGGAAGAACGGGAAATTCCAGGGCAGAATCCCTGTTGTAACCCCGATGGCCCGCTTGAACACAAAAATATTCTCGTTATCGCGGTCACTCTGGACAATTTCACCCTCGTAGCGGCGTGCCCATTCAGCCATGTAATCCAGGTAGTCTGCCGTAAAATGGACTTCCACTGTGGATAGCTCCAGCGTTTTGCCTACTTCCTCGGAGATAAGTCTGGCAATACTGTCCGCCTGAGCACGGATTCCGTTTGCAATCGCATGCAGATACTTTCCTCTTTCTACTGCAGGGGTTTCTTCCCAGGCTGACTGTGCTGCATCGGCAGCATCAATGGCACGTGCGACATCATTTTTGGTCGCTTTAGGTACCTGTGAAATGACTTCATCGGTTGACGGGTTGGTGACATCCATCCACTCTTGGGTTTCTGATTCGGTAAATTGGCCGTTGATGTACATCAAATGCTTTTCCACTGTTACTCCCCCTCAAGAAAAATTATTCCATCACTTCCTCCCTAGTGTAAACGCTAACAACATTTTATGTCAACAACATACACATTTTTCGTGTGTTTTTATGTTGTTTTTCATTGACTTTTTGAGTTAAGCTATAAATACCAACGTTGCGATTGGAGGAACAGGAATGAAAGTAAGCATCTTTTCGACTTGTTTAGTAGACCTTATGACCCCGGCAGCGGGAAAAGCAATGGTTGAAGTCCTTGAAAGGCTTGGCTGTGAGCTTGATTTTCCGGCTTCGCAGGTCTGCTGCGGCCAGCCCACGTATAACAGCGGGTATCTGGAGGATTCCAAGCTGGCTATGAAAAATATGATGCTCGCCTTTGAGCATTCAGATTATGTAGTTGGTCCCTCAGGCTCCTGTATAGCCATGTTCCATGAGTACCCGAAGATATTTAAAGGTGATCCGGACTGGGAATTGAAAGCGGTTGCCTTAAAAGAGAAATCGTACGAATTCACCCAGTTCATCGTTAGAGTGCTGGGGACCACGGATGTCGGAGCCAGGCTTGAAGGGACGGCGACCTATCACCGGTCCTGTCATATGACGAGACTGCTTGGTGAAAAAGAAACCCCTTACCAGCTGCTGGAACAAGTACGCGGATTACAGCTGGAGCCGCTCAAGAACAGCGATAACTGCTGCGGCTTCGGCGGAACCTTCTCAGTGAAAATGCCGGAAATCTCCTGGCAGATGGTCGATGAAAAATGCGACAGTGTGATTGAAACCGGGGCGGATATACTGATCAGCGCGGATATGGGCTGCCTGCTCAATATCGGCGGCCGCCTGTCCCGTAAAGGAGCACCCGTCAAAATCATGCATATTGCTGAGGTGCTGAACCAGACCGGCGAGCCGGCAGCAGCAGCCAAAGGAGGCATCTCCTCATGAGCCTGAAAACAGATAATCGTGAGTTCGGCGAGCGGACGGCAGACGGCATTGGCAATACTTTTATGCGCAGTGCGGTAAGTTCCGCACAGGACAGCCTTAAGACCAGACGGCTTACTGCCGCTACTGCGCTCGGTGACTGGGAGGCATGGCGGCTTGTCGGCCAGACGATCCGCCAGCATACGCTTAAGAACCTGGATTTCTATCTAAACCAGCTGGCTGATAATATTGAGGCCAAAGGCGGTCATATCTATTTTGCCGCAACCAAGGAAGAGGCCAGCCGTTATATCCGGGACGTTGTCGTCTCGAAGCAGGCCCGGAGAATCGTCAAATCAAAGTCCATGGTCACTGAGGAAATTGAAATGAACAAGGTGCTGCTTGAAGCCGGCTGTGACCTGATCGAGACCGACCTTGGCGAATATATATTGCAGATCGATGACTGGGATCCGCCTTCACATATTGTGGCTCCTGCCCTGCATAAGGACCGCAACCAGATTAAGCGGGTATTCACAGAAAAGCTTGGCTACACAGGAGATGAAAGCCCTGAGAAGCTGGCCCGTCATGCCCGTGCAGTGCTGCGCCAGAAGTTTCTGGAGGCGGATGTCGGGATTACCGGCTGCAATTTTGCCGTAGCCAATATGGGCGCGATCAATCTGGTGACCAATGAAGGCAACGGTGATCTGACAGCCGCTATTCCCAAGACGCAGATCGCTGTAATGGGGATGGAACGGATCGTCCCGACCATTGAGGAAATGGAGGTGCTGGACAATCTGCTCTGCCGGAGTGCTGTCGGACAGAAGCTGACCAGTTACATCACTGTCATGGGGCCCAAGGCACCCGGAGAAAGCGATGGCCCTGATGAATTCCACCTCGTTGTCGTCGATAACGGCCGCTCCGAGATTCTGGGAAGTGAATTTAGCGAGGCCCTGCAGTGCATCCGCTGCGGCGCCTGCCTAAATGTCTGCCCGGTCTACCGGCATATCGGCGGTCATGCTTACGGCTCCATCTATCCCGGCCCGATCGGAGCGGTTATTACGCCACTGCTCGGCGGATATGATGATTACAAGGAGCTGCCCTTTGCCTCCAGTCTGTGCGGGGCTTGTACAGATGTCTGTCCGGTCAAAATTCCGCTGCACGAGCAGCTGATCATGCACCGGCAAAATATCGTGAAGGAGAAGCGGACCGGCGCTGCCGAACGCATCCAGATGAAAGCAGCAGGCCGCCTCCTCTCCTCCCCCTCTTTGTTCGGGAAGGTGCTGCGTCTGGCCAATCCGGGCAGCCGGATGATGAGCAAGCATGGCCGGATTGTCAGAGGACCCGGCCTGATCCAGGGCTGGGTCGGCGTCCGTGATCTTAATCAGCCGGTCAAGCAAGCGGACAGCTTCCGCACCTGGATGAAGGAACGTCAGGGAGGTACAAACCAATGACTGCCATTAACAAAAACAACAACAGGGAATCCTTTCTGAACCGGGTGGCTTCCAGTCTCGGCCGGGAGCGCGCATACAACGTTCAGCGTCCGGATATCAAGGGAATGATGCCCGATAGCTACGGGACGCTTACCAATGCCGATCTGATTGATATTTTGAAGGAGCAATGCTTCTTCATCCATACCCAGCTGATTGAATCCACACCTGAGATTCTGCAGCAGACGCTTGATGATCTGATTGACGCCAACGGCGGTGGATCAGTAATCACCTCGGGTGATCCGAGGTTTGCCCGCTACGGGCTGAGCTTTCCGGGTTCAACGGAATGGTCGGAGGCTTCCGGCCGCGAGGAGAATATCAGCCGTTCAGAAGCGGCTAATACCGTAGTCGTATTCGCAGATTATGTACTGGCTGAATCGGGAACTATAGTCGTGGAAAGCCGGCCGGATCAGGGGCGCGCCCTCCACTTTCTGCCTGAGCATTATATCGCCATAATTGAAAGAGAAAGGATCGTACTGCGTTCCACTCAGGCAGCGGCAGCATTGAACCGGCGGATTGAAGCGGGAGAGCAGGTCGGCTCCTCCATCAACTTCATCTCCGGACCTTCCAATTCGGCGGACATAGAAATGCAGCTGGTTGTCGGCGTACACGGCCCGTTGAGAGCCACCTATGTCCTTATCTGAATAATAACCTTTGTCTGGCAGTCAACAGGAAATAAGCAGAGCAGTGTTCTTCCGGAGCAGCGGAAGAAGGACTGCTCTGCTTTATTTTTACTGATGCTGATTATTGGGGAAAGCTTACTGTCATCGCCGGCAGAAAACCATAACGTGCTACTGGATGGTTTGGGTTGTAATATGTTATACTCTTTCGTATATCTTATGGAGGGGGGCGAACAATAATGGGAAGGCGATATTGCAAATGGATTGTGCTCCTACATTGATCCGCTTCTACGGCTGTATGAGTATCCCGGCGCTTACGTTTGATTCACAAATACGTCCTTAATTCAACTTGGAGGTGAATCCCTCATTTGAGGGAAAGGATTGGATTTAATAACCTTAACTAACCTAATGATCCTTGCAATATTAATAGTAATGACGGCTTTTTTTGTAGCTTCAGAATTTGCAGCTGTAAAAATGCGGATGTCACGGATTGAACAGCTGATCGATGAAGGCAACAAAAAGGCAGTATTAGCTAAAAAAGTGGTTGGAGACCTGGACTACTATCTGTCTGCCTGCCAGCTCGGGATTACAGTAACTGCACTCGGTCTCGGTGCCATCGGTAAGCCGGCGGTAGAACGTATTCTCTACCCTGTTTTTGATTATTTCAATGTATCTGAATCTTCTGCTTCTATAGCGTCTTATGCAATTGCATTTCTGTTTGTAACCTTTCTGCACGTAGTTGTCGGAGAGATGGCACCGAAGACACTGGCGATCCAGTTTTCTGAAAAGCTTACGCTTCTCCTCTCTCCGCCCCTCTACTGGTTCGGCAAAATCATGCACCCGTTTATCGTTGCGTTGAACGGAACTTCACGGGTCATCCTGCGCATGTTCGGCGTAAAGCCGGCAGGCCATGAGGACCATTATTCGGAGGAAGAGCTGCGGATTATTATGGCCCAGAGCTTTGAGGGCGGCGAGATTAATGAACAGAAGCTGGAGTATCTGGAAAATGTATTTTCCTTCGATGAGCGTATTGCCAAGGATATTATGATTCCGCGGACCAGTATGGTCGCCCTGGATTATGATATGTCGAATGAAGATATCGTCAGCATACTCGACATCAATAACTATACCCGCTATCCGGTCATCGAGACCGGTAATAAAGACCGTGTTCTGGGTGTGGTCAACGTGAAGAAGATGCTTCCGCACATTATCGCGGGCAGAGATCCTGATCTGAAGGAATTTGTACGGAGTCTCCCTACCGTATCTTCTGTAACGCCTATTAAGGAAGCCATGCTGAAAATGCAGCAGGAGCAGATGCACATGGCTCTGGTTATTGACGAATATGGCGGTACTGCCGGGATTCTCACCCTGGAGGATATCCTTGAGGAGCTGGTCGGCGAAATCCGGGATGAGTTCGATGCTGACGAGGTGTCGGAAATCCAGCGGATTGATGAGCAGACTTATATTATTAGCGGACGAGTGCTGCTGGAGGATATTGAAGAGCAATTTGGCCTGACGTTCGAGGACAGCGAGGAAATCGATACCATCGGGGGTTGGATTCAATTCCGTGAAGGTACATCTGTTGAAGCGGGATATGAATTCAAGGCCGGCGGACAAAACTGGACGATTATGGAAATAGATAATTTCCAGATCAAGCAGGTCATTCTGCACTACAAACAGCCGCAGTTACAGCAATAAGAATGTCTTATCTATTATTTTGGAGGTGAATCCCTCAAGCTGAGGGAAAACTTTGGACGGAGTTATTACGATAAATTTAATTATGATTGCGATCTTTATCGGTCTTACCGCTTTTTTTGTCGGAGCCGAGTTTGCGATTCTAAAAGTACGTATGTCACGGATTGATCAATTAATCAGTGAAGGCAACAAAAAAGCGGTCATCGCCAAAAAAGTGGCACATGATCTCGATTACTATTTATCCGCCTGTCAGCTTGGTATTACGATTACTGCCCTCGTGCTGGGGGCGCTCGGTGAGCCGACGGTTGAACGGATTCTGCATCCGCTGTTTGACCAGATGGGTGTACCGGCTGCGTTGTCAACGCTGCTCTCCTATCTGATTGCCCTGTCGATCATTACCTTCCTGCATGTGGTTATCGGTGAGCTTGCACCAAAGACACTGGCCATCCAGTTCGCCGAGAAGATGACCCTGCTGCTTGCCCCTTCGCTGTACTGGTTCGGTAAAATCACGTACCCGTTCATTGTAGCCCTGAACGGTTCCGCCCGCCTGCTGCTCCGCATCTTCGGGGTTAAGCCTGCCGGGCACGAAACAGTCCATTCTGAAGAAGAGCTGAAATGGATCGTTGACCAGAGCTACGAGAGCGGAGAAATCAACAAAACGGAGCTCGTCTACCTGAACAACATCTTTGCCTTTGATGAGCGCACACTTAGTGAGATCATCGTACCGGTATCGAATGTAGTTACATTACAGCATGATATGCCTGAAGAAAAGCTCATTGAAGTACTGGGTAGACATGATTATACACGTTACCCTGTAGTAGCAGCTGATGGCAGCGGCCGGTATACCGGTTACGTAAATACCAAAGAGATGCTTACGAGCATCGCCGCCGGCCGGATAGCCAGCTGGCAGACCTTTATCCACGATATTCCGAAGTATGCTGCCGGCAAGAACCTGCGCGATGTCCTGCTCCGGATGCAGCAGACCCGGGTACACATGGCTGCTGTTACGGACACGTCAGGAGCTATTATCGGGATTGTAACGATGGAAGACCTTCTGGAGGAGATCGTCGGCGACATCAGGGATGAGAGCCTTAACGTGAGTATGAACGTCTCCCCGAGTTAAATGAAAAGCTGCTTCTATAGGGCATAAAAGGAGCCTGCACATGCCGTGCAGGCTCCTTTTTCAATCCGGAATAATGATATTTGCAGCAGGGTACAGTCATCCGGTATGTATCTGAAGTGTTTTATAAGGACTGGCGGTAGCCCCTTCCTGCCTTCACATGCTTAAGCTGAGCAACGATAATGACGCTGATAATAACCAGCAGAAACCAGGAGCTGATTTTGCCGATGCCGACCATCTGCCACGTCTGATGCTGATCCGGATACTTCCAGGCGTTAAAGAACGTCGCGATGTTCTCGGCCAGCCAGATAAAAAAGCCGACAATTACAAACGCCAGTGTCAGCGGCATCCGGTATGTAGTATTCCGGACACGGTAGATGATCCAGGTCCGCCAGAATACAATGAGCACGAGCCCGGTCAGCCACCAACGGAAATCCGGAATGAAATGATGAGTAAAAAAGTTCAGGTAAATGGCTCCGCCCAGGAGACCTGCAGGAAGCAGCCCCGGCCAGCCGGTCATATCCATTCTCAGCCTGCGCCAGATCTGGCACATAAAGCTTGCGACACTGGCATACATAAATCCGCTGTACAGCGGTACGCCGAATATTTTGCTGAAGCCCGGTTCAGGGTAAGCCCATGACCCCATGCTTACTTTGTAAATCTCGAGCAGCAGGCCAATAACGTGAAAGACACAGATGACTTTGATCTCGTCCGGCGTTTCCAGCCCGCTGCGGTACATCAGATACTGGACGGTGAGCAGGACGAGCAGAATAGCATCATATCGGTGGATAAAAGGGAGATTTACCGCGCCGGACAAAGCAAGCGTGCCAAAGATAGCCACGGGGAAAATACAGCTCATCGCCTGATGATACCCGAAATGCAGCAGCTGGGTAAAAGCGTTTCTCACCTTTCTGTTCATTGCAGGGTTCACCCCGGATAATGAGTTCATTCTTAACACCTCATTTAACTGTCGTTGCCAGTATCATATCATGCGATTTATCGTTAAACAATAAATATGTATCTATTATAAATATATTAATATTGTAAAATTTTTATGTATATAAAAAATCCGCCATATAGGCGGCTTGAAGTGGCTGTTTGTTACCGGTTCATTCCGGTCTCCGACAATCGCGTTGCTTTGACAACATACCTGGCCAGCCCCGGAAAAACCCGTGCCAGACCGGGATACAGCCTGTTGGTTCTGGAAAAGGCCAATCTTTGAATTTTCCGTGCCCGCCTTAGAAGCCGGGTGAAGGTCTGGTCCGCTTCCGCCGAATATCCGGTTTGCCACTCCTCATAGCTGATCATTCCTCTAAGGTAGCGGTCAGTCCAGCCTGAGCAGATCAGCGCAGAACGCAGGGCAATCGACATTCCATCGCCGCAGAGCGGCGGGATCATCAGCATGGCATCACCGATATGCGGAAATTCCGACCACGGCTCGGGAGTGTCCGATAAGCGGACTGGTGCGACGGATACCTGGGTGCCGGCCACCGGAGTTCCTTCTGCCAGTCTGTCAGCCAGCCGGCGGTTACTCCGGGCGGCCGAATGCAGGATCTCCTGCACTGATTTTCCGCTGCCTTGAACGGAATCCAGGGTCAGGAGCGCCGCTATATTCACTTTCCCCGCTTCGATCGGGGAAATCCCGATGTAGCCTCCTTCACAGAAATACAGCTCCACCTGTTCCGGTATGGCGATACCGCTATAATGGGATTTGATTCCGATATAGACGGTATCATCTCTTTTATCTTCTGCTGGGGCAGCCACGCCCCGCGGTTTCCTGGTTCCGTAGGCGCCGATGACAGCGCGGGCCTGGTACGTGACCCTGCTGTCCCCCTGCCTGGTTTCCACCTCGTAACGGTTATCATCCAGCTTGCGGATCCCGGTAACCACAGCTTTGGTTACAATTTCTGCCCCTGCCGACTGTGCCTGCTGATGGAGAATCCGGTCGAGCTCATAGCGGCTTATTCCGGTTGCATTCCCAGGCAGCGGTGCCCCGATCTCCCCGCCATGGGACAGGATAATTAGGGTTTTGTCCATAATGCCCGGGGCCGGTGTATGCGCCCCGAGATTAATGCCCAGCACCTCCAGCATTTCTTTCGTCTCTGGGGACATGAACTCCCCGCAGGTTTTGTGCCGGGGGAATTCCTGCCGATCCAGAAGAATCGTACTGTGCCCGAGACGGGCCAACTGAAGGGCACTGCTGCTCCCGGCAATACCCGCCCCGGCTACTATTACATCCACCTGCTTCATCATCCGCTGATCACCTGCTTCGGGATTACTACTGAATAACGGAACAGCGGCTTCCAGGTATAGGTCATAGCATCGGCCTGAAGCCTTTGCTTCAGCTCCTGCCAGTCACTCCCCTTAAAGCCTTTGGCAACCGACAACGGCCCGTCGTGCCGGATATACCGGTTGCGCGAAATCATCCGGGTCATTACCCATACTGCAGTATACGATACCGGATGACGGTGGATATCATTGATCACCACACCGTACCTTGACACCCTCCGCATATGGTCCACCATTTCCACCAGCTGCTGGCCGTCAAAATGATGCACAAACTGGGAGCCGGTCACAATATCAGCCGAAGCATCAGCAAGCTCCTGCAGATCCGCCCGCAGCACACTCACTCGCGGCTCATGCCGGAAAAGCTTTCTTGCTTCTACACAGGCTTCCTCGGTCATATCGACCAGCGTAATCTCAAGCTCGATTCCTTTGCGGTCCGCCCACTCCAGCAGCTTGACGTTCACATCGCCTGAGCCTGCACCGACATCTAGAATACTGAGCTTCTGCGGCTGTCCGATTGCCTGCCAGAGCTTCTGTACCCCATCCCTTGTGGGGCCGGGTGCAGCAAAAATCCGGTTCAGCCGCCGCAGATGCTTCAAGGCTTCACTGAGCTCCTCGCCGCCCATGGAGAAGTCATCCATCAGCTCATCCTCTTTGGCACGCACCGACAAGGTTCTAAAAAACGGCATGGCCTGCCTCCTGATAGGAAGGTGAATACGCCGGAACATAAGTGAAGGACATCAGCTCGGCGGTCAGGCCCGGTCCGAAGGCCATTGCGACTCCTTCCTTCGTTTTTTCGTTACGGGCTTCCATGTCCCGTCGCATAGACTCAAGCACAAACAGAATGGTGGCGGAGGACAGATTGCCTGCGGTTCTCAGAATTTCCCTGCTGTACCGCGTCTGCTCATCACTTAGCTTCATAACCTCCTGTACAGAATCGACAATGCCCCGTCCGCCCGGATGAATGGCCCACAGCTCCGGAAGCGGGCTGTCTCCCAGCAGCTGGCCAAGCTCTGACTCCAGGTGGGTTCCCAGCAGCTTCGGGATCCGCGGAGATAAATATAGATCGAATCCGGTATTGCCTACCTCCCAGGTCATATCCTCTGTGGAATCCGGGAGCAATACCGAGTAACCCTTGCCCAGACTGAGGCAATGCTTATGGCTTACTCCCGGTTCACCTATCACACAGGAAGCAGAAGCATCGCCGAAAAAGGAGGCTGCTAACAAAGCCTCGCGTTCTTTTACCGGCTGAAAATGGAGCGTACACAGCTCAACGCAAACGACAAGCACCCTAGAGCCGGGAGCCCCAAGGACAACGTCACGGGCCATCTGGATTGCTTTTAGACCGGCCGCGCAGCCCTGAAACATTAACGGAAGCCGGTTCACACGCGGGGACAACCCAAGCTCTTTGATCAGCATGACATCCAGGCCCGGCAGATACTGGCCGGTACAGCTGACAGTAATCAGGTGCGTGATTTCACCGGGAGCCTGATTCGCGTCCTGCAGGGATCTTTTGGCAGCCTCCAGTGCCAGCGGAGGTGCCTCCTGCTGATATTTCTTCATCCGCTCCTCCGTTGTAGGGATATCCGTCCGTTCACCGGAGGGCAGGTAACGGCAGGTCTTTGCTGTCCCAAGATAGCTGTCATCGCAAGTATAACGGTTCTCGACTCCGCAGGATTTGAAGATTCTCCTGGCAAAGCGGGCCAGATCCGGATTGTCCTGCAGCGATGAAGCGATCAGCTCGGCTACATCTGCCTGTGCTATCGAATAAAGCGGCAGAGCGGTACCCATTCCGAGAATCGCTGCTCCGGTATTACTGTTCAGTTGTGTCATCTCTCAGCCTCCGTTAATGAGTTTTGGGTTGCATTTGAATTAACAATGTTTACCCTGATCAGGCCTTTTGTAATCCGGAATCATGCCGGACACTGTTTATCAGGGAAAGCTTTCTCAAAGTAAATGTAAAGGAAATATGCAGTCTGGCAGGAATAAGCCGGGTGACCTTCTATAAGCATTTTCAGTCCATCGACGAGCTGGTCTTTGAAGTGCAAATAGAAATACTGGAGAATATGACCGGATACGTCAAAGAAGCATCATCAGCCGGTATGAGCGGCAGGGTAATGCTTGTCTCCATGCTGAATGCATTTGAATATGGTACTGCGCATCCGGGCTGCATCCGGTTCATTCTACTGTTTGACCTGCATTACGAGGCTTATGAAGCGGGAACAGCACTGAAAACTCAATATGAGGCTTTTATCGGGCGCGAAAAGGAACAGCATTTCTTAATAAATGCGCTGGAAACTGGTTGCGGGGATACTGATTGAACACTTGAGTGCAGACTTTTAAAGTAACATCATCCAGCAAAACAGCTGCGTCCCGGACCTGTTCCCCGTCCTGGTCTGCAGCTGTTTTTTGGCAATTCTAGTACATCCGCTCTTCACCGGTAACCGGATTTTTGAAGGCCGATTCGATATCGCTGGTTGAAAGCTCGTCTGCAAACTCCGTTTCCTTCTTATTGGACGGAATGGCTGAGGCCGAAGCTGTCTTGTTCGGATTATCCTTGGTTACCGGTGTCGCTTTCGTCTGTTTTCCCATCGTATGCACATCTCCTTTGAGGCATCATTTTGCCCTTATAGGGTACTGCGGTTTCAGGTTTTTTATACAGCTGCTTGTTCAAAGCAAAATAAAGATGATACGATGGCTCTGAACCTTATAATCAGCTTAATCCCGATATGGAGTGAACCCGTGACATGATCAGCATTCTTGTAGTGGAAGATGACAAGCATGTCAGAAGACTGCTTGAAGCCGTGTTGAAGCGCGAAGGCTATGGCGTTTTTACGGCTGAGGACGGGCTTAAAGCCCTGGAAGTGCTTGATGAACAGCATATTGATCTGATTATTCTGGATATTATGATGCCGGGCATGGACGGCTATGAATTTGCCGCAGAAGTCAGAGCTGCGAACAGCCAGATTCCAATTCTGATGGCGACTGCCAAGCATCTTCCGGAGGATAAGAAGAAAGGCTTCCGGCTGGGAACCGATGATTATATGACCAAGCCGGTTGACACGGAAGAAATGCTGCTGCGGATTCAGGCCCTGCTGCGGCGTTCTCAGATTGCCACTGCCCGCAAGCTGGTGATCGGCAAGGTTATTCTTGATTATGAGGCACTCACAGTGACCCGCGAGGATGAGCGGCAAACGCTGCCGCAAAAGGAATTTTATCTGCTGTACAAGCTGCTGTCCTACCCTGACCGGATTTTTACGCGCATCCAGCTGATGGATGAAATCTGGGGCATGGATAATGAAAGTGTGGATACTACAGTAAATGTGCATATTAACCGGCTGCGGAAGCGTTTTGAAGCCTATCCCGAATTCGAGCTGGTATCGGTGCGCGGGCTCGGGTACAAGGCGGTGAAGAAGGCTTGAGCAAATTAGGCAGCAAATTAGGCAAAAAGGTCGGCAGCAGACTCAGCCTGCCCCTCCTCTTCTCGCTTGCGGTCTTCTTCATCTTTCTGATAACGGTGATTGTTACCGGACTGCTGTTCTATCTGGCCGATGTCTTCGGCCTGATCAATGAGGAGATCATCAGGGACGGAACCGTTGTCCCCCTGCTTATCCTGATCGCCTGCATCATCATCGGCACGGCTATATCGGCTGTAACCAGCCGCCGGATGGTCAAATCCATCCGCACCTTTATAGATGCAACAGACCGGCTGGCCGGCGGTGATTTCTCTATGCGGCTTCAGCTTACAAGGCCGCCGGAATTCCGGATTCTCTCCGAGAATTTCAACCGGATGGCTGAGGAGCTGGGCGGGATCGAAATTCTGCGCACTGATTTTGTAAATAATTTCTCACATGAATTCAAAACCCCGATCGTTTCGATCAAGGGCTTTGCCGAAATGCTCAAGCATGACGACCTTCCCAAGGAGGAACGGGACGAATACCTGGATATCGTCATTGAAGAATCCGCCAGACTGGCCTCACTCGCCTCAAACGTCCTGGAGCTGTCCAAGATCGAAACCCAGACCATTCTGACCGACAAAAAAAGCTTCAACGCCGGGGAGCAGCTCCGCCAGTCCGTGCTGCTGCTGACGGCCAAATTTGAGAAAAAGCAGCTTGCCCTGAATGTGGACCTGCATGATTATGAGCTCGAAGGCAATAAGGAGCTGCTCAATCAGGTCTGGCTGAACCTGCTTGATAATGCCATCAAGTTCACGCCGGAAGGCGGCGAAATTAGTATAAGCATGAGCAGACAGAGCGGCGGTATAGCTTTTGAATTCCGTGATAACGGCCCCGGCATTTCACCCGAGGCTCTGCCAAAAATATTCGATAAATTTTATCAGCAGAATACCTCTCATTCCACTGCGGGCAACGGCCTCGGCTTAACCATCGTCAGCAAGATCGTACAGCTGCACGGCGGAACCATTACATGTGATAGCCTCCCCTTCCAGGGAACAGAGTTTACCGTAACCTTGCCTGCAGGACACGTTCAGCCTTGAAACAACCGCCATGTTGTTTCAGGGCTTTTTGCTGTTCTCAGAAAAGTTAATGTTCAGTTTATCTTCCTCCGCTATGCTACTAGCAACATCCCATATCACCTAAAGGAGTCACGCTTATGATTAAACTGCTTAAAAATCTTGAGCCGAAGGAATGGGCATTATTCGCATTCAGCGTCCTGTTCATCATTGCACAGGTCTGGCTCGATCTGGAGCTGCCCGATTATATGAGCGATATCACCCGGCTAATCCAGACACCCGGAAGTGAGATGTCCGAGATTGCGGCCACAGGAGGCTGGATGCTGCTCTGTGCGCTGGGAAGTCTGGCCACCTCCATCATTGTAGCGGGAATTGCGGCGAAAATTGCGGCCAACTTCTCTGCCAGAGTCCGTTCCAGACTGTTTAACAAGGTGCAATCCTTCTCGATGGAGGAAATCAACAGCTTCTCAACCGCAAGTCTGATAACCCGTTCAACCAATGACATTACCCAGGTACAAATGCTGATTGTTATTGGCCTGCAGCTGCTGATCAAGGCTCCCCTGCTTGCCGTTTGGGCGATTCTCAAAATTACCGGGAAAAGCTGGCAGTGGTCGCTGGCCACAGGCACAGCCGTCGGTGTCCTGATCGTCATTGTCGGCATCTGTGTGGTACTGGTGCTGCCGAAATTCCAGAAGCTGCAGGTGCTGACGGATAATCTGAACCGTGTTACCAGAGAGAATCTTACAGGAATGCGGGTCATCCGTGCTTATAATGCCGAACAATATCAGGAGGACAAATTTGGCACAGCGAACGATGAGCTGACCCGGACCAATCTGTTCGCTAACAATGTATTATCTGCCATGATGCCGAGCATTACCCTGATTATGAGCGGCCTCAGTCTGGCGATATACTGGATCGGCGCAGAGATGATCCAATCTGCCGATGCCGGCGCCAAAATGGGCCTGTTCTCCGATATGATTGTCTTTTCCTCCTATGCGATGCAGGTCGTTATGGCCTTTATGATGCTGATCATCATCTTTATTCTCTTGCCCCGTGCACATGTCTCGGCCAAGCGGATTAACGAGGTACTGGAGACCCGGCCGAGCCTGACTGACGGTTCACTTACGGCCGCTCCTTCCAGTCACGCCGGCGAGGTGGAATTCCGGAATGTCAGCTTCAAATACCCGGATGCCGAAGATTATGTACTTAAGAACATCAGCTTTACAGCCAAGAAGGGCGAAACGGTAGCGTTTATCGGTTCAACCGGGTGCGGCAAAAGCACTGTCGTCAACCTGATTCCACGCTTCTACGATGCTACATCCGGTGAAGTGCTTGTCGGCGGCATCAATGTAAACCAGTATGAACAGAGTGCATTGCGCAACAAAATGGGCTATGTCTCGCAAAAAGCAATATTGTTCGGCGGTACAGTAACCTCCAATATCGCCTTCGGTGATAACGGGCGGGATCTGAATTCCGATGTGGTGGATGCGGTCTATACCTCACAGGCCGCAGATTTCGTAGAGAAAATGGACGGCAGCTATGATGCCCATATCGCCCAGGGCGGAACCAATCTGTCCGGCGGCCAGAAGCAGCGTCTGTCCATCGCCCGGGCCATCGCCCGCCGACCGGAAATCCTGATCTTTGACGATTCCTTCTCAGCACTGGATTACAAGACGGACCGTAAACTGCGCAGCGAGCTGAAGAAGGAATCCCGGGGCACAACCATGCTGATTGTGGCACAGCGGATCGGTACGATCAAGGATGCGGACAAGATCATTGTCTTGGAAGCCGGGCAAATCGCCGGTATGGGAACCCATGATGAACTGATGGAATCCTGCAGCATTTATCAGGAAATCGCTTATTCACAGCTGTCGAAGGAGGAGCTTGCCTAATGAAAAAGAAATCAGAGCAGCCTGGCACCTGGAGCCGGCTTCTCCACTATTGCCGGTCGCATATTCCTGTCATTCTGATCGCTGTTATAAGCGCTGCTGCGGGCACCATTCTCACTCTGCTTGGACCGGATCAGCTCTCGGAGCTGACCGATCTGATCATAGCAGGTATAGTTACTGGCATTGATCTGGATGCTGTTGCTTCAATCGGATTGTTCCTGATCTTCATTTATGCGCTTAGCGCTGTCCTGTCACTCGGTCAAGGCCTTATCATGTCAATGATCACGCAAAAAGTGTCCAGGAGCCTCAGAAGCGACCTGTCGCGCAAAATGAACCGTCTGCCGATCCCCTACTATAATAAGTCTGCAACCGGCGATATTCTGTCGCGGGTTACCAATGACGTGGATACCATCGGGCAGGCGCTGAACCAGAGCGTCGGCACCCTGGTTACGGCTATCGCCCTGTTCGCCGGCTCCATGATCATGATGTTCAAGACCAATGTGATTATGACCCTCACTGGGATTGCTGCTACACTGATCGGCTTTGGCCTGATGTCCGTCATTATGAAGAAATCACAGAAATATTTTCAGAGCCAGCAGGAATTCCTTGGTAAAATTAACGGGCATGTCGAGGAAGTCTATACCGGACATACCGTTGTAAAAGCCTACAATGGCGAAGCGCAGATGCGCGAAACCTTTGATTCCCTGAACCAGTCGCTGAAGCAGAGCGCCTTCAAAGCGCAGTTTCTTTCCGGTCTGATGATGCCGCTGATGACCTTTATCGGGAATCTCGGGTATGTGGCTGTCTGTGTGGTCGGCGCTGTACTGGCGATCAACGGTTCCATCTCCTTCGGCGTCATTGTCGCTTTCATTATGTACGTCCGTTTCTTTACCCAGCCGCTCGCCCAGATGGCGCAGGCCGCACAGAATCTGCAGGCCGCTTCCGCTGCCAGCCGGCGTGTTTTTGAATTTCTGGATGCAGAGGAAATGGATAATGAAGATCACAAGCAGACCAGGCTGGTTACCGCTGAGGGCCATGTTACCTTTGAGCATGTGCAGTTTGCTTATGAAGAAACAGACAATCTGGTTATTAAAGACTTCTCAACCGAGGTACAGCCCGGCCAGAAGATTGCCATCGTCGGTCCGACCGGCGCAGGCAAAACCACACTGATTAATCTTTTGATCCGCTTCAATGAGTTGACCGGCGGGGAAATCTACATCGACGGTTCTCCGATCAGCAGCCTGACCCGGGAGAACATTCACGATCTCTTCTGTATGGTGCTGCAGGATACCTGGATGTTTGAAGGAACGGTAAGAGAGAACCTGGTGTATAACAAAACAGGCGTCACCGATGCCGAAATCGAGGCCGCCTGCCGCTCTGTCGGCCTGCATCCTTTCATTCAGACCCTGAGCCACGGCTACGATACGGTGCTGAGCGATAAGGTCAATCTCTCTGCCGGCCAGAAGCAGCAGCTGACGATTGCCCGGGCGATGCTGAAAAACGCGCCGATGCTCATTCTAGATGAAGCTACCAGCTCGGTCGATACGCGGACAGAGCTGCTGATCCAGCAGGCGATGGATCAGCTGATGGAAGGCAGAACCTCCTTCGTTATAGCCCACCGCCTGTCAACGATCAAGAATGCCGACGTCATCCTGGTGCTGAAGGACGGCGATATACTGGAGAGCGGCAGCCACAGCGAGCTGCTTGCGAAGAACGGCTTCTATGCGGAGCTGTATAACAGCCAGTTTGAACAAGCCTCTTAATTCTTGGGTTTACGCACAAATAAAGGGTGTCCCGTCCGGGGACACCCTTTTGTTATGCTATAGAATCGGTGACAGCAGCCTCGCTACAGCCTCTTTAAACTTCAGCAGCTTCGGACGGACCTCATACCGCTCAAGCGTCAGCTCCGTACAGGACATGCTGTCCTTCAGGAACAGCTCATGGAGCTGGCTCGCAATCCCTTCATCGCAGACAAGCGCATTAACCTCGAAATTCAGACGGAAGCTGCGGGTGTCAATGTTCGTAGTACCGACCGAGGCAATTTCCTGGTCCACAACGATGGTTTTGGCGTGCATGAATCCCTTCTCATACTGAAGGATTTTGACCCCGTACGGCAGCAGTTCACCCGCATGAGACAGCGTGGCCGGATACACAAACATATGGTCAGGCTTGTTCGGGATCATTATGCGCACATCTACCCCGGAGAGCAGCGCTATTTTGCAGGCATCCATAAAGCTGGCATCAGGTATGAAATAGGGAGTCTGGATGTAGATGCTCTTTTTGGCAGAAGCAATCAGCTTGAGGTACATATTCTTGAGATGCTCTGTCTGTGAATTGGGTCCGCTGGAGATAATCTGTACCACACTGCTGCCTGTGTGTTTCTCCATCGGGAGCGGCAGCTGCTCGGATTCTTCCTCGCCCCGGGGAGCTGCCTTGTTCCAGTCCAGCAGAAACCGTCCGAGAATCTGATTGACCGCACTGCCCTTCATCCGGAAGTGAGTATCGCGCCAATAACCCATTTTCTTGTCCAGTCCCAGGTATTCATCCCCGACATTAAATCCGCCGATATAGGCAATCTCTCCGTCAATGATACAAAGCTTACGGTGGTTACGGTTATTGATCCGCAGATTGATCAGCCGGAACAGGGACGGGAAGAAGACTTCCACCTTGCCTCCATGCGCGATCAGATCCTTGAAAAAAGCTCTTGAGGTCTGCCGCGAGCCGATCTCATCATACAGCAGCCTTACCGTAACGCCTGCTTTGGCCTTGGCAGTCAGCTCGTCCCGCAGTCTGCGGCCCAGCGCATCCGGCTGAATGATATAATACTGCACATTAATTTCCTTAGTTGCATTCCGGATATCCTGGAACATGGCATTGAATTTGGCTTCTCCGTCATCGAAGATCTCAATTTCATTGTCGGATGTAATAAGTGCATTGGAGGAGCGCAGATTCATTTTGAGCAAATCTGCATATTTGGCAGTAAGCCCCCCCTGGTAATCAACAGACATGACCTGCTCATCAATGGCCGCCTGCAGATAAATCCGTTCTTCTGCGCTGAGCGCATAGAAGTTGCGCTTCTTGAGCTGTCTTCCGAAAAATACATAGAAGAGAAAGCCGCCTACCGGGATGAAAAACAAGACCATCAGCCAGGCCCAGGTAGACCCGATGTCCCTGCGCTCGATAAAGACGACGACTCCGGCCAGAATAATATTAAGTACGGTGATAATAGATAGAATTAGAGTGAAGATACTGCTCCAGTCCATTGCCGCCTGAACCCCTTTCTGCTGTATGTTGTGTCATTTCAAATTGTAGATATCATTGCTGTGCGGGTCAATAACATTTTGTGATAGCTATTAATAACCAAACAACCCCCCTGCTCTAAGCATCGGCCTGAGCAGGGGGGCTATAATGAAGGTTTGGTTTTCGTTTTAACGTATCCCCATCTTGGCGGCAAGTGTTTTATACATCTTCAGAAATCTGGTCACATAAAGCTCCGGGCTAAGGTTGCGGCGGATATGACCTGTCATTTGTTATTGCCCCGATAAACCTTCAACGACCTTGTCGATATTCCACCGCATCATCCCAAGATAAGTATCCCCTTCTTCCCCTTCCTTGGCGACCGAATCCGTGAAAATTCTGGAATGAATCGGCACTCCAGTCTCCGCAGAAACCGTCTCCATCGTCTTGGGATTCACGCTCGTTTCCAGGAACAGCGCCGGAATGCTATTGTCTTCGATAATCCCGATAATCCGGTTCATCTGCTCCGGTGTTCCCTGGCTGTCGGTGTTGATCTCCCAGATAAAAGCGGACTCCAGCCCGTAAGCCTGCGAAAAGTATTTAAATGCCCCTTCGCTCGTGACCAGAATACGCTTATCCTGCGGAATCTGTCCGACAGCCTCTTTTGCATACTGATCCAGCCCGTTCAGCTCGCTGATGTATTTCTCCTGATTTCCGAGATAATAGGCTTCGTTATCGGGATCTCTTGCAATTACCTGTTCGGTGATGATATCCACATATTTAACAGCATTCTGGATGTCCAGCCAGGCATGGGGATCAACCTGCGATTCCTTGCCTTTTTCGGTTAAATAGATCGGAGTCACTGCTTCGCTCAAGGCAAACGCAGCTTCGGTTTTATTCGTCACATCGAGCAGATCCTGGAACCAGCCCTTTCCTGTCTCCAGATTCAGACCGTTATAAAAAATCAGATCGGCCCCGGACACCTTGCCGGTATCGGCAGGCAGCGGATCATACATATGCGGATCGGTTCCGACAGGCACAAGGCTGTACACATCCGCCTTGTCGCCGGCAATATTCTTAGCCATATCCGCGATGATGGAATAATCTGCAGCTTATCCTCCCCCCCTCCTCCGGCGGTTGTATTGGAGCAGGCGGCAAGCAGCAGGAGCAGCAGAGAAAGCGGCAGCAGCATTCTTTTTTTCATCGTGTCTTAGGTCCTTTCCCGAGGAAATTGTTTTTGGGCGATAAGATAAAGGAAACCGTAAACAGGGCCATGCCCACCAGTACAATTGTGGCACTTGTCGGCAGATTATACCGGAAGCTCACGATGACACCTGCTATCCCGGATACGGCGCCAACCGCCGAGGCCAGCATAATCATCTGTAACAGCGTTTGGGTCCACAAATACGAGGTAGCTGCCGGGATAACCAGCATTGCAATAACCAGAACGATGCCGACCTGTGACAACGAGGATACGGTGACTACAGAGAGCAGCATCATCAGCAGATAGTGATAGAAGCCTGTCTTCAGCCCGTAAGCCTTGGCCACCACCGGATCAAATGAGCTGATCAGCAGCTCCTTGTATAACAAAGTGATAATGGCAATGACAACCAGCATGATGATAAAAGACTGGGTAAGCTCAGACTTCGGAACCGCCAGAATGTTGCCGAACAGAATATGCGTCAGGTCAAGCCCGCTCCGCGCAAAGGTAATCAGAATGATGCCGAGTGCGAAAAAAGAGCTGAGAATGATGCCGATGGATGTATCGCTTTTGATATTGCTGCGGCTGGTTATGAACTGAATCAATATGGCGGCCAGCAGGCCAAACAGAGATGCGCCCAGCAGAATGTTGATGCCCAGTATATACGATAGCGCGACCCCGGGCAGAACGGCATGGGATAAGGCATCGCCCATCAGCGACATTTTGCGGAGAACGATAAAGCTGCCCAGCGCCCCTGACACAATGCCAAGGATAACCGCCGACAGTCCGGCGTTAAGGGCATACATAGGAATGTCCAGCCAGAGGGATAAAAGATTAATCATGCGCTTCTTCCCCCGCTCCTCTGATGATCACGTTGCCCAAGGAAGCTCCATACGCTCTGCGGATATTTTCGGTGGTGAACGTATCGCCGATATCGCCGAAGGCTATCAGCTTTTTATTGAGAATGATGATTTTGTCAAAATAGTCCTCGACCTCATGCAGGTCATGATGAACGACAAGGATGGTCTTGCCCTCTGCCCGCAGCTGCTTGAGCAGCTTGACGATAATCGTCTCACTGACCAGATCAATGCCGACAAACGGCTCGTCGAGGAAAAAAACCTCCGCCTGCTGGGCCAGCGCCCTGGCTATAAACACACGCTGCAGCTGTCCCCCCGACAGATTACTGATCTGCCTCTTCGCCAGATCTGCGATATCCACCATTGCCATGCAGCGCTCAGCGGTTTCCTGCTCTTGTCTGCCTGGACGGCGGAACAGCTTAAGCCCCGGGTAGGTTCCGGTCAGCACCGTATCCCGCACGGTTATCGGGAAAGAAAGGTCGATGTCGTTCTTTTGCGGTACATAGGCGATGTTGCGCCTGTAACCGGATATCAGCCTGCCCTCCACCTTGACAGTACCACTGCGCTTTTTGACTACCTCCAGCAGCGCCTTGATAAAGGTTGATTTCCCTGCTCCGTTGGGCCCGATGATCCCGACCGAATGGCCAAAGGGGATGTCAAGATTGATGTTCTCCAGTACCGGATTGCCGAAATAGTCAACATTCAGGTCTTTAATTTCGATCACAGTGTTCTCTCCTGTCCGATGAACTTTTTCATGTGCAACTATTTTCTAATCGGTTAAAATAGTTTCTAGACTCATCTTTTGTTTCCTTTAGGAAACTTTTATTCTTAGGTACAATATATTTAACCCAGAGAAAATTGTCAATAATATTTTAAATTTTTCTGATCTCTGAGGATACCGTTATAGCTGCAGCGCAAAAAAAAGCCCAGCCCGTCAATTCGACGGACTAGGCTTACAGATGGTTCAAGAATTTATCAGTGCAGAGTTATCCCATCTTGATGACTGCCTTAACGACCTCTTCTTTGTTGTCGATGACGAAATCAAATGCCCGTTGGGACTCCTCGAAGCTGAACTCGTGGGTAACGATGCCTTTGACGTCGATTTTGCCGCCAGCGATCGCGCCGATTGCGGCCGGATACAGGTTGCGGTAACGGAAGACGGATTTGATCTCAGCCTCTTTGAACATAATCTGCATGAAATCGAAGTCAATAATATCCTTCGCCGCCAGGCCCACAAGTACAATGCTGCCGCCCCGTTTGACCAGATAAGCCGTCTGTTTGACCGTATGCTCACTGCCTGCCGTTTCAATTACTTTATCCATGCCTGCTCCATCCGTCAGTGCAGCGATTACCTCGAGCACATCTTCCTGTCTGGCATTGATAACCTGCGTAGCACCGAGGCGCTTGGCCGCTTCCAGCCGTTTCTCGATGATGTCGACCACTACGATGTCCGTTGCCCCGAAGGCTTTGCAGGCCAGCAGCGTGACAAGCCCGATACAGCCTGCACCCAGAATCACGACACGATCGCCCAGCTTGATGCCGCCTTGCGCTGCTGCATGCAGTCCTACCGAGAGCGGTTCAACCAGTGCGCCTTCTTCCGAGGTGACGTTGTCCGGCAGCTTGAATGCCATATTTTCCGGGAATGCGATATAATCTGTCAGACAGCCGTGATAAGGCGGGGTCGCGAGAAATTGTACATCCGGACACAGATTATACTTGCCGCTCTTGCAGAACTCGCATTGTCCGCAGGTAATTCCCGGCTCCAGCGCTACCCGGTCGCCGACCTGCAGATGCTTCACCCCGGAGCCAAGCTGAACCACCTTACCAGCACACTCATGACCCAGAATAAAATCCCCCTCGACCACAAAATCACCGATCCGGCCATGCTCCAGATAATGCACATCCGAGCCGCAGATCCCCACATATTCCAGCTTGACGATGACCTCGCCTGCAGCAGGCACCGGCATCTCTATTTCTCTCATTTCCATTTTCTTGAGTCCGGTCATATAATAAGCTCTGTTCTTCATTATGATCTCTCCTCCCGTTATTAGCCTGTTACTTCAAAGCCTCGGCTTTCTCAAGCAATGCGATATATTCATCAACGTTATCCTTCGTAATGAGCGGATTACCGATATCTGTATCCACCTGCTTTTCCGCTCCGGTTAGCAGCTTGCTGCTGGTATCCAGAAGCTTCTCGGCCAGTTCGAAAGCATTCTGCAGGCAGGTAGAGGTCATCTTGCCTTCTTTAATCAGCTGGAAAGCTTCAAGGGTTCCATCCACACCGTACGCAAGCATTCCGTCAAATTTGGAATTATCCTTAACGGCCTCGATTGCGCCCGCCGCCATGTTGTCGTTCATGGATATCACCGCATCAATCTTGTCGTTCGCCTGAACCCAGTCCTCCATGTATTTCATCGCCTCGTCCTTGTTCCAGTTGGCGATTTGCTCACCGACGATCTGTACATCGGGACGTTTGTCGAAGAACTCCTTCTGCCAGCTTTCTCTGCGCTTGTCGGCATGGAAGTTCCCGGATGGTCCATTGAGCACAACTACCTTGGCATTTTGCGGGATTTGATCCAGTGCGGCGCGGGCGTTCACACCGGCTTGCTCGTACGGATCGGCATCCACGGAGGAAGCGCCTTCAATTCCGCTAATCCGGGCGTTCGTGGTGACGGCGAATTTACCCGCTTTGATTACTTTTTCAACGTAAGGACGCTGTGCCTCACCGTTGTTCGGCTGCACGATAACGAGGTCAAACTTATTGGTAATGGCATTTTCAATCATGGAGTTTTCCTTGTCATCATTGGCCTGGCCGTCGAAGACCTCCAGCTTGATGTCCGGATATTTTTTCGCTTCCTCCTTCACCGCATTGGCCAGCCAAGCTGCGAACGAATCGGACTGGGCACGTGCGATATAAGCAATCTTATAGACCTTATCGCCGCCGTTTGCCTTCTCTCCGCCGTTCGCTGAGTTTGCCTTATCCGAATTGCCGCAGCCTGCCAGCATTCCCGTTACAAGCAGCATTGAAACCAGAGTTACGATTGTTTTTTTCATATGTCTTCCCCTTTTATTTATTTTAAACAGCATTGCTGTTTAATCCGGTGATCATTTATGGCTTTCTGTAATACCCTTCCCTTTTTTGCGGATGCCCTTGTCTTCGATCCGGCCCAATGTGCTTTTGGTTCTGCGGTTTTTGGAGCGGATATCATAGATAACCGCCAAGGCGATGATGGCGCCGCGGATAATCTGCTGCATATAGGAATCGACATTGGTCAGGTTCATGATGTTATCGAGAAAGCCGACGATAAAGGCCCCGGCCAGTGTACCGCCCGCCGAGCCGATGCCTCCCGAGAAGCTGGTGCCCCCGATGATCGCTGCAGTCAGTGCAGTAAATTCATAATTAATTGCACCGTTGGGAAGCCCGGCATTCACACGGGACATGAAGAGGATACCGGCCATGCCTACGAAAATCCCGTTGATGATAAAGGCGGTATATTTGACCTTGTGCACGTTAATGCCTGAGGCTACCGCGGCCTCTTCATTGCCGCCTACGGCAAACAGGGAACGGCCGAATTTGGTATGACGCAGGATATACCAGGTAATAACAGCGAAGACAATCAGGAACAGAACGGGGATCGGTACAAAACCGATGGAGCCTTGGCCCAGTACAGTGAAATCACCGAGCTGCAGAATGTTCTGGCCTTTCGTGAACAGGAGTGCTACCCCGCGGGCCATCGTCAGCATGGCAAGCGTAGCGATAAACGGAGGTGTCTTGAAGGTGCTGACCATAACCGCATTAAGCACGTTGCACACGATACCGGTCACAATGCCGGTAATAATAGCGACTGTGAAAGAACCGGTGGCTTTATAGGCCGATACTGCAAAAACACCGGAAAGTGCCAGCACGGAGCCCTGTGATAAGTCAAGCATCCCGCTGATAATCAGCAGCGTCTGGCCGAAGGCCAGAATCGTAGTTACCGCAAGCTGTGTGGAGATATTGGTCAGATTGTTAACCGATAAAAAGTTCGGATTGGCAAAAGAACAGACAATAAACAGGGCGAGCAGCACCAGATAAATGCTGTAGGTTTTTTTAAACGTGCTCCAGAATTGGCTCCAATTGATCTCTTTCAATTTCCTTCACCTCGTTAAGATGTAGTTGTTCCGGTGGCGTACTTCATGATTTGCTCCTGGGTGAACTCATGCCTGCTGAGCTCCCCGGTTATGGTTCCTTTGGCCATTACATAGATCCGGTCGCACATGCCGATTAACTCGGGCAGCTCGGAGGAGACCATGATGACCACTTTTCCTTCCTTTACCAGCTCGGTCATCAGTTTGTATATTTCGTATTTGGCACCTACGTCGATTCCGCGGGTGGGTTCATCCAGGATCAGGACGTCGGGATTGAGCAGCATCCATTTGGCGAGCACCACTTTCTGCTGATTGCCTCCGCTGAGCGATGCGATTACAGTCTCCATGGACGGCGTCTTTACCCGCATCTTACTAAACATTTCTGACACAAGCGCATGCTCGTTCTTTCGTTGATAGCGGAAGCCGAAGAATACTTTTTTCAGCGAAGATAACGTGGTATTCTCTCTGACCGACCGCATCGGGATGATTCCGTACCGCCGCCTGTCCTCGGATAACATGACCATGCCGTTTCTGATGCTCTGCTCTACACTCCGGATATTGACCTCTTGCCCTTTAATGTAGACATGCCCGGATACGACGGGATCAAGGCCGAACAATGAGCGCATAACCTCGGTTCTTCCCGCTCCGACCAGTCCGGCGAAGCCGACCATTTCCCCTTTACGTACATGGAAGCTGACATCTTTGTATCCACCGGCACCGCACAAGTTCTCCACCTTCAGCAGCGTATCACCGATCTCAACATCTTCCTTCGGGTATGTATTGGTAAGCTTGCGTCCTACCATGAGCGAAATGACTGTCTCAATGTCCAGCTTCTCTTTGGGGTGGCTCTCAACAACGGTCCCGTCACGGAACACCGTAATCTCATCGGCAATCTGAAATATTTCGTCCAGCTTGTGGGAGATATAGATGATGCAGACGCCGCGGGCTTTCAGCTCCCTGATCTTGATGAACAGCTTCTCTACTTCCTCGTGGGTAATCGCGGAGGTCGGTTCATCCATAATGATAATGTCGGATTTATTCGAAATCGCTTTCATAATCTCCAGCATCTGAATATCCGATACCGTCAAGTCCTTGAGCAGCGTCGTGGGTGAATACGGCAGATTTTCGGCTTTCAGCAGCTCCGTGGTCCGCCGTCTGACCTCCTTCCAGTCCACATTACCGAACCGTTTTCCCGGCAGATTTCCCAGGAACAGATTCTCTTCCACCGTCATCTCCGGCACATAATTTAATTCCTGAAAAATCATCGAGATGCCCAGATTACGCGCCTGAATGGGATTGCCAATCCTAACGGGCTGTTCTTCTATAAAGATCTGTCCGCCGTCCGGCTGATGAATGCCGTTGATGATTTTCATCAGGGTGGATTTGCCTGCACCGTTCTCGCCGCACAGCACATGCACCGTCCCTTTTTTCACCGTAAAGTCGATCTTGTCTAATGCCTTGACCCCCGGAAAGGACTTTTCAATCTGTGACACACGAAGCTTAATCTCTTGTTCCATTCCCTTCCCTCCATTGTTGAGATACATGTTGAAATACGTGTTGAGATACGTTTTGAGATACGGTTTTCACTTGCCTCAATCTTTTCTAATACACTTTTATAAAACGTCCTAAAGAAGATTATAGCCAGAATTGTTTTGCTGTCAACAGAAATCAATAAAAACTGTAAGCGGATTCATTTTTGTCACTTTAACAGACACAAAAAAGCCCCAACCAATAGCCGACCGCACCGTATTCCGGCGCATTTCCGCTATGTCAGGACTTGATTATAAATTACGTATACTGCAAACGAGGCTTGCCCTCGGCGCATCAGATGCTATCGATGAACCCGGCAACAAGCTCCAGCGCTGCGCCCACCGCGGTTGCCTCCAGCTTGTATTTGCAGACCCGCAGATAGGAGCCGTCGGCTTCGAAAGTATTCTTACCCGCTACGCGCTCTCGAAGAATGCCGATGTATTCCTCCATGTATGCTCCGGCATATCCGCCCAGGATCACATCGCAATCATAGAGCATCCGCAGATTGTTGATCGTCACCACGAGATAGGTAAGATACTCTTCCCAGAGTGATTTCTGCGGCTCTTCACCGGTGCGCAGCAGCCGGAAGAATTCAGAGATGCTGCCCTGTGTGCTGTCCGAGAGGATGCGGGCCGAGCAATAAGCATCGACACAGCCCTTCTGCCCACAGTAGCAGGTATGGCCACCGGGAACGATGGTCATATGGCCAAATTCCCCGCTGCGGTGATTCTGGCCGGTGTAAATCTGGTTATCGACGATAATGGAGCCGCCTACACTGTTGTTCAGCGAGAGGTAGACGACATTATTCAGGTCCTGCTCCCCCCACAATTCGGCGAATCCTGCTGCATTGGCATCGTTACTAAGGACGCAGGTGTACGGGATATACTCCGCGAACTGCCGGACATTGCCCCCTTTAAAATCGATGACCGTAGCATAGCTGACCGTCTGGCGGTCAGCCTCGAGAATCGCGGGCAGTGCTATGCCCACACCGAGGATTTTGCTGCTGTCTATGGCGCATTCAGCTACAAAATCGTCCACCAGCCTGCCCACTCCCTGAAAATAAGTCTCTGAATTGGCAAAAGGAAACTGGTGACGGACATTCTTCACCATTTTTCCGCTAAGGTCTATGGTAACTATTCCGACGTGATTCCGCGTTACATCCAGACCGATACTGTATTTAGCCACACTGTTGCAAGCCATGGCTTTTGCCTTCCGTCCTCCTGTAGATTCAAACAAACCGGTCTCTATAATCAGATCACGTTCCTGCAGTTCTTTGAGATTCTGGGTAACCGTCGGAAGGCTCAGATTAACTGCCGAAGCAATCTCCTGAATGGAAGTCGATGGATGGTAGTTCAGGTAACGGTAGATCGCGTTCCGGTTCATTTTTTTGACATCCATGCTGTTTAAGCGTTGTGCTGCCATTGTACAAATCCTCCGACTTTTATAAATGTATTTCTATAATGTGCTATATTCATCATAATCTATGTTCATCCGGATTTGCAATGATCTGGGGCTAATTTTGTGAATATTTTCACTATATATATTAGCAAACTCCTCCTCTTTTAATCTTAATTAAGTGGAAATCGTCAGCTAATTCTCTGAAGATTCCCACTTTTGGAGAGTTAGTTGGAAAACGGACACTTAATTCCACCCGAATAACGTTCAGGGCCAGACATGGCCTGAAATAGATATCTTATTTACACCTAATAGTTGTATCAGTGATAATTACCTGAAATCAGGTGATGAAAATCCATCTAATTCCAAAAGAGCAGAATGATCATCGTTATGCCGCCCCAAAATAGCCCCACCTGAGCCGGCAACCCCGGTCACTTTCAGTCCGCGGGATTTAATATAGCGAGCACCTGATGATCCTCCCACACGCCGTTGATTTTGACATTACGGAGGGCAAGGCCTTCCTTGTGAAATCCGGCCTTTTCCAGGACCCGGATCGAGCCGGGGTTCTTTGGTGAGGCCTCACCCGTAATCCGGTGAAACTTCAGCTCCTCGAAGGCATATTGCACGACTAATTTAACCGCTTCAGTCATGTATCCCCGGCCGTTAAACTCCTGATCCAGACTGTAGCCGATCATACAGCTCTGCAGTGCCCCTCTTACCACAAAAGACAGGCCAACAGTGCCAATAATCCGGCCGTCCTCCCGGTGGCATACTACAAAATCATACCTCCGGTCCGTTTCACGGTCTGACCTGTTGTTCGCTATCAGCTGACGCTGATATTCCTCTGTATAGAACTCGTCAATCGCTTTCGGTGAATATTTCTCAAAAAACGCCCGGTTACGCTTGTAAATATCTGTTAACGCTGCAGCATCCGCCTCCTGGGGGAACCGGACGTAAATCCGCTGATCCGCTTGCTCTGTCTTGTCCACTGTCTGCACCACCTTACAAAAATAATAATAGTTAACCTGACTCAGTGACATATACCTACTCATACCCGGCAAAATACCCGATCACAACCTCACGGAATTCGCAGGCGGCCGGTGAAAGATAACGCCCCTTGTTCCACAGCAGAGCAATTTCCCGAACCAGCTTATCATTATTCACCTGTAAATAGCTGACCGCTCCGAGTGAATCCTTCGCAGTACCGGGAATAAATGCAATGCCGATTTCAGCTTCCACCAGCTGGATCAGCCTGGAAGGCTCATCTCCCTCATACACATAATGCGGTGTAAATCCTTCTGCACTGCATACGGAATCAGCCAGATCACGGGTACCGTATCCCTTTTTGACACCCACAAACCATTCATCCTTCAGTTCAGACAAGTCAATAACGGAGCGGTCTGCCAGCCTGTGCCCTTTCGGCACTGCAACCAGAAGCGGGTCATTATATACAATCCGGGTTTCGATCTCCTCCGCTTCAAAGGATGGCGAAGACAGACAGAAGTCTACTTCTCCCCTTAGCAGGCAGTCAGTCATCTCTCTGGTTGCAAGCATCTGTACATGAAAATGAATATCCGGCCGTTTAGAACGGAAGACCCGCAGAATATTGGGGAGCGCGCTTGCTGCTGTTACCGCGAGCTCCAGCGTAGCGGGCTCCTGACCGGCAAGGTATTGCAGCTCCTGCCTGCCCTGGGCTAACTCAAATAAGACGCGCTCTGCACGCAGCAGAAATCTGCTGCCGTAATCATTCAGCTTCAGCCGCCTGCCGTTCCGGTCAAAGAGCGGAACACCCAGATCCTCCTCCAGCCGGGCAATAGTTCTGCTTAGCGAGGATTGCGTAACATGCAGGCTCTGCGCAGCTTCTGTTACATGCTCGAGCCGGGCTACTGTTACGAAATAATGTAGTTGCAGAAGCTCCATAGCGCCTCCCTTCATTCCTTATAGTCAATGAAATCATAACATAAAATGCATTGGAGTAAATATCGAATTTCCTTTACGATAACATTACTTTCATAACAAGGAGGACACCGAAATGAAAAACCACAACAGTTGGTTATTAATATCGGTAGGGTTGGGGGTCCTGCTGAATCCGTTGAATTCTTCCATGATTTCGATTGCTTTAACCAGACTTCAGGAAGTCTACCAGCTGGATTATACTGCTGTATCGTGGGTTGTTTTTGCTTTTTATATCGCCAGCAGTGTTGCCCAGCCAGTGATGGGCAAAGCCAGCGACCTGTTCGGCCGGCGTCGCATTTTTCTCGCCGGACTGGTAGTTGCCTTCGTTGCCTCCATGCTGGCTCCCTTTTCGCCGGGGTTTGGCTGGCTAATCGTTTGCCGTATTATCCAGTCCATCGGGACAAGCATGATGGTTGCGGTTGGTATGGCGATTGTGCGGATCCATATTAAGGAGAACCAGGCTGCTGCCCTGTCTGTACTGTCCGTCTTTTTATCAGGCGCTGCGGCAGTCGGACCTTTTATCGGAGCAGTTATTATTGGGTGGTGGGATTGGGAGGCGGTGTTTTGGGTCAATATTCCATTCACGGCTGCCGGCTTTGCGCTGGCCTGGAGGAGCATTCCTGCGGATCACCCGAAGGAGGCTGCGGCAAAAGGCAGGCCGATCATACAATGGCTGGAAATCATGGACGTCAAAGGGATTGTACTGTTTGCAGCAGGTCTGACATCCCTGCTTCTTGGTGTGCTGTCCTTTGAGTCCTCAGGAGCCACAGCGTCCTGGCAGATCCTTACGGCTCTAGGCGGACTTACGCTGCTTGCCGGTTTCGTAATGCATGAGCTGAGAACAGCTTCGCCCTTTATTCCCCTGCGCACCTTTGCCCGTTACCCCGCTATGACCCGGGTTAATGTAGAGTACATGCTGGTTAACGTGCTGTATTATGCGCTCTTCTTCGGGCTGCCCTCTTATCTGCAGGCAGTACGGCAAGTCAGTGTCTTTCAGACAGGCATTCTAATGCTGAGTCTCGGATTGTGTTCGCTAGCAGCAGCCCCGTTTGCAGGACGTTGGGTAGACCGCTCGGGTCCGGGGCCAGCCCTCATGCTGTCTGCTCTGCTGATGACCTTCGGCTCATTGTGGCTGGCAATGTGGAACGGGAGCTGGCCGGTTGCCAGCATATGCATAGCTTTGGCCGCCTTTGGAATAAGCAGCGGGCTAAGCGGTGTCGGCCTGCAGGCCGCCCTGTTTCAAAGCTCTCCCAAGGAAATCATCGGCGTTGCTTCAGGTGTGTTCAATACCTCAAGATATTTCGGGACCATCCTGTCCTCTTTGCTGACAGGCCTTGTTATGGGCGGGCAGCTCAGCTCCGGCGGCTTACGGCGGCTCGCCCTTGTTCTTACTGCAATCGGGCTTCTGCTGTTATTCCTGAACCGGCAGCGCCTGCGCGCAAGGTTTCGATAAAGTTCACCGCAGCTGTGCTGAGGAACGGCTGCTTCAGCCAGATAACGGCTGAGCTGGATACAGCATAGGGATCATCGATCCGGGAATAACGGAGGCTCCGGCCGGTATGCCTGCCAAGTGAAGTCTCAGGAAGAATCGACGCACCTAACCCGGAGGATACCAGCTCGATCAGCATTCCGATGTCAGAACATTCTCCAATGATAATCGGGGATAATCCGCGGGAACGGAAATGCTCCAACGGGCTGGTCGTTGGTGTCATAATGGCTTTGGTCATGGAGAACCTTGTACCCTGGAGCTAATTTGAGCCCAAGGTTTCCAGCCTGCCGGCATCCAAATAAGCTTAACTAAACCGGTAAGTCCAAAACTGTTCAGTGCCGTAACGGCTGCGGATTTCCTCATCGGCCAGAACCCGGCTGCCCACAAGCTCCGCTGCCTGGAACTGTGAACGGTGCGACTGAATGGACGCCATTTTGGAAGACAGGAATGCGGTAACATCTACGGTTACGTCCGCTTTCCCGATCATCTGCTCGTGATTGCTGGAGAATGCACTGCACAGGACAACCGGCCGTTCTTCAGCAGGAAGACGTCCTATGGTCCGTATGACAGCTGCCCCGGTTGCATCATGATCGGGGTGCACGCTGTAGCCGGGATAGAATGTAATTACGATCGAAGGTTTCAGCTCCTGCAGCATGTCCAGAATGGTTCCATCCAGCAGTTCCTGGTCCTCGAACTCTAACATCTTGTCATGGAAGCCAAGCATTCTGAGGTCCTGGATGCCGATTGCACGGCAGGAGTCTTCCAGCTCCCGCTTACGGATACCCGGAAGGGTAACCCGGTTAGCGAAGGGCGGGATGCCCATATTCCGGCCCATTTCGCCAAGAGTAAGGCAGGCAAAGGTCACCTGAGCGCCTCCTGCTATGTATTTGGCCAAAGTGCCCGCTGCAACAAAGGACTCGTCATCCGGATGCGGGAACACGGCCAGAATGCGCAAAGCATCAGTTTGATTATTGCTCATGTTCGTATCTTCCTCCATATTCATAAGAACGCCTCCAGACTCAGCTGCAGGGCGACAACCAGCTTGCCCATGCTGTCATGTCCGGCCAGAATAAGACGCTGAGTATCCTGCTCATCTATATGGGTAAGCCCTTCGGCGTAAATCCAGCCCTGTGCAGTCTTTAGCCCGACCCGGTACGGGCCGGTGCCGGAGATGGAGCCCTGGGTGTAACGGATAACCGCATTGCTGATAAAAGCGGAGGCCGGATGACGGCTGCTGTCCAGATGGTTGGCATACGCGCCTGAAGTAAGCTCAAGATGGAGATATAAATCCCGTCCGGATAATTCATTTATCCGTGACTGTATATGTTGTAGTTGTATCGGCTGCATAGTATACTCCTTCATTAGTTATAATGCCTCGGTGACTGCATTCATAATTATCCTTCTACAATATCCGCCTGAAGATCGGTGGCAATCTCAATCATTAAAGGAACGACCGCCTCTGCGGATACCGCCACATAGAGATCTCCGGAATACAGCCGGAAAGGAATTTCCGTTTCACCGTAAGTCCACATGAAGAAATCCCCCTCAATGGTCATAATGCTCTCAGGTCCTTTAACGGTAAAAGTCTGCGAATAAGCAAAATCAGCCCGCTGTGCGAAGTACTGCTTGCATTCCTCCAGAGTGATCGCCTGTGCCGCGTTGTCCTCCTGCATGGAACGGGTTATACGAAAACGCTGATTCATGTTATGCCTCCAAAAGAACAAATTTCTGCAGCGTTCGGGAAACGCATTGCATTCCCGCCAGCTGTCCCGAAATCCCATTTTCTCATTCCCTGTGCACTCTGTCAAAACAATGCATGTTCATTCATGCAGATAATGACAAATTACCCTCGCATATATACTTTCTGATATATCAAAAAAAGTGCATAGCCGCCGCTACACACTCTTCCAAATCCTCTTCTGTTTACTCCTGATTCAAGAAAGTCCGGGTCCGCTCCAGCTGCGGATTGCCGAAGATTTGCTCCGGTGTTCCGGATTCGGCTATCTCCCCGTTGTCCATAAAGAATACCCGGTCTGCCACATCACGGGCAAAGTTCATCTCATGGGTCACGATGATCATCGTCATATTCTCCTCGGCCAGCTGGCGGATTACCCTCAGCACCTCGCCGGTCAGCTCGGGATCGAGTGCCGATGTCGGCTCGTCAAACAGCAGAATGTCCGGATTCAGCATCAGTGCTCTGGCGATAGCCACCCGCTGCTTCTGCCCGCCGGACAGCATGGACGGATATACATCCGCCTTGTCAGCCAGACCGACCTTGGTCAGCAGCTCCATGCTTCTCGCAGCAATGACCTGGCTGCTCTCCCGCTTCAGCGTTCTGGGGGCCAGCTCCAAATTCCCCCGTACCGTCAGGTGCGGGAACAGGTTGAAGTGTTGGAATACCATGCCCATTGTTGAGGTAATGTCCCTGATCGCCGCGCTGCCGGCGTATTTCCCATTCTCGGCCAGCGTTTTACCGTGGATGAAGATGCTCCCGCCGGTAATCTCCTCCAGATGCACAAGACTGCGCAGCATGGTGCTTTTACCGGAGCCGGAAGGTCCGATGACGGCCACAACCTCGCCGGGTTTCACTTCAAAGGTAATTTGCTTCAGCACATCCAGGCTGCCGAAGGATTTCTGTAATTGTTTTACTTCTATAATACTGCTCATAATCGGACAGCCCTTCTACTCAAATTTGAAACGTTTCTCCAGCAGTTTGAAGAACAGCGTCAGCACAAGTGTCATCAGCAGATAGATGATGCCTGCCACAACAAACGGCGTCACCGTAAAGTCACGGTTCACTGCGGTCTTGGCATAATTCAGCAGCTCCGGTACGGCAACGGCATAGAGCAGCGCAGTGTCTTTGACCAGGGTGATCGACTCATTCGCTACTGCCGGCAGCGCCACCCGGAACATCTGGGCGAGAATCACCTTGCGCAGTGTCTGCCATTTGCTGAGTCCCAGCACCTTGGCAGCCTCATGCTGTCCTTTGTCAATGGACAGCAGGCCGCCGCGGAATATTTCCGCGAAGTAGGCTCCATAGTTCAGGATAAAGCCGAGGGCAGCGGCAGCAAAACGGTCCATGACCAGGTACTCTCCGATGACCGGAATCTGCGGCAGTCCAAAGCAGAAGAACAGCAGCTGCAGCAGCAGCGGAGTGCCGCGCATCACGTAAATATAGGTGTGGGCCAGCCAAGCTAACGGCTTAATCCGGCTTTTGGCCGCCAGGGTGACCAGCATCCCGAGCGGGATGGACAGGACGATGACAATCAGGAACAGCAGCACCGTTGTGCGTGCCCCCTCCAGCATCGGCCCGGCAATCTGGATAATATAATCAATACTCATTTCTGTAACCGACTCCTAAAGGAAGCTATCTAGTTCAATACTTTATTTTCGCCAAACCATTTGGTAGAAATTTCGGCGGCTGTGCCGTCACTGCTGAGTTCATCCAGCGCCTTCTGCAGCTCATCGAGCAAAGCCTGATTGTCCTTCTTGATGCCAACACCATATTGCTCAGGGGCGAGGGATTCATCCAGCAGCTTGTATGTGTTCTGCTCAATGGACATATAGTATCTGGCTACTACTTCATCAATAACTACGCCGTCAAGACGGCCCGATTTCAGGTCAGTCAGGGCCAGCACGTTATCCGGGAACTCGGATACACCGGCAACCTCAGCCTTGATCGGGCTTGCATCTAGTGCGTCAGCGGCGGACGACAGGCTCTGAAGTCCCAGCTCTTTGCCGGCAAGATCCGCAAGTGTGGCCAGCGGGGAATCGGCAAGCACGACTACCACCTGGCTGTTTTCCAGATAGGGTCTGGTGAACAGCACCTTTTCCTTGCGCTCATCAGTGATCGTGTATCCGTTCCAGATCATATCAATACGTCCGCTGTTCAGCTCAGACTCCTTAGCTGACCAGTCGATTGGCTGGAAAGTAACCTCTTTGCCCATTTTTTCGGCAGCAGCCTTGGCATAGTCAATGTCGAAGCCGACGATTTCATTGTTCTCGTCCCGGAAGCCCATCGGTGCAAACTTGTCATCAATCCCGATAACCAGCTTGTTATCATCATTTCCTGATCCGGAGCAGCCTGCAATCACTGCAATAATCATTACCGTTAAAAGAATCCATACTCCCTTGCGTCTCATCTCTCTAATCCCCCTAGTAAAATTAAAATGTCCACACGCGCTTTAGTTCGTTAACACGTTATCAGGCTATCATAATAACATAGGATGTGAATTGCGTCGATAAAGGAGTGATCGGTTTCGTTGTCAATGGATAAATTGCAAACAATTAATTACAGCAAAATACTCCTGTGTTCCCGGTCACCATAGCGCTATCATTTCAGCAGGTATAATGGGTTAAGGCTGATATTACTCGCCCTGACACGATAACTTGTTGTAGGAGGAGAAATACTATGAGGAAGTATATCCCCAACCAGCACGGCGCCTGGGCCATGCTGATCCTTCCCTTCCTGTTCGGAATTGCTTCATCTGCAGGAAAAGCCATACATATCCCGCTGTTCATCTGCTGGCTGCTGATCTATCTGTTCAGCTTCCCGCTGCTGCAAGGCGTGAAGACCGGGAAATTCCGGCGATACGCCAAGCCGCTCAAGCTGTACGGGCTTCTGCTGGTCCCGTTTGTTATCTATCTGATTATCGCCGAGCCTGATCTGATCTGGTTTGTGCTTCCGCTGCTGCCGCTCTTTGCAGTCAATCTCTATTTTGCCAAAACAAAAAATGAACGCGCATTGGTGAACGATATTTCAGCGATCATTGCTTTTTCCCTGATCATATATCCGGTCTTCTACGTCGGACAGGGAGAGAGCTGGAGGACAGCCACAGAGCTGTTCCTCTTGTCGGCCCTGTACTTTACCGGGACTGCCCTCTATGTCAAAACAATCATCCGCGAGCGGAACAATGCCCGGTATTATTGCATATCCGTCGCTTATCATCTGCTGTTTGCGGCAGCAGGCCTGATTCTCTTCCCTCCGCTGTTTGTGCCCCTGCTGATTCTGCTGCTCCGGGCAGCCATCCTGCCCAAGACGGGAATTACAGCCAAACGTACCGGCATCACAGAAATTGGTTTTTCGGTCATGTTATACGCTGCAGTGCTGATTCTTTACTTTTAGAGAGTACAGAAGAACAATGAAAAAGGATGCTTCCCTATCGGCCATTCGATAGAAAAACATCCTTTTTTAATGTAAGTATTCAAAGTCTATTCCACAATCATATCCTGATTGCTCAACCCCGGCGGAACGATCGGATACACATTTGTCTCCTCGGTAATGTCGAACTCCATAATCACAAGGCCATCTGTATGCAGCGCCAGATCAATCATCTGCTCCGCTTCATCCATTGTGCGTGCCCGGAAGCCGTGAGCGCCGAAGGATTTGGCCAAGGCAACGAAGTCCGGTGAGCTGATCTTAACTGAAGAGTAGCGCTTGCCGAGGAACAGCTGCTGCCACTGTCTTACCATCCCCAGATAGCCGTTTTTGAAAATGGCCACCTTGACATTCAGGCCCAGATCGTCTGCTGTCATCATTTCCTGCATGTTCATCTGAATGCTTCCGTCTCCTGTAATACAGACGACAGGGCGGTCGGGATACGCAACGGCTGCGCCGATTGCAGCCGGCAGGCCAAACCCCATCGGGCCGTCCTGTTGCCGCCACATAGAAGGCTTCGTGTATAATCCTCGGCAGGTCAGCGATTTCCCTTACAATATAATTATGTTTGGTGATCGGCATCGTCATCCCGTAAATATCCACTTCCTGAAAGCTGTCGAGACCGATGAGCTCCGTCGAAACCTGGCCGGTAAAGACAACTAGCGGAACGGAGTCCATAAACGCGGTGGCAATTCCGGTCACGGCATTGGTGGCGCCAGGTCCGCTGGTAACCAGCGCTACACCTGTCAGTCCGGTTGCCCGGGCGTAACCATCTGCGGCATGAACAGCCGCCTGCTCGTGCCGGACCAGAACATGCTGCAGCCTGTCACAATCATATAACGCATCATACAAGGGCAATACGGCTCCGCCCGGATATCCGAATATCGTCTCCACCTCTTTTTCGATCAGCATTTGAATCAGCAGCCGGGCTCCGTTCATAGGTACATTTCGTCTCCTGTCTCATTAATATGTTTTTTCGAATCTGCGAAAAAAGACCTGCAATCCTGCTCCATCAACAGCTGAACGCCCCGCTTAGAGCCTAGCCTCCGATATAGGACATGCCAATCTTCGTTCTGCTGCCCGCAGTCTGCTCTGTCCGCTCATCGGAATAACGGTCGCTCCGCTGTTCCCATACCGCCCGAATTGCCTTCAGTAGACTGGCGTCATCTGCCCCGCCCCGGAGTAAAGCTCTTAGATCCAGTCCGCTGGAAGCAAACAGACAGGTGTAGAATTTCCCGTCGGAGGACAGCCTTGCCCGCGTACAAGAGGAACAAAACGATTCCGAGACAGAGGTAATAAAGCCCACCTCTGCCCCGTTGTCCTTATATCTGTAACGTTCGGCAACTTCACCGAAGTAACAATGGCCAAGCGCCTCCATATCAAAGCTGCTGTGGAGGCGCTCCAGCATTTCTTTTTTGGTGACAACCTTTTTAAAGCTCCAGCCGTTGTCATTGCCTACATCCATGAACTCAATGAACCGCAGGGTGATCCGCTTTTCCTTGAAATATCGGGCCATCGGCTCAATCTCCGATTCATTGACTCCCCGCTGCACCACCATATTCACCTTAACCTCAAAGCCTGTGTTTACGGCATGGTCAATGTTCTGCAGGATAATCCCGGATTTTAAGCCGCGCCCGTTCATTTTCCCGAATAATTCCGGGTCCAGTGCATCCAGGCTGACATTGAGTCTGCGCAGCCCGGCAGCATATAACGGCTCCGCCTGCTGTCCCAGCAGCACTCCGTTCGTGGTCAACCCCATATCCTCTACGCCGCCCATTGCACTTATACCTTCAACAAGCACGGGAAGCTCACGTCTCAGAAGCGGTTCTCCGCCGGTAAGACGGATTTTGGTTACGCCTAAGGAGACGAACAGCCGGGTAAGCCGGCGGATTTCATCAAAGGTCAGCAGCTCACTGCCGGGAAGAAACGCATAATCATCCCCGAACAGCTCTTTGGGCATGCAGTAGGAGCACCTGAAATTGCACCGGTCTGTTACGGATATCCGTAAATCGCGCATTGGACGATGCAATTGATCTTGTATAGGTAATGTTCTCATCTGTCTGGTCCTCCCCTTTCTGCAAGCTTACAGCAGCCATTCATCCGTTCCTTCCTCGACGCCCAGAAGCAGTACATCTACAGCAGTACCTGCCGAATATCCCCTGGTCCCTCCCGGCAGCACAATCAGGGAATTCCCCCGTGCGATCGAGGATACGGCGTTGGATTTGTTAAATCCGGCCGGCCGCACCGAGAAGCCGTCGTACACCGCCCGGATAAACCGGGTGAACGGATTGGCCTTGGAGAAATCCTCAGCAAGCACTGCCTTGGTGTAAGGCAGATATACCTTATCTGCTCCGGTCATTTGCAGAAGTGCCGGCCGGACAAACAGCTCAAAGCCGGTAAAGCAGGCTGATGGATTACCAGAGAGGCCGAACAGGTATTTGTTACCAGAGACGGCAACCGTAGTTACGCTGCCCGGACGCATCGCGACCTTGTTGAACAGCACCTCAGCCCCGATCCGGGCATAGATTTCAGGCAGATAATCATAATCACCGACGGATACCCCTCCGGTAGTGATCAGGCAATCCGTTTCCGATAGTGCCTGCTGTACAATCAGAAGGCTTTCCTCCAGCTGATCTGCGGCAGTTTCGTACATTTTGAACGGAATGCCCATCCGGGCTAACTGGGCAGCGATCATCGGACCGTTGCTGTTGCGGATCTTGCCAGGTTCCAGCGGAGAAGCAACGTCAAGCAGCTCTGTTCCGGTGGACAGGATGCCGACAACCGGCCGCCTTGCCACCTTGACCTGCGCATAACCAAACGTGGCCAGCAGTGCTATCGTACCGGGCTGGATGAAGCTGCCTGCAGGGATTATCTGCTCCCCGGCCTGCATATCCTCACCCTTCAGAGACAGATTCTCTCCGGACGCAAAGGCTTTACGGATCGTGAATTCCAGCGGACCGGCTTCAGCCGTCTGCTCGAACATCACTACCGCATCCGCACCTGCCGGAAGCGCCGCTCCAGTCATCAGCCGGACTGCTTCATAAGCGCCGACTGTAACACTTGAGACCTGCCCTGCACCGATATGATCCACGACAGTGAATGTTACACGGTTGCCGCCGGATGCTTCAGCAGAATCAGCCGAACGGATCGCGTAGCCGTCATAGGGTGAGCGGGTGAAATGCGGCACATCATGAGTCGCAGTCAGCGGCTCCGCCAGAATGCGGCCATAGCTTTCGGCAAGCGGTACACTTTCCGTGCCTGTGCGGACGGCTTTTGCAATAACTCTGGCCACTGCTTCCGCCACACTGACCGGATTTCTCGTCTTCTCCACCTTCATCTGCTCCTAACTTCGCTATACTGGAATCCGGCACTTCTGCCGGCTAATTATTTATTCGTAATATCGCTGAATGTTCCCACATAACGCACATCCTCACCAGTCTCATCCTTCACAGCGCTGATATTGAGCCATTGCAGATACTCCTGACCGTTCTTGCGCTTATTCCAGATTTCGCCCTGCCACATCCCTTTAGCCTTGATTTCACTCCACATGGAGCCGTAGAATTCCTTGGATTGGCGGCCAGATTTCAGGATGCTCGGCTGCTTGCCGAGGACTTCCTCCTCCGTATAGCCTGTAAGCTTGGAGAATGCGGGATTAACTGACTTGATCAGTCCGGTTACATCTGTGACCATAATCCCTTGCCCGGTCGAATTGAAAACTTCTGAAGTAAGAGCCAGTTTGTCATTAAAATACAGCCATACCACCAGCACCAGACTGGCCAGCGCAACCTGGGAGAGCAGCATGAAGCCGATCGAATACTGGCCGGTTGCCGCATGGATGATGGACAGCATAATTGGAGGGAAGAATCCGCCCAGGCCGCCCATCATCGACACGATCCCGTTGGCAATCCCCGCCTGCTTGTTGAAATACAGCGGAACTAATTTGAAAATGACCCCGTTGCCGATCCCCGCACTTACAGCAATGGCCAGGCAGCCGACGGTATAAAGCCCCATGGAGGGCATGAACGCAAGGATGATTGCTGCTACCGTATAGATGCTGAACGTGCCGATCAGCAGAAACAGCGGCTGGAATTTGTCGGCAAGCCATCCGCCTACCGGACGGAAAAACGTTGCTACCGCGATGAAACCGGCGGTACGCATCCCTGCATCCACTTTTTCCAGTCCAAAGTTGGAAACAAGGAAGCCCGGGAGGTAGATCGTAAACGCTACAAAGGAACCAAAGGTAATGAAGTAGAACAGTGAGAACAACCAGAGCTTTTCATTTTTGGCCACCCTTTTGATCTGTTCAATAATCGGTGTCTTCAGCTTGGGCTCATGACGGTCCCCGAAGAAGAAATTCAGGGCTATGAAGATAAGCAGCAGAATCAGATACAGCTTCACCGCAGGTCCCCAGCCGATCTGTGCTGCGATCATCGGAGCCGAAAAAGTGGTGACCGCTGTTCCGAGATTGCCGATCCCGTAGATCCCGTTCACCAGCCCGTGTTTATCCTTGGTGTAATATTTGGGCAGCGAAGTTACTCCTACAGAGAATACCGCGCCCCCTATTCCAAGGAACGTTCCGCCGATAATCAGGTGCGCCATCGTGGTTGCTTCACTGATGAAGTAAACCGGGAACAAGAGTAGAATGAAGCTGAACATAAAAATGATGCGTGCCCCTAAAATGTTGGCATAATAACCAAGCGGTATCCGCAGGATCGAGCCGAGTACAACCGGTATGGCGGTGACCATGGCCAGTTTGCCTGACGGGATACTGATGTCCTCGGAAATAAAAGGCATCAGTGAAGAGATAATCACCCATACCATAAATCCGGTAACCAGGTTTAGTGTTTGAAGCGGTAACTGCATTTTTTTGATCATTTAATTCTCACCTTTTTCGCCAATTATTCTCCTGATTGTATATAGTGAATATTTCCTGTTCTTATTGTATCTGCCGATCCCCGGCTCAGATATAGGGGAGTACCCTGTCCCTGACAGGGTAAACCCTGAAAATAAAATGAGGCGGCACTTCTGTTGCCTCCCGGCAAGAAAACAGCCCCGTAAGTTAAGGGACTACTCGCATCTGTAACTTTAACCGCAAAAATAAAAACAGCTGCTCCGTTCAGGAACAGCTGTTAGCTCACGTGATCAGCGTATTCAGTTTACCGGACAGCCGCTCCCGGTCACGGGGGCTCAGCAGGGTCTCTGCCATCGGGAACACCACCGTCTCCTCTTCCTTCGCGGTATGCTTATTGAGCGCCTGTATCATTAGACACGGGCTCCCCCTCCATTCGCCGTTCAGAAATCCAGCATTTTTTTACGCAACGCATATTCAACCAGCTCGGGCCGGCTCTTCAGGTTCAGCTTCTCCATGATCTTGGCCTTATGCGCTTCGACTGTCTTTACGGAAATAAACAGCTTCTCGGCAATCTCCTTGTTACCATAGCCCTTCGCAATCAGCGGCAGAATCTCCAGCTCCCGCTTGGATAACAGCTCAAACAGATCCTCGGTTGTGACCGTCTTATCCTTCTTAATGAATTCACGGACAAGTGAGGTCGCCATCTTGGGATGAATATACGTGCCGCCTTCATGAATCGTCCGGATCGCCAGCAGCAGCTCCTCATCCGGAGCGCTTTTGAGCACATAGCCGGATGCCCCGTTCTTCAGCACATGAAACAGGTATTCCTCGTCATCATGCATGGTCAGGATCAGGATCCGCGTATCGGGATAATCCTCCTTGATCTTCCCGGTCGCGATCAGCCCGCTCTCCCCCGGAGGCATGCTCAGATCCATAATCAGAATGTCCGGCCGGTGCTTGGTAACCAGCGTATAGGCTTCCCTGCCGTCCGCCGCTGTGCCGATTACTTCAATATCGTCCTGAAAATTAAGGATCATCGCAAACCCGCTGCGTACGATAGCATGGTCGTCTGCAATAACAATCTTCATTCAGCCGCTCATTCCTTCCCTTGTAACTTTTCTGCAGGAACCAGCAGCAGAATTCTTGTCCCTCTGCCCCTCTGCGATTCTACGCTGAACGTGCCGCCGACCAGCTCTGCGCGTTCCTGCATGCCAAAGAGGCCCAGCCCGGTTCCGCCGGGCTCATCTCCGGGATGGAAGCCTATGCCTTCATCTTCAACCTGCAGGCGCAGGATGCCGTCCTTTTCGGTCAGTGTAACCTTGACCATGTCCACCTGGGCATATTTGAGCGCATTCAGCACAGCCTCCTGGCATACCCGGTAGACAACCGTTTCAATCTCGCTGCCATAACGCTTCTCGGACAGGCGGGAATCGAAATCAATCACAAGGCCATAGCTCTGCTCCATCCGCTTGAAGTGGGAACGGAAGGCAGCCTCCAGTCCGAAATCATCAAGCGCAGCCGGCCGCAGCTCTACCGAGAGATTGCGGATATCGCTGAGCAGCCGGGTCATGGAGACCTCGGTCTGCTTCACCTTCCGCAGCAGCTGCTCGTCATCTGTCATATATTTAAGCACACGCAGGTCAATGACCGCACTCATTAACTCCTGGGCCACACTGTCATGCAACTCGCGGGAGATCCGCTTGCGCTCATTCTCCTGGGCTTCAATTACATGCTTCATCATTTTGTTCTGATAGAACTTTTCCTGGGTTTTGAATTGCCGGGTCAAGTCCCTCAGCATAAAGACGCGGATTCCCTGCTCGGCATCAATGGTATGAAAAGTGGCTGCATAAGGGACGATTCCCTTATCCCTTGTTTCCAGATAAACCTGATAGGAGGTAAAATTATCCGTATCCGGAGTATTGAAATAGCAGTTCAGACAGGTGAGCAGCTCAGTTTCACTTGTGTAGCCCCTGCAGGTACCGCATAGTGCCAGGGGATTTCCCTGATACAGCTGGGCCAGAATATCCTGGTCAATAATATTCTCTGCCGACGGATTCATCGCAAGCGCCTTACCGTCCCGGTCAAAAAAGAACATGGCCTCTGAGCTGTTCTCAAACAGCCTGCTCATGAGCAGATTCGTCAGATCTTTTCCGGGTGTACTCAACTCAGCAACAATTCCTTCCCGTTCAAGTCTCCAATGCCCCTGCGCGCGGTTGCTTCCAGAGTCTGCACCATCTCAGGGGTAACCTGCCGTTCACCTCTGAATCCGCCCAGCAGCACACCGGCTACACGGGCATCACTCCAGATAGGTACAGCGGCGATGCTGCGCAGATTCTCCATTTTTGTTATAGGATAAGTAAATAAGGAATCAGGCTGTACGTCTTTCTCTACAGAAGGCAGCAGAAACGGTTTTCCGGTCTTGAACACGATTCCGGCTATCCCTCTGCCTGATTGCAGAACGATCCGTTTGTACCGTTCATTCGTGTTCCCCGAGGCGTATTTCCAGCGGATCACATAATCATATTCCGCTGGTTCAGCAAGCGCCAGTGAGATGAAGTCATAACCGAGCGCCATGCGGATCCGGTCAAGCTCCCCCTGGTAATCCACCTTCTTCTTCATCGTTCCCACTCCTAATTGAACAGGGAAAGAACCAGCGGCTTCTTTCCTTTAATTCGTTTTATTTCTTCTGTATAGAATATAACTTCTGCCTATATAATTCAACGGAACACTCCAGACATGGACCAGCCGCGTAAACGGCCAGAAGGCAAAGATAGCAAAGCCTGACAGGATATGCAGTTTGAACGAAAACGGCACATCCGCCATCAGCGCAGGATCGGGACGGAACATGAACAGTCCGCGGAACCAGACGGAAATCGTATCCCGGTAGTCGAACTCCGGCTGTACAGCATTCGTTACTATAGTGGAGTACATCCCCATAAACACTATAAATAGAAGCAACGAGTTGACAATCAGGTCAGATGCGCTGCTGAGCCTGCGGACGTTCCTGATCGTAAAGCGCCGCGCCGTAAGGATCAGCATACCGGCCAGAGTGGCGGCACCGAAAATTCCTCCGATGTAAACAGCACCGATATGGTAGAGATGATCACTGACACCCACTGCCTCCAGCCACGATTTGGGAACGGCAAGACCGCCGATATGGCCGAGAATAACCGGCATAATCCCGAGGTGGAACAGGATGCTGCCGAATTTCAGCTGCTTTTTCTCAATAAACTCACTGGATTTGGCCGTCCAGTTGAACTGGTCCCTGCGGTAACGGAAGATATGACCGAATATAAAAACCACCAGGCTCATATAGGGGAAAATGACCCAGAAAAACTGACCGTACATATTCATTGACTCAGGGCCTCCTGTTCAGCACAAGCTTTAAATGTTTCGCGCAGCCCCTTCACCAGATGGAAATAGGGACTGTTGTTTTTCTCAAGCGCCATGAGCAGATGGTACGTGCCATCCTCCAGAATCGCGATCAGCATCCGGAAGTTCTCCGGGGCATCCGGGTTATCCAGCCACTCTGCAGCATACAGAAATTCACACATCAGCGGCAAAAAATCGGGCAGCTCCCCTTCCGGCATTTCCAGCCCGAACATTTCATAGAGCAGCTTCAGCTTCGCCAGCATCTGCCCCCGTTCCTTAGCATCTTCGAATTTGAAGTAAGTCATATATAAGGCGCAATCCTTCTGAAAATCAAAGGTGGCCGCATAGCCCTCCTGAATCCCCTCCAGACTGTAACTCTGCATCTGTGTCCAGTACTGGTGCACATGGGTATAACCGGGATGATCCTTGCTGAACACCTCCTCCAAAAAAGCCGGATGAAAATCCAGCTTCTCGGGATACATGAGCTGCAGGGCGAAATATCCGAAGGACTCCTTGTAGCTGTACAATTTGGTCAGATTAATCACGCCAAATCCCTCCGTAGAAATTCTCCTCATACATGTCTTTGCCGGTCTTCAGGCTTTCTCCGATGGAGCTGGCTGCTCCGCAGCCGTCACAGCCGGAACCGGAGCCGGTACCCATATCCCCCATTGTATTGCCGTAGCCGGCCGAACCTTGGGCACGGTAAGGATTCATGTGCTGCTCTTTGTGTGAGGTCGGGATGACGAACCGGTCCTCATATTTGGCGATCGCCAGCAGCCGGTACATCTGCTCCATCTGCTGGGCGGTCATTCCGACACGGTCCAAACGGCTCTGATCAAATTCCTGGCCGGAGGATTGGGCACGCATGTAAGAGCGCATCATCGCCATCCGCTGCAGGGCTTCTTTGACGGTCTGCGTATCACCTGCAGTCAGCATATTCGCCAGATACTGGATCGGCGTGCGCATCTCTTCAATCGCCGGGAAAATCATATCCGGATTCTTCAATGAATCCTTGCCCTCGAAATAGTTCATGATCGGGCTAAGCGGCGGTACATACCAGACCATCGGCAGCGTCCGGTATTCCGGATGCAGCGGGAACGCCAGCTTGTGCTCAATCGCCAGCTTGTATACCGGTGAGTTCTGGGCGGCTTCCAGCCAGTCCTCGGAAATGCCGTCTTTTCTGGCCTGGGCAATGACCGCAGGATCATGCGGATTCATAAACAAATCGCATTGCGCCTTGTACAGGTCCTGCACATCAGGTGTCGAAGCTGCCTCAAGCACCTTGTCGGCATCATAGAGCAGAACGCCCAGATAACGGATGCGTCCGGTACAGGTCTCCGAGCAGACTGTCGGCAGCCCTGCCTCCACGCGCGGGAAGCAGAAGGTGCATTTCTCCGCCTTGTTGGTCTGCCAGTTGAAATAGACCTTCTTGTACGGACAGCCAGTCATGCAGTATCTCCAGCCGCGGCAGGCTTCCTGGTCAACCAGGACGATGCCGTCCTCTTCCCGTTTGTACATCGCTCCTGAAGGACAGGAGGCGACGCAACTCGGGTTCAGACAGTGCTCGCAGAGGCGGGGCAGATAGACCATAAACGATTTCTCGAAGTTGAATTTGATCTCTTCCTCGATTTTCTGGATGTTCGGGTCGAGCGGACCGGTGACATGGGCGCCTGCCAGATCGTCCTCCCAGTTCGGGCCCCATTCCAGATCCATCTTTTCGCCGGTTACTGCCGAATGCGCCCGTGCTACCGGTGAATGATTCTGTTCCCCTGCATTGGTCAGATGCTCATAGTTGTATGTCCACGGCTCGTAGTAATCCTTCATTTCCGGCATGTCCGGGTTATAAAAGATTTTACCGAGCGCGATCTTGGACAGCTTATTACCGGACTTCAGCTCAAGCTTGCCCTTGCGCAGTTGCCAGCCGCCCTTGTAAAGCTCCTGGTCCTCCCAGCGCTTCGGATAGCCGATGCCGGGCTTCGTTTCCACGTTGTTGAACCACATGTATTCCGCACCCTTGCGGTTCGTCCAGGTCGTTTTGCAGGTGACGCTGCAGGTATGACAGCCGATGCATTTATCCAGATTCATTACCATTGCATCTTGCGCTTTAATTTTCAAGCCAGTTAACCTCCTTCATTTTGCGTACGGCTACGTAGACATCACGCTGGTTGCCGATCGGGCCATAGTAGTTGAAACCGTAGCTTAGCTGTGCGTATCCGCCGACCATCTGGGTAGGCTTCAGATGAATCCGTGTAGGCGCATTATGGCTTCCGCCGCGGGTATCGGTAATCTCCGACCCCGGAACCTGAATATGTTTGTCCTGAGCATGGTACATGAACATGGTGCCTCTCGGCATCCGGTGGCTGACTACCGCCCGCGCGGTAACGACCCCGTTACGGTTGTATACTTCCAGCCAGTCATTATCCGCAATGTTATGGGCTGCAGCGTCTTCATTGTTAATCCATACGGTCGGACCTCCGCGGAACAGGGTCAGCATGTGCTGGTTATCCTGATAGGTGGAGTGAATGTTCCATTTGCCGTGAGGTGTCAAATATCTCAACACCAGCGAATCCTGGCCGCCCTTAACTGCCTTGTCACGCGGGCCGAAGACCATCGGCGGCAGTGTCGGCTTAAATACCGGCAGGGATTCCCCGTACTGCAGGAAAATTTCGTGATCTATATAGAAATGCTGTCTTCCGGTCAGCGTACGGAACGGCACAAGACGTTCGATGTTCGTAGTAAACGGAGAATACCGGCGTCCCTGCTTGTTCGAGCCGCTGAATACCGGCGTCGGTATGACCTCACGCGGCTGTGCAGTGATGCTCTGGAAGGTAATCTTCTCTGCTGCACGGTCTGCTGAAATATCCTTCAGCGGAACCCCGTGATCCTTCTCGGCTGACTCATAAGCCTTCTGGGATACACGGCCGTTGGTCGCCGAGGACAGATGGAGAATCGTATCCGCCGCCTGGCGGGCAGTCTGCAGCTTGGGCAGGCCGTTTTTGATCGATTCGTCAAAGTAAACGCCGCTAAGCTTCTTTAATTCCTCATATTCCTCGGCAACCGAGAAGCTGACGCCGTGTGCGCCGGCTTTGCCGACTGCCAGATTTGGCCCGAGCGAAATGTATTTATCATGAATTTTGCTATAATCACGTTCCACAATGCTCAGGTTCGGCATCGTTTTACCCGGAATGGCCTCCACTTCACCTTTGGCCCAGTCTTTGACCAGACCCATCGGCTGGGAGATTTCGCTGATCGAGTCATGACCGAGCGGTGAAGCAACGATGTCCTTGTATACGCCCGGCAGATGGGTTTTCGCCATTTCCGAGAATACCTCAGACAGCTGGCGGTAAATGTCCCAGTCCGAACGCGATTCCCACAGCGGATTGACCGCCGGGTTGAACGGGTGAACGAACGGATGCATGTCAGTGGACGAAAGGTCTGTTTTCTCGTACCAGGTTGCCGCTGGCAGCACAATGTCTGCATAGAGCGGAGTTGTGGTCATCCGGAAATCCATCGCTACCATCAGATCCAGCTTGCCTTCCACATCCTCGCGCCAGATGATTTCTTCCGGCTTCTGCTCCTCATTAGGCTCAGCAAGCAGGCCGTCCGAAGCGCCGAGCAGATGCTTCATGAAGTATTCCTGGCCTTTGGCTGAGCTTGAGATCAGATTGGAACGCCAGATAAAGAGCGAACGCGGGAAGTTCTCCGGTGCGCCCGGATCTTCCACCGCAAAGCGGGTTTTGCGCGATTTGATCTCCTCCAGCGCATGGCCGATGATCTCGCTGTTGGATTTCTTGCCTTCCCGGGCCGCTTCTTCCGCGAACAGCAGGCTGTTCTTGTTGAACTGCGGGAAGGACGGCAGCCAGCCGAGGCGTGCAGCCAGCACGTTGTAATCGGCCGGATGCTGGTAAGCAAGTTCTCCGCCGGTTGGGGATTTCAGCGAATCGGTTCCGCTCTCCTCGTACCGCCACTGCTCGGTGGCGAAATAGAAGAAGGAGGTCGCATTCTGCTGCCGCGCCGGACCCTGCCAGTCCTTGGCGAATGCCACGGTGGACCAGCCTTCAATCGGACGGCATTTCTCCTGGCCGACATAATGCGCCCAGCCGCCGCCGTTAACGCCTTGTGAAGCAGTCAGGACCACCAGGTTCAGAATGGAACGGTAGATGGTATCACTGTTGAACCAGTGATTAATTCCGGCTCCCATAATAATCATCGAGCGCCCGCCTGTATCAATGGCATTCTGGGCGAACTCGCGGGCGATCTGTACCACGACACTGGCTTTCACTGTCGTAATCTGCTCCTGCCATGCCGGAGTGTAATGAGATGCTTCGTCATAGTAGTCTTTGGCGTTATGCGGGCTGTCGGTACGGGCAATCCCGTACTGGCTAAGCATCAGATCGTAGACAGTAGCTACATAGCGCTCCGTTCCGTCAGCCAGCTGCATTTTGCGGGCCGGAATCATCCGCCGGAATGTGCCGTTGCCGGAGTTGTCAAAGAACGGGAATACGATTTCGGTCCATTCTCCGCCATGGCCTTCAATACTAAGTGCCGGCTCAACCTTGCTGCCGTCTTCATTCTCAAGAATCAGGTTCCACTTCTTGCCTTCTTCCCAGCGCTGGCCCATCGTGCCGTTAGGGACAATCACCTTACCGGCTGCCTCATCATAGATGACAGGCTTCCATTCCGAATGCGGCGTGCTGTCCCCGAGGTCGCTTGCCCGAAGGAAGCGTCCGCCCTTCCAGGCATCTTCATGCGGATCGAGCAAAATCAGGAACGGCATATCTGTATATTGCTTGGCATAGTTCAGGAACATCGGCTCCTGCCGTTCCTGGTAGAATTCATTCAGAATGACATGGGTCATGGCCTGGGCCACTGCCGCATCTGTTCCGGGATTCGGCGCCAGCCAGTTGTCGGCGAATTTCACATTCTCCGCAAGGTCAGGTGCAACAGAAACGACCTTGGTTCCCTTATAGCGGACCTCTGTCATGAAGTGCGCATCCGGTGTCCGTGTCAGCGGGACATTCGAGCCCCACATGATCAGATAGCCGGAATTGTACCAGTCTGAGGACTCCGGCACATCGGTCTGCTCACCCCAGATCTGCGGGGAAGCCGGCGGCAGATCGGCATACCAGTCATAGAAGCTCAGCATCTGGCCGCCGAGCAGCGAGATAAAGCGGGCGCCGGAAGCATAGCTGACCATCGACATGGCCGGAATCGGCGTAAAGCCGGCGATCCGGTCTGGTCCGTACTTGCGGATCGTATAGATCAGCTGAGCCGAAATCAGATGCAGCGCATCGTCCCAGGCTACGCGGATATGGCCGCCTTTGCCGCGCGCTTTTTTGTACTGGCTGGCTTTCTCGGGATCTTCCACAATGCTGGCCCAGGCATCGACATAATTGCCATGCTCCTGCAGGGCCGCCTGCCACAGCCGCCACAGCTTGCCGCGCACATACGGATATTTCACACGCAGCGGGCTGTACTCATACCAGGAGAAGGTCGCTCCACGCGGACAGCCGCGCGGTTCAAACTCCGGCATATCCGGTCCGCAGGAAGGGTAGTCAATTTGCTGGTTTTCCCAGGTGATGATTCCGTTCTTCACGAATACCTTCCAGCTGCAGGAGCCGGTACAGTTAACGCCATGAGTAGTGCGGACGACTTTATCGTGAGACCAGCGCTGGCGGTACATATTTTCCCAATCTCTATTTTTCTCTTCAAGAATGGACCATTTTCCGGAATAGCTCTCAATCGGTTTAAAAAAGTTAAGGCCGAATTTCTTCTTCATCGGTTACGTACACTCCTTTGCAGAATGAAGGACATGGTAGCGCGAATCTATTCAATCATTCAATTAATATCATTATGGAGCTGGACGCCGGCAGTTCCCATTAGGGAAACACCTATTGCGCTGCGGGAAATCCCTCGATCTGCTGAAACGGCAAAAACGCCTTCCCCAAAACCGGGAAAAGCGCTGCTACAGCCCTCTTTCTTCACTGCCGGAAGCCCGTACAAGGGAGTTCCCTCTTTGTTGTACGGGGAATACCTTACCGGGAATTTCACTACCAGCTGATATGCTATACTGATCAAAAATACGGAGAGGATGAACGACATGGGAGGACCTTCATTACGCCAGCGGCATGCCCATCATGCCATTCATGAGAGTGGTCTGTCGGGTGCAATCGGCATAACCGAGGAAGTAGAGGAGCTGCTTGAGGCAAAGGAATTCGAGGTGGCCCGTCAGGCAGCCGAGCATCTGCTTGAATACTGGGAAACACGGATTCTCAGTCACGCCGATGCGGAGGAAGACGGCTTCTATCAGGAGATGGAAGAGAAGCAGCCGGAGCTAAAGGACACTGTTATCCGGCTGACACGTGATCACGAATTACTGCGGACCATCGTCAGGGACACCCAGGCCCGGCTGACCCGGGAAGGGCTCACACCGGAAGTGCTCCATCAATTTCACGCCCTGCTGGTTGTTAATGCTATTCATAGCAGGGAGGAGGAGCGTCTGCTGTTCGGGGAGGCATAACCTGCTCCGGCTGCACCAGAAGAACCCGCAAATCATCTTTGTTATATGATCCGGGAACTGGTTACCCTCGGAATGAAGGAGATCAGATTCATAACCAGTACTTTGCTCCGGCTCTGCAATTACAGAACAGCTAGACCTGTGCGTCTGGTCACCCTTGCTCCTTTCCGGCTTGAGCTATCCTTTGGTATAGAAGCCGCTTTGAGCGGTATACATATTCAGGAGGATTGCTCAAATGGAAAAGGTAGCTGTAGATTATGAGAAAATGTACTACGGGTTCCCGGTTATCCTGGTCAGCTTTTATGATGCGGATGGTAAGCCGAACGTAACGCCTATCTCCTCTTCCTATTCACTGAAGGACATGATGATGCTGGGCTTCAGCAGCAAAGGCTATGCCGTTAACCAGATCAAGGCGGTGCGGGATTTCGTCATCAATATTCCCGGCCGTTCGTTGATGGACGTGATTACCTACTGCGGCGCGCATTCCGGACAAGAGTTCAGCAAATTTGACCACGTTGATCTGACGCATGAGCAGGCGCACACTGTCAATGCACCCGCTATCCGGGAATGCATGATTGCCATTGAATGTACTTTGATCCATGTTATTGAGCATGACCAGTTTAAGGGAATTACCAACATTCTGGCCAAGATCAAGGGCCGTTATGTTGCCGGAAAGGTGTTGAATGAGGAAGGCGGGCTGCAGGCCTCAGAGCTCGACAACATTCTCTATTTCGGAGACGGCCGGCACAAGAGCTTCCGTTTTATGCAATAGGCTGCCCATAAGCATGTACTTACAGCAGCTGCACCATATTTTAATGTAACGTTCCAGCGCACAGCAGCGCTTCCCCGGATGCCGGAGAAGCGCTGCTTGTTTGTTATTATTCATTTAAAAATAATCTCGTCCAGCCTCACTGTTCCTGAATGAACAGCAACTTTTAATTTGGAACTGCCGGCAGCCGCCAAGCCTACCGCCGGAGTAGTCTGCTTGTGCTCCCCAGACTGAAGCGTTAATGAAGCTATTTCCCGATCATCCTGAAAAAGAGCCACAACCGCCGGCCCATTACAACTATAGGTGAATGAGATACTGCTGTCCTCCCGCGTATTGTTGATCGTATAAGCGGCGAACTCTCCTGCCTCAAGCTCAAGCAGGAACCTGTCCCACAAAATATCGAAGAAGAATCGTTTAGTCAAGTCTCCCCTTGGTATCCCCTCTATTATATGCATGCCGGTTCCTGACCGGTATTTGAAAGGGTTCCCTTGATGGCGCAGCCCGCTGAATGACAGTCCTTTGCCGGGCAGCTGATCAAAATCCGTTGCCCGGACGGTACAGCCCGGTGTCCTGAATACTGCGTCCGTTACCTCAGTATTATACCGGCAGTTTTCAACCCTGATGTTCTCCAAATACTGCTCCAGAATTGCACCAGCCTGTTCATAACCGGGATGGACGCCCCCTCTGGTGTAATCCATGAGCAGATTCCAGCCTTCCGGCAGATTAACAGAATACGGAGAGTTGGTGTTGTCCATCTTTTTCCACGGCCACAGATTGTAGCCGATATTCAGTTCCGCAGCCAGCGGATAGATGGCGGTATACCATTCGTTCAAATTCTCACCGCTCTCCCCCAGCCAAAGCGGCGCATTCAATCTCGCGGACACCTCAAGGAATTCTGTGAAAGAACTAAGATCCGGGTAGCAGGCATACCTGTGGAAATGAATGATCATATTGTCATCATACTTTTTGTGAAAAATGCTGGTGTCCGTCGCCCAGTGATGCCCTTCAATAGAGAGCATATGCTTATCATCCACTGCCCGGATGGCCGCAACCGCTTCCTCATAAAACCGGACAAGCTGCGGAACCAGATAGTCAAAATCCTGTCCGGCAGAAGGAGTCTTGATCGGTTCGTTCAGCAGGTCATAGCCGCCGACAATCCAGCGGTCCTTGTACCGTTCAGCGAGCTGCCTCCACAGGGCAAGCCCCTTATTCCAGCTATCCTCATCCGTGAACAGCCGCGGCACATCATCAACAGAATCGTCGATATTTGCACCCGTCTGGCCACCCGGAGCACCGTGCAGATCCAGAAAGGCATATATCTTAAACTCCTCACACCAGTCCAGGCAGCGGTCAATGAGCCTAAACCCGTCCTCCTTCCAGACAATTCCCGGCTCATCCTCCATCAGAATACGCCAGTTGAACGGAATACGCACAGAATTGTATCCCTGCCCGGCCATCAGCCGGATGTCTTCCCTTGTGATGTAGCTGTTACGGAATGCCGTCCAGAACTGCTCCGCGAACGTTGTTCCTGTAAGTTCACGGAGCACAGCCTCAATCCTTGACGGCCGGTCAAACCGGCTGTTTCCGTCCGTAGTCCACATATACCCTTCCGGAAGCAGCCAGTTGCCAAGTCCCCAACCGCTAAGCAATACCTCTTCGCCCTTGCCGTTTACAACCGTTCTGCCTTCAGCCCTAAGAAATCCGCTAACCCTCGATCTGCTCATTTTCTCATTCATCTGTCCGGCCTCCTCCTGCAGTAATATATGAAGCGGTTACAATAATCACATCCGGGACTAATTTTCTATGTAATATGCGAATACTGTCTCAACAGGCTTGAAGTACAAATAACCGTCGTCTTCCCAGGGCTGAAAATGCAGATCCATCCGCGAATCTTCCCACGGGACCGGGGTTCCTGTGGTGCTCAGCCGCCCCGGAACTACAGGCTCTTCCACAACGGACGGAAATTCCTGATAGCCGAACAGCAGATTCTCGTGCATGGCGATAATATCGTATTTATTGCCGTGGAACGCCCGTTCCTCCTGCAGCTGGTAATGATAATAAATATAGCTGGCTACCTTTTCGCGCTTCAGTTGGGCCACTCTTCCCCCCCGCCGCTCTACTGCCGCTTTGCGCAGCCAGTGCTCATACCCGGCCGGTTCATTGAAATGAAAGACATCAATCATCTCTATCCACTTCCGCGGAGCCGCTTCGCCTTCCCAGTCAATCAGATATTGTCCGGCGGCACCGGCCAGATTCACGGGTTCAACCTGTTCGCTGATGCACTCGTAATAGAGAAAGACATTATTTAGCCAGGAAAAAGCTGCTGCAGTCATAAGCACCCCGTCCTGTACAAGCTGTTTAGCCCGGATGTCTTCCTGCAATGCCTGCAGGCCGGCTGCTGCCTGTCCCTCTTTCCAGATTCCCCTGTAAATCTTGCGTGAAATCATATCATGGTTTCCCCCTGTTATGCTTGTCCTTGTTTGCGATAAAGCGCTACAATACCTACTATAACATAGGGCTTAACGGTCAGAAAGAACCGGCTGCATTATCCTGTACATAGGATAATGCAGCCGGTTGTGTTAAACCCTGACCTGCAGGATTGCCTGACGCATATCGCTGGTACTCACACTGATTACTCTTGAGGCTTCGTATACCTCTCTTATCTTCTCCAGCTGTAGATCGGTAAGCTCGCGGATCTGGCGGGTCTGCTCGGTAACCCCGCCGGCAATCATAGCCATGCTGCCAACAGTGGCGGCTACCTCCTGTGAACCGGCAGACAGCTCCTCTGCTGTTGCAGATACATCTACGATCTGTTCCGCCACTTCCCGGAATGCGGCTGCTGCAAGCACCAGGGCTTCCTCTGCCCCGGTGGACATTCGAACACCTTCTCCTACCTCGCTTGAAGCCTCCGTCATCTGTGTACTTATACCGGAGGATATTGTTCCGATATGTATCAGCAAGTCTGCAACACGCTCCACTGCCGAAGCAGAGCCTTCCGCCAGCTTGCGTACCTCGCCGGCAACGACGGTGAATCCCCGTCCGTGTTCTCCTGCCCGGGCTGCTTCTATCGAAGCATTGAGCGCCAGAAGCTTCGTCTGGTCGGCGAACTGTCTGATTGCCGCCAGAGCACCCTCAATTTCAGCAGTGTAGCCCTGAAGAAGGACAGCCATATTCATCGTCTCGTCGGTTGATTCAGCAATGGATTCCATTTGCCGGCTCATCCGGGACATGGCGGTCTGGGAGGTATTTACCTTATCCAGCGCCTGAACGGCAGTCTCCGATACAGAAGCGGAGGCAGCCGAGATCCGGGCGATTCCCTGCGCCATCTCATCCATCGCCAGCGCACTGCTCTGCGCCCCTTCCGTCTGCGTGCTTGCTCCGGAGTAAATATCTCCGATCTTTACGTTCACCGTTTCACTCATCCGCAGCACATCATCCGCATTTCTGGCGAAGGTCTCTGAGGTGCCGTACAGGTAATCAGAGGCTGATGATACATTCGAGACCATTCCTTTTACCCGGATATTCAGTTCGCCTGACATTTTGAGCATAGCCTGATAGGCGGTTCCGATCTCATCCCGGGATTTGACCGGCCGTCCGTGCAGAATCCGGGAAGCCTCCGCCAGATCCCCGCCGGCCATCGCCCCCGCACCTGCAGTTATCGTATGCAGCGGACGCAAGGAACGGGTGATAAACCAGGCAATAACGCCAAGCGCAATCAGGGATACTGCAAGAATAATACTGTAGAGCGGCAGGCTCTGGAGCAGCACATCCCGGGTCAGTGAACTGACCACGGTGACATCCGTATCGATTCCCAGCGCCCCGATGAGCGCACCCTGTTCATTTTTGACAGGTACAAAGGCGGAAATGTAATCACCGTATTCAGGATTCTTGATCAGCTCAGAGCTGGCATTTTCCCCTGCGAGGACGGACTTGACTGCAGTATCCGGCATATCCGTCTCCTCATTGATCGGAGATGCCAGCGGGTCGCCAGGCGGTCTGCCGTCAATCATCAGCAGCGGCTGGCCGGCTTCATCGATTTTCACGAAATAGACATACCGGGCTCCGATGGATGTACGGAACTGGTCCAGTTCATCCCTCAGCGACCAGTAGAGTTCCGACTCCTGCGGATCTTCCAGAAACACACTGTAGCGTCCGGCATCGAGCTGTGTTACATAATGGCTTGCGATGTTCATGTTGTAGCTGCTGATGGTTCCTTGAACGGCTGACCCGGTATTCACCCATTGGATGGCGAGATTACCGGCCGTGATACCAAGGATAACTGCTGTGGTCACACAGAGAATCCGGGCTATTAGACTTTTTCGGATAAAAGCAAACATAGAAGCCTTCCCTTTCGCGCACATCAGTTGCGTTTGTTGTAGTGGGGATTTGCCGAATTGGCTATGACAAAAGTCCCTCTAACGGAAATTTTCGACAACTTTTATGAAAATCCTTTTTTTCCATTCATAATTTGCCGCATATACTCTGGAAAAAACGGAAAGCTGCCGCTATACTTAAAATAACCCGACTATTTGACTTGGAAATGGAGAATGAATACATATGATTACTCATTCAGCTCCTTCTATAAAAAAACAGGTATATGACCGGATTTTCGAGCATGGTACCGTTTCGAAGGCTGATTTATTGCAGTATTTTGCCGTGGCCAGCAGCAGTCTGACCCGGCTGCTGGAAGACATGATTTCACAGGGGCTGATTATCGTCTCCGGCTTCGGCAGCTCAACCGGCGGAAGGAAGCCTGTTCTGTTCCAGACCAACCCCAGCCACCGCTATCTGCTGGGGCTTGAAATATCCAGACTGTATTCCAAGCTGGGACTGTATGATCTGCATCTCAAGACTTTATCTCTGACACGCTGGGAGATGGATGCCGGGATGACCCCGGAACGTCTGGTGGACCTTGTCGGTAAAGCTGCGGATGCCTTTATGGCCAAGGAAGGGATATCATCACAGCAGGTGCTGGGGATCGGCGTTGGTGCGGTGGGTCCGCTGGATCAGAAGACCGGGGTGATTCTGGAGCCGGAGCTATTCCCCTCACCTTTCTGGAAGAACGTACCGGTAGGTGAGATGCTGACTGCGCGGCTGGGAATTCCGGCCAAGCTGGACAATGGCGCGAACACGGCGTTAATCGGCGAACACTGGGCCTTCCGCGGGGAAAATATCGAGCATGCGCTTTATGTCCATGCCGGGGCCAATATCCGTTCCGGACTAATGTCCGGCGGCAAAATCATCCGCGGTGCCGTTGACACAGAAGGAGCGGTCGGACAGATGATCATCCGGACCGAGGGGCCACGGCTGAGGGATAAGGGGAACTATGGTGCACTTGAAGCCTTTGTATCTGTACCTTCACTTGAGGAGCGGGTCCGCAGCCAGCTAAGCAGCGGTCGGAGCAGCCTCCTGTCGGCGCTTGCCCCGGAGCGCGTCAATTTCACCGTGCTGGTCGATGCCCTGACAAAGGGTGATCCGCTCGTTAAGGAGCAGTTTACCGAAACGGCCCGTTATCTGGGCATCGGACTGGCCAACCTGATCAATACCTTCCATCCCGAATATGTCATTCTCGGCGGTCCGCTGGTCAGTGCCGACCCGCTGGTCTTCCAGACAGCCGTAGAAGTTGCTAAGAAGAATACGTACCGATACCCGGAGTACAGTCCCGTCTTCACGCAGGGTGCACTCACCGATGAAGCAGTGGCGACCGGAGCGGCAATCATGCTGCTTCACGAATGGGAACTGAATTAAAAGCTGCGGTGACCTCCTCGACAACATCATAAATGGATTTGTGATTTCATTATTCGATGACGCTGCATAAAGAAACAGCCTGTACCGGATCAATAATCCGGTACAGGCTGTTTGGCGTAATTACCGGCGATTACACCGGGTTATGGGCTATTTAGTAAGTCTTTGCCTGATCAGCACAGCCAGCTCATCTGCCGTATCCCAGACGAGCGGACGGATGTCATGCAGCTGGACATCAAGCTGCGCGGCTCCGCTGCTGTGGACGGTCCAGATTACCGGAATGCCCAGCCCAAGCGCATAGCCTGCTGCGAAATAGACACCTGCTGAGCGGCCGGTTAAATCAGCAATGATCAATTTGCTCTCGGCAAGCTGCTCCAGCGGATACTGCCCGCTGACATTCACCGACGGCAGATAACCGTATTGGCCGACTGTGGACACTAAATCTTCCTGCCACATGGCGATATGCTCATCATTGGCGGGAAGAAGCACGGAGCAGGGCTTTAATTTCTTGCCGCCCGCACTGGCGGCGGCTTCATTCCATCCCTGCTGCGTGAGCTGAAAATTCATCCCTTCCCGGATGAGCAGCTGCTCGCTTCCAAGCTTGTCTATGATATATACCAATTCCTGCAGGTTAGGGGAATAGGTCAGGTTATAGCTGGCAGACAGCGGATGAATCGTAACAGGATCCCCCGGAGACTCAGAGTGCCGGTACAGGAACTGCAGCAGCCGGTTTCCTTTGTCCTCAATCGTTACCGGGGTTTTGGGACCCCCTGCTATGGCCTCCAGATCACCGGATGAAAGATGGACGTGCTCGCCACAATCCGTCTTTTCCCTGATGTAGCCTGAAACAACATGCAGCAGATCCCGTTTGGCAGCATGCGGCAGCGCATTAATCACATCATAGCTGTCCTTACGGAGGGAATAGAAGCCGCCTGGAGAGCAGGAGCAATCCAGATAACGGTCATATTCCCCTTCCCGTTCGATCGGAACAATAGCATCACAGAACAAACAGTGTTTCTTAGTCATACAACTTATCACCTCGTATCCATTGCTACCCTCTACCATAACACTATTTTGCCGGCAGAAGACTGGTAAATGGCACCAGGTCAATGAGAGCGGACTACAACACCTTTTCGAAACTGCATCATTGGAAGCTTCAGACGCTTATTGAATAATCCGCTGCAGCTCATCAATAGTTACCTCTACCTCCGGATTAAATGCCTCAGAGCGCATATAGCTGGTAAGACTGGACAGAAATTGTCTGCCCTCCGGAGTCTCAGCAGCCTTATCTGCATTAAGCGGACAAATCAGCAGCCTGCTGTCACCAACACGGCATTCCAGCAGGAAGCCCAGCTTATGATTACGCTCGAAGTTGTCGATGGTCTGGACAATCGGACTCCACTTTTGATCCGTCCCATCCAGAATCAGTGATTTGGAATGTTCGATAATGTTCCACCAAGGATAAGTGGAGTGCTCTTCACTCGGGAAGCTCCCGAGCGCAGGATGAGTATTATCAATCAGCAGCCCCATCGTGCCGACCGGCACAGGACGGTTCATACTCTCGGAGATGGAACGGAACATCGGATAACACCAGAAATCAGTGCTGTAAAAGCCTTGAACCGCATTCTTCAGCGAATCCGGGTCCGGCATCAGCAGGATGTCTGCTCCCTGCTCCAGCAGTGCCAGCGCTTCATCATCAAGCTTATGGTAAACATTCACTTCTTCAAGTCCGCTGCTGGCTGAATCGGGATAGATCCAAAGATCATAGCTCTTGCGGATATCTGTGCCGGTGATCTGCAGACTCAGCTTAACGGAGGTCATTGCCTTAACAGCCGGAAGGTTGAGCTTAAGACGGTATAGTTCAAAATAATTAGTACCTGCCGGAATCTCTGCTGCCGCAGTTCCTTCGCTTAGTGTTCCGCTTTCAGCGGTCAAGGACCAGCTGAGCTCAAGCGTATCCGGAGTGCTGCTGCGGAACCAGCTAAGCTCAATGTCCGCCTGGAACGGTTCCCCGGAAACGTAGTTATATTTAGGGAACCGCGCCAGCAGCACCGCATCACTGCAGAATGTGCGCCATTCCTCAGCGGTAATCATGCCCTTTGAGTCCATAAAAGCGTCCAATATCCCAACCAGCGCAGTGCCCTGTCCACTGAAATCCTGCAGATCCAGCAGCTGGAACCCGGCAAGCCGCTTGGTCCGGAAGGCAGCCTCCAGCTCTTCCTTGTAGCAGGCGGCCGCCAGCTTGCCGGAAGCTGCAAAATATTTGGCAGCAAGATGGCCGAGGCCGTTCTTTTCCAGACGTTCACGGAAGATTTCGAAATTTTTGGCCTTGAGCGGTCCGCTGTATTTGGCAATTTCCTCGAAATCAGGGTAGGTTGCATATTGCCCGATCTCATGCGAGATGACCGGAATGTGCGGAATCCATTCTCCGGAAGCATCATCAGCCTGTACGGTTTTGGCTTCGGTGCCGTACTGGATCTGAATTTCACCTCCGGTTTCTTCTCCTCCGTCCGCACCCGTTACCAGTGCAGGGGGTACGAACTGGTCGTCGTAGTCCTTCAGCGTTCCCGGCACAGCAGTCTGCACATGGCCAAGCGGCGCATCACACATCGCATAGGAGCCTCTGAACAGCCGGCTTCTGGAGAACCGCACTCCGCAGAAAAAGTCCTCGTGCTCCAGAATCTCCGGCACCCATTGGTGATTATTGGAGCCCTGTGTATAAAGCGGTCTGCTGTCAAATGCCTTGTATTCCTTTAGAATGGAATCTATTTTGGCCCTGCTGCCCCACAGCTCATTGCCGAGCGACATCATTACGAAGGACGGATGGTTGCCGAAAGCCTGCAGAATGGCATAGCCTTCGCTCACCAGATAATCCTGCTCCGCCTGATTATGGTTATCGTCGGTCGGTTCAGTGACGGTGCCCCAGAAGGGCAGCTCCGGCTCCATATAGATACCCAGCAAATCTGCAGCAGTAAAAGCCGCCTCCGGCGGACAGCAGGTGTGGAACCGGTAATGGTTGATGCCGTAGGATTTGGAAATACCGAGAATTCTGACCCATTCTTCCACATCGGTCGGCGCATAGCCGGTAAGCGGAAAGATCAGTCCGTCATGCTTGCCGCGCAGAAAGGTCTTCTGTCCGTTAATGGCAAATTTGTCGCCGTCCGCCTTGAACTCAAGCAAGCCGAAGACCAGCTCGTTGCGGTCTGCCGTAACGCCTTCCCCGGTGCTGAGAGCAAGGCTTACATTGTACAGATTGGGTGCGAATTCACTCCACAACAACGCTTCAGGGCCAAGGCTGTATTCTACGTCAAAGTCCCCCGGTGTGAGCACATACGTCTGTGCTGCCGCCACATGTCCGGCTGCATTCACAGCTTCACCGTTGAAGCTTGCAGCGGATACTGTCAGCACCGCTTCTGCACTGCCTTCAAGCTTGGCTGTGATCCAGAGCGAACGGTTGGCCACATCCGGAGTAAGCCGGATTCCGCTCAAATACGATTCAGCGAAGAACTGCAGCTCCATCCGGCCGGTGATGCCATTCCAGTTGGTCTGGGTATCCGGGGAGGTCATATGTCCCCCTTTGGTAGGATATCCGGTGTTGCTGACACAGACCGTAACGTTATGTCCGCCTGCCGGCAGGCGGCCCAAATCGTACACATGTGCAGTGTTCAGGCTGTCCCGGCTGCCGATTTCCTTTCCGTCAATATAAAGCGTTGTCATCCGCGTGCGCTCCAGATACAACCGGCATGACAAACCGGCCAGTTCCTCTGGAATATCAATCTCTCTGGAATACCAGGCTTGTCCTTCGAACAGATATTCATCAGTCAGCGCGCTGATCAGAACCTCCTCGTTCCTGGGTCCTTTACGGGCGTAAGATATCGTGCCCGGCAAATGGATAGTATCGGTGTAAGGCAATACAAGCCCTTGTTTGTCTCCATCCAGCTGCAGCTTCCATTCGCCTTCTAGCTTGATCATTGTCTGCAAGAATCCCACTCCCAATCGAATATTTCAGCTGATTGAATATAAATGATGAATAGTATAGTCCTGTTATTAATTATAGTCCTATATTTACATGTTATCAATTTATATAATATTTATAATAACAATAATAACAGATAGACAGGAATGTTAATAAGCCGTACGGTGATCCGTACGGCTTGCAATCCAAGGTTATTAATTTAGTTCTTGCCCTTAATACCACACTCATTTAACGTTAACTGCACTTCATACAACTATAACCGCTACTTTCTTCGTTCCGCTCCGTTACGCGCCACGCCGGTCGGCACCAAACACCAGCCCGGCCGATTGCTTCGCCTGTTCAACGACCTCCATAACCCGTCCGCTGTGCTCCAGCATCTTGTTCACTGTATCCAGGTCACCTTCCCGGATGATCCGTTCAAAAGCCTTGAATTCATCATACATCCGGTGAGGATGATTCTTCCGGTCTATCGTCACTGGCGGCTGTCTGCCCTGTACATATTCAAAGCTGTCCATCCCGTTCGCGGGCCCGGACATATGGATATATCCACGGGTTCCCTGTATGTTCACTCCATTCTGCCCGGTGCTGTCCTTGGCCCCGATACAGACGCATTTGAATTCACCGTAATCCAGCAGCAGGATGCCGGAGGTATCAATGCCGCGGTCCATATTGGCATGATAGAGCACCTTCTCCGGACTCCCGAAGCAGCCGACTGCAAAATGGATATTATAGATATTGATATCCATCAGCGCCCCTCCGGACAGCTCCGGATTAAAGGCAGGCAACACCTCTCCGGCCAGAAAGGCATCGTACCTCGACGAATATTGGGAGTAATTGCATTCTACGATTTTGAGCGGGCCCAGCTTGGGCAAATGCTCCTTCAGCAGCAGGTAATTGTTAAGATACTGGTTGGAAATAGCCTCGGCCAGAACCAGCCTGTTCTGAAGGGCTAGCTGCTGCAGCACCAGGAATTCATCCAGATTCGAGGTGAACGGCTTCTCGCAGATCACGTGTTTGCCTTTCAATAATGCCTCCCTGGCGTATGTGAAATGCAGATGATTCGGAAGACCGATGTAGACTGTATCCACATCCGTATCCGCCAGCATCGCTTCATAGCTGTGGTAGAGCTGCGGGACCCTGTGTTTCTTTTGCAGCAGAAGCAGCTTCTCCTGATGTTCGGGCTTGGAACAGATCGCCTGTATAGCAATCCCCTGTATTTCCTGCACAAAGCTGAGCAGATCCAGCACAATATTCCCCGCTCCGGCAATTCCGAGCTTCATCAGCTGCACCCCGCGATCCCGCGTTCCAGAATCTCCATGACGGCAACCGTTTCATCATCCCTGATTGTTTTTTCCCGTCCGTTCACAATCGCCTCATAGATGTCGTCATAGACCCGGGCATAATCCCCTCTGGCGGAAACAACCTTTTCTTCATGGTAGTTGCCCTCATCATCAAGATAAGTCAGCGTCCCGTAATGTTCAGGCGTATCCAATCCGAAATCGGCATGTCCCTGCGGCAGGTAAAATAATTTGAGGTGCTCTTCCTGGCGGTCAATCGAATGCTTGACGAATACCCCTTTTTTACCGTAGACCACAAAGCTCGGACGTGCCTTCAGACGGAAAAAGCTCGATTTGACCGATACCTTCAGCGTGGAATAATAAAAGTCCAGATCAAAATAATCATTCATTCTGCCTGATCCGAGCAGCTGCCGCACATCATAATGCACCCGGTCCGGCGTCCCGAAATAAGAGATCACCTGATCAATGGTATGAACGCCATGTCCGAACAGGTAGCTGCTATACCGCGAAAACTGCTTAACCGAATTCGGAGTCTCCGGCCGGTAATAGTCATAATTCATCTCAACCTCCAGCAGCTCGCCAAGCTTGCCCGAGTCGATTACCTGTTTCGTGGTAAGGAAGTCTGAATCATAACGTCTGTTCTGGTAACACTGGATAATCAGCTTCTTTTCCCGGGCATACTCAAAGATCGATTTTGCCTCTTCCGCGCTCATCATGAACGGTTTCTCTACCAGCACATGTTTGCCGTGGTCAAGCGCCAGCTTGGCATACGAATAATGCGAGTCGATATGCGTGCATACAACGACCAGCTGAATCTCGGCATCGTTCATTACTGCCTGAAGATCATCTGTATACAGAACGCCGGGAAGCTTGTCCCATTCTGCTTTGTGCGGATTGCGGGCGTAAATGGTTTTTACCTTCAGATAGTCCCGGTTCATGGCAAACGGCAGGTGATAGCGGTTGGTGCTTTTGCCGTTTCCGATATAAGCGATTGTCAGCATGTGCATTCCCCCTGTGGGCTTTTTCGTTTATTATAAAGGAACTTATTCAGGCGTAAAGAATCTGCGGGCAAAACGGTACAAACGACCAAATCACTGTACCATATGCCTTTCATGATTGAACAAAATGTTTATCGAGGTGAAAAGCTTTGAAGCTGCTGCGGCAATTATCAGAAATGCCCCATTTTACAACTAACGAGCAGAGCATCGCAGCCTATATCCTTCACCACAGGGAAAATATGCTGCAGCTTAACATACAGGAGCTTGCCAAAGCTACCTATACGTCCCACTCGGCAATCAACCGGCTGACCCGCAAGCTCGGTTTATCCGGATTTAAGGAGTTCACTCTCCAGCTTGCCCGCGAATTTCAGCAGCAAACCCAGATCCCCTCCAGTGTCGATCCGAACTATCCGTTTGGATATGGGGAAACCGCGCTCCAGGTAGCAGGGGAAATAGCCGGACTAATGAAAGAAACGGTCAGCAGGGCTTATGCCTATCTGGACGATGAAGTCCTTGCACAGACAGCAGGCATGCTGGATCAGGCGAAAAGAATCTTTATGTATGCCTTGGGGGATTCCCAGATCCGGGCCAGAAGCTTCCAGAACAAGCTGATCAAAATCAACAAGTATGCCGTCATTGCAACTGAGCTGCACGAATGGGCATACCATACCGTTAATCTGACGCCGGAGGACTGCGCGGTCTTTGTTACATACCACGGGAATTCAGCGGTTTATTTAAAAGCAGCCCGTCACCTCAGACAGCAGGGGGTTCCGATTATTACAATTACCGCCGCTGGTAACAGTGAACTGGCGAAGCTCAGTACGCATTGTATCTGTGTACCTGATGACGAAGTCAAACATGCCAAGATCGGAACCTTCTCCTCGCAGATGGCGTTTGAATATGTGCTGAATGTAATCTTTTCCTGTATCTATAAGATTTCCTACAAGCATAACAAAGAGTCTGCCGAGCAGTCGCTGAACAGCCGTTACATTAAAGAGCTAATGGACGGTGAGTAGCACGATTTCCGGCGTCCGCCCTATAAAGAAAACAGCAGCTTAGCGGCTGCTGTTTCTGTACAACAGGATGCTCAGCCTTATGCAGGCCGGGCAACCCTTAACCTTAATCCAACGCGGACAGGGAGACACGGTAAAGCTTGTCATCCTCCTCCTGAGGACTCCCCCGCCCGTCGGTATTATTGCTGACGAAATAAAGCATGCCATCTGCAATCAGCACATCACGGACCCGGCCATATCCGGTTACAACTTCCCGTTCCTCACCAGTTTCCAGATCAAATGCCAATATGGCACTGCCCCGTAAACCAGCTGCATACAGTCTGCCATCAGCATAAGCCATGCCGGACGGCGCCCAGGTCGTATCACTGCCTGATGTGAATAACGGCGTTACCATACCTTCCCGTTGTTCTTCCCCTTCGATAACCGGCCAGCCGTAGTTCAGACCTGGTTCAATTTCATTGATCTCATCATGACTGCGGTTGCCATGCTCACTTGCATACAATATACCGTCATCCGTCCAGGCCAGCCCCTGGGCATTCCGGTGACCGTAGCTGTAGACATAGGAATCTGCAAACGGATTATCCTCCGGCACTGACCCATCAAGGTTCAGCCGCAGAATTTTGCCGCCTAAACTTCCGCGCTCCTGGGCAATCTCCGCTTCACCGGCATCACCTGCTGTGGCATACAGCTTGCCGTCGGGTCCGATCCCCAGCCTTCCGCCATGATGCACAGAGCCGCTGGGAATCCTGTCAAGCAGCAGCTCTTCTTCCTTCCAGATATCTTTATCCAGTCTAAGTGTTACGATGCGGTTAAACAGGCCCGATCCGTCATTATAAGTGTAATAGGCATATGCCAGCCCGGACTCTGCAAAATCCGGTTTAAGCGCAAGTCCCAAGAGACCGGCCTCTGAAACGTCCGCCAGCTCCTTCTTCAGCTCAACCCGCTGCTTGACGGCAGTCCCGTTGTCGATTTTCACGATGCTGCCGGTCCGTTCTGTTATATACAAGATGTCGCCGGCTTGGGCCATTGACCAGGGCACTTCAAGATTAGCGGCAAGGACCTCCGGTTCCGGTACTGCGTCTGTTTCAGGTGCAACTGTCTGTGCAGGCAGCGCTGAAGCCTGCGGAGCTGAAGCCGGAGGCTGTTCCTGAACCGAATTCTCCTGCGCTGCCGGCGGGGACAGCGGCGGTTCATCTGCTGCGGACGAGCAACCGGCGGTTATAAAGGCTGTGAGCAACGATAATATACATATTTTTTTCAAGATAATGCACCTCTGCTCTCCTGTTTGTGGGCTGCCTCCTGTCTGCTGTCTGCATATGTATTTATAAACGGATGCAGGAGCCCTAACTCAGGAACTCTTGCAGAGCTGCCGGCATTCTATTCTTCCAAAAGGATATCGCGCTGGCTTCTGGGAAGCTTGGCGACAACCAGGCTATAGGAATGGTCTATCATGTCATAAATCTCAGCCAGTGATAAGGAACCGTCGACGATAACGGTATTCCAGTGCTTCTTGTTCATATGATAGCCCGGTTTGACGGCTTCGAGCTGCTCACGCAGGTTCCCGGCAATAATAGGGTCGCATTTCAGATTGATCCGGAATTCCTCCGCCGTTCCTTTAAAGATCAGTGCAAACATTTTACCTCCGACTTTAATCACTTCAGATTCAGGGCCAAAGGGTTGCTCCAACCCCGCGCCCCGCTTGCTCAGGCAGTACTCCGTAATCTTCTGTTTCATCTCAGTACCTCTCTCTTTAGCAGCATGCTGCTTAATGCTTCTAATTATAAGAACTGGCGTTCTGTCAGGCAAGCCCGGGAATTACGGGAGTAAGGATAATTATCAGCGCGGCTATACATAATACCAATAAACCTACAATAAGGAGGCACGTAAAATGCCAGAGGACCGGCTTTGGATTGGAGCACTGGGCGGTGTAACGGAGATCGGCAAAAATATGTATTTCATTCAATACGGTGATGATATTATCGTGGTTGACTGCGGCTCCAAGTTCCCCGACGAAAGTCTGCTGGGTATTGACCTGATCATTCCTGATATTTCATATCTGCTGGCTCATCCAGATAAAGTGAAGGGACTGATCGTCACCCATGGCCATGAGGATCATATCGGAGGCATTCCGTATCTGCTGAAGCAGCTCAATCTCCCGCTCTATGCCTCCAGTCTCACGCTCGGGTTAATTGAAAGCAAGCTTAAAGAACACGGGCTGCTTCGCCAGACCAGCCTGCACCGCATAGACTCGGAGTCTATTCTTGACTTTGGCAGCATTAAGGCGAGCTTTTTCAGAACCAACCACAGTATTCCGGATTGCCTTGGCGTTGTATTCGATACACCGGAAGGCACCGTTGTCCATACTGGCGACTTCAAGTTTGATATGACTCCTGTCAACAGACAGTATCCGGACATACATAAAATGGCCGACATTGGCAAAAAAGGCGTTCGTTTTCTGCTCTCTGAGAGCACCAATGCCGAACGGCCCGGGTTCACTCCGTCTGAGAGACTGGTGGGGACACACATTGAAGAAGCATTTCAAAAAGCAGACCGCAGAATCTTCATCTCCACCTTCGCCTCCAATGTCCACCGCCTGCAGCAGATCGTTGATGCCGCCAGCCTGACCGGACGAAAGCTCGCTCTGCTTGGACGGAGCATGGTGAACGTAGTAGGCGTATCCCAGGAGCTGGGATATTTGAATGTGCCGGAAGGGATGCTGGTCGAGCCTGCAGAAGCGGCCAAGCTGCCGCCTCATGAGATTGCCGTCCTGTGTACGGGCAGCCAAGGTGAGCCTATGGCCGCTCTGTCCCGGCTGGCGAATTCCAGCAACCGGCAGATGGAGATCAGCGCGGGGGATACCGTGCTGCTCGCAGCCAATCCGATTCCCGGCAATGAACGCAATGTAGCCCGGATCATTGATAACCTGTACGTTCTGGGCGCCAAGGTTATCTATGGTTCACGAAGTGAGCTGCATGTATCCGGACACGGCAGCCAGGAGGAGCTGAAGCTGATGCTGACACTGATGAAACCGGAATATTTCATCCCGATTCACGGGGAATACCGGATGCTCCATCATCACCGCCTGCTGGCTGAGGCTGTCGGGGTTGAAGAGGACAAGATTTTCCTGCTGAAGAATGGCGAGCTGGTCGAATCCGCCGGCGGCGTTGTCAGACAATCGGGCCGCGTTCCTGCAGGGCAAATCTATGTTGACGGGCTTGGCATCGGCGACATCGGCAACGTAGTTCTGCGGGACCGCCGCCAGTTATCAGCAGACGGCATTCTGATCACGGTGATCACCCTGAGCCAGTCGGACGGACGGCTGCTGAATGAACCGGATACCATTTCCCGCGGATTCATTTACGTCCGCAATTCGGACAAGCTGATTGAGGAGGTTAATCAACTGGTCATAGCCACCCTTGATAAACTGAACCAGTCTGACCTTGGCCAGTGGAATGTCATCAAACAGACGCTCAAAGAAGCCCTCGGGAAATTTCTGTACGAGAAAACCAAACGCCGTCCAATGATTCTGCCGATTATTATAGAAGTGTAGTCTACAGAAGGCCCGCGGAATCCCGCGGGCCTTCAAAATGGTTGTCCTACCTCCTTCTTTTTCTGAATAGGCTAGTACTGGCTAGTACCCTAAAAGGAGGAGAATATCATTCATTCTTTTGTCTCGTACATGCTTCTGGGTTTATCCCTTTCCGCACCCATCGGACCCATAAATGCGGCTCAGCTGGACAAGGGTCTGCGCGGGGGATTTCTTCATGCCTGGTCACTCGGGCTTGGTGCCGTGAGTGCTGACATTATCTATATGCTGCTCGTCTATTTCGGCATGATTCATTTACTGGATGCACCTTTTGTTAAAGCCTTCTTGTGGCTGTTCGGCTTCTTTGTCCTTGTGTATACGGGCGTAGACGGAATCAGAAGCTCAAGGGAAACAGCAACGGCCAGTTTGAGAGGCGGCGGGGACACCTCCCTGTTCAGATCCTTTCTGTCCGGCTTCCTGATGTCCTTGTTTAACCCCTTGTCCATCCTGTTCTGGCTCGGAATTTACGGCTCTGTGCTGGCCAAAGCAGCCAGCGAATTCCCCATGCAGCAGCTGCTCATTTACAGCGGAGGGATTGTACTCGGCATCCTGCTGTGGGATTTCTCGATGGCTGCCGCTTCAAGCGTATTCCGCAGATTGCTGACTCCAGGTGTGCTGGGGGCTATTTCAGTTTTATCCGGCCTGTCGCTTATTGGGTTCGGCCTCTATTTCGGAGTGCAGGCTGCCCGGCTGCTATTCCTGCACTAAACCTTGCTCTTGCGCAGCCGGATCCCCTTGATCCTGAATTCGGAGCCAGGGAGAGACTGGTGCCAGCCCATTTCAACGCCCTGCTGTTCCTGTTCTTGCTCAGCTGAGGAAGTCTCCTTCTTTCGCCTCACACGCTGGACTATAAAGTCACTAAACGCGATTAGAGCAACAATCAGCAGGCTGATGTAGAATCCCGGTCGGCTTACTTTATGGAAAAGAGTGCCCATAACCGCAGCTCCGATCAGAATAAGTCCGCTCCAGCGCTTCAGTCCGCTTAGCTGGCCAGATTTAAGCAGCTTTCCTGAAGACAGCAGAATCCAGGACCAGTTATACAGGATCATGAGGCCGGCAGCCGTCGTGATGTATTCATATACACTGTCCGGCAGCCACAGCGACATCATTATGGCCCCGGTTAATCCGGCCGCAATCAGGCAGAGTGCAAGAAACGGATACTTGTCCTTCCATTTCTGCGCGAACATCCGCGGAGCATCCCCTTCCTGGGCCAGGGTAATCATCATGGAGGTAATCGCATACAGGGATGCCGTCATGGTCGAGAAGCCGGCAATAATCAGTACCCCGTTAAAGACATGAGGGACAAAAGGCAGCCGGTCGCTGCTCAGCGCCAGCATAAACGGGCTTTCTTTAGGATTAAACGCACTAAGCGGAACCATAATGACGGCGAGACCGATGGATAGTACATAGACCGTTGCCAGCGACAGCAGCATGACCTTGCCGGCTTTGGGCGCTTCTTCGGGATTCTCCAGCCTGTACGCCATAATGCCCAGCACTTCGATGCCGCCATAAGCATAGAAGGCAAAAATAAAAGCAGACCACAGGCCGATTCCTCCGGAAGGAAGCCAGCCCTTGAAGCCGTTAGGCATGTCGGGACTATACTTGGCGCCTCCAATCCATCCGGCCAGAAAAGCCGCTGCCAGTATCAGAAACATCAGAATCGCTGACACTTTGATAACAGCCAGCACATTTTCCACCTGGTCAAACCCCTTGTTGCCAAAAAAGACTATGAGAAGACTGAGTACCGCATATCCCGCTGCGAACGTCCACATCGGCACCGCCGGGAACCAGAACCGGGAGAAAATGGACAGCGCCGTTAGCTGGCTCCCCATAATCAGCAGCTCGGAGAACCAGTATACCCAGCCGCTGCCGAATCCGGCCCAGCTCCCGAATGCCTTTTTGGCATAGGACCGAAAGGAGCCCTGTTCAGGATGCTGGGCAGTCATTTGCGCCAATGCATCAAAGACTACATATGTACCGGCAGCTGCCAGCAAATAAACGAGCAGCACGGCCGGGCCTCCAATGGAAATGGCCAGTCCTGAGCCGAGAAAATAACCTGTGCCGATCGTTCCGGCAACCCCAAGCATACTTAACTGCCACCATTTCAGTTTCTTCTGTTGTGCATTATCCTTGCCCGAAGCCTGATTCATGAATACCGTCCTCGTTTTCTCTTTAGAATTTGAGCGTTTCTTCAAATTCTAGAGTTCCCGTTCAGAGGCACATTCATGAAACCAATTATTATCCTTTAGGCGGATAAGGATCATTTCCGTAGCTGACCGAGTCTGAAATCTTGCCGTCTTTATTATGGATTTTCAGCTCCGTACGGGCTTTCTTCGCTTCCTCACGGCCGGCCTGCTCGGCCTCCTCTTTGGTTCGGTGATGGCTGAGCTTCCCGCCCCCGGCTGACTGAATATCCCAGCCTCCGTTAGGATTCGGTGTAGTATGAATGTTGTGTTTGCGCTGATCTGCCACTTGAAATCCTCCTTTGCTGATAAGTCTGCCAATCATTAACCGTATAAGGTCACCGGCAATCAGAGTCTGTGAAGTTCAAATAGCATCGCTTTACAATACAAAAGCCGCGCTATTGCGCGGCTGCTCTTTTTAAGGGCGGTAAGTGATTTTGGAGGTGACAGGCGTTCTCTGCTTGAGCTGCGGAAGTTCATCCGGATAGCCTATGCCAAAAACACCGATTACATCGTAATCCTCCGGTACACCGATAATAAGACGGTTATGAGGAAGAGCACCTAATGAGGCCCAATAGGCACCTGCGCCTGCCTCATGTGCGGCCAGCAGAAAATTCTGGGCAAAACAGGAGACCGCCATAACGTTCTCGTCACGCTCAAACGGGGTTGCAGCTGATTTGGATAATAACGCAAGGACAACCGGCGCTCCGCCAAAGTCCGTCTTATGCTTCAGCTCTGCCCTTGTTTCCGCTCCGATGATTACAATCTCCCACGGTTCATTCATCCGGTGGTTCGGCGCATAGCTCGCAGCCTCAAGCCAGGATAACAGGTCTGCTTCGCTGACAGGATCCGGCTTGAACTGCTTGACACTTCTCCGGGTTTTGATGACATCCACGATACTCATTGCTTAATCCCCTTCCTTGTTGTCGTTCTAAATCTGTTGCTCTATGGCTTTGCCAAGATCATAATCCAGCAGCTCTATGTCCGGGTTAAGTCCCAGTGCCAGCTTCGCCAGCTGGCTTCCGATAAACGGCCCCATCGTTAATCCTGAGGCTCCGAGCCCGTTGGCAGCAAGCAGTCCTTCCCAGCCCGGCACTGCACCGATCACCGGGAGAAAGCCGGGGGTGAACGGACGGAAGCCTACCCGTGCCTCTTGAACTGTACTGTCTGCCAGTCCGGGAGCCAGCTCCAGCCCTTTGTTAAGAACCTCCTGTATCCCGCCGGCTGTTACGCTTGTATCATAGCCTTCAATATCGTTTTCGTGTGTTGCTCCAATCACGATCCTGCCCCCGTCAAAGGACAGGAGGTACTGATCCGTAGGCGGGATAACTACGGGCCAGGAGCCTGTATCCGCTTGGTCCGCTACCTTTAGGTGCATGATCTGGCCCTTCTGATAGCTCACCTTAAGCCTGATACCGAGCGGCAGCATCAGCGGCCCTGCCCACGCTCCGGCACAGACGATTACAGTATCTGCGGCGAAAATCTGCCCGTCAGCGACCGCTCCCGTAACACGGTTTTCGGTAAATTGCAGAGACGCATCCCCGTTCAGCAGCCGGGCTCCGCTGCGCAGGGCAGACCGCAGCAGCGCATCGCGCAATGCCCGGCCGTCCACCCGCGCAGCGCCGCTGACCTGCAGGGAATGATAACCTTCAGCCAGCAGCGGAACCTGTTCACGTGTCTGCTGCCCAGTCAGCATGTTTAATTCGCCAATCTCCGGCGCATCCTCCAGCCGCTTTCTTGCACGCTCTTCCTGTTGCTTGAGCTTGTCCGTGTCCACATGGACACTAAGCGCACCCACCCGGGCATACCCGGTTTCGGTTTCCCCCTCCTGCTCAAGCTCGCTGATCAAACCGGGGTAAAAGCGGGCTCCCGCTCTGGCCAGCCTGTACCAGGCCTGATTACGCCGCTGTGATAGCCAGGGGCAGATGATCCCGGCAGCGGCATCTGTGGCCTGCCCCGGGTCCTTACGGTCGATAATCAGCACCTCTGCCCCCAGCTTCGCCAGCTGATATGCCGTTGAAGCACCTAGAATTCCTGCGCCGATGACGATGACTTTTCTCATGATGACTTTCCTCTCCCTGGCAGACTCTCCATAGAACTGCCGGATTATTTCAGTTTGTGGATCAGCTGCTCCAGCTTGGGAAAAACCCGCAGCGCATTTTTGTAGAAGACATCTTCCCAGTGTACTTCAGGAATGAGGTGTTTCACAAATGTAATATAGGCCTCCAGCGGAATAAGCGGCCAGTCGGTACCGAATACCAGCCGGTCATATTTCTCGGCAAAAACAATGGCGCGGCGGAAATGATCGGTATACGTCTGCTCGCCCAGCAGCCTGTTTACCTTGGCAGAATCACCGACAATCCAGCCGGACAGGTCGCTGTACAGGTTCGGATTTTTCTCCAGCAGTGCTGCGGTATCCATTACCCAGGGATCTCCAAGATGGCAGAGCATAAAAGTGAGCTCCCGGTGCTTCAGGAAGGTCTCCTCCATCGACAGCGGATGGGAATATTTAAGCAGCCCTTTATCCGCATAGGTAAGCCCTCCGTGAATGACGATGGGCATATTATATTGCGAAGCCAGCCTGTAGACAGGATCATAAATTTCGTCGCCGACATTGAAGTGATAGTAGCCCGCGTACAGCTTGATGCCTACAACATGCTCTTCGCGCAGAGACTGCTCCAGTGCTTCCAGCTGTCCGTCCAGGTGCAGTGTAAGCGGGTTAATGCCCACACAGGTATACAGATTGTCCGGCAGCGTATCCGCCAGATCAAGCCGCATCGGATTGAGGGCCTCAGAATCAGGAAAAGCTCCCGGCAGTGTCTCCGTCACGCCCATTCCCACACCTGCTATGACACCGGATCGCCGGAATTCTGCGAGCAGCCCCTTTTCCGAATAATCAATATTTGCCAGCGCCTGGGCCGTTTCGTGAAAAGCTTCAATATTGGAATAATGGACATGTGCATCAATGATTTTCATAGATAAGATAAGTCCTTTCCTGGAATCTACAGGTTGAATTTAATGTTTAACAGGTCCCGGAAGGCCTCTTCCGGAATATCCAGATCAGAGAGTATATAAAACTGCGGTGTGCTGAACATCGTATCTCCGTCTCTCAGGTGCAGCTGCTCTGTTATAAAAGAGGAAATAACATGCGTATTAACCAACAACTCAGGTGTTGCTTTGTCCGGACAGGAAACCTGGCTCATCCGCTGCTTCCGCTCATCTGAGCTGAATTGAATGATGCCGCTCGAGCTTATAGTTTCATTTTGAACTCTCCCGGCCTTGTATGTGATTCTTTCACCGGCCGCATTCTTCACCGTCCCCCTGCTGCTCTTCAGCACGTTGCCGGTTTTATAAAAACCTAGGGTGTGCAATGTCACGGGTTGAAGGGGTGCACCGGTATTCTGCACGATTTGAACCACAGATGCAAGCACCGGTACACCAGGCAGCAGCAGAAAGTAATGATTAAGCGTAAGCCCTTGTAATTTGCGGTTATGAGTAACCTTGATGCTAACCAGGATACCTGACCATCCATTGCCTTTGCTGTCAGTCAACCCGGCAAAAGCAGCTTCTCGCGGCTCCTCCTGAAGGCTAAGCCTGGATAGACCCTCAACTCCGGCTATTATACCGCCGGTCCACGGATTCCACCACGACTTGGGCTGTGGTAACGGATAGGAGGAGTCGAGCCATTCCTGGCCCTGATATTGCAGGGAAAACAGAGCCGGCGCAAAGCTGCTGTCAGCCTTAATCTGCAGCACTCCGTTGTCGGCAGTAAGTACCTCACCCTGTTCTGAGCGGCTCACCTGCCGCTTCACTTCATCCCCGGATACAGGGATCACCAGAAAGCTTTCTGTAGAATGATAGGTTTCCATATCAAGCTGCAGCTGAAGCATATCGGCCTCCCCCTGTCTGCCGGAAAGAAGCGGAAGACTGGTCTCTGCCAGCTGCTCAGCGGCACGAATCACCCGGCTATGCGGCACAATGCTGCCAGCCGCTGAAGACAAAGAGATATCCCCTTCCAGGAAGCTCATTTTCTGCTCCTGCAGCTGCAGCTCAGACGCCCCGCTGATAAACGGATTCCCTCCGTTCAAGCTAATCTTCAGCTGAGAGGACGTATCCGGTCTCCCGGAACGGGAATGCCCTTGCTGCAGCGCAAAGGAACGGAAATCTTGCCAATTGCTCCAAGTGCCCAGCGCGATCCGCAGCGCCCCAGTCTGTACCGTGCGGTCAGCCGCTATGTGTTCAATCGGATGCTCCACTGCATATAACCAGTGATCCCGTATTAAGGTGCGGTCAGCCGGCCAGACAATGCCCCGGGTCATTTTACCGTCATCTGCATACAGCCAGTTTTCCGTCAGCTTCTGCACATCCCAGTAGTCGGGGCTGGCTGCATGAACGCCCTGATTCAGGTCAATGTATTGACTGCAATAGGGAATGACGGCTCCTTCCAGGCTGAAGCCAAAGCTTTCCTTGAGATGGAGCGGTTCAGTAAAATCTGCACCCGACTGGTTATGAAGCTGGTGATACCGTTCAATAATACCGTTCCTGTGAAGCTTGATTACTGTCGTTAAAAGCAGACCTTCCCGTGTGGAATCCAGCTTATAACGGGCTTCCAGCACCATTGCTTCTCCATCCGGGTAAGTAGTCACCTGCTCCGCTGTCGACTTTTTGAATTCGTTCGTATACGGCAGGCCGAACTTCGGAAACATCAGCCCCAGCGCTTTTTGCCGGTCTTCATACAGCTCCAGTGTGTTACTGGATCTGTCCAGATGCGCCGAATACCGGCCGTTGCTGATAAGCCAGCCCTTGTCTGTCTTACCGCCGATGGCAACCTCCGTTCCGGGAAACACCAGACTAACCTCCTGCTCAATCACGGCAGCTTCCGGACTTCCACTATGGGCAGTAATGGCCAGCCTCGGATTCCAAATCCCATACTCCTTAAGTTGTGCGGATACGGTCAGAGTTTTGCGGGCTTTTGCCGGAACCGTGATCTGGACAGCAGGCTGATCAAATGCCAGTACGGCATCCTCCGGCAGGCTGAAGCTGAACAATGTCTCCGTAGCATATTCATTCTCGGCTGTTATATCCAGCTCAAAGGATTCGCCTTTATAAAGCATAGTGCGGTCAGGCAGCGTAAGTCTGAGTTTAACCGGATATTTCGGCTCGATCCCAAGCTTGAACACTGCGGACTGTCCATTAATGAGCAGTTCCGCTTCTACAACCGGGTGAGTCTGATAGGCATTCTGCTCTTCTTCCATCGGATGCACCCGGAATTGCCCCTCAACTCGCTCCGCCGCTTCAACAGACCTTGTCTCCTCCAGCTCAAAGCTGATATTAGGGTTGCTGATTCCCTTGATCTGCAGGGTGAGCGGCTTGCCACTTTTGTTCACAGCCTCATAGATTACCGGATAGCTGCTTCCAAAGGGAAGCTGATGCTGCAGCGGAATGGAGGCCTGAATCAGATAATCATCGGTTTCAATCAGCCGTAACCCGCGTCCCGTACGCTCATATTCCATTTTCAGCTTAAGCCCGTCTTTTTCCCAGGCATATGTAAAATAATCGAAGCCGTTCTCTCTGCGGCCGTCCGGCGAAACGGATATCTCCCGTACACTGTCTCTATACCAGTCCAGCTGTTCAAAGAACGGTTTCACCGCACCGGTCTGCAGAACAGACGGGATAAAGTTCATCAGATGCGTGGTATCATCGCGCTTTTCCCAGAAAAAACCACTTTTCTTATAAGCCGGCACAGCCTTCGTATTACCCGGCCAGGTATATAGGTCCAGACGGGGCCAGCCCCGTTTAATCGTTTCCTCCAATGCGCGGAGTATGAGCATCTTGCCGATTTTGCGGCCATGGTAATCGGGCCGGACATTCAGCAGCGGGATATATAAGGCCCCGGTGTCTTCCTTGTAATGGGAAAAGCTGCAGTATCCGATAACCTCGCCGCCGGCAACAGCAAGGAATAGCTTAAGGTGGGTTCCGTTCTGATGCTCCTCGATTACACTCTGTTCCGTCTGATACGAATTATCTCCTCCCCAGCTTTCATAACTTCTGTTCCACATTTCAGCGATCGATTTGGCGTGCCTGCGGGGTTCATATTCTTCGATCACAATTTCAGGGGCTTGCAGCATGTAGTAACGTACCTCCTTCAAGGGCTGTATACTCCTTGCTTTCAGGCAAGGGAATGGATAATCTTGTATATTCCAGTATATATCAGAAAGATCAGCAGGTGAAAGCGCGAGTCTTTTTATAATGAATATTTACTGTTTACTCTCCAGCCGTTTAAATTGCAGAAAGTCTGCCGGCTGCAGCAAGAACAATTGAATTCGTGTCACTAAATTTAACATTGACAAAGGCAAGTCCGATGATTTAGTATTATTTATATGATAAATGTCACATTAAATAACATTATCATTCTTGTATAAGCCCATTAATTGGAGTGGGCGTCTCGACCAGGCAACCGTAAATTGCCCCAGGCTACAAGAGGATGCATGAGCTGTTGCGGCTTGTATTTTGAACTTTTAAATACTGCCCTTCTTCCCTCTGCGCCTCTTTAACCTGGGGTTTATTGCATTTCCAACACCTACAACCAAAAGGAGAGAACCTACCATGACAAAAACCAATGCGCTTGCCGAATCTCAGATGCAGCTTCCCCGTGACTGTACTTTTACACCGGGTGACTGGCAGGTTCTGTCTAAGTACTGGTATCCGGTTGCCATTGCTGAAGAAATCAAAGATAAACCGGTATCCGTCAAGCTGCTGGATGTTAAGCTGGTCTGCTACCGCAGCCACGGCAAGGTTGTGATCGCCCGGGATCTTTGCTTCCACCGCGGGGCCCCGCTCAGTCTCGGCTGGGTCGAAAATGAAGAAATCGTCTGTCCGTATCACGGTTTCCGATACAACTGCGAGGGTGCCTGCACCTCTGTTCCGGCCCATCCCAGCGCCAAAATCTCCCCGAAACTGAAGCTTATCATGTACCCTGCAGTGGAGCGCTACGGGTTAATCTGGACCTCGCTGGCAGGAACGGAAGAGCAGCTTCCGGAATTCAGCGGCTGGGACGATCCGGACTTTATTAATATTTTGCCGCCCAGCTTCGATATTGCCGGCTCTTCCGGGCGCCAGATGGAAGGATTTCTCGATGTTTCCCATTTTGCCTACGTTCATGCTGATTCGTTTGCCGATCCCGACAACACGGAGGTCCCGCAGTATAAAGTCAGACGGGAAGGCAACGAGCTGTTCGCCGATTACTGGAGCACGGTCAGCAACTACGGTAAAGGCCAGGAGAATCCGGCGCCGGAAGGCTTCATGTGGCTGCGTGCCTTCCGGGTATTCGCTCCCTTTGCGGCATCGCTCACGGTTCATTTTCCGGATGACGGCAAGCTGATGATCTTAAACTGCGCTTCTCCCGTATCTGCCCGTTATACCCGGCTCTTCTGTCCGATCTCGCGGAATTTTGACAAATCTGTACCGGTGGAAGACACGATCAAATTCAATCTTCAGGTGTTCTCGGAGGACAGGGAGATGGTTGAAGCCCAGACTCCGGAGGATCTGCCGCTGGATCTGACCGCCGAGGCACATATTCCGGCAGACCGGACCTCTATCGCCTATAGACAGCTGTTGACTGAACTGGGTCTCGGCCGCGATTATACTTCATAAGACTCATATCCGCTTTTCTAAAACCACAAGGGCGGCTGCACATGTTCTTCTTTTACAGAACATGCGCAGCCGCCCTTTAACTTCACTGCCGTTATACTAACTTTCCAGAATAAACCGGTTCCACTTCTGCTGCCAGGCAATATCGTCCCAGAATGGATGATGCGGCGCGCAGTTGGAGCACAGCGTCATGCCCCAGAAGCCGAGTGCCATTCCTTTACGGATTGCGTATTCGGCGATAAATTTGCCTACGGGCCCTTCCTCGAAGCCGGCCAGTAGCGGCGTGTAGCCGACATAGCCTTCCCCGATAACAATCGGTACACCAGCCTGGTCTGCCCATTCATGAATTTCTTCAAAGGACTTGTCGGCCTTCTGGAGCATCGCGATCTTATGCGCCCCGTATCTGTCATACAGGAACAGATCCCACTTATCCGGGTCCGCCCAGTCGTGCAGGTAGATCAGCCGCATGCCTACCGGATTCCCTTCCATCCGCCATTCCTGGCCCGCAGGCAGGCTCCATTCCTCAAATGGCGGTGCATCCTCCCTGAGCAGAGACTGAACGAATTCTCCCGGGAAAGGTACATTATCATCATCAATACCGGCATTACGCATCAATTCATTCAACACGCCTTTGATATACAGGTGATAATGGCCTACCTGCATATTGCGGGCGACATAAGCTTTCGGATATTCTTCATTCACGGTATAGCTTGCCGTCATCAGCGTATCCGGATGCTGTTCGCGCAGATAGGCAACCGCTTCTTCAATATACGGCTGCATAATTCTGACGTTGGCAGGCACATTCTCAAACGCCACCCCCTGGGCTGCGCCAACGGCTGTCAGCTGACCGAATTCCACTTCGTTGTGCAGCTCCGCGTAGACAATCTGCTTGCCGTATCCCGCTTCTTTTACAAAACGGATCAGCTGGTTCATCGATTTGGCAAGTGCCATGAACCGGTCCTCAGGCGCAATGGCTGCCAGCTCATCGCGCAGCTGCGGATGTGCCAGAAAGCTCGGGCTCTGCTGATATTCCCAGGAAGACAGCATGATGTAACAGTTATGTGCTTCAGCCTGTCTGAACAGCTCCAGCAGATGGGCATGTCCGTCGAGCTCGGCACCGCCGATGCAATTGTACCATCTGGTCCGCTGGCCGACCTTGCCCAGGCTGCCGAACTTCAGCGGACCGGGCCGCAGGCCGTCAGCGGTAAACAGCAGGAACGGCATGGCGCAGATGCGGATCGTATTGTAGCCGCGCTCTACCGCTTCCGCGAACCGCGCAGCCAGATCATGATATGGCTCCCCGGGCTGAGTCATGGTATACCAGGAGAAATCCCACATGGTAATGGTCAGTTTAGCTGGAAGCTGATTATCCGGATTATAGGTCATATACGAATCCTTCCCTACTGCGAAATTGAATCACAGGGATGCCTTCCCGGTGATTATCCAGTAGAAGTCTACAGGATATGCGCCGGACTGGCAATTGAGGATAAACGGTTTATGATGGACGATATTCTTATTCCAGGAGGTATGCGGCTTTCTATTTTTAAAGCGCGATTGTCTTGGTGGCAATATTCCGGCAAAACTCCCGGTCATGCTCCACAAACAGCAGCGTCGGTGCGGACTCAAGCAGCAGCTCCTCGATTTGCATACGGGAGAGAATGTCAATGAAATTCAGCGGCTCATCCCAAATATACAAATGGGCCTGCTCACTGAGGCTCCGGGCGATCAGCACCTTTTTCTTCTGCCCTCCGCTGAAGGACGCCATATTCTTTTCAAACTGTACTCTGGAAAAATCAAGCTTGCGCAGAATCGCCTTAAACAGGCTTTCATCCACTTGATGTTCCCTGGCGTATTCCGTTAAGCTGCCTTGCAGAAATGAGGTGTCCTGCGATACATAGGATATTTTCAGCTGGCTTCCGCTCCGCAGCATTCCAGTATAGCTGATGTCCTCACCGGTCAGCAGCTTGAGCAGACTGGACTTGCCCGAACCATTTTTACCGGATAGCGCAATCCGCTCCCCCTGTCCTATATTGAAGCTGACATCACTGCATATGGTCCGTTCCCCATACTTGATAGAGATATGATCAAATTCAGCAAGCTGGTTTTTGTGATACGGAAGATCGGTGATTTTCAGGCTGTCTGAGCTCTCTATATTCTTCAGCAGCTTCGATTTGTCTTCTATCGCACTATGCTGCCGCTGCTCAATGGATTTGGAGCGCTTCATCATCTTGGCAGCCTTGTGTCCGACATAACCCTTGTCAAGCTTGGAGCCGGAGTTGCGAGTACCGTTTTTCGACTTTTCCACTTCATCCGACCAGTTGCCTGTACGCTTGGCAGCGTCTGACAGCCGCCTGATATCCGCTTTCAGCCTGTCATTCTCCGCGAGCTCATAGGCATCCTGCCGCTGTTTATTTTCCCACCATTCGGAAAAGCTGCCCTTTTGAATGTCGATGCCGGTTTTATTGATTGACAGGATATGATCGACACAGTTATCCAGAAACGCACGGTCATGGGAGACCAGGATGAAGCCCTTTTTAGTGTTGAGATATTCGCTGACGAGCTGCCTTGTCTCCATATCAAGATGATTGGTAGGTTCATCGATCAGCAGAAAGCGGTCTTCCTTCAAAAATAAAGCTGCCAGCAGCACCTTTGTCTGCTCTCCGCTGGACAATGAGTCAAACGGCCGGTAGAGCACCTCATCCGCTTCAACCTTCAGCAGGGATAATTCACGCACGAACTGCCACTGCTCCGCATCCGGACAGACATCCTCCAGAACGTCCATAGTTAAATATTCCGGATGTACAACCGTGAACGGAAAATATTCGAAGCCAACCTTTGCGGTAATGGTTCCGCTGTATTCATATTTGCCCAGCAGCAGATTCAGAAATGTTGTCTTGCCCCGGCCGTTCCTCCCTGTAAAACCCAGCTTCCAGTCCGTATCCAGCTGAAAGCTTGCTTTCTCAAATATATTATCGTAGCTGCCGTCGTAGGCAAATGTAAGATTCGACACATTGATTAATGACATGCAAGTAGCCTCCTGTACCAAATAAAATGAGCTGCAAGAAGGCAGGCCTCCGCAGCTCAAATAAATACAGCAAACCCGGCCCCTTGCATAAGGGGCGGATCAGGCTATTATTCTGAGTGAAAGGATGCAGAACCTTCTTGCACATAAAGCATAAAACACACAAAGCCCTGGCGGACCTGCGGAAAGCTGTTTTATTGATTTATATAAGCGCAAGAAATCCTACATTATCCTGTCAGCTCCTGTCATTAATATAGTCTTGTTTATTATACACAGTACCCTTAGCCTTGACCACCCTCCCGGCTCAGCGTCCGGGGACAGTCCCCTCCGCATCATAATCTGCCACGATCAGCATATCCATATGGCGGGCCCGGCGCAGCAGAAAATGGACAAGGCTTTCCTTGAACAGCATACGCCATAACGGTCTGCGCGACTGTCCGATGATCAGCTGGGTTGTATTCACCTCGTTCATCCGGGCCAGCAGCTGCTCATGCATGTGTATGCCTCTGCCGGCTTCAGCGGTTTCCAGCTTGCCGCCCAGCCGTTCGGTCAGCCTGCGCAGCATATCCAGCCGCTTTTGTCCTGTCTCAGTGAGCGGAACGCCGCAGTGCATATAATGTACGTACCATTCCGCCTTGAGCCGGTGGGCAATCCGGAAGCCCCGGCGGATTAGACGTTCCGCCAGCTCTCCCAGGTCCACACATACAAAGATTACCTCCTGCCTGCTCCACGGTCCGCGCAGCGAGGTATCCCGGTTCCACGCTTCCAGCCTCTCATCCACATCATCGGCAATCTCCCGCAGCGCCAGCTCGCGCAGGGCGATCAGATTCCCGATCCTGAAAAAAGATTCCAGCGCCTGTGTCACCTTCTCGGAGGCATAAATTTTGCCTTCCCGCATCCGCTGCTGAAGCATTTGCGGGGTGACATCAATCAGCTCAACCTCCCCTGCCATTCTCAGCAGGGCATCCGGTACAGTCTCCCGCACCCGCACCCCGGTCAGCTGGGCTACAGCATCATTTAAACTTTCAAGGTGCTGCACATTGACTGTAGTAATGACGGAAATGCCGTGCTCCAGCATCCGGATAACATCCTCATATCGTTTTGCCGTGCGGCTGCCGGGCACATTGGTATGGGCCAGCTCATCCACCAGCACTACCTCCGGGTGCCGTTCGATGATCGCAGCGGTATCCATTTCTTCCAGCCGGGTTGACTGATACAGGATTTGGGCTCTCGGAATCTGCGGCAGCCCCCCGGTTTGGGCCTGGGTGTCTTTTCTGCCGTGCGTTTCCAGCAGCCCGATAACCACATCAATTCCCCGGCTCCGCAGCAGGTTGCCCTCCTGCAGCATTTTGTAGGTTTTACCTACGCCGGGCGCGGCACCAATATAGACCTTCAGCGTCCCGCGCTTCATGGTTTCAATTCTGTGTTCCAGCTCCGGCCCGCTAAGGCGGTGAAACGGTTCACCGGCCGGAACAGGCTGCGATTTCACCGGCAGTATCCGCTCGCCATCCTGCTCCGCCCGGTCGGCCATCAGAAACACATCAATGTTGCGTGTCCTCCGCAATACCCGGTTGGCTATGGAGCCCTGCCAACGGCTTTTGGCGGAGTGTCCCATCACAATCCGGGTTACCTTGTTCTGCACTGCATACCTGACCAATACCGATGGCAGCTGGCGGAGCTGCTTCAGCGGGAGCTCCTCAAAGCTGCCGTCCACCCGCTCAACCAGTTGAATGATGGAGCGCTTGAAGGCCTGCTGCTCCCGGCTCAGCTTACGCCCGGGCAGGACAAAGGTCACCACCTTCAGATCACCGTTCAGGCGTTTGGCGATCTGCTGCCCGCGCCTGACATACAGGGAGCCGTTCCAGTGGTACTGGCTGGAGACCAAAATCCGCTCACTGGCCCCCGAGGGACCGGTGAGCCCGTGGGCTTCACGGTGCTTTTCAAGTGTTTCATTGACCCCCTCCGCTACCAGGCGAAGTGACAACTCCCGGAGCACACCAAGATTCCCCCGGCGGGACATGGCCGGATGGGCGGCATCCCCCAGGATCCCCTCCTCCATCCGCTTCAGGATCGTTTCCGGAGACACATCGATCAGCCTGACTTCATCCGCAAGCTCCAGGGTATCCAGCGGAACCGTCTCCGCAGCACGTATACCCGTTTTTTCATAAACAATCTCTCCAACACCGCCAAGCTCGTATACATTAACGGTCGTAATCACACTGATGCCATTGTCCATGAGATAGCGGATATCATCCAGCCTCGCCGGAAAAGCAGCCCCGCTGCGGTTGCGGTGTGCCAGACCATCAACCAGCACCACCTCCGGGTTGCGCTCAATCAGTGCCTCCAGCGGCAGATCCTTATACTCCCTGCCTTCCTGATGCCAGTGAATACTGGGTATCCGTTCCAGATCCGCTATCTTCTGCATCGTTTCCGGCCGTCCCATCGTGGAAACTGCACTGATCACCACATCGATGCCCTGCTGCTTCAGCAGCCTGCCTTCCTCCAGCATATGATAGGTTTTCCCTGAGCCGCTTACAGAGCCGATGATGATCTTTAGTCTGCCCCGGTGCAGCTTATAGATAGAATACAGAATTTCCTCCGGGGTTTTGCGTTTGTAAGGCGCCATTGCTGCGTCTCCTTTCGCCAAACCGGCAAATGCCCTGTCCGCAGCTTGCTCGGACAAGGCAATATATGCGGCATTATCTCTTTGTTAATTCAGATAAAGCAAGGTTGAGCTTCAGCACATTGACCCGCTCTTCCCCGAACAGGCCCAGATCGCGCCCCTCGGTCGCCTCCGTGACAAGCTTTCCGATCCGCTCTGCCGAAATGCCGGTCAGGCCGCTGATCCGCGGAATCTGGACACGGGCTGCCGCCGGTGAAATATGCGGGTCCAGACCTGACCCGGAGTTGGTAATCAGGTCTACCGGCAATTCGCTTACAGGAACATCCGGATTATCCTTTTGCCACTGGAGAATACTGTCTTTGGTCCGCTGCAGCATATCGGGATTGGACGGGCCGTAGTTATTGGAACCGGAAGCCTCAGCCTTATAGTCAATGCTTGATACCCGGCCATGGAACAACGCCGGATTGCTGAACGACTGCCCGATCAGCTCCGAGCCGACCGTCTCGCCGCTGCTGTTCTTCAGCAGGCTGCCATTAGCCTGGGAAGGCAGAAGCACCTGGGCCAGTGCTGTCGAAGCCAGCGGATACAGAATCCCGCAGAGAATAATCATCACGGCACTGAGCCGGAGTATGAAGAATATAGCGGAAGCTTGGGATACAGCCGTTTCCCGGCTGTCGTAGTCTGTTGTTCGCTCCATTTTTACAATACATCCTTTCGTAAAATCTTATTCCGATGCGTTAGATCCAGATGCTCACGATCAAATCAATCAGTTTAATACCGAGGAAAGGTACAATGATCCCGCCGAGCCCGTAGACCAGAATATTGCGGCGCAGCAGCCGGGTAGAGCTCATCGGCTTGTAGGATACACCTTTCATCGCCAGCGGGATCAGCAGCGGAATGATAATGGCATTAAAGATAAGGGCGGATATAATTGCCGAGCCTGGAGATCCCAGCCCCATAACATTCAGAACTTCCATCTCCGGGATCGCCAGTGTAAACATTGCAGGAATAATGGCAAAATATTTGGCAATATCATTTGCAATGCTGAAGGTGGTCAGCGCACCGCGCGTCATCAGCAGCTGCTTGCCGATGGCCACGACCTCGATAATCTTGGACGGATCGGAGTCCAGATCGACCATGTTGGCGGCTTCCTTGGCAGCAGACGTTCCGCTGTTCATTGCCAGACCTACATCTGCCTGGGCCAGTGCTGGAGCATCGTTGGTGCCGTCGCCGGTCATCGCTACCAGCTTGCCCTCCTGCTGTTCGCGGCGGATCACTTCGATTTTGTTCTCCGGTGTGCTCTCGGCAATAAACCCGTCTACTCCGGCTTCAGCTGCGATTGTAGCCGCGGTAAGCGGGTTGTCACCGGTACACATAATCGTTTTGATGCCCATTTTGCGCAGCTCCTCGAACCGCTCCTTCATCCCCGGCTTCACCGTATCCTTCAGGTAGATAAGCCCGTAGATCCGGTCGTCCACGGCCACAGCAAGCGGCGTTCCGCCTTTGCCGGCAATGCTGTTCGCACGCTGATCCAGATTATCAGGGAGTATACATCCCTGGGCGGCGACCCAGCGCTTGATGGAATCGACAGCTCCCTTGCGCACCTTCCTGCCGTCCTTCAGATCCATACCGCTCATCCGGGTCTCGGCCCGGAATTCAATAAACTCCGCATCTGCCGCCAGCGTGACATCATAAGTGAAGCCCAGCTTTTTGACAAGCTCAATAACGGACCGGCCTTCAGGCGTCTCATCCTTAAGAGAGCTGATTGCAGCCCACACGGCCAAGTCGCCGTCAGTTTCCTGGCCAACCGGAATAAACTCGCTCGCCATCCGGTTCCCGAAGGTAATGGTTCCGGTCTTGTCGAGAATCATGGTGTTAATATCACCTGCCGCCTCCACCGCCTTGCCGGACATGGCCAGTACGTTAAACTGGGTTACACGGTCCATTCCGGCAATCCCGATAGCAGAGAGCAGTCCTCCGATTGTTGTCGGAATCAGGCAGACCAGCAGCGCAATCAGAACAGGAATGTCCAGGTTCACCTCCAGATAGGCGGCGATGGGGCGCAGAGTCACCACAACAATCAGAAAGATAATCGTCAGGCTGATCAAAAGCGTATTCAGCGCAATTTCGTTCGGCGTTTTCTGCCGCTTCGCCCCTTCTACCAGCGAGATCATCCGGTCCAGAAAAGACTCCCCCGGCTCACTTGTTATCCGGACTTTAATTTCATCACTGACCACTCTCGTTCCGCCGGTAACGGAGTTGAAATCCCCGCCTGCTTCCTTGATGACCGGGGCGGACTCGCCCGTAATCGCCGATTCATCGACCGAGGCAAGCCCTTCAATGACTTCCCCGTCCCCGGGAATCAGCTCGCCCTGACGGACTACTACGACGTCACCTTTACGCAGCTCGGAGGAAGCAACGACCTTTATACTGCTGCCGGACAGCTTGTTCGCAGCAATGTCCTGTTTGGTTTTTTTCAGCGTGTCCGCCTGGGCCTTGCCCCGCCCCTCTGCCAGTGCTTCGGCAAAGTTGGCGAACAGCACGGTGACCAGCAGTATGAAAAAGACAGTGATATTGAAGCGGGTGGCATCAGCAGCGTTAAAATATCCCGGAAGCAGAACCATAAGCAGCACGATAAATGTCCCGATTTCGACGACGAACATTACCGGATTCTTGATCAGGGTGACCGGATTCAGCTTCACCAGACTATCTATGGCTGCCGCCCGGACCATAGGTCCGGTCAGCAGCTTTTTTTTCTGTACAGTACTCATGTATGTTCTTCCTCTCCCCTAGCGTAGAGTCAAATACTCGGCGACCGGCCCAAGCACGATTACCGGCAGGAATGTCAAAGCGCCGATAATCAGGACGGTGGCAATGAGAATACCTGTAAACAGGCTGTTGTCGGTGCGGAATGTCCCGATGGTTTCCGGAACAGGCTGCTTCCTGAGCAGCGAGCCGGCTACGGCCAGCAGGGCAATAATCGAAACATATCGCCCGAGCAGCATGACAGCCCCTGTCATTACGTTCCAGAAGGTGCTGTTATCGGCAAGCCCTTCAAAGCCCGAACCGTTATTCGCTGCCGAGGAGACATACTCATACAGCATCTGCGTCATTCCGTGGTAGCCGGGATTACTGATTGCCCCATGGCCAAGCTCCGTCAGGAATGAAGCAGCTGTCGGAACCAGAATGATCAGCGGGTGAATCAGGATGGCGACAGCAATCAGCTTCATTTCCCTGGCTTCAATTTTGCGTCCAAGGAATTCGGGCGTCCGGCCGACCATCAGCCCGCAGAGGAAGACCGCAAGGATGGCATACATCAGCATATTGATCAGGCCGACCCCCTTGCCGCCGAACACATTGTTCAGCATCATCAATGCCAGCGGCGTAATACTGCCCAGCGGAGTCTGGGTATCATGCATGTTGTTCACACTTCCTGTTGTCGCTGCAGTTGTAACTGTTGTGAACAAGGCGGACTGCGGGATGCCGAAGCGGACCTCTTTTCCTTCCATGCTTCCCTGCGAAGCATCGACTCCAAGTGCATTCACCGCCGGATTCCCGCTGCTCTCCGCATAGTAATTAAGCGACAGCAGCAGCACGAACAGTGTCATCATGGCGGCAAAGATGCCCCAGCCCTGCCGTTTATTTTTGGCAAACAGGCCATACATATAAGGAAGCGCTGCGGGCAGCACCCACATGGACAGAATTTCAATCACATTAGTAAGCGGTGAGGGGTTTTCGAACGGATGCGCCGAGTTGGCTCCGAAAAATCCGCCCCCGTTCGTCCCCAGATGCTTGATCGATTCCAGCGACGCTACAGGTCCGATTGCAATTTGCTGGAACTGACCTTCTATCGTTGTTACCTGTAGTGTAGGATGAAACGTCTGCGGTACCTGCAAAGAAACCAGAACCAGCGTCACCAGCAGGGCTAGGGGCAAAAACACCCGGACATGCGCTTTAACGAAGTCCTCAAAAAAGTTCCCGAGCGTAGCTCTGCCGGTAATCCCTCTTACAAAAGCAACGGCAACCGAAAAGCCGCTGGCTGCGGAGGTGAACATCAGCATCGTTATAACCGCCATCTGCGAGAAGTAGGACAGCCCGGTCTCCCCGCTGTAATGCTGCAGATTCGTATTGGTGATAAAGCTGATTACCGTATTGAACGTAAGCGATTGTTCCATTCCGGCAATGCCGTTCGGGTTCAGCGGCATTGCGGATTGCAGCCGCAGAATAAGATACCCGAAGGCCACCAGCACAACATTGGTAGTAAGAAAGCTTAACGCATAGGTTTTCCAGGACATACCCGGAGTTTTTTTCAATCCGCTTAATGCATAAATTCCCCGTTCTACTCTGCCGAAAATCCGGTCCGTCCGGTTCGGTTCGTTAGAAAACACATGATATAAATAAGTGCCTGCCGGTTTGACCAGCAGCAGCAGAATCGCTATGACTACAATAATCTGCACAATGCCCACGCAAATGACCCTCCTTCAGATCGCACATCTGTAATTTAGAATTTCTCGGGATGAATCAAGGCGTACACCAGATACAGGAACAACATAAGGACGGCTATCAGCACCACAGTCATGACCGGGCCCCCTCCTTGTCCTCTGCAACATGGCTGCACCACTTCACAAAAGCGTAGAACACTCCAAAAATGACAGCCAGCGCCCCGGCCATATACACGTCCATCATCGCTTCCGCTCCTCTCCATTAAGTTTTCTCTTTCTGTTCTGCTTACAGCGTAACATTTCAGCCATTAGGCCTGGGTTAGGGTTTCGTGCGGCTCAATTAATATGGCATTAAGATTTACCGGAAGTGAAAGCCTCTACCGCTTCTTCAGCTTTCCGGACAGCCTCATCGTCCTCCGCTTCGTCAAGCATTCGCAGGTCGCGCAGCTTGTAAAACCGTTCGGCGGAAATAAGCAGCACCAGGATCATCGCAGCAGCACCCGTTGTTTGCAAAACCTCATTCATCATCATTAGCTCCCCTTTAGCGTTAGTAACGTGAAGTAAACTTCATGTCTCCAGCGTACTACTCCTGCCGTTAGTTCTGGATTAGAGTAACCGCGGGAAAATATAGATTCCATTAAAAATGAACACGATTTCTCCCATTAGTCTGCCCCGCCTGCCCCGGACAATAACAAAAAAAACCATACTCAAATGAGTATGGCGTGTTGCTTTCCATTAGGGAAATAATTAAGTTCGTTATATTCTCAGCCCGATTTAATGTCCTCACCGCTCTGCAGCATCCTGTACCCTACGCCGATATGAGTCTGTATGATTTTGGCCTGTGCCGTCTGCGGCTTTTCGATCTTTTTGCGCAGGGTTGCCATAAACACACGCAGTGCCGGTACATCGTAGGTTAGACTGCCCCAGATCTCCCGCAGGATATAATTATGTGTCAGGACCTTCCCTGCATTCTTGGCTAGCAGGCAGAGCAGCTTATATTCAATCGGTGTCAGATGAATTTCTTCCTGGCCCATCCATACGCAGCCGGCTGCATAATCAATCTTCAGGCTTCCGTTGATAAAAACGGACGCATCCTTCTGCAGCTTCTCGCTGTCATAGCGGATCCGGCGCAGGCTGACCCGCAGTCTCGCCAGCAGCTCCTCTACACTAAACGGCTTGGTCAGATAATCGTCCGCCCCGGCATCCAGCGCATCGATCTTGTCCCTGTCCTCACTGCGGGCGCTCACGACGATGATCGGCAGGTTGGACCAAGTCCGTACTTTGCGGATAATGTCCACACCGTCCATATCCGGCAGCCCAAGATCCAGAATCATCAAATCAGGCTGATTCGAAACGGCCTCCAGGATAGAGGCCTCCCCGGTCTCCGCCGTGTGGTATTTGTAGCCCTGTGTTTCCAGTGTTGTTGTAATCAGCTTGCGGATTGGCTTGTCATCCTCAACGACAAGAATCAAAGGTTTATTCATGAACGTTCACCTCCTCAGCCTGCAGGGTAAAGGTGAAAACAGCCCCCTGCGGAATATTGTCCGTAACCTCAATCGTCCCTCCGTGGGCATGCACGATGGATTTGCATAAAGACAGCCCGAGACCCAAGCCCCGGCGTCCGTCACCGCGCAGATTATCAGCTGTATAGAACATATCGAACAGCTTGGTCTTGGCCTCCTCCGGTATGCCGGGGCCGTCGTCGGATACAGTGACCCGCACCAAATCCCGCTCCCGCTTCGCCGATACTGTAATGGTGGAGCCGGCTTGTGTATAGTTGATCGCATTGTCTACCAGGTTGATCAGCACCTGCATAATCAGCCGGGAATCCATCCGGGCCATCAGAAGCTCATCCTCGAGCTTTGTCCGGATATGATGCTCTGCGCTGCTGCGGTTTACATGCAGCAGGGCTTCAGCGATAACCTCCTCCAGCAGCTCAGCCTGAAAATACAGATACAGGCTGCCGTTATCGATCCTTGTAATGGACAGCAGATTCTCTACCAGATTGATCAGCCACATCGAATCATCGTAGATATCGGTGTAGAGCCCGATCTTCTGTGCTTCACTGAGGACACCCGGGTTCGCCAGCAGGATACCGGCATTTCCGGAGATGCTGGTGAGCGGTGTCCGCAGATCATGAGAGATGCCGCGAAGCAGATTCGCGCGCAGCTGCTCCTGCCTGATCTGGATCGAGATTTCCTTTTGCCTGCTGCTGAGCAGCTCCTTCTCCAGTGCAAGGGCACATTCGCCGAGCATGGCAATCATCAGGCTTTTCTCAAAGATGCCGAGCGGCTCTTCCCGGTCCATTACGATGCCGGCGACCGCGAACACCGTATCCCCTGCACGAACTGCGTGGTACAGGCAGCTGGCTGCAGAGAAGGTATCCGTAGTGGCTCCGGCCCGCTTGTTATTTTTGTAGACCCAGTCGGCGACCCCCCATTCATTCACACCGGTATACTCTGATGCCGCCACAGCGGCTTCAGGCTTGGAGTAGATCAGCGGATCTTCAAGACCCTCCGGACCGGCCGGATAAAAAATCACAGTCCGGTCCACGAGCTTGACCATCTGTACAGCGGTTTCCTTTATAATCGCCTCCGAGCCTTCTGCCTGCTGCAATTTGCGGCTTGTTTCCAGCAGAACTTCCGTCCGGTAGGCTTTTTGCGCAGACTGGCTAGCCTGTTCTTTGATCCGCATCGCAAGCGTACTGCTGATAAACGAAGCTGTCAGCATAACCAGAAACGTCACCGGATAACCGGTGTCCGCTGCAACCAGCGAGTAGTAAGGTTCTGTGAACAGATAGTTGAAGACGAGTACGCTCAAGATAGAATTTGCCGCGCTGTAGAGCCTTCCGCTTGTGACAATGGCATTCAGCAGAACTCCCAGAATATAAACGGTGATAATATTCGCTTCACGAAAACCGAGATGCCGGAACCAGAGGCCGATCAGTGTACAGGCTGCCAATATGATAAGTGATTTCAGGGCATCTTCCGTTGAGAAGCCTTTGGGCTTCAAGTAGGAAGGAAACTTGTTATACCGTGCAGGCTGGGTATCCGGAATAATATGAACATCAATATTCGGTGCCAGCTCTGTCAGTTTATCCACGATATTGGTTTTGGCTATCCATCTTTTTTTGCTGCTTCGCGGGCGGCCAATGACGATCTTGGTTACCCGGCTGGAGACGGCGTATTCGGCAATCTGTCCCGGTATATCGTCGCCGTAGACTGTCGCCGGCTGGGCACCCAGCTGTTCGGCCAGCCGCAGGTTTTCCCGGAGCTCTGTCTTGCTCTTATGAGTCAGCTCTTTGCTTCTAGGCGTTTCCACGTATAATGCTGTAAAAGCCCCCCGGAACGCCTCGGCCATTCTCGCGGCTGTCCGGATCACTTTTTTGCTGGAGGCTGCTGAGGAAATACAGACCAGAATATGGTCTTCCGTATGATAGGCCTCCTCTGCAGCCCTGTCACCGGATCGCCGGGTAATCCGTCCCAGCTGATCCGCAGTATAACGCAAGGCGATTTCCCGCAGGGCAATCAGCTTGCTTTTGACAAATACCTGTGCAAGGCTTTCGTGCTGCTCCTGCCCGTCTGTGACAAGCTTCCCCTTGTGCAGACGGTCCAGCAGATCATCCGGCGGAATATCAACCAGCTCAATCTGGTCGGCCCCTTCAAACACACTGTCGGGAATCCGCTCCTGCACGCTCAGGCCGGTGATGGCTGCGACAATGTCATGCAGACTTTCCAGGTGCTGCACATTAACCGTTGTATATACATTGATTCCTGCACGCAGCAGCTCCTCAATATCCTGGTACCGTTTCTTGTGCCGGCAGCCCGTACCGTTATGGTGGGCCAGCTCATCGACCAGGATCAGGTCAGGCCGCCTGTTCAGGGCTTTATCCAGATCAAATTCCCGGGAAGGAAATGTAAGCCTCGGCAGCAGTTCCAGTCCCTCCATCAGCGCCTCCGTCTCCGGACGCTTGTGCGTTTCAATGTATCCCGCAACGACGTCCTTCCCGTCTCTTTGCTCATCATGCGCAGCATTCAGCATGGCGTATGTCTTGCCGACCCCTTCCGCGTATCCGAAAAAGATTTTCAGTGTGCCGCGTTTTTTCCTCTGAGAGCTGTCTAAACCCTGCTCTTGGATTGGAACAACGCTGTTCCGGTGATGTGCCATATCGATTCCCTTTCCGGCATGTAGTTGCTGTTAGCTAGTATAGCATGTGCAAAATCAGCATAGTATTACAACTTCGGCCCCTGCATTAAGATTGCATTAAGATGGGGGCCACACACAAAAAAAGGATACCCTCAGCCAGCCTTTAAACGGCCCCGGGGTATCCCTTAATCTTATTCTGTTATTGAATAATAGAAGAAATAAATCTGGTCATTTCACCGCTGGTTTCGTTCAATCGTTCAATGACATCGCTAAACTGCGTGACAAGTTCAGCCTGCGCAGCGGAGGAGGCGGCGATAGCTTCAATCTCCTGCTCCATGTGACGGATCGAGCGCTGCACCAAAGCCAGTGAATCCTCAATCGTTTTGGTCGCTTCTCTAGTGTTGACGGACAGCTTGCGTACTTCGGTAGCCACTACGCCAAAGCCTGCCCCCTGCTCGCCGACCCGGGCGGCTTCAATAGCCGCATTCAATCCCAGCAGATTGGTCTGCTCGGAGATTTCCCGGATGAAGCCGGCGACCTTATTCACCTGCTTAGATTCCTCTACGGTCTGCCGTGAATTATCCAGAATCTGCGCCGTCGTTGCCGACAGCTCCTCAGACTGGGCTGCCACATTCTGTACCATATCGACCAGCTGTCCGCTGATTCTGTTAATGCTTTCTGTCAGCTGCTCCATCTTATCTTCATTTTCCAGTGTGTACGCAATTGCTAATGCGCCAATTATCTCGCCTTCCGGACTATATACCGGTATAGCCGAGGAGATGATAGTCGCTCCGTAAAGCTCGGCGGGCAGGCGGTTCGTTGTGGCACGTCCGGCAAGCGCGTTCCCGAGTGACGGGTCATCCGGCGGAACAGGACTTCCTTTGGTCAGGCCGAAATCCAGTACCTTGCTTGGTGCATAGTAATGAAAAATCTCTCTGTCTGTAACGCCAATCATAATATCCTGGGCATGAATCTGTTTGAACAGTGGTGCTGCCAATACTAATGCTGTAAGGTTATCCATGGCTCTCTCCTAATTGTGTATGATCTGTGTCTATCTATGTTATCGTCACTTTCTCCGGATTCATAAATAGATTCGACCAGGAAATCACCATCATCCTCAATCAGGCCGCTGCAGCCTGCGCTTTACGCGATACTGATTTCTGCTTTAGCCGGTAGCTGATTGCGGTAACCGCGAATGCAGCCACAGCTATTCCCGCTGCAGTCCATGATAAAGCGGCCAGCCCGCTTGTTCCCACAACCAGCCCGCCAAGTGCCGACCCGCCGGCGATGCCGGTATTGGCAGCAACCGGATTCAGTGAAGCTGCGAAATCCCTGGAGCCCGGCGAATGCTCAACCGCCAATTCGATCAGATACAGCTGGGCTGTTACGTTCAGTATATTGGATACACAGGCACTCAAAATCAGAAATAAGAGGCCCAGAACAGGAACAGGCGCTGCGAAGAAAAAGAGGACATAGATCGCTGCCTGGACCAGGAAGACCACTCTTAGTCTGCCCAGAGCATTGCCGGAAGCGACGATCCCGCCCAGCCAGGTGCTGAAAATGGTAGCAAGGCCGTAAACGAGCAGCACCCAGCTGACTGCAGTTGCGGGAACGTTCATCACTTGATCCATCAGCGGTCTAATATAAGTGTAGATGCTGAATACGGCCCCTGTCCCGAATACGGGTATCAGAAAAGCCAATATCATGCGCCGGTTAGCGAGCAGGCTGAGCTGATCCTTCAAGGAAGCTTTGGTGTTAGTCAGGTTAGAGGGAATAACAATCAGGTTAAGCACAAAAGCTGCGGCTCCCATCACAGCTGTCAGAACAAAGGCTGCCTGCCACTCGAAATGCTGTCCTACAAAAGTACCGATCGGCACGCCCAGGACATTCGCAATACCAAACCCGCCCAGAATGTAAGAGACGGCTTTCCCCTGTCTGGCCGGAGTAACAACCTCACTGACCGCCGAAAGTGAAAGCGAAATCGCCAGCCCGCATAAGACTGCTGTTGCTATCCTCGTAAACAACATTAATCCGTATGTGCCTGACACGGCACTGAACAGGTTAAACATCACAATGAGTGCAATGGTACCCAGAATAGTCTGCTTTTTGGGCAGCCTGCTGACTAATGTCATGAGTACCGGTGTCCCAAGCGCATAGGCAATCGCAAAACCGGAGACAAGACTGCCCGCAACGGCAAGCGTAATCTGCAGGGAAGCAGCGATCTCCGACAGAAGCCCGACAATAATATACTCCGTAGTTCCTAGCAGAAAGGCCATAAAGGTAAAAGAAAATACCAGGCCGCGTTCATATCCTTTTTTCATAGTTCCCCCCGGCTGCAGTTCAGATCCAAATCATCCAATCCTCACGCAAAAATGTTATATATATTGCTTGGCGCTTCCAACTCAGGCTCTGCCTCATTTGGTTCCGCTTTCAGCGGTTGCAAATCAGCCCGCAGTTACATAGAATTTCAGCTGCGGCGGCGTAAGCGGCAGACATGGAGCGGATATCCCATACAGACTGGTGGTGGCGCAAGAGCTCTGCCGGAACCCGGGTCACTGACTGGCGCCAGCCTACATACCTAAGCACATAGAATAACGGAACCGCCTTTGGTATCCTGACATACCCCTGCTGCTCCCATACCATACGAAGATTACCTGCACCAGATGCCTGCATATCGTCACATCCATTCACTTGAGCTCTGCCCTTCTACTGAGCTTCATTGTACAAATGAACCGGAAATGGAACAATAAAGGTTATTGTTGTGTTTCCAAAAAAGATGATATATCTTGTCATTAGAATACTTGGATGAAAGCAGGATAGGGTATGGACGATAACGATGATTTATTAATGGACCTGAACACCGGAGCTTTTAATGGCGAATTGATCTATGCCGGCAAAATGAGTGCCAACCCGGAATGGAAATTTGCGCTTCACAAGCATGAGGATTTGCACGAGGTCATTTATATCGAAGACGGAGTGGGCTCCTATGTTATCGACGGTAAAGCCTATACGGCCCAAAAAGGCGATGTGCTCATTTATAACAGGGGAACGCTGCATCAGGAGCAGTCTGACCCGAATCAGCCGTTGTCCACATACTACTTTAATTTTCGTTTTCTCCCCCCGGCAGACAGGCAGCGTGATTGGGTTGTCCCACCCGGATGGGAGCCGGTTATCCGCTCTAATGCATACACGGGTGAGCTGGCCATGCTGATTCAGGCCCTTTGCAATGAATTTTCGCTGCGTAACAGAGGCTATGAGCGGATCTCACAGCATCTGCTGGAAGCGATTCTGCTGCTGCTTGAACGGATGATTCTTGTACAGAACAGGACGGCCAAGGAAGAAAAGGCTTCACTCGCCAATCAGATCAAAGCGTATCTGGATACGAATTACCGGCGCAAGCTGACCCTTGCCGACCTGGCACAGCTTTTTCACATTGATTCCTATTACCTGGTACATATGTACAAAAATAATTTCGGCATCTCACCGATCAATTATTTAATCCAGCGCCGGATGGGTGAAGCGATGCGCCTGATGGCCATCACGGACAAAAAAATCTGGGAAATCGCCAAAATGGTCGGATACGACAATGCCAACTACTTCTCAATCCTGTTTACGAGAGTCATCGGCATCTCTCCCCGTAAGTTCCGTGAAGGCAATCAACGTGATTTGTATGAGGATTAATAAACTTAATCTTTGGCCAGCATGGAATAACGCTTTCCCGTTCGTCCAAGCAACAGTCAACGGACGGGACCTCCATTTCGAGAAACCAGCTGAAACCGGGTGACCTTGTGTTCTTCTATTCCCCCATTCACCACGTCGCAGTCTATATCGGCGATGGCAAAATCCTGCACACCTATGGGGAAGGCGGCGTAACGGTTACTGATCTGAACAGCGGCTGGTGGGATGAGCATTACACCTCTGCGCGAAGAGTATTACCCGCTGAAAGTCAAGATGCGAGCAAAGCAGACGCAGGATCAAAAGCAGACTCAAACAGCAGCCCAGCTGCTGGTGCAGCAGATAATACATCTGGCACGGCTAAACCGCAAACTGAAACAGACACCGTAACTAAAACCGCTCCTGACACAGACTCTGCAGCCGACAAATCAGATTCTTCCGGCAGTTCGTCCCGGGATCAATCCTCCGGTTTTGACTGGGGATGGTTCAGCAATTTCCGTTAAGCCGGGAAACATCACCATATCAAGCTAATGTAAACAAGCCGATTCTGCTAATAGCAGGATCGGCTTGTTTTTGTTGTGCTTTGATCAAATTTACTTTTGTGCAGGAATAAGTTCTATCGACTGCGTATCCAGCACCGGATTCCAGTAGCGCTCTATCTCTACAGTCAGCGGCTGCGGATAATCGATAGCCTGTAATCCGAAGTTGTAATCGTATTCCTCATCAAAGGTTTTGGCACCCCGGGACAGTGACTGTGTAAAGACCCCTTCTCCACCCGGCCTCGTATACACTTTTCCGTTAGCGTCCGTATAATTTTCTGCCAGACGCATATTGAAGCTGTCTTGTGTCTCAATGTCTTCCCGCTTATTCCGGAAAGTAATTACACCCGATTTTGCTGATTCCCCCTGAGCTTTTATCGAAAAGCCGTCTGGTGCTTCAACAATCCGCCGTTTTTTCAGATCGACAACGATTTTCATCTGATCCTTATCAACCGCTGCAATCCCGAAGGTTTTCAGAGACAGGTTGTCCAGATTGAGATAATCTTTACTGGTGTATACAAGCGTAAAATGGGACCGGTCCTTCCAGAGCGCTGAATTGTCTGCTGTAATAACGGTTGGATAATAGGATTTAATAATCCTGTCTCCGCTCTTGCCGATCAGCACAGGATTTATCAATCCGTTAACCTGCTTGGTATTACGCTCATCCGCTTCCAAATCCACGTAAGTGCTTAGCGGAGTAAACAGCACCTGGTTCACTTTAAGCTTTTGACCGGCTACCGTCAGATCCTGCTTGGCAGTCCAAAGCCGGTTGCGCGCCTTTAACATATCCGTATCCAGTTTAAACGACACATCCAGGCTTGTTCGGTATTTATTGCTGCTTGAGCTTAAGGCTTCATCCGAAGTCTGAGTCAGGACAACCTTATATTGTACGTCCTCCGGATAATCCATGTCAGGCGAGAGATTATTGGAATAGACAAAGTAAAGGGTTTGCCCCGCTTGGATCTGGCTGTTTGTACCCAGCATCTCCAAACTGGCACCGATGTCTGCCACTTCAAACGTTCCAAAATCAAGCCCAAAATCAGCATGGCTTACAGTCTGATCTGTGTTATTCTGCACACTGTATATAATAAACACCCGCCGCCCGTCACTTACAGCGCTCTTGATTTCCACTTTAAAGCCTGCTTTTTCCACCCCTTTGTTTACCGGCCGGAGCAGATTCTGATCCAGTGCATTCCGCAGAGTCTTGTCTCTGATCAATGAAGCATCGAACTGGCCGGAAGCTGTTCCGGTATTATCCGGAATTGCAGTCTGGACCGTGTATTCCACAGCTTTTTCAGGAGTATGAAAAAAAGTAAACAGCAGCAGGACAGCAGCGGCAGCAGCCACTGTGACCTTAACGCCTGACATCACCCGTTTTCTCACGGACTGCTTTTTCCCTTTTCGGATACCGGTCTGCATCGCCTGAACAATCCTCATCTCCGGCATGGCCTCCGTCTGCTTCTTCATTTCATCTGCATTCTGGTGCAGCAGTTGCTCTTCTATATCTTTCATCGTCTCGCCTCCCTTATTTCTGCAGATAGGAACGCATTTGCTTCAGTCCGTCGCGGAGCCAGGTTTTGACTGTACCTTCCGGCTTCTTCAGCACCTCAGCGATTTGCGCCACTGTCATGTCCTGATAATATTTCAGTACGATGGCATGCCGGTATTTCGGTTTCAGCTGGTGTATCGCCCGCTCCAGATCAATACGCTCGTTGCTTTGCATCTCCTGTGCAGCTTCCTCCGCAGGCTTTTCGGACGGGAAGACCCGTTTTTTGCGCCTGAGCTCGTCCATACAGCAATTGATGGTGATCCGGATCAGCCAGGGTGTGAAGGCCTGTCCGTCTTTCAGCTTTTTACGCTTGATCCATGCCCGGCAGGACGCTTCCTGTACCACTTCCAGCGCATCCGCTTCATTCCGCATATAACTGAAGGCAATTGCATACAATTTGCGGTGCTCGACATATAGCCGTTCGAAAAAAGCCTCCTCATCCAAATGCGCCAGGTCCGCAGAACGGACCTCGTTCATCGTGTGCTCCATCCTATCCCGCTCCCCCTCTCTTTTGGAAATACAGCTTCTATATAGGGGCCCCTATATTGTGTATCTATATGTAAGACGCCTTGTGCAGGAAAAACGATTGATTTCTGGCAACTTTTTCATAATATAAAGTTATGATAAACTGACATTGAGTGATTAAGCTATTCTAATAGAGTTCAATTTTAGCAAATGGAGGATTTATGCGTACGAAAAAAATGATTTGGAGCACCGCAATCGGATTGATCGCAGTGATCCTGACCGGTTGCTTGTTTATCCGGCCACAGATGTTGGCGTTGTCTATTGATCTCTCTGCAGAGTCGGTCGGAGGCGTGAAAATCGGGGAAAATATCAGCAGCAGCTCATTCACCGGCAAGTATCAACAGCCCCTGGATAAGCAAGATAATACGATGTACGACTATTATGAATGGGAAGGCGGATTAGCGACAGCTTCTATAAACAATGGACCAGATAAGGGTACCATCATGCGGCTGATCATCTCCGGTCCGGATAACCCGCTTACCACAGCTAAAGGCATACATATCGGTGATTCCAAAGAAAAGGTCCTGTCCCTCTACGGCAAAAAATATTACAAATCGGGTGAGCAGGGTGCTGATATTGTTGGCTACATTGACCGCAAACAGAACCTGACGCTGGAATTCTGGTGCGTGAACAGCAGCGGCGAGGTGGCAATGATTCGGCTGGATGATGCCGGAGTCAGGTGACTTGACTGGCTGAGCCCTGATAGGCTTGTGCTAAAGGCCATGGAACGGGCGAAATCAAAGGCATTTTTGCCTCTCATTTCGCGTATCCAGCCACTTTCGCCGAAATCAAAGGCATTTTTGCCGTTGATCGCCCCAACTTGAGTCTAAATAAACAAGACCAGCCCGGATTGGCGGGCTGGTCTTACTGTTTAGATAATGAGCGGCGGGGTAGCGATCACTATTCATCGGTAAGTGTTCTGTCCGCAGCACACTCCTCCTCCCAGGCGAGCCGGGCAAGCGGAAACGGAGAGATCGCCCGTTCCAGTATCCCCTGGACATGGGCAATGGCTACCCCATAATTCACAATAGGCACCCTGCTGGCTGCCGCCTGCTCCATCCGCCAGAGCATCTGCCGGCGGTTGATCATGCAGCCGCCGCAATGGACAATGAGTGCATAGTCCTGCACATTGTCGGGAAAGCTCATTCCATTCGCATGATGGAACTCAAGTGTCCGGCCGGTCGCCTGCCGGATCCAGCGGGGCAGCTTGACGCTGCCGATATCATCCGGCTGCGTATGGTGGGTACAAGGCTCGGCAATCAGCACCTTGTCACCGTCCCGCAGCCGGTCAATCGCCCTGGCTCCCCGGACCAGCTCCTCCAGATCGCCCTTATGGCGTGCAAACAAAATGGAAAAGGAGGTTAGCGGAACATCCGGCGGCGTATCCGCGGCTGCCTTCAGGAACACCTGGGAGTCAGTTACAACCATACGCGGCTTACGTCCGAGGCTCTCCAGCGTCAGCTTCAGCTCATGTTCCTTTGTCACAACGGCAACCGCATCGCTCTCCAGAATATCCCGGATGGTCTGCTGCTGGGGCAGGATCAGCCTGCCTTTGGGTGCCGCCTTGTCAATGGGCGTAACCAGCACAACCAAATCACCTGGCGACAGCAGATCGCCGATGATCCGGAATTTATCCTCCTCAGCAGGCACTGCAGCAGACAGAGCCTGTCTGAGCCGATTTATCCCCTTCTGTGCAGCAGACGATACAGGCATGAACCGGAATCCGAACTGCTCCCGGCATGTATCAGCCTGCACAGCAGAATCCCGGTCTGCATTTTCCGCCGGCAGCAAATCCGTTTTATTTAAAATCCCGATGACCGGGATATTCCGTTCCTTAAGCAAGCCGGCAATCTGCTCGTCATACGCTGTAACGCCTTCAAGTGCGTCAATCACAAGTAGAGCCACATCGGTTTTATACAGCACTTCCATCGTCTTCTTCTTCCGCTGCTCGCCAAGCTCGCCTTCATCATCCAGCCCTGCGGTATCAATTAACACCACCGGTCCGAGCGGCAGGAGCTCCATTGATTTATAGACCGGATCCGTTGTGGTCCCCTGAACAGGCGATACTACAGAGACCTCCTGTCTGGCCAGCGCGTTGATGAGGCTGGATTTGCCGGCGTTGCGCCTGCCGAATACGGCAATATGCAGACGGCTTGCCCGCGGTGATTCGTTCAGGCTCACTTTATTCACTCCTTCTTCCGGGTACACCGGGTGTAGTGAGCTGTTCGGGACGCAAAATTCCGTCAATTTGTTCCACAGAGAGCAGCCCTCTGTCCAGCAGCACCTGCCGGATCGACTTCCCTTCCGCCCTGGCCTGAATGGCAACCTCTGCACTGCGCTCATATCCGATAGGCCCGACAAAAGCGGCAGCGAGCCCCGTGGAATGCTCCAGCAGTTCCCTGCAGCGCGTTGCACTGATCCTGATTCCGTTTACACAACGCACGGTGAATAAACAGACTGCCTGATCCAGCAGCTCGAGGGAATCCAGCAGCGCATCAGCTATCTGCGGCATGAAGGCGTTCAGCTCCAGCTGCCCGCTGCTGGCAGCCAGTGTAACTGCCGCATCATTGGCGATCACCCGCATCGCTGCTGTGCTCAGCATTTCGGCCATCACCGGATTGACCTTGCCGGGCATAATGGAAGATCCGGCCTGCACTGCAGGCAGCTCCAGCTCACCAAAGCCGCCCGAAGGTCCGCTTGCCAGCAGCCGCAGATCGCCTGAGATTTTGAGCAGATTTACAGCCGCCGCCTTCAGCAGACCGGATACTTCCACGAAAACATCCATATTCTGCGTGGGGTCCATCGGATATTCGCTGCGGGCCAGCCCGTATCCGGTCAGTTCCTGCAGCAGTCCGGTGATATAAAAGGTATACCGGAGCGGCGCATTGATCCCCGTGCCGATTGCCGTTCCTCCGATATTAATCTCCCTGAGCCTTTCCTCCGCCTTATACAGGCGCCAGCGGTCACGCTGGATCGCTTTGGCATACGCCCCGAAGCCCTGGCCGGCAGTCATCGGAACAGCATCCATCAGCTCCGTGCGGCCCAGCTTCAGCACATCTGCGAACTCCAGCTCCTTCCTCTGGAGCGATTCCTGCAGGGACGCAAAAGCATCACTAAGCCTGCGGACCAGACCCACCGCAGCGATCCGCAGCGCTGTCGGGTAGACATCATTGGTGGACTGGCAGCAGTTCACGTGGTCCAGCGGGTGGACCACGGTATAATCCCCTCGTATTCCTCCCAGCAGCTCTATCGCCCGGTTCGCCAATACTTCATTGATGTTCATATTGGTTGACGTACCGGCCCCGCCCTGGAGTGCAGACACAGGGAAGTGGTCTGCGTATTCTCCAACGTGAATATCGTCACAAGCCTGCACAATCGCCATCGCGATCTCAGGCGGATAGCTGTTCAGCTTCAGGTGGGCCAGTGCTGCCGCTTTTTTCACCATTATCAGTGCCTTGATCAGATGAGGATTGACCCTCCGGCAGCCCACAGCAAAATTCTCCATCGCCCGGGCTGTATGGATGCCGTAATAAGCAGAGGCCGGCACCTCCAATGTTCCAAGCGCATCCCGTTCAAGGCGGAATCCGCCGTCTGTCTCCACAAAGATCTCCCCTTATGATTTCACTTGCATGATCTCCAGCACACGCGGCAGAATGCCTTTGAAGTATGCAAAGGCAATGCCGTAATTCGTGATCGGCACACCTTGGGCACCGGAATCCGCCAGCCTTGTCATCAGCTGCTTGCGGTTAAATATACAGCCGCCGCAATGTACAACCAGCTTATAGCCCGACAAATCTGCCGGGAAATCCGGGCCGACACTCGCTGTAATCTCCAGGCCGCCGCCAGCAGTCTCCTGCAGCTTCTTTTTTACCAGATCGCGGTCAATTTCACCGTTATGCGGATGATGGATACAGGCTTCGGACAGCAGTACCTTATCGCCCGGCTTCAGCGTAGAAATCGCTTCTGCGCCTTTTACGAAGGTGGTCAGATCCCCCTTAAATCGTGCCATCAGAATCGCAAAGGTAGTCAGCGGAACATTGGCCGGCAGAATCTCGTTTACACTGTCGTACACCTGGGAGTCCGTAATGACCAGATCGGGCATGCCCTTCAGATTCATCAGCAGCGTAGGCAGCTCCACCTCTGTAACGGACAGAGCCATCACATGGTGATCGAGCAGATCCCGCAGAATCTGCTGCTGGGAAGCCACCAGCCTGTATTTGGGTGCCGGAATCGTATCCGGCATGACCATTACGACGACTTCCCCCGGATGGACCAGATCGCCAAGGATGGTAGGCCGTTCAAATTCGGCAGGGGCAAATTCGCGGATCGCATGGCGCAGGCTGCCAAAGTTGATGTTTCTGCGGGAGCTGACCTTGACGAAGGGGATGTTCAGCGCGCTTTTCAACTGGTCGAGATCCACATAATGATCATCCACCTTGGCAATTATGCCGATGACCGGAATGTGGCGCTTGGCAAGCTCCTGATACCACTCCTTCTCCAGCTTATAATCATCCTCCTCACCGGAGAAAATCAGGAGGCTGAGATCGGTCAAATCCATAACCTCGCGGGTCTTCTGTACCCGGAAAGGTTCAGTATCTTTATCTTCATCAATGCCTGCGGTATCAATAATGATGACGGAGCCGATTTTGGGCAGCTCATAAGCCTGAAACACCGGTTCAGTCGTTGTGCCCGGCTGATCGCCGACCACCTGATAAGGGATGCCGGTCAGCGCATTAATCAGACTGGACTTCCCGGAGTTGCGCCGGCCGAAGACTGCGATGTGCATCTTGCCCGGCTGCGGTGTAGTTTGCATGGCCAATCTCTCCTTATGGGTCTATTAAAAGCGCAGATCCCGTTCCCCGTTCTCCAGCCGCTGCAGCCGTTCCCTGGTGATTTTGCGTGCAGCTTCCTTGGGTATGTCTTCAAGCCCTTTACGGATGATTTCTTCACCCAGGGCCCGGGTTTCAGCATCCGCGTAATCCAGCAGATACTCCTTGAAGGTCAAAAGCGAATTCGGCTGGCATACGTTATGGATCTGCCCCGATTTGGCCAGCCGCATAAACCGGTCGCCGGTACGCCCTTCCCGGTAACAGGCTGTGCAATAGCTGGGAACATAACCGTCCCTGCATAGCCCGCGGATAATTTCTTCCGGAGAACGGTGGTCGCCCACCTCGAATTGCGGTTTTTCTTTTGAAAAGCCTGCCGTGCCCTGTTTCGCTTCCATATATCCGCCGACCCCGGTGCTTGATCCGGCGCTGACCTGGGAAATGCCGAGCTGGATGACTTCATCCCGGAATGCCGGCTCCTCCCGTGTGGACAAAATCATCCCCGCATAGGGAACCGCCAGCCGCAGGACGGCAACCAGCTGCTTGAACTCGTCATCCTTAACCAGGTATGGATACGTTTTCAGACTTACATTCGCCGCTTCCCGCAGCCGCGGGACGGAGACGGTATGCGGGCCTACACCGAAACGTTCTTCCAGATGCTCTGCATGCATCAGCATGGCCACTGTATCGTATTTGTAGTCATACAATCCGTACAATACACCTACACCAACGTCATCAATTCCGCCGAGCTGTGCCCGGTCCATCGCGGTGGTATGCCAGTCATAGTCGTGTTTGGGCCCGTTCGGATGAAGCCCAGCATAAGTCGGCCTGTGATAGGTCTCCTGAAAAAGAATGTAAGTCCCGATCTCAGCATCCCTCAGCTTCCGGTAATCCTCGACTGAAGTTGCGGCAATGTTGATATTGACCCGGCGGATGCTGCCGTTATCCACTTTGACGGAATAGACCGTTCTGATGGCATCAACCACATAATCAATATCACATTGGATAGGATCTTCTCCCGCTTCGATCACCAGCCGTTTGTGACCCAGTTCCTGCAGTACCCGGACTTCATCCGCCAGTTCTTCTTTGCCCAGCTTCCGCCGCACAAAATCCTGATTCGAGTGCTTGTAGCCGCAATATTCGCAGTTATTGACACAGTAGTTGCTGATATACAGCGGTGCAAACAGGACGATGCGGTTGCCGTAGATTTTCTCCTTAATGACTTTTGCTGACTTGTAAATGTCCTGCAGTATATCCTCATCCATGACCTCCAGCAGCACTGCCGCTTCCCGGTGGCTTAACCCCTTGCAGGCTCTCGCTTTATCTAAAATTGACTGGACTACGCTCCTGTTCCCGGCCATCCGCCTGGCTTCCTGCAGGCTGGCTGTAATCTCCGCGTCGTCGATGAAGTCCGCCGGTTCCCAATCCTTGCGCAAATGTGCCATCCTCCTTAATCATCTAATTACTTAATACTTCGTCCGCGCCGTATAATGCGTGTGCAGCAGCTCATGGGCCAGATGGCTGTTCGGCTCGCCAAGGAACTCATCGTAGAGCTGCTTGATGAACGGATTATGATGGGATTTGCGGACGGTCTGGGCTTCATCCTCGGAATAAATCGCTTTGGCGCGCAGCGCTTTGACATCCAGCCGGCTGCTGTCCGCAGCGCTTAGAATCGGCTGGCCTCCGCCTGTAATGCAGCCGCCGGCACAGGCCATGACTTCCATGAAGTCATAGCTTTTCTCCCCTCGCTGCATCGCCTCCATTAATTTACGGGCATTGCCGAGCCCGTGGACAACAGCTGTCCGGATCTTGCGGCCGTCCGGAAGCTCGACCGTATTCTCCTTAATGCCATCCATACCGCGAACAACGGTATATTCAATCGTATCGAGCGGCTGGCCGGAGACCAGCTCATAAACAGTACGCAGAGCCGCTTCGGACACCCCGCCTGTCGCTCCGAAGATTGTACCGGCTCCAGAGCCTACACCGATCGGGTTATCGAATTCCTCATCCTTCAGATTAACAAAATCAATCCCGGCCTCCTTAATCATCGCGGCCAGCTCGCGGGTTGTAAGCACCCAGTCCACATCCTGCATATCTTTATTGGACAGCTCATCACGTGCGCCTTCAAACTTCTTGGCCGTGCAGGGCATGATGGAGACAACGGTTATCTTCTGCGGATCTATGCCAAGCTTGCCGGCAAAATAGGATTTAACCATCGCCCCTTCCATCTCATGCGGCGACTTGCAGGTAGACAGATTATCGAGCATATCTGGAAAGTTATGCTCCATGAACTTCACCCAGCCCGGGCAGCAGGAAGTCATCAAAGGGAGCTTCTGTCCGCTGGACAGCCGGGAGAGCAGCTCGGTGCCCTCCTCCATGATCGTCAGATCCGCCCCGAAGACGGTATCGAACACTTTGTCGAAGCCGAGCCGGCGCAGCGCGGCAACCATTTTGCCGGTTGTGCGGGTACCGACACGCAGGCCGAATTCTTCGCCAAGAGCTACCCTTACTGCAGGGGCCGTCTGCACAACGACATACTGGTCCGGGTCAGCGATGGCATCCCATACATCGCGGATATTCTCATGCTCGGTCAAAGCGCCAACCGGACAGGCCATAATACATTGGCCGCAGTTGACACAGGTAGATTCCGCCAGCGGACGGCCGAAGGCTGTAGAGATGACGGTGTCAAAGCCCCGCTTGGCAAAGCCGATAGCACCAACGGTCTGAACCGTCCCGCAGGCACCGACACAGCGGCCGCAAAGGATACATTTAGAGGCATCGCGTACAATTGCCGGAGACGAATAATCCTTTTCCCGGCTGGAATGCTCACCGGTATATGTCACTTTGCGGATGTTAAGCGAATTCGAAACACTCTGCAGCTCGCAATTGTCGCCGCGTGAGCAGCTGAGGCATTCCCGGTCATGATCGGAGAGCAGCAGCTGGGCCGATGTCCTCCGGGCATCGCGGACCTTCTTCGTATTCGTCTGAATCTTCATGCCTTCCTCGGCGATCAGCGTACAGGAGGCGATAAGCCGCGGTCCGACCTCGACCACACAGACACGGCAGCTGGAGGAATGATTAACTCCCTGCAGATAACAAAGAGAAGGAATATTTATACCTTGATCCCGGGCGGCTTCAAGCACCGTGGTGCCTTTGACGATTTCCGTCTCGATCCCGTCGATCATGATTTTGACCGTGTTCAAGCTGATCACTCCTATCGTCAGACTATCGCTACCGCCTTGAACTTGCATACATCGAAGCAGACGCCGCACTTGATGCAGGCCGCCTTATCAATCACATATGGCTCCTTCATCTTGCCGGAAATCGCGTCGCTCGGGCATTTCCGGGCACATAGGCTGCAGCCGCGGCACAGCTCGGCATCAATCTTATAGGAGATCAGCGCTTTGCAGACACCGGCCGGGCATTTGCTGTCCGTTATGTGAGCGAGATATTCCTCACGGAAATATTTTAAAGTCGACAGTACCGGGTTCGGAGCCGTCTGCCCCAGCGCACACAGGGATGCGTTCTTGATCTGCAGGGACAGCTGCTCCATATGTTCAAGATCCTCAAGCGTGCCTTTGCCGGAAGTGATTTTATCCAGCATCTCCAGCAAACGTTTGGTCCCGATCCTGCACGGGGTACATTTTCCGCACGATTCATCCCTGGTGAAATCTAGGTAAAAACGGGCGACATCGACCATGCAGGTATCCTCATCCATAATGATCATTCCGCCCGAGCCCATCATCGAGCCGAGGCTGGTCAGGGTATCGAAATCAATCGTGCAATCCAGATGCTCCTCGGTCAGACAGCCGCCGGACGGGCCGCCGGTCTGGACGGCTTTGAATTTTTTGCCGCCGGGAATACCGCCGCCGATCTCAAAGATAACCTCTCGCAGGGTGATGCCCATCGGTACCTCGACCAAGCCGGTGTTCACCACCTTGCCGCCAAGCGCGAACACTTTGGTACCTTTGGACTTTTCAGTACCAATTGCGGCATACCACTCTGCCCCGTTCAGAATAATCTGGCCGATGTTGGCAAGCGTCTCCACATTGTTGATAATGGTCGGCTGGCCCCACAGCCCTTCAACGGCGGGGAACGGCGGCTTCGGTGTCGGCATTCCCCGGTGCCCTTCTACCGAGTGGATCAGCGCGGTTTCTTCCCCGCAGACAAACGCGCCTGCACCAAGACGCACCTCAATGTTGAAAGCAAATCCCGTCCCGAAAATATCATCGCCCAGCAAGCCATATTCCCTGGCCTGATCCAGCGCTTTCGAGAACCGCTGGACCGCAATCGGATATTCTGCCCGCACATAGATGAATCCCTGGTTCGCACCTATGGCATATCCGGCTATTGCCATTGCCTCAATAACAGAATGCGGATTGCCCTCCAGAATCGAACGGTCCATAAATGCACCCGGATCGCCCTCATCGGCATTGCAGATCACATACTTCTGCGGCTTGTTCTGTCTGGCAGCGAACTCCCACTTCAGTCCCGTCAGGAAGCCGCCGCCGCCCCGGCCGCGCAGGCCGGACCTTTTTACAGTGTCAATGACCTGCTCGGCGCTCATCGTTGTAAGCACTTGGGCAAGCGCACGGTAGCCGTCACTCGCAATATACTCATCTATCACTTCAGGGTCGATCACACCGCAGTTGTGCAGCGCAATCCGTACCTGTTTTTTGTAGAAATCCGTTTCTTCAAAGCTCAGCAGCTCATCGCCCTGGCGGGTTTTCTCATAAATCTTCTTGTCATACGGCTTGCCGTTCACCAAATGCTGCTCGACCAGCGCCGGAATATCCTTGACCTCCACCCGGCTGTAAAAAATCCCCTCAGGATAGACGATCACAACCGGGCCCAGCTCACACAGCCCAAAACAGCCGGTGCGGACGATCTCCACCTGAGTCTGGATGCCTCGGCCGGCGACTTCCTGCTCCAGCGCAGCGATTATTTTATTCGAATCCGATGATGTGCAGCCAGTGCCGCCGCATACCATTACTGATCTGAACGAAACCGATTCTCCTGATGCACCGCTAATCCTACGGTTATCCAGCCGTCCCTGGGTAAGCGTGCGGATGGCATCAAGATCCGTTAACAGCTTCATGCCGATACCTCCCGTTAACAATTTGCGTGTACTGGCGGGAACTAATTAACTTCTTTAAGCATTTTAGGCACGGCGTTCGGCGTCAGGCGTCCATGCACCTTTTCCCCGATGGTCAGTACAGGAGCCAGCCCGCAGGCTCCGAGACAGCGCGTCGCTTCCAGCGTGAATTTATTGTCCTCTGTCGTTCCCTGAACCGGAACCTTCAGCTCTGTGCTGAGCCGGTCCAGAATGCCCTGAGCCCCCTTGATGTAACAGGCGGTGCCCATGCAGACATGGATAACATGCTCCCCTTTGGGAGTAAGCGAAAAGAAATGATAGAACGACGCAACGCCGTAGATTTCACTCATGGGCAAATCAAGCTCTGCCGACACCACCTGAAGCACAGGCTCGGGCAAAAACCCGTACACATCCTGAATCTCATGCAATATAGGAATTAATGCACCCTTCATCTGCTTGAACTGGTCGATGGCCAGCTTGATCTGCTCCAGCTTCCGGTCGGCTTCGGCAATGGTGCTATTGCTGCAAGGTTGATGTTGTTCCACTCAGACGGCTCCCTTCCATCCCGATTTAGAGCAGCTCATGCTCATGTCTTAGCTTCAGGCGGCTCCAGCGGCGTTCAATTTCATTTTCAAAATCTTGCAGCAGCTCCGCGTCCTTCACCAGGTGCTTTGTTTTGCCCATACGCTTCAGCCAGTCGACGGCAGGAATGCGTTTTCCTTTATCCTCAGGATTATAAGTAATGCGGGTGATGCCCTGTTCAATCTCATACAGCGGGAAAAAGCAGGAATCCACCGCCGCCTTCACCAGCTCATTGCCCTGATCATCCGGCGTTTTCCAGTTGAGCGGACAGGCGCACAGTATTTTTCCGTAGGCGGTTCCGACGTTGTTGGCGTACCACTGGGCTTTGGCCGCTTTTTGCAGCAGGTCCTGGGGATTGCTCTCCGCTCCGGTGAACACATATGGGATGTTGCAGGCAGCGAGAATTTGGGCGGTATCCTTGTGATGGCCTTTTTTGCCTTTTTGGGCTACGCCGACGCCTGAAGTGCTGGTCATGTGACCCACCGGTGTACTGTAGGACAGCTGCGATCCGGTATTCATATAGCCTTCGTTGTCATATTCCAGAATGATCATTCTGTGATTGCGCAGAGCCGCACCAACGGTGGCCCCCATCCCGATATCCATGCCGCCGTCCCCGGAGACCATGACAAAGGTGACATCATCAGCAACCTGGATCTCTCCGCGCCGCTTCAGTTCATAGAACGCATCCACCATACCGGCCAGCGTTGCTGCCCCGTTCTGGAACAGATTGTGTACGAAGGTCTGCTTATGCGAGGAATACGGATAGCTTGCAGTAACCACATAAGCGCAGCCGGTCTGGAAGAGCACCACCATATCCCCTTCGATTCCTTTAAAAAAGAGCTCCAGCGCAGACAGCGCACCGCAGCCGGGACACGCACCATGTCCGGGAGCGAGCCGGTGCGGCTTCACGGTCAATTGCCGCAGTGGCGGCAGCTTCACCTTAAGCAGTCCGGTGTCTTCACTCTGGGTGACCTGAATCAGACCTGTTTTGTAGGCATTCCCGTGCAGCGGCTCCATTACGGGGGCTAGAGCATCCTTTTCCTCACCCGGATAGTATCCATAGTAGTCAAAAGGCTTCTCTGCATAGCCCTTTGCGGCCGCATCGATTGCCAGCTGGAAAAAAGCTGCTGCATCATCGGCATAAAAATCCTTGCCGCCCAGTCCAAAGATACGGGAGAGGACAATCGTGCTGTTATCGGGATCAACCTGCAGCGCGGAGCGGATTTCATGGGTGAGATTCCCGCCTTGGGCACCGTAGGAATCGGCCCGTTCACCCACAAGCAGTGCTTTGACGTTCTTAAGTGCGCCGCGCAGCTGTTCTGCCGGGAACGGACGGATGATGTTTGGCCGGATCAGGCCAGCCTTAATGCCTTGGGCACGCAGCTGGTCAACGGTATCCTTCGCTGTCTCTCCGGCGGAATTCAGCAGGAATACAGCGTATTCAGCATCATCCATCCGGTACAGATCGAGCGCCTTGTATTCCCGGCCGGACAGCAGCGCATAATCTCTGGCAACCTCACTGTACACACCGCCAGCTTTCTCCAGGGCTTCAGACAGCTGATAATGGTTGTTCAGCAGATCATCGCCGCCCATGTGAGCCCCGATCGTTACCGGACGGGACGGATCAGACACATTCGGATAGCTGTGATTCGGGTTCGGTCCGACAAAGCCCTGAACGACGCTATTATCCTTAAAATATTTCACCTTGCGCTTCTGATGTGAGGTGAAAAAGCCGTCATACGCCACAATAACCGGCAGCCGTACCTCTGAGTGCTCGGCGATTCGCAGCGCCATAATGTTCATGTCATAGACCGCCTGCGGTGTACTTGCCGTCAGAATAACCCAGCCGGTGTTCAGGCCGTAGTACAGGTCGGAGTGGTCGCCGCGGATATCCAGCGGTCCGCTGACCGCACGAGTTACAAGGTTGAGCACCATCGGAAACCGGGTTCCCGACTGGGTGGGCAGCTGCTCCAGCATGTAGAGGAAGCCTTGTGAGCTGGTGGCGTTAATCACCCGTGCACCCGCCATCGCTGCCCCATAGCAGATTCCCGCGGAGCCATGCTCCCCGTCAGCAGCAACAAGCTGGATGTCATGCTGCCCGCGGGCTTTCATCTGGTCGAGATATTGGGCAACCTCGGTCGAGGGGGTAATCGGAAAATAGCCCATCATATGATAGTTAATTTGCGCAGCAGCGGTTGCCGCCATTTCATTGCCGGATTCAAAGCAGGTGACCTGCTCAGCCGGCACCGCTTCAGATAATTGATTTTCACTAACAGCCATTGGTCGGTTCCTCCCTCTTCAATTAACAGAACACTTGGGCAACACGGTGCTTTTCGGCATATCCCGGCTCTTCACGCAAGCTGGTCAGCGCATCGGTCGGGCATGCCTCAATGCATTTTAGGCAGCCCTTGCAGTACTGGTAATCAATGCCCTTCAATACCTGCTGCATGCGCCCGCGTTTATCGGCTTCCGCTTCCCACACGAAGCAGTAATCCGGGCAGACATTATCGCAGGCTGCGCAGCTGATGCATTTCTCAGTATGGAACTCCGGCAGCAGTCCGGCCCGTGAGCCGCCCAGATCCTTCAATATACTGTTGCCCTGTGCCGAAATTACGCCGCCGGGCAGCTGTGTTTGATATCCAAGCAGCGATTGCACCCGCTTAAAGGGCTTGATCTGTGAGCCCTCCGGCACCTCATAGGTTCTGAACTGCACCTCATTGTAGCCCCGGTCGAACGTGCGGAGATTGGGCTCCACGAGCTGCGGGTACTTTTTCTCAAAGGTCCGGCGGATAACGGTACGCATTGCTTCAGGATCAAGGAAATCACAGATACGGAACATGGCGCCGAGCATCGCGGTATTTATCTTGGTCTTCTCCTCCACTGCAATGCCCATCGCATCGATCAGCGCCACGGTACCGGATTCAACAGCAAGACTGGCCCGGACCTCATCAAAGCCGCGGGTGGTATTAACCAGAATCACCCCGTCCGGCTGCAGGCCGCTGGCTACATTCACGATCTTGTACAGTGCTTCATGAAAAACAGCAATCAGATGCGGCTGCTCAATCGGGCTGTGATCCCGGATCTCAATCTCCGGATCACAAAAACGGACAAAGGTTTTAACAGGCGAGCCCTTCTTCTCTGAACCGTAAGACGAGAAATTGGCGGCATTAAAGCCCAGCTCCAGCGCTCCGGTCTCGGCCAGCATTTTGCCGGCCAGATTGGCGCCAAGCCCGCCGATGGATTCCAGGCGGATTTCATAAAAGCCGAGTGCATTTTTCTTGGTCAAGGTAGACAACTGATTTCCTCCTTCGTTGTGACGGTAAGCTCATATTTCAAATTTAGAATGAACTGATCATATATCCTGGGATTGACCGTGACTCCAGAGAATGTTTGGACTTCCGGCCGCTGTTGTCTGCAGATTTCATGATTTAACCGCTGTTCGCGGTAGAAATCCGCAGACAGCATATGCTTCCGTAGCGAGCTTTTCTGCGAAAAGCTTTCAGACGGTCGCTATCGCTCCTCCAGTTCCAAAATTCCCCTCCGCCACTCTTCCCTTAATATAAGTTTTCAAATTCATTCTAAGTAGTGAAAATATTCACTTACTGTTTTATAGTTGTGCCTTATACCTGCAGTGATCCCCCCGGCTGAATTCCATCCGGTAGCCGGAGACGGCGATCCGCATTTCAAGGCAGCTGCGGCAATGCTCCGGTTCATCACCCATGCAGATTTTTTGCTCATACAGGGCGTATTTGCTGCGGATCTGCAGCGGTGACAGGATGGGCATGACGACATTTGCACCTGCCTGGATTGCTTTTTCCCGGCCGGACGGGTCCAATGTGCCCATTGCAGTTGTTGCAGGCATTAGGGCTTCCGGCACCATAAGTCTGGCCATCGCGATCATTACCAGCGTGTCTTCCACCGTCCCGCCGGCCGCTTGTTTAAGCGGTGTAGCGCTGTGCGGGATAAACGGGCCGATGCCGATCATCTCGGGCTGGAATTCTTTAAGAAACAACAGATCCTCGGCAAGGTGCCGGTGTGTCTGGCCGGGAAGCCCGACCATGAAGCCTGCCCCCACCTGATAGCCGATCTCCCGGAGGATGCGCAGGCAGTCCATGCGGTGATCGAACGACATGCCCGGATGCAGGGATTCATAGAACAGACGTGAAGCAGTCTCGTGGCGCAGCAGATAACGGTCGGCTCCAGCATCATACAATGCACGGTAGAAAACCTCACTACGCTCACCAAGCGATAATGTTATCGCCGCATCCGGAAAACGCAGCTTCAGCTTCCGGACAATAGAGGTCATTGCCTGCTCAGAATAATGGATGTCCTCTCCGCTCTGCAGCACGAACGACCGGTAGCCCAACTCATAGCCTTCCGCCGCACATTCGATAATCTCGTCCTCCGTGAGCCGGTAACGCTCCGCACTGGAATTGGAGCGGCGCAGTCCGCAGTACAGGCAGTCCCGCCTGCAGAAGCTGGAAAATTCAATCAATCCGCGAGCGTAAACGCTTACACTATAATGCTGCTTTCGGATTTCTGACGCCCGGCTGTAAAGCTGCTGCTTCAGATCAGGAGTCAGATGCCCGAGAAACCAGACGATCTCTTCCTCAGTTAATTCATGCTGTTCAGCTAATTTGTTAAGCAATGCTTCCATTGTTCAGTGGCCTCCGTCCTTGCGGCAGGCTTAAGCCCTAGCGGAATACTGTGCCTCTTGATTTCCTAAAATAATTTACTCGCTAAGAATACTCTAGACTATGCCGCAGCAGGTGCTTAAATGCCGGGTTTTGTCTGCAAGTTATGATCTTTTTGGGAATTGTTGAAAAGTGTATGCATAACGGGTATGCCGACAGGGTTTGTCGGAGATGTGTCATTCTCAGTCCAATTGAGAATCGTGGCGGATTGCCTCTACTAATATAGAGCACACCTAACCTAAAAAAACCGTAACCTCTGCTGAAGTGCAGGGATCACGGTTTAGCTCTGTAATAAATTTAAATAGCCGTCATCGTATTGGTCAGAATGCCGAGCTTTTCAATCTCAACCGTTACAACATCGCCAGCCTGCAGATATACCTGCTTCTCCGGTGGATACCCGAGAACTACACCCTCTGGTGTGCCAGTGAGAATGATGTCTCCCGGCTCCAGTGTCATATGCTGTGAGGCATAGCTGATGATTTCATCGCAGTGGAAGATCATATCCGACGTGTTGGATGATTGCCGCACCTCACCGTTCACACTGCACGATATCCGGAGTTTGTTCGGCTCTCGTACTTCATCTGCTGTGACCAGATATGGCCCCACAGGGGCAAACTTGTCACAGGTTTTGCCAAGCAGCCACTGCTGGGTCTTGAACTGCAGATCGCGGGCAGAGAGGTCGTTCGCGCAGCAATAGCCGAAAACGTAATTCAAAGCCTCTTCTTTGCTGACGTTGCTGGCTGTCCGGCCGATAACAATCGCCAGCTCTGCCTCATAGTCTACTTGCTGTGTCACTGCGGGCAGCGGCACCTCCTCCTGATGTCCGGCAAGGGCATTATTAAATTTGCTGAAAAGAATCGGGGTCTGCGGGATCGCCGATCCAGTCTCTACCGCATGCTTGCGGTAGTTGAGGCCGACACAGAGGATTTTAGCCGGTTGGGTCACTGCTGGCCCAAAGGTGAGTCCGGCTTCATCAAGCAGCAAATGGCTGTTGTCCGGGTTACCGGTAGCGAAACCGGCAAGGTTAAGCAGCTTATCGAGAACAGCATCTCCGCCTGAAATGGCCTGGTGGATATTTAGGCCCGCTAATTCCGCCTGACCGCTCGCCGTTGCAGCACCGGCAACGTCTACAACCCCCGCATCCGTATGTATACCAAGCCGGTAACCGCCATCCTGCACATAATTGAGCAGCTTCATCGTAATCTCTCCTCTCAGCATAGTGAAATTCCGCTTGCTTTTACTAGAATATCACATCCTCAGACATGTAACAGCACAATCTGGAACCAAAAGCCTTGGCCGTTCAACGCCGCATGATTTGAAGAATCCTCTGGGAAAATCAACCGTTTACAATGCCCTTTAGCTTGCGCTGGTGATACAGGTCCAGCAGCGCGCTTCTGGATTCACCCGGCTTACGCTCCCCCGGTGAGCAAAGCAGAATGTGATATCCGCCTGCTGCATCCCTACAAGCAGATGCATAAACAGCGGATGCCTAGTGTCCCCGATTGCAGCCAGCGTCATGCTGCACGCCTGGGCATCGACATGATAGTTCAGCTCTGCAATCGCGTGTAGCACCGCCTCCCGGGTCTGGGCGTTTACCCCGATGCCCGGTGTATCATTCAGCACAGCGGATACAACGCTGCGGGATACGCCCGCCAGCCTGGCTACGCCACCAGTTTGGCTACATCGTGGCTGGCCACTCTTTTTTTGCTCAATTCAGCACCTCGGCAAAGGTATAACACGTGTTAATAGATGTGCATTGACCATTTATGGGGCTAGAGGAATGCACATAGAGGCGGCGAACCAGCAGTCTAAGTGCCTAAGATGAGATCAAAGGGAAAAATCCCTTTGATTCAGCTCTTTCACCCCATGATGATCCTCACTAATGGGAAAAATCCCACTATTTCAGCACTTTCACCCCAAACTAAGCCTCATTAATGGGAAAAATCCCCTTATTCCAGCTCGGTCACCCCATACTGAGCCTCTTTAATGGGAAAAATCCCTTTATATCAGCATTTTCGCCCCAGGCAAGCCAATATAAAGGGACTTTTCCCTCTATGTCTCCAAGCAGATGTGCCTGCTCTAAATTATTGAGCTCCTCCAGCACTTACCCTGCCAACAAATATATATTTACTCCTCTGTCTTTCCATCCAACGCAGCTGTCTTTCTCTCCACCGCAGCTGTCTTTCTCTCCACCGCAGCTGTCCGCCGCTCCATCACCGGGTGCTCCGATAAAGCCAGCGGCTCTGCAAACTGTATGCCTGCAAAGATCCGGTCGCTTTGAAGCTGCTCCGCGGCTCTTTCAGCAGACATATCTGCTGCCAATTGTCCTGCGAGCTGCCCGTTCCCGTCCAGCAGCTCGCCCATCAGCTGCTCCCCGCTAATCCTGATCCGCAGCTCATTTCCGTCTGCCACAGGTATTTCCAGCAGCTCAAACGGCACGATATCGACTACGACAGCCAGCTCTACTCCCGCAAAGCGGTATACGTACAACTGCTCACCGCCAGAAGCAGCCGAGTAATCCATTTCAAGGCTTCCTTCCCCTGTCTTAACCCGAACCTGCACATCGCTCAGCTCCTGCGGCATCCGCGGAGCAAGCGTAATCTTCCCCATGATCAAATCGGGGCGGATACCCAGAAAATACTGATACCATACCCGCAGCTGCTCCGAGTTCGACCAGGCCTGCAGGTATGCACCGGTCAGCTTGGCGCGGCTTGCTCCCTCCTGCGGATAAGCATCCTGGTTTTCGCTGAGTCCGCCAACTACACCAAGCTCCAGCGCCTGCCGGTTCATATTGCTGAACAGCTCATAGGCCGTCTCCTCCTGCCCGGCTTCGATCATCCGCTGCATGGCAATGCCGTTCAGCCAGGTCCATACGGTACCGTTATGATAGGCTTCGTCCTTATGATACTGCTCCGTCAAATGAAACGGATGAAAGAACAGATGCCGCCGGTCCAGTGAGGCCGTGCCCCAGGGATAAACCAGCTCCTCCCAGGCTGTGCGGACAGCAGTATCCTTGAATTTCCGGTCATCGAACAGGTCAAAGGCAAACAGCTGATTCGGGCGCTGCGAGAATTCCGGCACGCCATCCTGATCCAGACGGTCAGCCAGATACGGATAGGCCGGATCACGGAAATCGGCAGCAAAATTCTTTTGTAACCTGTCAGCCACTCGTCCCCACCGCTCCGCTTTCTCCTGATCCTGCATATAGTCGGCAAAATAAACACCTGCCCGCAGCTGGCCGTACCACAACGCCTGAATATCATTGGCCCGGGTATCACGCGGAGAGTATGATTTCAGCTCAGCATCCCGCGCGTCCATCCACGTCTCATTATCATCATGAGTGAGGTAGCCCTTATCATCCACCCAATGCAGGATCGAGCCTTCGATACTGCTGCACACGGCCGGATACAGCTGTTCAATAAGCTCCGTGTCCCCGGAATATTTAACATAGTCCTGCAGCTGAATGATAAACCGCGGTGTGCCGTCGGTAGTGTGGTAATCGATGTTTTCAGGAGCCAGGATGTTCGGGACCCGCCCATAATATTTAGATTCAACATCCCTGTTCTGATATTCCGCAAAAGACAGCAGAATCTGCCTTGCCGTTTCGAACTGGCCGCTGACCAGCACTGCACCCGGTAGAGCAATGAACTGGTCACGCCCCCAATACTCGTTGAACCACGGCAGCCCGGCATAGATCCCCTCACCCTGCTGTCTGGTCACCAGCTGATCCATCGTCAGGCTGATCCAGTTCAAGGCTAGGGTCAGCTCCTTATTGCTGCTGCGCAGGTAGACATTATTCTGCAAAAATCCCTCCATACGCCGCACACGCTCTCCCTTTAAAGCAACAGCCTGCCACTCCGTATCCTCAATCAGCTTGACTGCTTCTTCAGCCGTCCGGGCACAAGCTATGAAAAAGCCTCCGGCCGCAGCCGTTGTCAGAAAGACCCCGTCCTTTTCACTAACCGGCTGATCTTTTCCGGGACGCAGGGCAACGATCCAATCCCCCTCCATCGCTTTGAACCATGCAGTGTTTCCTTCGAGCTTCAGATATTCCAGCGCTTCTCCCTTTAAGGAGATGCCTATCTCAGCACTAGCCCCTGTAACAATGACCTCCAGTACATTCCGGTAATCGAACAGCCACAGCTCCTCAGTCAATTTGTCATGAGTACGGACCATAGAATACGGACTGACCGTGACTTCAGCCAGTTCATTATCGAGCAACTGCTCGTCTGCATATAAGGTGTATCCGCCGAAAATCCGGTTTTTCGCCACATTCATCCCCTCAAAATAAGCATGCTCCGGATGATCATTCAGATGAGATTGCGTGTAATAATAGGCGGCTTCTTTATTGGTAAAAGAGACGGCCCGGTTGTCCTCACGGCTGACCCTTATCTTCATTTGCTCCAAAAGCTCTGGTACATTATCGACTGTCATAACATCTGCCTCCAACTGATATTCAACCTGTCTACTCTTCGCCTGCCAGCAACAGGAACGAATAAGGCTCCATGCGGATTTCCGAAGCGGTTGCCAGCTCCAGTCCGTTATACAAATCTCTTAAGCTCCGGTTTTGCAGCTGATCAGGCAGCTTAACAACAGCAGCATCGGCCGAGTTGTGAAGCAGCACGTACAGGGCAGCGCCGCCGGCGGATTTTTTATAAACCACTGTTTCTTCACTTTCCCCGGCAGACAGCCATTCCAGATCAATTTCCCTGAAAAGCGGGTTCTGCCGCCGGAGTCCGATCAGTCTGCGTACGGTATCATACAGATCAGGATTTTGCTCCTCCGGCTTCCACGGCATACACTGCCGGTTATGATGCTCATCGCCGCTTAGGCCGACTTCGCCGCCGTAGTAAATACTCGGAGAACCGCCGTACGTCAGCAGAAAAACATAAGTCAGCTTGACCAGCTCCGTGTTGTCTCCGCAAAAATGCAGAATCCGCGCCGTATCATGGCTGTCCAGCGGATTGAACATATTGCGGGCTACATGCTTGGGATAGCTGACGAGCAGCTGGTTAATGGCATACTTGAAATCCTGGGCAGAATACTGATCTTCCGCCTGGAGTGTGGTTCCGAAGAAACGGGTAACCGGCCAGGTAAATTCATAATTCATCACCGCATCGAACTGGTCGCCCTGAAGCCACGGATTGGAGTAGAGCCAGTTTTCCCCGAGGATATAGATATCACTGCGGATGGCCTTGATTCTTTTGCGGAATTCCCTCCAGAAATCATGGGATACCTCATTAGCCACATCGAGCCTCCAGCCGTCAATGTGATAACGCTCCGTCCAGTAGACGGCTGCACTGATCAGATATTCGCGCGCTGCCGGATTTCCGGTATTCCATTTGGGCATCATCTCTGTATAGGCAAACGTGCGGTAATTCAGGTGCTCCCCGAAATAATAGCCTTCCCTGGCGGCCAGCTCTGTGTCCGGAACAATCTCCTTATCTCCATCCAGTATATAAAAATAGTCATAATATGGTGAACGTCTGCCATTCTGCAGCACATCCTGCCAGAACGGATGCTCATAACCGCAGTGATTGAACACCGCATCCAGCATCACGCGAATGCCCCTCTTGTGCGCTTCTTTTACCATTGTACCGAAAGCCTCATTGTCGCCGAAGCTCGGATCAATCTTGAAATAATCCCTTGTATCATACTTGTGGGAGCTCGGTGAATCAAACAGCGGGGTAAAGTAGATTCCGGTGCAGCCGAGATCGCGGATATAGTCAAGCTTTTCGCTGATTCCCTGCAGATTACCGCCGAACTTTTTACCATTGCCGTCAAGCTGGTCACTGCCCCATTCCAGAATTTCTTCAGAAGGAGCAGCAGTGGCACTTCGGTTGAACCGGTCGGGAAAAATCTGATACCATACCGTATCCGGAACCCATTCCGGCGCTGCGTACAGGTCTTCCTCCAAAATGTATGGATAATTATAGTAGTTCGTATAGTCCTTAGGCGGAGCCCAGTCCCGTTCAAGCGTCGTAAAACGCTGGCAGCCTGCGAAGCAGCACTCAATGCCGTCATCCAGCACAAAAGCATATTTAATTCTTCTCCAGTTAAACCCGGTAAGCTCGGCAAACCAGCAGTCATGATAACGGGTTACATATTCCTTTTTCATCTCAACCCGCTGCATCATATCAACGGCAAATTCATAGACATGCGAATCCTTGGACACCGGCTTCCAGTTGAACGGGTCCATCGCCAGTACAGTGACTGACTTCAAGTCATCTTTTTTGGTTCTGATGCGGATATGCAGGGTTTCAGTGTCGTAGGCGTACGAGAATGGCCCTTTAGGCTCATGATAAAAGGATGCTAAATCCATGCGGCACACTCCTTAAAAGGGAATTATAACTTAACTTATACGTTTAAGTGATGTAAGTATATCGCTCACTCAAAGAGTCTGTCAATCAGCTTTCTGTTCTAGGAAAATAAAGTATAGACTCGAGTCATAAATCTAACAATGTTTTGAATTGGAGAATCGTCAGCAGTTGCACAATAAGTTTTAGACTAGTCCATTAAATGAAGCAGCGGCAGAACAAGACTTGATAAATAAAGTCTTAGACTGCCGCTTGTTGTTCAACTAACGTTTCCCGTTAGTTGAACAAGCACGCTTTCTTTTATTACAGAACTTCTTCGTACTGCGCAACTTCTAAGGTCAAATTAGTAAAAATATCCACTTCCAAATATGATAGGATAATAAAGAACACTAAATGTATTCTGGTATTGGAGGATGACTAGAAAATGATTCAATCGATTGTACATATCGCTTTGGTCGTCAAAGATTATGATGAAGCGATAGAATTCTATACGAAAGTTTTGAACTTTACATTAGTTGAAGATATTTATCAACCTGAGCAAGATAAAAGATGGGTAGTCGTTTCCCCTCCTGGTTCAGTCGGTACTACAATCTTACTTGCTAGAGCTTCAAAACCTGAACAAGAGCCATTTGTTGGCAACCAAGCTGGTGGTCGAGTATTCTTATTTCTAAACACCGACAACTTTTGGAGAGATTATAATGAAATGATTTCCAGGGGGGTAGAATTCGTTAGAGAACCCAAAGAGCAATCTTACGGAATAGTAGCTGTATTTAAAGATTTGTACGGAAATTTGTGGGACCTTCTGGAAATGAATGAAGATCATCCAATTGCCAAACGAGTTAAGTAATTCTTCAAGAGTCAATCGTCAGTTCAATAAACCAACAGTAGTCAAGGACTTTCCAGTTTTAGATGAATGTTGGTTTTATATTGAAATCCTCAAAACGGACTCTCTTGGAATTCGTTAGTGAACAGTTTGCGTCAAATGCGACATAAAATCTCCACTTATCTTGTTAACTAAATATCCTGCCCTTTAATTGAACAAAAGCAGCCGATCACATGGATCAGCTACTTTCTTGGTATTATTGAGCTATCGTTTCCCCTGTCTTCACCTCGCCCTCTCCAAATGACTCAGGAAGAATTGCTGGAACGCGCGAGAAAACAAACTAAATTAGGTCGTCATTTAGAAGAACTTAGATTAAAAAACAATTTGTCTTATAGAAGAGCTGAAGAGTTAACTGATATTAGTCATTCCTATATTCGAAATGTGGAGAACGGTATTGATCCGCGAACTAAAAAAGCAATCTACCCTACTCCGGATATTCTTGAAAAATTCGCTATTGCTTACAATGTCTCTTTAGAATCTTTACTCGAAGCAGCCAATATCATTGAACATGAGCCGCTCCATGATGAGATGGACGTACAAGTAAAAGAAGAGCGTGATAAGCTTTTTCGCATACGGCTTACAAATCTTATTGAGCAGTCTGGACTCTCCATCTCCGAAATCACTAGAAAAACAGAGATCCCCTTAGAGCGAATTAACGACTTAGAAAATGGAACTTTCGAGCCAAAAGTTGAAGAAATCCAAATCCCTTTGAGATTGCTGAACGAGAGGGAATTATGATACTTAATCTGGACTTGCCCGACTCGATCTCAGGAGTTTCTGTCCACCGCGCATCGAATCGTTACATACTACTTAATCTATTTCTGAAGGAGATACACGAATAATTATTTCCTATAGACTCGGGGTACCTCTATTTCTTCTGGGTTTCTATGAACATCCTTTGCTTGGCAAATACAAGCTGATCTTCGCTTTCCGGGGGGGAATCCCGTGAGCGGCGCGTCGCCCTCATGTCCGGACTCGTATTTATAATGATAAGACCCGAAGCCGATGATGCTCGGCCCCCACATCTTCGCTTCATACCCTGTCGTTTCCGTAAAAAGATCAAGCAGCTGGAAAGCGTCATCGCGTTTGCTCGGATGATCGATATTCTCAATAAACTCCAGCACACTGATGTTCGTTTCGGTTGACTTCTGCTTGTACACCGTCATGTCCCCTCCTTGCGTTATAAGTCTACAGCCCTTTTACGAAAAAAACTTCTCCGATCTCCCCCTCATTGATCCCGCGTGCCCGTTGTTCTCTCCCAACCGTTTCGGCAGAAAAGTCCTATGACCAAAGTCCGTGCGCAGCCAGCAAAAAAAGGGTCACGCCTGCCCCATTACCTCAGCGAGCAGCTCATACATCCGGCATTTATGTCCAAAATCCGGCGATACCGTAGCCAGCATAATCTCATCGGCATTGTACCGGTCCGCCAGCCGGACCAGCTGGCGCTTCATCCGTTCCGGGTCGCCGACAAGCATCCGTCCGCGTCCGGCCGCCATGATCTGCCGCTGCTCCGGCGTATACCCTCTGGCAGCGACAGTCTCGATGGACGGAACCCTCAGCAGTCCGCCGCCTTCCCGGATGTTCAGCAGATAATCGTCGAACACGCCGGCCAGCATCTCCGCCTGCTCGTCCGTCTCCCCGCAGACAGCAAAAGCGGTCACCAGCACCTGCGGTTTCCCGCCGGGAGCTGCAGGAACAAATTGCTCCCGGTATGCCTTCACGGCCTCCGGTCCCCCTTGCCCGTTGATGAAATGGCCGAACGCAAGGCCCATCCCGTGCCGCGCGGCAGATTCAGCGCTGCCGGAGCTGGAGCCCAGCAGCCATAAGTCCGGCGGCTCCGCGGGTAACGGCCTTGGCAAGGGCTGACCGCCGGAGCGGTTGACATATCCGGCCAGCCGGGCAATCTGATCCGGATAGTGCCGGAACGAGCCGCTGCGCCCATCCAGCAGCACTCGCGATACATCCGCCGGGCCTCCGGTAGAGCGGCCAATGCCGAGGTCGATCCTCCCCGGATAAAGTGCGGCCAGCACCGCGAAGCTTTCGGCCACCTTGAACGGGCTGTGCATCGGCAGCATGACGCCGCCGGATCCGGTCCGGATCCGGCCGGTGCCGGCAGCAATAGCCCCTGCGAGAATTTCCGGCGCAGAGCCTGCCAGCACATCGTTGCCGTGATGCTCTGATACCCAATACCGGTGATACCCCCACCCCTCCGCAAGCCGGGCCAGCCGGACGGAATGGGCCAAAGCCTGTTCGGGAGTCTCCCCGTCGGCAATTTCCGAATAATCCAGGATCGACAACCTCATCTATAATACCTCCTATGACAACAGGCGCCTTCTTTCCGACGCGCCGGTGCTCATTGATTTTCTTCATTCCTATTTAGTTTAACCATGTTATACCCAGGCGTCCAACTGGAAGTCTAACACTTTATTTTCCAATTTAGAACTTTATTTTCTTTTGACACTTTCTCCGTAGCAGTGTCCGTGTCACCCCCGCTACCTTGCCAATCCAATTACACCACAATATAATTAATTAGATGAGTACCAAACCACTGAATTGACGGAGGCGCTATGAAACTGCATATTCATGAACAGTTCGACCCGGTTTTTGAAACGATGGGATTATTATATGTAAGCTATCAGCCGTCTTACCGGAAAATAATGGTCGAAGACCTTGAACAATTTGGCCTGGATGGCGAAGCTTTTTACAACAAGCACTTAAAAATCATGGAAAAATACATCGGCAGCTTCGCCAAACACAGGAAAACGGATGATACCGCCGTATTCTTTTTTAATGATGATACGACAGACTTCTTCTTACTTCTGCAGGTATTGCTTAGTGAAAATCCGGAGTGGCTTACTTCACTGGAAGGTATTGCGGAGACGGCCGTTCAGGATAAAATACTAAAGACGATTAACGAAATGCAAGCGATGCAGAGTCATTCTCCCCGTGAACTGGAGCTGTCGTCCATTCAGTCACTTCCGGAAATGATCCGCTTTCTTAACGAAAGTCCGCTGAAGGAAGCAACCAAATGGAAGCTGATGACACTACTGCACCAGCCGCGCGAACACCTTCGTACCCTTATAGAAATTGTAAAAATAAATCTGCCGGCTTTTGAAAAAGCCCGCCGGGAGATTGAGAAGCAGGTCAGCAAGCTAATCCCTGCATACGTTCAGTCCATTCAACGGCAACAGGATGAGCAGTTTATTAAGTTTGTAGACATGCTGGAGGATGAGAATCCGGAGGTTTATCCTACCCTCATCCTGCCGCTCGGCCAGATGGTTTTATCCGGCAAACACTATTACGGGTTATACGTAGATATGCTGCCGATCGCCAGCAAGCAGCATTCTGATTCCAGAGAGCTTTTGCTGCTACGGATGAAGGCGCTGGCCGATAACAGTAAATTACAAATTCTTGCCTCACTTAAGGTAAGTCCCAAATACAATCTGGAGATCGCCGACCAGCTGGGACTCACAGCAGCAACGATGTCTCATCATATGAATGTCCTGCTTGCCTGCGGAATGGTCCGGGTCGAGAAAAACAACGGCAGAGTATATTATCATCTCCATACAGAAAACATGCAGGCGCTGATCGAAGATCTGCAACAGTTTCTTTTATAATGGATGAATGGCTTCCCGCACCCATAATGCGGGGAGTTTTTTTATATCCTCATATTCGATTTCAATCTAATTTATTCGACTTAATTGTAATTCGTGTGTTATCTTCATCTTACAAATTATGTATAAATCTAATTATGGAGCTGATGTAGAGATGAAACACACTTTGATACGCAACAAGCTGCTGTTGGCTGTAACTTTACTGTCCGGTATGATTGCCGCTGCCGTCGGTGTGCTGATTGCTCTTGTGCTGCAAAAAGTAATTGATGCCGCTCTCCGGGGAGATTTGCAGCTTTTCCAGCGCATTCTGCTGGTGACCATTATTTATGTGCTGATGCTTTGCCTGACCAGTTTCATCCATTCTTTATGCAGTAAGGCTCTTGTACGCAATGTTACTGTGTCGATCAGGGAACGGATATTCCGCGGTGTGCTCTACCAAAAAACAGCTGACTTCAAAGCGGCCAATACCGCAGATTATCTGTCAGCACTGACCAATGACATCAAGCTGGTTATCGAAAATGTTCTTCAGCCTCTCCTGCATACCTTTCAAAATACCGTAATTTTTATATCCTCCCTTATTGTTCTCCTCGCATTAAGCCCGCTGATTACACTTATTCTCGTGATCGGCATGATTCTGATGTTCACAATCCCTTCGCTGTTCGGAAGGCTGCTGCAACGCAGGCTCAATGCCGTATCTTCTGAGATGTCCCGGTTCACTGCACAAATCAAAGATCTTCTGGCCGGATATGAAGTGATCCGATCCTTTGGCCTTAAAAAGCAAAGTGAACAGGGATTTCAGCAGGCCAATCAAACTGCCGCGAGTGTCAGCTTTGCTGCGGACCGGTTATTTGCTGCGAATGAAAGCATATCGGAGGCATTAGCTATATTCAGCCAGCTTACCGTCATGTTCGTTGCCGCCTACCTGAATCATCACCGGCCACATTTCCGCAGGCAGTCTTGTTGCACTGGTCCAGCTAAGCGGCGGACTGGTCGGCCCTGTGCTCGTCATCATGCAGAATGTTCCCAAGATCAGAAGCATGAAGCCGATCCTTGAGCGCATTGAACAGCTCGCTGGCGAAGCTGGGCAGCCTTCAAAATCAGAACAGCCTGAACCTGTGTTTGAACATTCTTTAGAGGTGCGCCGGCTCAGCTTTAGCTATCAGCAGGGACAACCCGTCCTCAAGGATATTCATTTCAGGCTGCACAGAGGACAAAAAATCGCCTTAATCGGACCAAGCGGCTGCGGCAAATCAACGCTCGTTAAGCTGCTAAGTGGGTATTACGAAGATTATGACGGTTCTGTCTCTTTGGACGGTGTCGAGCTATCAGCGCTAGACAGCGAATCCATGCTTCTTATAACATCAATGATTCATCAGAATGTTTTTCTGTTCGACTCAGATATCAAGCACAACATCTGTCTGGACGAACCGTTTCCGGAAACGGTACTGGAAGCGGCACTCCGCAGCAGCAGCCTGTATTCCTATGTCCAGCAGCTGCCGGAAGGACTATCCACTACAGTCGGCGAAAATGGCTCCCGGCTCTCAGGCGGCCAGCGCCAGCGGGTTGCTGTGGCCCGGGCACTGATCCGCAGCAAGCCGATCCTGATTCTGGATGAAGGAACGTCTGCAGTTGACAGGCAGACTGCCTATGAGATTGAGAGCAGCCTGCTCGCCCTGCCGGATCTTACACTAATCACGATTACGCACAATCTGAATGATGAGCTGCTTGAGCAGTATGACGAAATTTGGTTTATGGAGGACGGCAGAATTACTGAGAGTGGCAATCTAAGCGAGATGCGGGATTACGGAGGCAGCTTCAGCCGCTTTTATCAGAAAAAAGAACCTGATCTTCAAACGGCTGGCAGCTTGCCAGTCTATTAATCTCTGTATACAAAAAACTCCTCCGTAACTGGCTGCCCGTTGAATACAGGCAGTCAGTCGGAGGAGTTCCTTAGATTTTGGGTCAGCGGATTAACGCTCCATCAGCAGCAGCCCATCAATTCGCTCCTTCGCACCCTTCCAGGAGGTCATCAGCGGAAATGCATACTCCTCACGTGCCCTTAGATTCCACGGATGCGGGATGCACAGCACCTTTTTACCTTCCTGAACAGCAGGCAGCAGATTATGCGGCCCGTCGTCGATCAGCAGATCAAAATTAATCAGATGCTTCCGCTTGGCCGTAAAGAAATTTTCTGCCGGAATGAACGGCATATGCTTCTGCAGCCAGTTCCATTTTTCGGTGACAGACTTGGGTGCAGCCGCAGTAACGATTATGACATCATAGGCGTTGTGCAGCTTTTCCATTTCCTCCACCACGTGCTCGTCAAACAGCTCCAGCTCCTCATACAAGCCCGGACGGCCGAAAAAGAGCTCCTGTGTACTGTCGGGATGTCGCAAATGATCCGTGTTCCAATCGATCATCTCCTCATAGCGGAGGAGATGCGTCGGGAAATCATTGTTGTTATGGTAAATAGCCCGTTTGACCAGATGACAGATGGTATCATCCATATCTACGGCGATGACCGGTTTTCTCATAGGCAGCTCCTATTCATGCTTGTATATTAGATAAGACTCCAGATTGCGCGCGTCCAGGCGATCCGGAAGCCTGTGCGTTCCATATTGTTCTGGCTTACCGATCCGAAGGCGGCTTGTGCAGCAACTAACCGGCAGCCAGTCTTGTGGGCGGTGTACAATCTCTGCCGAAGCAGTGCAGTCTGTATGCCCCGGTTGCGGAAATCAGGTGCTGTCGCTGCCAGCGCGCATGAAGCAACGGTACTACCGATATGCATTGCCGCTACTCCGGCAGGTACATTATCAAGAAGTGCCAGGAACAGCATCCATCCATTCCTGTTCAGCAATCCGATGTTATTGTTAATAAAATGAGGCTTGGCAGACAGCGGCATACCCGAGCCGAGACAGTGTATTTCAGCATATGCGTCAAATTGTGACTGTTCCCGGATTTCAATGATTTCAATATTGGACGGCGGGGTTGGCGGTTCTGTTAGAGGCAACCCGTATAATACAGAATGAAATCCAGTCTGGCCCAGACCGTTAGCTCTTAACGCTGCAAGCAGTCTGGGACTGCAATGATACGGATCAACATCAACCTGGAAGTCCCGTTCCCTTTCACGATAGAACCGGACCCATTCCTCTATCTGATCCTCTTCATCATCTGTTAACCCTTTTACCGAATTAAATATGCTCCAGGGCATAGTCCTTATGTAATAAGCAGTCGCTTTACCAAAACTTCTGATCTCAACCCCCTCCGGGTTTCCTTCCCGTTCAGCAATGGACTGTATTCTGGAAGTCAGGAAGTCTATTTCGGATTGCCGGATTTGGGCAATAACCTTGTCATTGACAACCGGAAATTGCATGCTGAACGCCTCCCTCTTGCTAGTTATGTTTTTCAAGCTCTTTAATATACCAGGCATCACAGGCAAAATGCTCAGATCCGGCCAGCGGCTCAGCGAGCATAGTGAAGCCGTGCTTCTGATAGAACCTGTTAGCTGCCCCCATCGTCTGCAGGGTTTCCAGATAACATTGCTTATAATGCTGAGCAGCAAAATCTAGCGCAGTCTTCAGCAGCTCAGCCGCAATACCGGTTCCTCTGGTTGCGCCGGCAAGATACATCTTTTGCAGCTCACACACCTCATCCGACTCTGCAAAAGGTGCAATTCCGCAGCCGCCCAGCACCCGGCCGTCTTCCTCAACAATCCAGTATGCCCGGTTATCAGCAGAGTTGTAATAGCTGTAGAGATCATGCATGCTGTCATCAGCCCAGGCGAGGCCTTCACGGTTGCCGCCAAATTCGATCAGACATTCTCTGATGATTTGCTCAATGAAACGGTTGTCCGTTTTTTCTATCTGTCTAATCTTCATTTGCCCCTTGCCTCCATCTTGTACGATTTACTTTTGTAATTATACAAGATAACCGGGCAATGAACTATACTGGTAAAAGACCAGAAACCGGTAACTATTCACTTATGACAATAATAAAGGAGATTCGATGATGAACAAGCTTGTCTTTTTTCTCGGTCCTGGCGGCGCCGGCAAAACAACACTGGCCAAAGCTGTAGCTTCCCGCCGTAAGGCAGCTGTGCTGGATATGGATATCCTGTTACGCCCTGCTGCCACGGCAATAATGACGATGCACGGACTTGACCCGGATGACCGGGATTCGGAGGAATATAAGAAGCTCTGCCGCGATTTGGGTTACCGGATTACTATGGATGCCGCACTTGATAACATTGGACTCTCCGCCGATCTTTATGTTGTTGGCCCCTTCACCAAGGAGGCTGCCGATCCGGACTGGATTGAGGCTGAGCTGGCGCGAATCGGCATGACCTTGCAGGAGGTTGAAGTGAAGGTGGTGCTGGTCACCTTGAAGGACGAAGAGCTGTTTCGTGAACGGATTGCCGGCCGTAACTCTCCGCTCGACGGCTGGAAGTTCCGGAACTGGGAGCAGTTCCGCTCCGCCTTCAGCCCCCGAACAGTCGCCTGGCCGCTGCCCGAAGTAAGTGTGACGGTCATTGACAATTCGAGTCCTGAGCTGGATGAGACTGCGGGCAAAGTGGAGCAGTTTATCTACGGGGAATGAAGATTTTTTCGGATCAAATAAAAATATATACTTCAAGGAGAGAACCAGCATGATGGCAAAGCGGTGGAGCTCGGCTATATGCCCCAGGAAGTAAAAGATTATCAGCTGAATGCCTTTAAGCCGCTGTATTCACAGATTAGCGATAAAGATATGCGCGATATTATTCGCCTTCAGATTGGACAAGGAACGCTATTTGCCGGTCATGCTGCTGACCATCGGTAAAGCAGCCAGTGAAGGCTTCAATAAGGAGGGAACACCATGAATTGTTCAATCACCTGAAGCAGCTTGAGGCGGAAGGCATGGTGACCAGAAGACGCAATCCGGATGATCAGCGGGTGACTTTTGTCCGGCTGACTGAGGAATGCCGGAGCCTTATTGTTACCTTTAACAAGGAACGGACCGAATTCATCCGGCAGCTGCTTAACGGCTTCAGCGAGCAGGAGATCAATCTGATGACCGACATGCTCACCAGGATGCATCATAATCTGAAGGATCTTTAGTTAGCCGCGTCTGCAGGCTTGCATCAGCTCTTCAAGATTCTGCTTCTTCTCCCCTTCAGCCTTGTCAGCAAGCTTCTTCAGCTTGTCCTTACCGCCCCAAATAAGGTACACAAGATGCTCCACCTGGTAGTACTGGAGACCGCGTACCTGATTGAGCAGCAGTCTGAGCAGCTGTTCATCCTCGATCTCTTTCATCATCTTTAGCTTTAATGAATCCGTACTGTACAGCAAACACGTAACTAGAATAGAAAGAGTCTCCGTGTTAATGCCGAAATGTCCATATAATGCTGCTGTGAACCCATTCTGGACCGACTGATGTTCAACGTCTACCTTTTCCATGTATTCTCCGACCAACGGGAAATATTCCCGGTCTGTCAGACCAAGCCCAAAGACTGCATAGCTGCCAGGCATGCAGCACTTCTCCCCTTCCGTATCCGTATACCATTCGAAGGTTTCCATGGCAGCCCTGGCGTACTCTACCAGCAACGGGTGGACCTCCGGATACTCAAGCGCATTCGCAAAAAAACGGTGCGTGCCCGACTTAGCCAGTCCTTTGATCGGCAGCCAGCTTTTAACTGCGGATTTCAGCTTAATCTGATAGCTTTTGGGAAAGCCACGCTCAAGCAGCGTAATCAGGAACCGGAGCGCCTGACCGTAGCTCTCCCCTGACTCCTGCTTCATATGGATACTTACCTCAGCAAACACATCATTAGCTATACATTCCACCAGTTCAGCCTTCAGCCTGGTAACATCCTTAGCCAAGGCTCCGCTGCCCTCCCGGATTAGCCGGTCAGCCCGGGTGCTGCCGAGTGCGGTCACGCAATTCAGGAAGGTGAGTCCGGTACTTCTGCTGTAGGAAGGCTCATATCTGAGGATGCTTACTGCACTATAGATCACCAGCTCCACAGCTTCTTGTCCGCTCCCGCTCTGCGCCAGCACGGCACCGCTCTTCTTCGTATATTCCTTCTGCCACCCGCTGCCTGTGTTCTCAAAGTATCGGGGCAGCCACTGCTCCTCAACCCAATTCCTTAGGGCCACAGTCAGTGTATTGCGGTGCTCCGGAAGATGCTTGCTCCCCTTATTCAGCTCTTGTATTCGCTCATACACGCCAATGATTCTCCCGGAATCCAAGACGGGAAACAGTTCTTCATCCAGCAGATGCCGGGCTAAGAAAAAAGTTTCTAGCGGTTTGGTCGGATATTTGCCGGCTTCAAGCTTGCTGGAGATATAGAGGCTGATCCGGTCCAGCAGCAGCTTCTTCTTCGCCTCGTCAACATATTCGAGAATGGGCACTTTGACAAAGCCGCCGCTTACCTGGAAGTTTCCTTCAAACTTAAACCGATAATCCAGCACTGCCGGAGGGAGTGCCTTTAATCTATGCTGCATATAACGGGCAAGCTCAGGAACGATCTGCTCCCGCACCTGCTCCTCTGTCAGCCCGCCGCTGGTACTCAGCCTGCTTTTGCCCGGTACAGATAAATCCAGCAGATTATCTGTTAAATCTGCTCTGCTTCCATCATATTTGAGGAGCGCGTACCCGTGAATGCCTGCTTGAAGCGTAGTACGCTTTACAATTTTATCTGCATCCTTATCGTTGATGTATGCGATCCACTTGTCTATTTCCTGCTTCATTTCATCAATAATAGGTTCCAGTGAATAATCCATAGCATTACCTGCTCCTTTACACAGCAATATCGGCAGTGAGGCTGCCCGGTCTACTCTATTAATAATTACATTAAATAGTACAGTATCCTCATATACTGTTCAAATTCAACTCGCATCCCAGGCCTCCCCGTTCAGCTCCCCATTTATCATAATAGCCGTCAGAGCGCCGGAAGCGGCCGCAGCTATTGCCTGATACTTTTCAGAGGCAGCATCACCGGCAGAGAAGACTCCGGGGATGTTGGTTTTGCCGTATTCATCTGTAAGTATACTGCCCGCATCATTTATTTCGCAGCCTATTGTTTGAGGGAGCTCCGAGCCCTTTGTCAGGCTGGGAGCGAAGAATATCCCTTCACATGGAAGTCTGGTTCCATCCTCTAAAACCACCTGCTGCACCATTCCTGCCTCCGATTCAATTGCTCTTATTGCTGCTTCATGCACCAGCACCCCATGACGCGCCAGCTCCCCTCGATCTTCATCCGTCAATTCCGCCGGCCCGTTGGTACAAATGCTGTAATCTTTCGTCCAGCCGGAGATTACTTTAGCCAGGTGCAGTGCGTGGGTTCCATCCACAATAAGGATAAGCTTTTTGTCCCGGAGCTCCCAGCCGTCACAATACGGGCAGACAAAGGCGCTTTTGCCATAGACCTCAGCGAGTCCGTCAACAGACAGCGGAAGATCTTTTTTTCCAACAGCAAAAAGCAGCTTCTTACTAGAATACATCGCGCCTGAGACCGTCGTAATTTCAAAATCATCCTCGTTCTTCGTAACCGCTGCAGCGGTATCACTGACACGGCTCACTGATGGATAAGCCTCCAGCTCTTCATGCGCCGCCTTGCGGAACTCTCTTGGACTTACTCCATCCCTTGTAAGGAAGCCATGTGTCTCACGGGTAACAATATTCCTCGGCTGCAGATCGTCAATGACAATGACAGATTTCCGGGCCCGGCCCAGAACTAACGCTGCATTTAGACCCGCCGGACCTCCGCCGATAATAACCACATCTACTTTAGTATTCATATTAAACACCCTTCCCGGAGTTATAATGTCCACGATTTTAAAAAGCTATTGCAGACTCTTTATATCTACGATAACCGGAACAGGTATTTAAAGCAAGTCTTTTTGTTGCATCGTAGTGTATAATTTATCCATATAACCGTTAAAAGGAGCTGATGGTATGGCACTTGGAATAATATTGCTTATCTTTGGCATTGGATCGATCGTATTTGGCTTATATATCCGCAAGCACCCTGACTATGCCTGGAAAATGAGTGAAGCCTGGAAGGTAAAAGGGGATTCCGAGCCCAGCAGCAGTTATATCAGTCTTATGACCTTCAGGGGCACGGTAGGTATCTCGATCGGAGCATTATTCATATTATTCGGCCTGCTTCAGTTTCTCTAGCATCCTAAGGCACGCTCTGCTGTCCACCCCGGACGATGCGGAACGTGCCTTTCCTCCTATTACCCTTTATCCAGCCCGTGCAGCTGTTTGAACTGCTCTGGCTGCATCCCGGTCAACCGTTTGAATACAGCACAGAAGTAGCTGGCATTCTCGAAGCCGGTCAGCTGGGCAATCTCATACAGCTTTTTCTCCCGCTGCTGGAACATCAGCTGCTTGCTGCGGTTAATGCGCTGCTTGTTGATATAGGTCACCGGCCGGTCATGGACCGTCCGCTGAAACAGCCGGCACAGGTATTGCGGCGAAACCGAAATCACCTCTGCCAGCTCCTTCAAGGGCAGCGCCCGATGCAGATGCTGCTCAATATGCTCCAGCACCGGCTTGATCCGCACCAGCTCATCCTCCTCGCTGGCAGGCGGGAGATTCCGCTTCAGGTCGAGCAGCATCGCATACAGCAGCTTGGAGCGCTCCAGATTATTGTCCAGATCGTTGGCATCCGGCAGCTGAAGCAGCTCATGAAACGGAACCAGCAGCTCAATATCCCTCAATTTCCGGACTCCCGATTCCCGGATACCTGCATAAGAAAGCATACCTCCCGCCTCTCTTCCGTTAAACGATATCCACGCCAGCTCCCATTCCCGGCTGATGGGTGTGTAGGCATGAGGAATATCCGGGAAGGTGAAGAATATCTCTCCGGGTCCGATCACATACCGCTTTTCCCCGACGGTCAGCTCCCCTTTGCCGCTCAGCACCTGATGCAGCTGGTAATCGGGAAATCCGGCAGGACGGGCGGTTTCTCCCTGATGCTCCCAGTATCCAATTGTTGTAGCATACAGCGGCAGCTGAATCGTATCATCCACCGCACAGAACACCATCATGCTCTCCATAATTGTCCACCTGTTTCATATTTTATTATAAGACACTAATATCCTTTTATATCCTATAGCCTTTTGGCGTTCTATAATATGAATATAACAATACAAGGAGATGTTAATGTGCGCAAGAAGCTAGACTACCAACCACCAGCCAACGGTTATCCCGAATGGAATAACAATCCCGAAATCTTTCAGCTGAACCGCCTGCCGGCTCATGCATCCATGATCTCCTATACAACTGTAGAGCAGGCACTTCAAGGCGAGTTCGCAGCGTCCCCGAACTATCATTCCCTTAACGGCAGCTGGAAGTTTGCTTTTGCAGAGACTCCGGAGCAGCGGATTAAGGATTTCTATACCCTGGATTATGATAACAGCAGCTGGGCCGAGATTCCGGTGCCTTCGCATTGGCAGCTCCAGGGCTATGACTACCCTCAATATACCAATGTCCGTTACCCGTGGGCCGTCTCCGAGCCGGACTTGAAGCCGCCGTTTGCACCTACAAAGTACAATCCGGTCGGCTCTTATACACGCACTTTTACTGTGCCTGAAGGCTGGGCAGGACAGCCAGTATTCATCAGCTTCCAGGGGGTCGAAGCGGCCTTTTATGTATGGGTGAACGGTGAGCTGGTCGGATACGGCGAGGACACCTTTACTCCGTCGGAATATGATATTACCGCTTATCTGCGGGAAGGCGAGAACAAGCTGGCTGTAGAAGTCTACCGCTGGTGTGATGCAAGCTGGCTGGAGGATCAGGATTTCTGGCGGCTGAGCGGGATTTTCCGCGACGTCTACTTGTATACTACACCGCAGGTTCATCTTATTGACTTCTCTGTAGTAACGGAGCTGGACGCTGCATTTACCGATGCCGAGCTGAGGGTGAAGCTCCAGCTGGAGAATTATTTTAACAGCGGAATGAATCCTTATTCGGTTGAAGTACAGCTCTATGATGCGCAAAAGCAGGCGCTTTGGGAACAGCCGCTGTCGGCCGCTGTTACTTTTAACGGAACAGATGTTCAAGAGATTCAGCTGAGCCGTCATATCGCAAATCCGGAAAAATGGAGCGCTGAGAAGCCATACCTGTACACGGCAGTTATCAGCGTTATTGACGATCAGCAGCAGGTACAGGAATTTATCAGCACCAGAGTGGGCTTCCGCACCTTTGAAATCAAAGACGGCCTGATGAAAATCAACGGCAAACGCATTGTCTTGAAGGGAACCAACCGTCATGAATTCTCCTGCGACACCGGACGCGCCCTCTCCAAAGCGGATATGATCCGTGACGTCCAGCTGATGAAGTCGCATAATATCAATGCCGTACGTACCTCCCACTACCCGAACCAGTCCATCTGGTACGAGCTGTGTGATGAATATGGCTTGTATGTCATCGACGAGACCAATCTGGAGACCCATGGCTCCTGGCAATACGGTCAGGAAGAGCTCGTTGAGACGAACGTTCCGGCAAGCAGACCGGAGTGGCTGGCCAACGTTATCGACCGCTGTAATTCCATGATGCAGCGCGACAAGAACCATCCGTCGGTCATCATCTGGTCACTGGGCAATGAGTCCTTCGGCGGCGATAACTTTATTGCCATGCATGACTATCTGAGAGAAGCAGATCCGACCCGTCCGGTGCATTATGAAGGCATTTTCCATTACAGACCTTCCGAGGCAGCCAGCGATATCGAGTCCACGATGTACATCAGACCGCATGAAGTTGAGCACTATGCCAAAAACAATCCGAAAAAGCCGTACATTCTCTGCGAGTACAGCCATGCAATGGGTAATTCCTGCGGCGGGCTGCACCTCTACACAGAGCTGTTCGATCAATATGACATCATTCAGGGCGGATTCATCTGGGACTGGGTGGATCAGGCGATCCGGACCAAAACCGCAGATGGAGTGGAATATCTGGCCTACGGCGGCGATTTCGGTGAAAACCCGCATGACGGAAATTTCAGCGGGAATGGACTGCTCTTCGCTGACCGTGCCGTGACTCCGAAGCTGCTTGAGGTCAAAAAATGCTACCAGTACATCAAGCTCACTGCCCTTGACCTGCAAAAAGGCAGCTTCCAGATCAAGAACAACTACCTGTTCACCGACCTGAGCGAATATCAGCTGCAGTGGAATGTATCCCTGAACGGTGAAACGGCACAGGAAGGCTCTCTGCAGGTATCTGCAGCACCGGGTGAAACCATTGAAGTCGCCATTCCTTATGAAGCAAGCGATCTGCTGAACGATAAGGAAGCTGTACTGACCCTCTCCTTCACCCAGGCTGAAGCTACAGAATGGTCTGAAGCCGGGCATGTTATTGCGTGGGAGCAGTTCGTTCTGGTGCCATGGATTGCCGCCAGCTGCCCTGCCATTGGCAGCGGATCGCTTCAGGTGACCGAGCAGGAAGATACTGTAACTGTTTCCGGAGAAGCGTTCTCCGTTTCGTTTGATACAACAAGCGGTGAGCTTTACTCCTATGTGGCAAACGGTAAAGAACAGCTCCTGCAGCCGGCCAGAACCAATTTCTGGAGAGCGGTGACCGATAACGACCTGGGTAATGGCCTCGACAAACGCAGCGCTGTATGGAAAGAAGCTTCAAGCAGCCAGAGTCTGATCAGCTTCAGCTTTGAGGCTTTAGACAACCGCTGCACGATCTCTGCAGACTATGTATTATTCACTGGTCCGGATTCTATCCTGCGCGTGAAATACGATGTCCGCAGTAACGGCTCCGTTGAGATCAGCCAGGAGCTGAATCCGGGCAGCAGCAGTCTGCCTGAGCTTCCGGAATTCGGCATGATGTTTGTGCTGGACAGCGGACTTGATACCATCTCCTGGTACGGCCGCGGCCCGCATGAGAACCATTGGGACCGTAACACCAGTGCAGCTGTCGGCAGCTACTGCGGTAAGGTCAGTGACCAGTTCACCCCTTACCTGCGTCCGCAGGAATCCGGCAACAAAACCGATGTCAGGTTCGCTTCACTGACAAACGGTGCTGACGGCCATGGCTTCATGATTGATGCTCCTTCCCTGTTCGAGCTTAATGCAATGCCATGGACACCGGATGAGCTTGAAGCAAGCGACCATGTATATAAGCTGCCTGCCTCAGACAAAACCGTACTGCGCGTGAACTACAAGCAGATGGGTGTCGGCGGCGATGACAGCTGGGGAGCGCCGATTCACAAGGAATTTATGCTGCCTGCTAACCGGCCGTACTTCTTCCGGTTTACCCTTTCACCTAAATAAACTTTAAGCAAATAAACATCCCGGGAGTATTTTCCGGGATGTTTTTCAGGTTTATTTTACCCAGACATCCTTATAGTTGATCTTCCCCCACGCATTTAGAGATATGCCGTGAAGAGAGCGGTCGTAGCCGACTTCCTGCACACTATGGTATATAAACAGCACATTCAGCTGCTGCTTCATCTCCTCTTCAACTGCTCTAAGCATATTCAGCTGCTCGTCCTCACCTGTTTCAATCAAGGCATCAGCGAGTATGGCATCTATTTTAGCCCTGAGCGGGGCGTGCAGATGATTGCGGATATACCCGTTTTTCGAGCGGTACATTTCAATTAGAGTGATGGCAGGCTGATCCCCCAGCACCTCTCCGGCATAGATCATATCCGCCTGCAGGATCACCTCTTCCTGTGATAATTCACGGATTGGCAGGATGGTGAGTTCGATCTGGACTCCTATTTGGCTGCATGCTGCCATAATCCAGCGGGCATCCTCCTCATTGCTGAAATATTCATACGTATAGAGCTGCAGCGTTTCTCCGTTATAAGAGGATTGTTCTATGCTTTTTTTTGCTGCTGCTATTGATATATCCCTTCCATAATCAGCATTGTAATAGCCGGGATGAAATCCTGATGAGGGCTTGTTTCTTCTTCCTTTAAGCTCACGGATCATATGCTCTCGGCTGAGCGCCAAATGTATAGCATGTCGCAGACTATAATCCTGAACTACACCCGGTTTAGAGAGGTTGAAGGTAAGCACAGTGCTGCCCAATTCCAGCTGATTTAGTCTTTCTTCGGCTTCCCCCTTATCCATCGCTTCAAAATACAGCAGCTGCGTTTGTCCGGACGGCTGTGTATGCCGCAGCTCCTCCTCATAATCAGGCCAGACCCACATTTCAATAACATCTAAATAGGGACGTCCGGCAAAGTAATGCTCATTAGCGTCCATGATCAGCATCGACTCAGTATTACTCCGCATACTAAATGGTCCGGTGCCTGCCGGCAGCCGTGCAAAGTTGCGTCTGGCATCCAGCTGCTCCAGATCATCCGGTACAATGGAGAAACGTTCAGTAGCAATAAAATGTGCAAAAAGCGCATTGCTTTCCTTCAGCTCGAAGCAAACACTGTATGTACTGGTAACTTCTATGGCCTGCACACTATTAATCAGCCAGTCTTCTCCGTTCCACTCCCTAATCCTATTGAATGTGTATTGTACGTCCTTAGCCTTAAACGGTTTGCCGTGATGAAACAGCACACCTTTGCGGAGATAAAAGGTCCAGCGTCTGTACGTCCCATCATGCTCCCAGTGATGAGCCAGTCCAGGCTTCAGTTTTTTGCTGAACGGATCAAATCGTGTCAAAGTGTCGAACAGCTGGCTGATTAGATGCGCTTCTGTACGCCGCACGACCTTCATCGGGTCCAGATCCGGGACAGGCCGGTAGAACGGATAGCGCAGGATATCCTCCTCAGTCCGCTCCTTCTGCACACCGAACCGGTTCCCCAGCCATGTATGAAATTCAGCTTGAACCGCTTCCCGTTCACTTGCCTGTATGCATGCAAAAGCTTCACTTAGCTGTCCATTTACACTTAAGCTTTGAGCTCTGGCGAGAATTAATTCATCTATGTTGCGCAGCAGGGCCAGCTGGGATGAATTGCCCCTGCCCAGTCCGGATTTCCAGCCGATGAAATGTTGCTCTTTCAGCTTTTGAATCAGAAATTGCGCATTACGGCGGGTGCAGTCAAAGACTAACGCGAGTTCGTTTATTGTGACCGGAAACCACTCGCCGTCAGCTTGTGCAGTGTAATGGTTTTTTAGCTGCAGATAATATTCCTCTATGTCCACTTCTACTCCTCCTCTAAAAGGCGAAAGGATGCAAACGATCTTTCTATTTTTGTTCTACTTTTGTAAAAGTATAATTTGAGGCAACCCGTTAGTAAAGAGGAGCGTGTGATTAAAATGATCAAAACAACAATACAGACGGAACCCGCAGGCCCTTCAATCTGGCGCAGCCCGGCCTTTATGGTTCTGCTTGGCGCCGGAGCCGTTATGGCGTTGGGAAACAAAATTTACGAACTTGCGCTCCCCCTCATACTCTATGACTTCACGAAATCCTCGGTAGTCATGTCCGCGATGCGCGGGATTGAGTTTCTGCCGAACCTGCTGCTGGCGATGTTCATCGGTGTAATTGTGGACAGGGTACAGAAGAAAAGATGGTCTCTAACAGCTATTCTGCTGCAGATTGTAATTCTGGCTGCACTTTATCTGACGATTGAGCGGGGGTATCATTCTGGTCCAATGTTCTATGTGGCCGGCTTTATGCTAATGACATTCGGCTATGCCTATTCCAATGCCCGGGTAGCTATGGTCAAGCATTCCCTTCCTCACTCGATGTTAACACCCGCGAATGCATCCTATACCTTCGTCACTACCTTTATCAGCATTGCCGGTCCGGTATTGAGCGGACTGCTGCTGATGCTGCCCAAAATGCACGAAGCCCTGCTGCTTACAGCAGTTGCCTTCAGTCTGGCGTTCGTAACCTTAAGCTTTATCAGAACCAATGAGCCTGTAAGGACTGCAGCCGGCAGCAGAGAGGGCTTCTGGAGAGAGCTGCAGGCAGGCTGGGCCGAGCTGCGCAGCAATCGCCTGCTGCTGTCCATGAGCATTGCCGTGGTGTTTCTGAACAGTACATCGGGCATGGTGGATACGACTATTATTTTCTTTGCCAAAGATGAGCTTGTGCTGAGCAACCTTGAACTCGGGATTGTATTCTCGGCTGCCGGGCTTGGCGGACTGGCCGGAAGCCTGCTCATCGTTAAATTGCGGAATCTGTTTCCGGTTGGGCGCTTAATCACGCTGTCGTGCTTATTAACCGGACTGACAGGGATTCTGTTCTATATGTCACATTCAGCGTATCTGCTCGCCGGAGGACTGTTTCTGTATGGCTGCTTCGAGACCGTAAGCACAGTCAGCATCTGGACATTCCGTCAGGAGACAACACCTTATCATCTGATCGGCCGGGTAAGCGGGATCACCGGTTCTATTTTTAAGCTGGGTATGCCGTTTGCGATCATAGCTTCCGGCTGGATCTCAGAGCTGTCAGGCCCGCGTACCGTGTTCCTGATTACCATTGCGGCTAATCTGCTGATTTTCACAGGCTGCCGGCTTAGTCCACTATGGAGACAACGCCAATCTAGTTAAAAGAAAACGACGCCCATTCTGTTTCTTAGAATGAACGCCGTCTTTTCACACAAATGATTACCTGCGTCTTGCCTGTAGCCCGGCAGCACCGGTCCACCTTTTAACCACTGCTATAAGAATGATACCGGCGACGATTCCCGCAGAGTCATTGACCATGTCGTAAATTCTCCCGTCCCGCCCGAAATAAAGCTGGAAAATTTCTGTGGACACAGCGAACGCTATGGACCAGACGATACTTTTTATGTAGCTTTTATTTATCCGGTAGAGCAGCATTCCGAAGATTGCAAACCCTATAAAATGGCCAATTTTGCGGGTGATGAAGAGTTCAGTGTACTTGATGTCCATCTGGAGCAGGTTATGAAAATCCGGGTTCGGGGTCAGGTGAAAATAAGGCATTACCCCCTTGCTCCAAAAGCTTGAATCAGCGGCACAGGTGAAAATAAACAGGACAATTCCCCAAAGGAACAACATTACGGCTTTCATAGTAATCCTACTTTCTGGTGCGGGTTGGAAAAGATATAGTAGCTATTATAGCCTTCCGCCCCGTACGATTGCAATTAAGCTGCATTCTATATCGGACACGAAACTGCCGATGCTCCCGCGCAGGACGGCAATTTTTTCGAGATAAAGTCCATTCCTGAGAGCAAGTACCTATTGGATAACCGTATAGCCATTGCATCGCAAAAAAGGCCAGCCTTCAAGGATCGCCCTTTTCATCCTCATGCAGCAGGGGTACCGAACAGATCATTCCGGCTGATCCAGCCCGATGTATTGCCCGGCTTCACGGAAGCCGGTTATGAAGCCGCCCCCTGCAGCAGCACATAATGCCGCGCCGACAGCCGCTTCCTCAATGGACAAGCTGAATGCAAACGGCAGCCCAAAGTCGGTACGTACCTTCTCACGCAAAACATTGTTAAGCCGCAGCGCATTGCCTGATCCGATGAGGATTGTATACACATTACCGGTTACCCGGGTCAGAGCCTCATAAAAAGCATACAGCTCATCCACTATCCCCTGAAGAAACCCGTGCGCCAGATTAGCGGGAGTGAAATTATCCAGTGAGATCTGCCCGATGCTGCCGCGCAGCTCCGGATGAGCCCGGGTCCCAAGAAACCGGGTAGTAACCTTTAAGCCTTGGGCTGACGGGAGGCTGTTAGCAAGCAGCCGCTCCATAAAGCTGTACATTTCCCCCGGTTCCTCCCCGGTATAATTACGGATGACTTCCCGGTAAAATTGCTCAAGCAGCGCATACGATTTCCCTCCGCTTAGCGCTGCACCGACAGCCAGTCTGCCGCCGCCGGGAAAAGGCCGTGTCTCCATCCCTTCAATATTGTATTCACCGTCCGGTAACAATGCGGACAGCTGACTTCCGGTACCGATGTTAATCAGCACCGACTGCTCAGGAGACGGAACACTTCCAAGGAAGCTGGCCTGATTATCCCCGAGCGAGCAGTAAACCGGCAATCCGCCTGGAGTATGCCCAACAAGCGTTCCGGAAGGTACAACCTTGGGCAGCATTTCCGCCATGATCCCCGCCCGTTCAATGGCAGGATAATCAAAGTCTTCCAGTGTAAAGCTGTAGCCTCCGATGGCTGCAGCCTGAGTGGCATCGACAACAGGCATGATGCCGCCAGTCAGGCGGAGGGCAACATAGTCGGCAATGGTGCAGAAGCTGACGGCTACGGCCGGAACCAGATCCTGCTGCAGATTATAGTAATGGGTGGCTAACCCGTATCCGGGAGGAACAGAATAGCCTGTCAACATTCTAAGTTTTTCAGCATATGTAATCCCGTCGCCACAAGGTAACGCTGCCCTGCCATCCTGCCATGTATATAGCGGACTGACATGCTGCCCATTGCCATCTGTATAGACGATGCCGTGCATCTGGCCAGTCAGGCCGATTCCCATAACATCCTCCTCCGTCTGAAGCAGCTCCTCCAGCATACGGCCGATACTTTCACAGATCACTTCAGGGTCCTGGAGTCTTTCCCATTCCTGGTGGTCTCCAGGAACAGCTGTGTCGCATTCTTCTGTAATACTGCAGAGTACCATTTTATGCTCCAGCGAATACACGAGCCCCGTAATGGAGGTAGTCCCGATATCGAGTCCGATAAACTTCATCTGCGATCCTCTTCTCCTCAAAAGTAACTCTAGTATATACAACAATGGTAAGACGGTTCAATTTTGCCGGAATCTGCAGCTAGTCTCTGATATTAATGCAGACGCGGCAAAAGAAACCGTGGACCAGATCAAAGCCGGAATGGGCCGTATTCAAGCTGGACTGGCGCTTTATCCCCGTAAAGGCAAGCCGGAGGAAATCGCAGGACTAGCCTTGTTCCTGGCATCTGATGAACCCAGCTTTGTGAATGGTATAGTCGTTACAGCTGACGGCGGGTGAACGGCTTATTAAGGCTTCTTAGCAAGAAAAAACAGCAGTTCTCCCTTTGAGAGGAGCTGCTGTTTATTTTTCTTTTAACAATCCGTTATTTTTCTTTTAACAATCCGTTATTTTTCTTTGAACTCAATTTAATTCTGATTGAATTGCAGCCTCCAATTGATCTACGTCAGTTTTAACTCCGTTAACAATAAAACTCGGTGTACCATATACCCCATTGGCAGCTGCGATTTTAAAATCCTCTTTAACTTCAAACAGATAGGTATGATTCTGCAGATCCTTTTTAAATTGGTCGTAATCGATATCATCAATATTATCATGAACAAAATTCAGCAGAAACTTCTCCGTGGCCCATATCGTTTTTTCTTGACCCTGATTTTGAAATAGCTTCTGCATAAAATCCCAATACTTATCCGGGCTTTGCTTAAATATTGATTCGGCAGCAACTCCTGCTTCAATCGAATCCGGCCCGAGAAACGGAAAATTAATCATATAAAACTGAACTTTACCTGTTTTAATGTATTCCTCGTTTAGAATTGCAAAATTAGCTTCTTCCCAAGCTTTACAGGACGGACATTTGAAATCAACAAACTCTATAACTTTGACTGGGGCATTTGGGTCTCCCAATAAAGGCTGCTTTTCAAGCTTAAAGTCACCAACTTTCAGCTCAATCTTACCCGAGGCATCCATTAACGCAGGTAATTTTTCAAGTTCACTTTTTTGGCTCGCTACGATTACACCTAGAGTGGTTAAAGATGCAATTACTACAATTGCTAAAATAACTAACCATCTGTATTTTTTCAAAAGCAACCCTCTTTCTCCTTATTGCGCAGATAAATAATTTTTAATTTTACTTATTTCTACTGTGAATTCTGTATCCTTAGCGCCCTGTAAATAACTGAAATAAGAAAACGTTAATATGCTGCCTTTAACTGAGATCAAATGCAAATTATCTCCATAATGCATATCTGCAGGATCCGTATTTTTTTCAATGGATGACTGCTCATCAACGCTTAAAATAGCTTTATAGAGTAAAGCACTTTGCTTTGTATGTGTATCAAGAATCCATAATACCTTTTTTGTTTCAGACCGGACCAGGACCAAATCACCTGCAAATCCATCAATAGAGTACTGATCATTGCCTATTAAATCTCTAAAGTTATAGCTCTGGACAGCCTTTCCGTTATCGTCAACATACTTCATACTGTGGCTGTCAGCAAATACCCAGTAACCGTTTATCTTTGATGTTTGTAGTGCTTCCTCATCACCAAAAACTGCAGACTGAAGTATCTCATTGTTCTTTATGAATACTTTTAGAGATGTGTTAATCAGCAGCGGTTCACCTGAAAATGTGTTAACTACGATTACAAACGAACCTGTAGTCGTAATAGGCGTAATTTGTATTTTTGAATACCTCTGCTCATTAAAAGTAACATCCAGCTTTCCAATTAATTGGGGGGTACTATTCTTAACCATACTGTATAATTCCCCGGCCGTACTGAACCAGAATGAGTTCGAGCCCGATTCTCCATAAACATACTGATTGCCGTTGCTTATATTGATGGATTTACCTTGTAATTTTAATGAAGAACCAGTGATCTGAGCCAGTCTTTTCGTAGTAATTAAGGTTATTCCATTTTTCACTATGATATCATTCGGTGAGCCGGGGTATACTTTACCATTCACTTTAGACTCCCCAGTTGATGTCTTTATTTCAATGGTTCTACCCGGCATAAACAAGTTTACCGTGCGATTTAACTGAAGCCATTCCACATGGTAGCCTAACTGTCTGACAGCCGTTTTTAAAGGAATATAATTAGTGCCCTTAATTAATACTACTTCACTGATTTGTTCATTTTCATTAATTGAAATCTTGTAAGAAGTTGCGGCATTGACAGTGTTAAATAAATGAAGTGAAACAAGCATACTCAGAACAATGCATAAACTAATTCTCAATTTGATCGATAACTTCATACTATTACACCATTTAACCTTAATATTTGGAGGTATTTACTTCTATTGCTGCTGAGCTACCTGAGACCGTTACTTTTGCTCCATCTTCAACAGTAGTTGTGGATAGATTCCTCTATTAAAATTACTTTATTTGTAATTCTTATCCTTCCGAGAACAAATATTACTCTCAGTCCCCATTTATTACAATATTTTTATTTTGGAATATATATTTTTTATGGGTTTTTATGTATATTAAATCAATGTAATTGCATAAACATCAAAACCCATTTTCCAAATTGAATTGGAGAATGGGTTTTGGTTTTATTAATCAAGTATTAACAGTGAATTTTGCGTACATCTTTTATTCTGACATTGCTGCCATACAGTGTGGAATCACTGGTCACCTTGTAAGACGGATAGTTCTCCTCCGCCTGAATCCGCATAACCTCATCGAATAACGATTCCTGCTGGCGGTCAACGATAAAGGTGAACGGCTGCTGCTCATATACAATGTCAGTGGCGTTCGGCCCGTCTACGATCTGCACAACCAGAACACCGTTACAACCGCAATCCTCGGTGTCATAAAACAGCTTGAAGGCGCCGGGTTGTCCGGCCAGGCTTGCCTGCAGCCGCTCTGTAGTGAGTGCATCCAGTTGAACTTGCATAGGTGATTACCTCCTTAGTACTGCGCAAAATGTATATAAAGTATATCACAAAAGAACCCCACAAAGTGGGGTCTTGACATTGATGCTGATCCTATGAGCTCAGCCAGTCCGGTAGCGGGCCGCATGCTGCTGCAGACTGAATACCTGATCTCTTATATTAACCACTTCGCCAATGATAATCATCGCCGGATTGCTGATTTTCATCACAGCTGCAAGCTTTACGATGTTCGCGAGCGTCCCTGTAACGGTCCGTTCATCGGCCGTCGTGCCTTTTTCAATCAGAGCAACCGGGGTCTGCGGGTCTTTGCCATGCCTGATCAGCTGCTCTGTAATCTCCCCCAGCTGGCTCATTCCCATGTAGATAGCCAAGGTATCGACACTGTGAGCCAGGGCATCCCAACGGACTGGATCAGCTGCGTCATTACAGCGGCTGCCGGTTACTACAGCGAACGAAGTAGCTACCCCGCGGTGAGTCAGCGGGATTCCGGCCGAGGCGGCTGCACCGACCGCTGAGGTGATCCCCGGAATGACCTCGAAGGGAATTCCGGCATCTGCGGCAGCAAGCAGCTCTTCACCGCCTCTGCCAAAGACAAAAGGATCTCCGCCCTTCAGCCGGACCACCCTGCTTCCAGCGGCCGCGTGCATAATCATCAGCCGCTCGATCGATTCCTGCGGCATGGAATGCTGGCCCGGTGCTTTGCCGCAATAAATGCGGAGGGCCTTTACCGGTGCATAATCAAGCAGCTCCTCGTTTACCAGCCGGTCATAGAGAATAACGTCCGCCGCCTGGATGCGGTGCATAGCCTTTACCGTGATTAGCTCCGGATCTCCCGGACCTGCACCGACAATTGAGATGATCCCTTCTCTGCCCTCTCTCATAGGCTTTTCTCCAGGGTAGCTGTCTTGGCAATGGCGCCTTCGCCATGACCGGTTGGCATTGCAACGGTGGTTGCGGCACGGCCTGACCGGAAACCGTTCTGGGCGAGATAAATCAGCAGACCGGTGAACAGCACGCCGCCGACCAGATTGCCCAGCAGCACAGGGATTCCGTTCCAGATCCACCAGTCAGCGAAGCTGACGTTAGCCCCGAGCATCATTCCGGCCGGAATGACAAACATATTGACAACCGTATGCTCAAAGCCCTGGGCAAAAAAGGTCAGGATCGGCAGCCACATCGCGGCTATTTTGCCGGCGGTGGATTTGGAGGTCATCGCCAGTACAGCGCCGAGGGTGACCATCCAGTTACAGAGGATCGCCTTAATGAAAGCCAGGCCCATTCCGTCTGCGCCCATGCTTTTATAAGCAGTGGTCTTGGCTTCACTGGTTGTTATCAGGGTCTGGATCATCGGATTGGACATGTCCGTACCCATCTTGGTGATCGTCAGTCCATACAGCGCAGCATACACTGCGCAGCCGATCAGATGCCCGATGATGACCCAGAAGAAATTGTTCAGCATCCGCGCAGCGTTCGTCTTTTTCTCCAGAACCGCCAGAGGGATTAGAGCAAAGCTGCCGGTAACCAGCTCGAAGCCGAGCAGAATAATCATCACAAAGCCTACCGGGAACAAAAGCGCACCGATCATCGGAAGCTTGGTCTGCGCTGCTGCTGTATAAGCAAGGGTTGTCGCACAGGCAAGGATTGCCCCGCCGAGTCCGCCGCGCACAATCAGCTGCAGAATGGACAGCTCTGCTTTGGTTTTTCCGGCTTCAATCATGGAAGACAGCACTTCATTCGGTTTCACATAATCCATAACGGTTCCCCCTGTATAATGTAATCAGAATCAGATCGTCAGATAAATCTGTCCGCTGGCCGGGTCCACTTCCACTTCATAGGTCTTCACATGTCCGGTATCCGGAGCAAGCACATTTCCGCTGTGCAGATCAATCCGGGAATCATGAAGCGGACAGTGGACCTTGGAACCACACACCATACCTTCCGATAAGGCGCCGCCTTTATGAGGGCATTTATTTTCAATAGCTAGAACTTCTCCGCTTGTTAGACGAAATATTGCGATTTCAGTACCCGCCATTTGCAGCTTGCGTGAGCCTTTAATATCGATATCCTTTACATTGCCTACCAGCACTTTGGTCATTGTCATGGATAGGACCTCCTTATACCGTTTCAGGTTCTGTGATCGGGGTGAAATTTTTGCGCAGCTCCGGCTCATTGACAATCTGCTTCCACGGGTCGGTTGTCAGAGCCAGCGTTGCTTCAATCCGCTCCTTCAGGGCAAGCCGCTCCTCGCGGTTTTCGAGCGCTTGCTTGATGCTTTCCAGTCCAACCCGCTCTACCCAGGTGGAGGTGCGCTCGTTCCAGACGGCATTTTCACGGTAATATTGCAGGAAAGCACTCGCCCATTCCAGTACCTCGTCATCTGTTTTCACGACACAGAGCAGATCCGTCGCCCGGACATGAACCCCGCCGTTGCCGCCGATATGCAGCTCCCAGCCTCCGTCAATCGCCACGACGCCAAAATCCTTGATCGTCGCTTCCGCACAGTTACGCGGGCAGCCGGATACAGCCAGCTTCACCTTGGACGGTGCGTTCAGCCGCTCAAAAGCTTTTTCCAGCCGGATTCCCATCCCGATCGCATCCTGGGTCCCAAAGCGGCAGAAGGTCGAGCCGACACAGGTCTTAACCGTACGCAGCGTCTTGCCGTAGGCATGGCCGGAAGGCATATCCAGCTCCTCCCACATCTTCGGGAGATCCTCTTTTTTGACACCAAGCAGATCCAGTCTCTGGCCGCCCGTGAACTTGACCATCGGAACATCGAACTTGACGGCAACCTCGGCAATTTTGATCAGATCCGCCGGAGTTGTTATTCCGCCGTAAATGCGCGGCACAACGGAATAGGTTCCGTCCTTCTGAATGTTGGCATGATAGCGCTCGTTGGTAAACCGTGACTCTTTTTCATCGATATACTCTTCCGGCCACAGCATCCCCAGATAATAGTTCAGGGAAGGACGGCATTTGGTGCAGCCTTCTTCGTTGTTCCAGTCCAGTACATGCATAACTTCCTTGACGGTCATCAGCTTCATCCGTTTGATCTCGGCCACAATCTCATCGCGTCCGAGAGTGGTGCAGCCGCAAATGCCTTCTTTCACCTTAACAGCCTTATCTCCGGCATACAGCTGAAGCAGACCTTCCACCATCGGCTTACAGCCGCCGCAGGAGGCAGAAGCTTTCGTGCAGGCTTTAATGTCACCAACACTGGTGCAGCCGCCGGACTGGATCGCCTCGGCAATCGCTCCTTTGGAGACCCCGTTACAGCCGCAGATAATCTCATCGTCAGCCATCGCTTCCAGGCGGTCATTTCCTTTCTGTGAACCCAGTGCGTCAGAGGAGATGCCGAGCAGCAGCTCTTTCTCCTTGCCTTTGATATTCTCACCGTTCTTAATAATGGAGAACAGCGGCGCACCGTCACTGGTATCCCCGAACAAAACCGCGCCGATCAGCTTATCTTCCTGTATCACCAGCTTTTTATAGACTCCCTCGATCTCGTCCTGATACCGGAGGGCTCTGGAGCCGGGCTGCTCAATGAACTGGCCTGCCGAGAAAACGTCAACCCCGGATACCTTCAGCTTGGTTGAGGTAACGGAACCGGCATAGCCTTCCGTTTGTGCTCCGCCCAGTCTTTTGGCGAGAACGGCTCCCTGCTCATACAGCGGGGCCACAAGCCCGTAGGCAATTCCCCGGTGCTCTGCACATTCCCCTACAGCATAGATGCCGGGAATATTCGTCTCCATGTAATCATTGACGATAATACCACGGTTCACGTGTATGCCGCTTCCGCGGGCCAGCTCCACATTCGGCTTGATGCCGACAGCCATAACGATCAGATCCGTTTCAGCGACCTCGCCGTCTGCGAACAGCAGGCCTTTGACTCTTTTTTTGCCGAGAATCGCTTCGGATTGCTTCTTCAGCAGAAACTTCATGCCTTGCGCTTCCAGCTCCTTCTGCAGCATGATTGCAGCAGCCTCATCCAGCTGGCGTTCCATTATATATTCGTTGATATGAACAACCGAGACCTCCATCCCCAGATGCAGCAGCCCCCTGGCCGCCTCCAGACCCAGCAGACCTCCGCCGATAACCAGCGCTTTGCGGTGGGTCTTGGCTGTTTCCTGCATAATCTGCGTGTCCTTGATGTCGCGGAAGGCAATTACGCCCTCTTTGTCTGCACCGGGCAGCGGAAGCATAAACGGATTGGACCCGGTTGCCAGAATGAGCTCATCGTAGCCGGCTTCCACTCCTTTATCGGTGTGAACTTTCCGGTTCACCGTATCAATGGAAGTTACAGTATGTCCGGTATAGAGCCTGATGCCGTTACTGCGGTACCATTCCAGGTCATTAATGATGATGTCGTTCATATCCGCTCCGCCCGCCAGGACAGATGACAACATGATCCGGTTGTAGTTGGGGTGAGGCTCAGAACCAAAAATCGTAATTTCATAAGCATCCGGTGCCAGCTTGAGCAAATGCTCAATGGCTCTGACCCCCGCCATCCCGTTTCCGACTAATACCAGTTTTTTGCGTACATCTGACATATGTTTCTCTCCTCTCTATATGCACACCAGAAATCAACAGAAATAGCCCGCTTCACTCCGCCCGGAAACATAACATTCCCGTTGCGATAAAAGTGATAGCAGGCGCCGTTGCCGCTAAAGCCGGATACACCATTGTATCCGTTCATTTGATGAATTTGTTAAATCGACTATACTACAGCCAATCCCAAAACGTCAACAATTATGACATATAAATTTTAAATAATTTAATTCATCGACAAACCAACCTAATACGTGTTATATAATATTACATAGTATTTAATGTGGCAGTGGTTTATTTCTAATATGAATGAGATCTTGAAGATCCTGTAAAGGAGCGTCTGGCTATGCATTCCCTGCTCTTGATTCAGAACGGCAGAACAGAGAACGACACAGAGGCGCGCTCCGAGCATAGTCCCGAGCGTATTCTTGAAGCTTGCGGATATGTGACCTGGACGGCAACTGGTGAAGAGCAAGCTTCTGTATTAATCCGGGACGCCGATGCTACCCTTCTATGTATGCCGGTCACCGAAATTGAGCTCTGGAGACAAAAGCTGCTCAAGCACAAAACCGCCCCCGTCCTCTGGTGGTGTACCTCAGCTACTGCTAACCTGTCTGTCTCCGCCTGCGGCGACAATATTATTGTAGACGGAATTCTCTCCCCTTACATGCATGAGCAGGAGATCCACTGGATTCTTCATTTCAGCTCCAGACAATGCTTCGAGCGCCAGCAGTGGCACAAGGAGAAGGAGCAGCTGCTCGCGCGGATTGAGGAACGCAAATGGATCGACATGGCCAAGGGGATTCTGTCCAAAGCCAAAAACATCAGTGAATCCGAAGCTTATGACCTACTGCGCAAGCAGGCGATGAATGAACGCAAACGGATGGTGGATGTAGCCACCTCGATCGTCAAGGTCTACCAGCTGCTCCAGGATCAAACTTAAGGAGAATCCGATATGATCAACCTGTTAAAAGAAGTAGCCAGAGGCAAGCGCGGTGCCCGGGACTTGAGTTATGACGAAGCCCTGACGGCAGCTGAGGCGATTCTCTGCCAGACCGCCTCGCCCGTGCAGATCGGCGCCTTCCTGATTGCCGAGCGGATCAAGCTGGAGAGCATCGAGGAGCTGGAGGCGTTTGTTGCCGTGTGCCGCAAATATGCACGCCGTGAGCCTGTGCAGCAGGGTCTGGACTGCGCAGGCCCGTATGACGGCCGGAGGAATTCCTTCATTGCTACCTTTCCGACCGCATTTGTGCTTGCGGCAGCAGGTATTCCTGTTACACTGCATGGTGCAGCGCCGCTTCCGCCAAAATGGGGCATAACGCTGCAGGATATCATTGAGGCTGCAGGCGTCCGTGTTGCCGGGCTCTCCCGGGATGACGCCATTGCAGCGGCGGCAGAGAGCGGTGTACTGTTCGCCCAGGCGGATCAGTGGTGTCCGCCGCTCGGTGAGCTCCGGCCGTTAAGAGAGGATATCGGCATGCGGACCATTCTGAATACTGCCGAGAAGCTGATCGACTACTCTTGCTCCCCCTACATTGTTTTTGGCATCTACCATAATACCGTATTTGACCGGATTTCCAGACTGATCATCAAGCTTGGTTACCAAAAAGGCCTGGTTGTGCAGGGTGTTGAAGGGTCTGAGGATCTATTCATCGACCGGCCAAACCGCGTGTATACAATAGCTGACGGCCAGGCCCAGCTTGATATTATCGACCCCGAGTCGCTGGGACTTGAAACCGAGGTGCCGGAGCTGGACTGGACACCGGAGCTTCAGCTGCAGACCGCAGAAGCGGTGTTGCAGGGCGGTGGGCATATGGCCTTCTATAACCAGACCCTGCTGAACGGCGGGGCCAGACTGCATCTGGCCGGCAAAGCCGGCTCGCTGGAGGAAGGCGTGTATACCTGCAAGCATCTGCTCGACAACGGCAGCGCCTGGGCGGTATATGAGCAGTGGAGAAACGCGCTGCTTGGCAGCAGAACGCCTTCATTGGGCCAGGTCGGCCGGGTTTAGGCCGGGTTTGGTGGTGGGCTGCCGGAGCTAGGCCGGAGCATGGTCGGAGTGAGCCGGAGCTAGGCTGGAGCATGGCCGGAGTGGGGCCGAAGCAAGGCCGGAGCATGGACTGAGCATGGACTGAGCATGGACGGAGCGGGGACAGAGCATGGCCGGAGGGCCGGAGCTAGGTCGGAGTGGGCCGGAGCACGGACGAAGCATGGACGAAGCATGGACGGAGTGGGCCGGAGCACGGTCGGAGCGGGGCCTGAGGGCGTGGGGATACGGCGGGGCGTAGAGGGATTTTTCCCTCTATTTTGATCATCTCAGCCTACTTTTGCCTAGATAAGGGGATTTTTCCCTCTATTTTGATCATTACAGCCTACTTTTGGCTATGATAAGGGGATTTTTCCCTTTATTTAGATCATTACAGCCTACTTTTGCTAAAATAAGGGGATTTTTCCCTCTATCTTGATCATCCCGGCCTACTTTTGCCAAGATAAGGGGATTTTTCCCTTTATTTAGATCATTACAGCCTACTTTCGGCTATGATAAGAGGATTTTTCCCTCTATTTTAATCATTCCGGCCTACTTTTGGCTATGATAAGGGGATTTTTCCCTCTATTTTAATCACCCCGCCCTCTTTCGGCCGAGACAAGAATTTTCCCCCTATACTCCGATTACACTAGCCCGCCTTATTGCCAACTTATCCGCCCCGCCCACAGCTACACAACTAGCCAACCAAACAGCAACGAAAAGGCCGAAGCTCCCCTCCCAGGAAGCTCCGGCCTTTCAGTTATTTCGTGACCAGCGCAGTCTGGCGCTTCTTATCCGCCGCAGCAGTTTCCTGCCCGTCCTTTTCTCCTCTTCCGCCCAGTTTAAAGACGAGAATACCGCCGACGATGACCAGTACACCGAGCAGCTGATTCAGGTTAAACGGAACCTTTTCCAGCCCCATCCAGCCAAGGGAATCCCATAGAAGCGCGAATCCCAGCTGCGAGGTCAGTACGATTGCAATCGCAAAAGTCGCACCAAGCAGCTTCGTTGCCTGCACCAGACAGATAACTACGCCGACGCCGATCACTCCGCTGAACCAGTACCACGGCTGCATGTGCTGGAGTGTAAACATTCCGGTCCCCTGAGTAATCAGCCCCATAACCAGTGAAGCGATAAAGCCCATGCCGAGTACTAGCGTCGTGGTCGACCAGGAGCCTGTATGCTCATTAACTTTAATGTTAAAAATATTCTGCAGGCCCACAAGCGCCCCGGCCACTAGTGCCAATATAATGCCGATTATCATAAAAATTATCCCCTTCTTTGCATTAAAGTTTAAGAATCAGCACGCCGGCAATCATCATTCCGATTCCGATGAACTGCGGCAGACGCATTTTTTGCTTCATAACTCCAAACCAGCCGTTACTGTCAATCATGAAGGTCATGAACAGCTGGGCGATCAGGAGTGCGGATATAGTCAAAGTAACTCCGACATGTTGTATTGAGGTTACCTCACTGAAAATAATGAACGCAGCCAGCGCGCCCCCGCTCAGGTACAGCGGATTTACTTTTTTGAAGCCTTGCTTCTTCCCGTCGCGTACGAACAGCAGAATCGCCAAAGCCATAATAAAACCGGTTAATTGTGTAATTGTTGCTGCCTGCCAAGTGCCGATATCCTGGCTGATCCGTGCGTTTGCAACCCCCTGCAGCGTAATGCACGCCCCGCCTATAAAGGCAAAAATGATCCCCTTCATGTCTTCTCTCTCCTCTTTGTGATCTCTGTCTTAATTAAATGACATCCGGTGTCATCCGTGAAGGACATATGTCCTAAATTATTATTTCCCCTTAGCATTGCACCAAAAAGCCCGCTTCAATCCTCATTTCAAGAGGCTGAAACGGGCCATTTATAAGCATAAACTCAATTAAGATAACAGCTTCATCTCATGCAGCCGGTCAAAAATCAGCCTGCTGACCGCCGACACCCGCTCCCTGTCTGCAAACGAAAGCCAGGCCAGTTCAGCAATTTCCGCTGCCGGGGCAAGGGTACCGTTGTATTCTGCAGTCAGGCAGGTCATCTGTACCTGCACACCAGCTTCTTTACCATGTGCTTCTGCTTCAAATGTGCCAAAATGCCGGATACTCTCCGGAATAATCCGTACCGTTAATTCCTCTTCAATCTCGCGGATCAGCGTTTCGTTGTCCGACTCGCCAGCTTCCCGTTTGCCTCCGGGGAAATAATAGGTATCTTTACCATGTGAACGAGCTCCAAGTACCTTCCCGTCTACAATATGAATCCAGGCAATCTTATCTATCACTGTGGTCATTTGTTATCCTCCCTTCGCTTTTATTCATTAAAAGCTATCTTCCTTGCTCCTTAAAGGACAGATGTCCTACACAGTTGCTCAGGTAAATGTCTCAATACTCCAGCTTAACATGCATATGCATAGCCGCCTCATCCCACGGAACAGAATAAGCCTGTCCTTTTGCACAAAAAATCGAAGCCGACTGGTAGGCGGGATCGGCATTTTTATCGTATTGCTTCATGCCGATGATCTGTCCGGCCTGATGGCAGACCTGGTATCCGCCCGCCCGTAGGGACAGAGCCCCTTTACCTTGTGTCATAGAAGCCAGTCTTACCGGATAATTCATGAAGGTGGCAACCGGCACTGTTCCGGTGAGGATAGCCGTTTCACCATTTATTTCGGGCGCGGCAAAGCTGCCGCTGGCCTGCTGAATATCGGACATCACCTTGCCTACATGATCGGCATGAATTCTGATTTTGAAATCATAAAACGGCTCCAGCAGCACATTCGCCGCCTGCTCCAGCCCCTGGCGCAATGCCCGCAGAGCAGCCTCCCGGAAATCTCCGCCTGACGTATGCTTATTATGGGCCCTGCCGCTCAGCAGCGTAATCTGCACATCGGTCAGCGGAGAGCCTGTCAGCAGGCCGTGATGGCCTTTGTCCAGCAGCACCTGAACAATCTGATTCTGGTAGCCCACAGCCAGATGATCGGGGTGACACTTATTATGTACCGTTACACCGCTCCCGCGTTCACCCGGTTCAAGCTTCAGATGAACCTCGGCGTAATGGCCGAGCGGCTCAAAATGGCCACAGCCATAGGCTATTGATTCGATCGTCTCCATATACAAAATCTCCGGGTTCCCAAAGGTTACCGGTATATGGAATCGCTCCCGGAGCACCTGCTCCAGCACCTCCAGCTGGATCTGCCCCATGACCTGAATTTGCAGCTCCTGAAGCATTTCATCCCAGCTTACATTCAGCGAAGGGTCTTCCGCATCAAGCTGCTGAAACGCCTGCAGCACCTCTTTCAGGTGAACAGGCGGTTCGAAGCAGACTTTGGATTTTAACGCAGGAACGAGTCCGCTGCCTACGTTATCTACTAGCTCTCCGACGCCTTCGCCCGGCCCGGCAGCTGTGAGGCCGGTAACGGCAAACAATTCACCCGCCGCAGCCCAGTCAGCTGCTGCCGTCTTCGCCCCGTTAATCCGGCGGATACCGGTAATACGTTCAGAGATCCGCTCTACTACAGGACCGCAGGTTAACTCTTCCCTTACCTTGAGCACACCCTGCAGCGCTTTAATATAAGTGATTCTTGTGCCCTTGTCATCGTAGCGGACCTTGTAGACTCTTCCGGCAAAAGGCAGACGGTAATCATATTCCGTTACCGCAAGTGCATCCAGATTACGGAGGAAGCTGCCGATCCCTTCATCCAGCAGAGCGGAGCCTGCCATGCAAGGAAAGACTTTGCCTTGCCGTACCAGCTTAACCAGTGCATCCTTCCAGGCCGGCTCGTCCAGACTTCCATCGAGATAAGCCTCAAACAGCGCTTCATCCCGTTCCGCCAAAAAAGAGCGCAGCTCCTCATCCACACCGCCAGCCTCAAGCTCCGGCAGCATAACGGCATCTCCGCTGAGCAGCTGGCGAATCTCGCTAAGCACACGCTGCGGGTCGGCGCCGGTCCGGTCTGTTTTATTGATAAAAAAGAAGGTTGGAACCCCATGGGAACGCAGCAGCTGCCATACCGTCTCCGTATGACCCTCCACACCTTCAACTGCGCTGACAATCACAACTGCATAATCGAGAATCTGCAGTACCCGCTCCATCTCCGGCGAAAAATCGACGTGGCCGGGAGTATCCAGCAAAAAGTAGTGTGAGTCGCCGTAGCTGAATTCCGCCTGATCGGCGAAAACAGTGATTCCGCGCGCTTTTTCAATCTCATGGGTATCCAAAAAAGTATCCTTATGGTCCACTCTGCCTCTGCTGCGGATCGCTTCCGTATGGTAGAGCAGCTGCTCGGCGAAGGTTGTCTTTCCGGCATCGACGTGGGCAAGCAGACCGATTGTTATATTCTTTGTCATTCTTGCTGGTAGTACACCTCCAAAAGTATGGTTCGATTCCTTCATATACACATTTATGTACCTCATACAAAATACACGGCAAACCATCCCTTCTCATTATGGGCGGTTTGCCGTGTATGATCAATCCTATGAAACGTATTATCTATCCCTGCCTGGAACGGTTACGTCCCTCCTGATAAACAGCCAGCGCCCAGACCAGAACAAACAAAGGAATAAAAATATACCAGGGAAGGGTAACAGTATCACCGATTATAAACGAAATAAGAAGTAGGACCGCTATGACAATAATCGAATACAGCACGCCTCGTCCAAAAGTTCTCATTTTTCCCGCCTCCACTTCATTCAGGTATATCCAATATTACCCAAACTGGAGGAAATAACTCTAATTAGCGGGATTTCTGTGTCATATCCCTGGGTTACAGATGTTAATTATACAATTCAAAAGTAAAGACCGGGTACTGTTCTGCCGGGAGAAATCCGAGCTTTAAGGCGAGCCGTTGTGAGGCCAGATTGTCCTGTGTTGTCTCCCATAAAGGAATCATATCCAGTTCCAGATAATAGCCAATCAGTGCTGCTGCCGCTTGTGTCCCGTAGCCCTTGTTCCGCTCAGCCTTTTCGTAGGTATCCGCATCAACAAAATATTCATTGCCCACAGAAAACCCGTTATTTCTGCAGAAAGACACGGTTACTCCTCCTGCCTTCACAGACGCTCCAAACGTTTTCTTTTCCAAAAAATAACGGTCAGCATGTGACGACGTACTCTTATCTTCAGCGACAATCGGGTACTGTGCAATATCAATCTCAAATTCAGCAGCATCAGCCCGAAGGAAGTCCTGTAATGTTCTAAACCGCCCTGTCTCCAGCTCATACACTGTTTCAAAATGCTTATCTGCCCTCACCCCCGCTACCCCGCCCAGAAACAGCCTATCCCAGTCTTCCGTGTCATCGGCATAAATCTCAAACCATCCGGCACTCCTGCTGACGCAATCCGGTATAACAATATTTTGCAAAAATAGCCTGATCAGCGCTTTGCTCCGTTCAGACCTTACATCTCCAGCCGCATACATCCATCTGCCGGTAACCCAGACAATCGCCAGCCCCGGACTCACTGCGTTATCTACAAACACACGTCCCGGGTACAACCTCCGCAAAACGGATAGCGCGGGAATGTGCTGTTTTTTCCGGTTAAAAAAGGGCTCTGCCGCCTTAAAATCCTCAGCAAATATTTCTAACAATTCTTTCACCATTCTCCTCTTCATACCTTTCTTTTCTTGAGGAAGATATACAATAGAAAAACTGCCGCCAATACAACAATAGCTAACATTACTAGTGTAGGATAACTGATGGAAAAGCCAACGTCACCTTGAAACATTGTGTCTTTTGGAGGATCAGGTTTAACAGATAGACCATACTTATCTATTAACTCAGCCTTCTTGTCTTCCGAAAGATTATTAACTGCAGTTGCCATACCATCTTCCTCTCAACAATTTGACTTAGACGTTAGAACTCAGGAATGTTCAAAATGTCTGAGTTTATCCGGATTTCGGATCAGATAAATGTCACGGATTAAATGTCCGCTGCTATGAAATAGAGCCACAGAATCGACATGCTCTCCCACACGGAAGATGACCCCGGTCTGGCCGTTGATCATGCTGATCTCGATCTGCACTCCCTCTTGCTGATACAATTTATGGAAAGAACCAAAAAGAAATTTGGACACGGCATCGCGCTGGGAGATCGGGCGGACGGCGGCGAATACTTTGCCTCCCCCATCGGAAATGAGCACGACATCATCAGCGAGCATGGAAATGATCTGCTCTATGTTATCCTGCGCAAGTGCGGAGAGGAAGCGGCGAACCCACATCTCTTTATCCGCCTCGGCAACATCCGGCTCACCTGCCCCGATACCCATTTTCCCCTTTGCACGGCTAAACAGCTTCCGGCAGTTTATCTCACTTTTACCAATGATCTCGGCGATTCCACCGTACTCGATGCCGAGAGCCTCGCGCAATACGAATACCGCACGTTCTGCCGGTGACAGCTTCTCCAGCATTACCAGGACTGCATAGGACAGCAGCTCATCACGGATTATGAAATGGAGCGGATCCGACTCCGCAGTGGGGATGGGTTCGGGAAGCCACTCACCGGTATAATATTCCCTTCGCCTGCGAGCCGATTTATACAGGTCCCGGCAGCGGTTTACGACCATTTTACACAAATACGCCTTCGGCTCTTCGGCCAGGCCAGCCGGGTTCACATTGTATACTTTGAGAAAAACGTCCTGTACGGCGTCTTCCGCATCGGACCATGTACCCGTCATTTGATAAGCCAGCGTAAGCATTAATGTTTTGTACTGACTGTATAATTCCTCTATCTCCACCACCCCCTTTTCTGAACTCATACCTGTTAAGTCGTCAACATGCTCGCTGTATCCCAGGTATACTTTTTAATCTTCCAGCTCAATTTCCCTGTGATCACAAAATCGAGTCCCCATTTATTCACCCAGGTTAATCCTTTATCGGGACCTAGTCCGATGCAGAACAAATTCATATAGCTTTCATGGACCGGCGCCTGGTGCCCCTCGAGATCTGCCAGTATGATTTTGGCAAGCCGCGCCGCTTGGGGAATCGCTTCCTTACAAGTCTTGCCGTCGACATGGCCGTTGACCGGGTCTATGATTCTGGCGCAGTCACCGATACTGTATACACCCGGCATATCTGCTACCCTATAGCTGTCGTCAACCTGTACATACCCTTCGGAGGTTACTGGCAAGCCGATCGCTGACAGAATCGGATTAGGCTGCAGCCCGAGCGTCCAGATGCATAGACCTGCAGGCCGGCTCTCACCACTTGATAACCATAATACCCCATCCGCTTCTTTGATTACACGTTTATTATGCAGAGTATTTATACCGATGTCCTGGAGGAGATGTTCCAGTCTCAATCCTACTTTGACCGGACCGTCTATAAAGAGACGCTCATGTGCATTGTACAGGTCGATTGTTACGGCTTTGGGGTTAAGTCCCAGCCGCTCCGCATCCTTGCGGGCGTAGTAAGCCAGCTCTGCCGCAGTCTCCATACCACTAATTCCAGCTCCCGCAATGACAATTTGCAGCAACCGCTCGCGTTCGCTTGGCTCATTTTCAGCAGCGGCTTGTTCCAGATTAGAAAGCCATCTGCTGCGGATTTTCTGAGCATTTTCCAGTGAAGTGAGCGGAATTCCGCCCTGTCCAGGATCAGGCTGCCGGATCACGCTGCCCGCTGCTACAATGAGCACATCGTAGCTCATCTCATGCTCCACTCCCGAAGGATTCACATACATCAGTTTCTTTTCTTCCGCGTTGATGTTGGATGCGATGCCCTGCACTAATTCAACACCGTCCGGAAACAGTCTAGTCAGTGGAATTCGTATTTCTTCATTCGTAACGGCTGGTCTAAACATTAATACTTTACGCAGATGGAAATCATTTTTATCAATCATGACGAGCCGCAGCGGATACTTCCCTGCCTGATCCTTGAACATTCTCATGATTTCCTTCACAGCATGAATCCCCGCATACCCGGCACCGATAACAACACACGTCAATGTTTTCATGCAATCTACTCCTTCTGTAGTTTGCATATAGAACGAGGCAGCCGCCTTTTTTGTGACACAAGATCTTTATAAATTGAACTAAAGATTTGTATGCCTTAACTTAAACTTTCAAGTTCAATTTAGATAGAAAGTATTAGAAACGTCATAAAAAAGAGCCTTACAAACTCCAAGGCTCTCTGCTTACTCTCTATTATCATCTCAGTACCGCAGCACCAGCACAAACCGCATCCCTTCCTCATACGCCTCACCGTAAATATCCCCGTCCATCTTGCGCATCAGCTGGCGGCAGATGAACAGGCCCAGGCCGTTGCCCTGCCTGCCGGCGCTGTTCGAGCCGCGCCAGAAGCTGGCGAAGATATGCGGCAGCTCGGTTGCCGGAACGGGATCGCCGGAGTTCTCAACAATGATCAGCTGGCGGTAATCCTCTTCCCCGAAGCTGATCCTGATCAATGCGCCATCCCCGTATTTGATCGCATTCTCCAGCAGGTTGTCCATCACCTCCAGCAGCTTATCCGGGTCCCCAAGCAGCAGCTTGTTGTCAGGTACAGCCACTTCAAAACGGATTTTGAGCAGTTCAAGACGTTCCTTGTAATGATCCGTCACTCGTCTGATCCAGTCTTTCAGGTAAAATTCCGCTACGTGCACCTCTGTCTCCTGCAGGGAGGACACGGATGCAGCGATGATGCTGCTGATCATCTCCTCAATCTGTCCGGCCTTTTGGCCGATCAGGCTGGCGGATGCCCTGCGCTTGTCTTCGTTGTCATAGAGCCCTTCCGCCAGCGCACTGGAGTACAATTTTATCGCTGCGACCGGTGTTTTGAGCTCATGTGACAGGGAAGCGATCAAGGTCTGGCGGTCTTTTTCCAGCCGCAGATTGGTCTGCTTCTGCCGGTCCAGCGTTTCGCGCAGCAGGTTTAGCCCCCAGACAAATTTGCCGAAAAACCTGCTCTTGCTCTCCTTCATGTCCAGAGTCAGATTGCCTTTGGATAATGCATAAGGAAGCTCCTCAATCGTATGGAACGGCCTGATGATCTGCTTGCGGATGTACATAAGCAGGCCGAATACGGCAGCAAGTACTGCACCAAGCAGTATGACCGTCACCAGAAGCAGCGGCGAACGGCTTGTACCTGCCCCATACTCCAGCCTCAAATAACCTGCCGGATCATCTCCACGGTATATAGGCTTAACGGAATACTCAGCATTGTTGTGCACACCTGTACCGTTAAAAAATCCGCGTACGGCCTCCGGCTCTGCATCCCATTCCAGCCAGGCAGCATTTCGCACATAAGTGTATTTCTCCAGCTTGAGTTCACCGGGCTCACGCCCGTCACTTACCTCCCGGATAATCCGGTTGACCTCAATCCGGTATGCTTTGTCTCCTGAGTCACCTGTCAGCTTGAAGCCATAGGCGGTAAACAAGGCAATTACCGCGAGCCCGATACTCATCGTGCAGAGAATCAGCCGGTCAAACCGCTTCATACTTGTAGCCAACTCCCCACACCGTTACTATCCGTTGCGGCTGCTTCGGATTGAGCTCAATCTTTTCCCGCAGCTTGTTAATATGTACGGTTAGCGTAGACGGTTCGCTGAAGCTGTCCGCTCCCCACACCTGCTCGAAGAGCCACTCCTTGCGCAGCGCCTTGCCCCGGTTATTCAGCAGCAGCACCAGCAGCTCATATTCCTTCATCGTCATGGACACCGGAGCTTCCGCCAGAAACACCTGCATGGAGGAGCGGTTGACCAGCAGGTCGCCGTCTGTCAGCAGCTGCCTGTTGTCATTCATCTCATAGCTCCGGCGCATATGTGCCTTTACTTTGGCGATCAGCAGCTGAATGGTAAACGGCTTTTCCAGATAATCGTCTGCCCCCAGCTCCAGCCCGATGATCTTGTTGTCATCTCCGTGCCGGGCACTCATGATGAGAATCGGCAGATTGTATTTTTCCCTGGCAAGCCTGCACACGGCAAAGCCGTCGATCCCGGGCAGCATAATATCGAGCAGCAGCAGCTTTACCGCCTGGCTGTCCATAAGCTCAAGTCCCTCTTCGGCACTGGAAGCAGATGCTACAGAGTACCCCTCCGCCTCCAAAAAATCCCGTATAACCGCAGACAGCTCCAGATTATCCTCAATGACCAAAATATCAGCCAATGCCATCCCTCCTGTATCTTTCTATCTCTATAAGGCAGGGCGGCAATTAGCCTGTATCACTTTCCCCCGCCTACCAGCCCTGCTCCATCAGCCACTCATTCAGCCGGCGCTCCCGTTCTCTGACGCCCTCAGCCTCAGCGAATTTGCCAAGCTTCAGCTCGCCCTGGATGTTGCCGTCCACCATATAGAGAACCTTATCGGTCTGCGCGGCTACCTTCACATCATGGGTGACGATCATGATCGTCGTACCCTCCCGGTTGATCCGGCACAGCTCCTCCATCACTTCCTTGGCGGCTTTGGAGTTCAGCGCCCCGGTCGGCTCATCGGCAAACAGCATCCGGGGTGCGTTGATCAACGCCCGGCAGATGCAGGCCCGCTGCAGCTGTCCCCCCGACACCTCGGCAATATCATGTCCGGCAATTTCAATGATCCCGAGCTTCCGCATCAGCTTGTCGGCATGCTCGTTAATGTCACCGCGGCTGCGGTTATCTCCTTTGCCCTTAATCGCCTGATAGCCAGATAATATGATATTATCATAGACCGACAGGTTGCCGAGCATATACATTTGCTGAAAAATAAAACCCATCTCATGCAGTCGGACCTCTGCGATCTCATTCTGCGACAGCTGTGACAGCTGCTTCCGGTTAAACAGCACCTCTCCCGCAGTCAGGCGGTCCATCCCGCTGACCGTATAGAGCAGTGTAGATTTGCCGGAGCCGGAAGGTCCCATGATCGATACAAACTCTCCCTCATGCAGGGTGAAGTTAATATTCCGCAGCACATTATGCTGGCTTTTGTTCACGATATAGGTTTTGCAGAGATTGGTAACTTCAAGTATGGTACTCATCGCTTCATTCCTCCTGATTATTCTTTATTCATATTCCAGACGTGAATGTGTTTGATTTGTCCGCAGCTGGTATATACCGCCGTTACCACTACAGCCAGAATAATCAGCGGGTACAGCACGTAAACCTGCAGCGGTATAATCTGAAAGTGAAGCTCGGTAAGCCCGAACATCCGGAAGACGAAACCGAACAGCCGCTCACCGAGAATATTGGCTCCGAGCACTCCTATAATCAGCGAACCTGTCAGCAGAATCATAATCCGCAGCACCTGCCACAGCCGGATCAGACCGTCTGTAAAGCCAAGGCTTTTCATAACGGCAATGCCCTGGATCTCCTTGCTGATGAGCAGCCGTACAAACAGGCTTGTAATAAAAAAGATAATCAGACACACAATGACCGTAAGCAGGCTGATGACGCTTTTCAGCTGACCGATAAAGCCGCCGGTGACCTCCTTCAGCATTTCATCAGCAGTCTTAATTTCGTACTGGCTGAATAACTGCTTCATCTCTGCCGTTATTGCAGCCTTGTCCTGATCCGGTGCATTAATCATGCCGGTAATCATATAAGACGTTGTCATTTGCGGATAGAATTCCCCGGCCAGCCGGACCATATAGCCTTCATTTGAGATGGCCTGAAAAATACCGGTGATCAGGAAGGAATGCTGCTGACCGTCTATTTCAAATACAATATAATCACCAAGATTTTTGTGATAGACCTCTGACATAATGCTTGTAATCGCTATTTCATTAGCCAGCTCAGGAGCAGTTCCCTGCAGATACTCAAGATTGGCCGCAGGCTCGTTTTTCGTTCCGGAAATACTTCTGTTACTCTCGCCATCATCGGATATATACTTTGTCAATGCCGTGTATTCCAATGAAAGCTGCACATCGAACTTCTGATCCTTAAACTGCTGCTCTACCTTCGACAGCTCCTCGCGGATCTCATTCAACGGTATATCAGCCACGACGGCTTTCGTATAGAAATCCGCTTCCGTTGTTCCCAGATAGCTTATGAATTTCGGTGTGAGAATCGTATTGGTCAGATTGATAGGGATAATGATGATAGCTGCGCTAAGAATAAAGGTGATAATCAGCGTGGTATAGCTTTTCAGACGGCTCACAACATCGCTCATTGCCAGAAACAGCATCGGATGCAGCCGCTTGCTGCGGTAAAGATGGAACCTTCTTGAAGGCTTGAACCTTTCGCCGGTGTGGCCCTGTCTGATCGCGTCGATCGCAGAGGCTTTATTAATTTTGCGCATGCACAGGACACAGAACAGCAAGGTCAGCAGAACAATTGCTATTGCGCTGATAATGGAAATGATGATGTTGGTTATGCCGCCGGGCAGGATAATATATTCTGCCGTTTTGCGGGACATCAGGGCACTTAGCGGAAAGCTGGCAATCAGCCCGACAGCTCCCCCAATAACTGCAAGGCCTGAATATTTGGCCAGGTACAGTCCCTTGATCGATCCGTTCTTGAAGCCGATGGCCTTCATAACGCCGATCTCCCGGTATTCATCCTGCAGCGTAGACACAATGGTAAATCTCAGCGTCATAAAAGCAATAAAAATCAAGAAAAGGCTGATTACAAACAGCATGGCGGAAATAATCTGATCGGTCAGGAAGGAGGTCTTTACAAGCCCCTTGTCGACCTGAAAATTCGCCTGCAGATCCTCCTTGGCAAAAGCTGCCGTTACCGCTGAAGACTCCACTCCTCTAGCTGCCACAAAACTATACTGCACCGAGATGGCTTCCTCAGGTAATGCGCTCTGAATGTCAGCAAAATCCTGCTCTGAAAGGATCAGCCGTTTCAGCCCCATCAGGTCGGCTCCCAAAAAGGCGTCTTTGAAAAATTCTGTTACTTTAAAGCTTTTGGAGATACCGTCAAAAGTCATAGTGATGTCGTCGCCAAGCTCCATGCCTGTAGCATTTCTGATGCTTACCGGTATGCCGATCTCGCCTGCATTCAGCTTGAACAGCTGATCGTCCTGGCTGAAGATCAGATTAACCTTGTCTGGCACCGCCGCCAGTGTAAGCACCAGATTGCTTGAAAAGCCGTTGCGGCCGGCCGGCAGCTTAATCTGCTGGCTGGTTACACTGATCTGCGGCTCGGAGTATACCTCACCGACGATAGCCTGATTATGGGCCCAGTCTTTAATCTTCTGCCTGTTCTCCGCCGTATCGGGAATGGTGACACTATGGTCCGCGACATTGCTCTTGTCAATAAAATACCCGATGGCCGATGAGGTGGTGTACATCAGGTTTGTTCCGCTCGCCACCAGGGCTGTTGCCAGTGTGATCAGCACGAGCAGTACGATATTCATCGTTTTTTTGCGGCGCAGATCCTTTTTCAGAATGTTCAGAAACACGCTTCGTTCCCCTTTCTCATATCCTCTGAAGTGATTATAATGGGGAAGTTATTAAATAATCCTTAACTGGGGGGATTTTGTCTATGGAGACGGATTTGAGGTACCCGATTGGCACTTTTGAGTATGCCGGTGAGATTACCGCTGGTGTTACCACCGCGTGGATCAAGGAGATTGAAGAATTACCGGGACTATTGCGGGAGGCTGTAAAAGAGTTGAATGATGAACAGCTGGATACTCCGTATCGTCCGGGCGGATGGTCGGTGCGGCAGGTTATCCATCATGTTGCTGATAGTCATATGAATGCTTATGTACGGTTTAAGCTGGCTCTGACAGAAGACAAGCCGGTAATTAAGCCTTATGAGGAGGCAGAGTGGGCCAAGCTGCCGGATTATGCCTTGCCGGTTGAGCCCTCTCTTCTCCTCATTGAAAACCTGCATCAGCGCTGGGTTACTGTTTTGCGTGAACTGACTCCTGCCGATATGGACAAAACCTTTATCCATCCGGAATCCGGTGTAGTTTCATTAGGCAGAAACATCGGCATTTATGCCTGGCACGGCAAACATCATCTTGCCCATATTACCTCGCTGTGCAGCCGCATGGGCTGGTAAAACAACCCCAATATAGCTAAAAAACCTGCCAGGGAAAAAAGACCATCATTCTGAATCTTCTCCCGTGGCAGGCTATATGTGCTACTGCTGTTTTACAAATTCATAAAATGCCAGGGCCTGCTTCCAGTCTGTGAAGCCGGCCTGGGCCAGCTTATCACTGCCGCCCCCTTTGCCTCCGAAGCCGCCGAGGTGCTCCTTAAAGAACGCACCGCAGGATAGCCCGGCATTTCCGCTCTGTGCGAACACCAGCTTATTCTCGGCTGCTGACAGCAGCAGCACCGGCAGATCGGTCAAGGCAGTCAGCTTGGCAGCAAGGCTCTGCAGATCCTTGAGTGATTTCTGTTCATAAGTCTGCGCGATAATCCGGCTGCCTTGCTCCTGCGCCGCCAGCAGTTCTCCCGCTGCATAGCCGTCATTCTGCTCTTTAAGCGCTGTAAGCTCGGCCTGAAGCTGCTTTTGCTCCTGTTCGATTTTTTCAATCCGGTCCATAATCTCGTCCTTGCCGGTATTGAATTTGGCGGACAAGGCGCCCAGAATACGCACATTATCATTGAACTCGTCCAGTGCGCGGCCGCCGCATTTGAAGGTCACCCGGATGTTGCCCTTCTGCTTGTCCGCTCTCAGCAGCTTGATCATGCCGATGGCCCCCGTTGATGTGACATGAGTACCTCCGCAGGCGTTATATTCAATTCCCTCGATTTCCACGATCCGGATATTCTCGGTTACTGTAGGCTGCTTCACTAGCGGCAGGCGTGCAAGCTCTTCCCCGCTGACAAAATAGCTGGTGATCCTGCGGTTCAGAACAATCTGCCGGTTAACCTCGGCCTCCACTTCCAGCATTCTGGCCGGTGACAGCTCTGTCAGCTCAACATCGATTGTTGCATAATCGGTTCCGAGGTGGAAGCTTAACGTCATCGCACCGCACAGCTCACGAAATACTGCCGACAGCAGATGCTGCCCGCTGTGCTGCTGCATATGATCAAATCTCCGCTCCCAGCCGATTTTGCAGCTAACTTCGGCAGCTCCGGGCAGGCTCTCCACTTTGTGGAACACTTCGCCCTCCTCAAGAATGACATCCAGCACGGGAATGCTGCTGATGGTGCCGGTATCGCACGGCTGCCCGCCGCCATGCGGATAGAAGGCGGTCTGCTCCAGGACAAGATACAGCCCGTCTGCTTTTTCCTCAATCCGGCTGACTTTTGTTTCCCAATCCTGTATATAAGCTGATTCATAATATAATTTATCAGTCATTGGTCTGCTCCGCTCCGTTTCTGTCTACAGCTCCGGCTTCGGCTGGTCCGAAGAACCGTTCCATAATGATATAATCTTTACCGCCCTTTGTGAACGACTGCCCCGTTGCAGCCAGTGCAAACTTCTGATAGAAAGAGGCTTTATTGCTACGTGCATTGCAGTAGATTCTGCAGACTCCGCGCTGCTCCGCCGCCTCAAGCACATGCTGCAGCAGCCTGCTGCCATAGCCTTTGCCCTGCTCCGATTCAAGAGTGGCGAACTTGCGGAACTGCGCTTCATCACCTTCAATGAATAAAGATACTGCAGAGATTAGCCGCCCACCCTCGAACAGCCCGTAATGCTCCCCGGAATCGTCATCAGTCAGCTTCACATAATCCAGCTCACGCTCCGGCCACATGACCTCATGTCTTAACTGCCATGCCTGTTCCTTCGGTATGAACCTTATGTCCATATTCCCACCTCTATCACGATCTGTTTAGTGCATCGTATCCCATATCTGTTTGCCGATCAAGATCACCGTTACCGCAATGAACAAAGGACGGATATACCCCGCTCCCTTGCGGATCGCCACCTTGGAGCCGAGTATTGCGCCGATAACCATCGGCACCCCAAGCACCAGGCCGTAGGAGTAGCTGACCGAGCCCAGCGCAACAAACGTAAGCAGACTGGAGATGTTGCTGGCAAAATTCAGCACCTTGGCATTGCCGGCTGCCGTTACGAACTCAAAGCCCAGCATCAGAAAGGCAAAGATCAGGAATGATCCCGTGCCCGGACCGAAAAAACCGTCATAAAACCCGATAATCAGGGCGACCAGCATGCCGGTCAGCCGTGTTTTTTTGCTGCTGCCGGAGAAGGTGGACACATCACCCCAGGATTTTTTGAACAATGTATATAGCGTAATTACCACCAGCATCACGATGACCAGCGGCTTCAGGAACTCGGAAGGCACTTGCCGGACAGCAAAGGAGCCAGCGACCGCCCCGGCTATAGAGAAAGGTATTAACAGCCTGATGAGCTGAAAGTTAATTTTACCGGATTTAATAAAGGAAGCCGTACTGGTAAAAGAGCACATCGTGCCTGCCAGCTTGTTCGTTCCAAGCAGCAGATGCAGCGGTATACCCGCCGACAGCAGCGCCGGAATCGAGATCAGTCCGCCGCCGCCCACTACAGAATCGATAAATCCGGCCAGAAAGCCGCAAACCACCAAAACAATTATCATTCCTGTACTAATATGATCCATCTCAGGCCTCCTGCTATGTAAACAATGAGTATATTAAATCTGTAATCTGGAAGGCTTGTGTAAGCTTAATCCCAGCCGTATTCCATAAACCATTCCCCTTGGCTAAAGGTATCCACAGCATCCTTCATGAATGGCAGAGCATTGTCCGGGAGCTTGTCCATGTTAAACCAGCTTAGCTCATCACATTTGTCCGGCTCTATATTACTCACTTCACCCGACCATTCCTCAGCCCGGAAGAAAAAATCAATCCGTTCCGCACCCGCTGTCTTGATATGCATTGTCCCCAGCATATGCAAATGTGCCGGATCAATCCGGACCCCGGTTTCCTCCCGAGCTTCACGGATTGCTGCCATTTGCAGCGTTTCCCCGCCGTCCAGCTTTCCGCCCGGAAAACCATAATAACCGTCCATATGTCCTGTATTATATCGTCTAAGCAGCAGGACCTGGCCGCTCTGGACCAGCATGATATGTACAACACTGAGCACCCGGAATTCCGCCATATTGCTTCTATCCCTCCCCCGTAAAATAAAAAAAAGAGCAGCAGGATCATCTCCTGCCGCTCCCTTAAATCCGTATTGATGCAGTAATTACTTATAAGAATTCTGTTCATTCTTCTTATAAGTTGTCTTGTCATCGCTAAGGGACTCCTTGCGGATGTCGAGCTTCTTCTGCTCCATCTGCTGTGCCTGCTGGCTGGTAACCGCCACATGATCCAGCTCATCCACAGTGTTCATCAGGTTCTTATCCGGTTTGGCGTGATCTGTCACTGCGCTGCCTCCTTAAGGTAACTAAAATCGGTTCACCTTATTGTGGCAATGAACAGCCCGGATTATTCGGAATCCACGTTGTGATAGACCTGCTGCACATCGTCGAGCTCTTCAAGAGCATCGATCAGCTTCTCGAATTGGGCCTGCGCATCTTCAGGAAGCTCCACATAGTTCTGCGGAAGCATGGTAAGCTCGGCTACGGTAAAGTCGGTGATTCCGGCTCCGCGCAGCGTCTCCTGTACGGCATGGAACTGGTCAGGCTCAGCGTATACGATGACCGCCTCGTCCTCTTCCAGTACATCGCGCACGTCAACGTCGGCTTCAATCAGCAGCTCCATTACTTCTTCAGCGGATTTGCCTTCTACACCGATAACCGCGGTCGGATCAAACATATACGTTACTGATCCGCTGACACCCATGTTCCCGCCGTTTTTACTGAAGGCGGAACGAACAAGCGGAGCCGTACGGTTCACGTTATTGGTCAATGCATCAATGATGATCATCGAGCCGCTGGGGCCGAAGCCTTCGTAACGCAGCTCCACATAGTTTTCGTCGCCGCTGCCTTTAGCTTTTTCCAGGGCACGGTCGATAATAGCCTTTGGTACATTATAAGTTTTGGCGCGTTCCAGAACGACCTTCAGCGCACGGTTCGATTCCGGGTCCGGTTCGCCTTTCTTCGCTGCTACATAAATCTCAACGCCGAATTTGGCGTAGACCTTACTTGTATTGGCATCCTTGGATGCTTTCTTCTCTTTAATATTATTCCATTTACGGCCCATAGTGTTCGACTCACTTTCCAACATAAGTTATAAACAGTCCGTTATATTATACCTCTCTTGGGACGATCCCGTAAAGGGCACTGGAGCTCTGTTTAGAAGTCCAGCAGCGCCAGCACCCGCTCTTTGCCCAGTGCCTGAACGAGTACAGGAACCCTTGGGCCCTCCGGCTGCTGCAGAATAAGCTGATAAAGGATAGTAAACAGCCGCTTCTGATTGCTTCTCATCGTCTTTTTGTCAGCATCGTGACAAATGGCATACACCTGCTGCATGAACTCTGTTTCCTCGGAAAATCCGGTACGGAGCAAGCCGCAGAATGCGATAACCCGCTCCTGTTCGTCAGCTTCCAGTGATTGATACAGTACCCGGTCCGGGCTGCTGTTCACTGTTACCAGCTTGTGCGGGGCATACTGTCTGATCCAGTGCTCAGCCCGTTCTGCGGTTTGCCGGAATAATTCCTCTCCGCCGGCTTGCACGCCATCCTGGTTAAGCAGTCTTTGCAGCAGACCGCTGTCCCAGTTTAACAGCGGCAGCAGGGCCGCAATCTGGCTGAAGCCCGGTATTTCAGGGTCTGGGGGATTTCGCAGCGCCAGCTCAAGAGCCGCCCGGATCTCCTCACTCTCCAGCTGCCCCGCGGTATATGCTTTGCGGAACCGCTCGAATTCCGTATAGTTCCGCAGTACATCCTCATCCAGGCCGATACTAAAGGCCGCATCCGACTGATATTTGGCGAACATGAACAGGATCGGCTCCGGCCCGTATACCTTCAGCAGATCATCCGGTGTATAGCCCCGGCCGGACGAGCTGGACATTTTGGCTTGGCTGCCCTTGATGCTGATGAACTCATAAGGAACGTAATACGGCGGCTGATTACCGAATATGTTCTCCGCAATGACCTTGGCAACATTATAGCTCCCCGTCTCGGAGGAATGGTCCCGGCCGCCCGGCTCGAACACGACCTGCTCCATCCCCCAGCGCATCGGCCAGTCTATTTTCCAGTGGAGCTTGATATTTGCGGCCTGCGGAACGTGCAGCGTATTATAACAGCCGCATTTGCAGCTATAGATAATGTCCTCCGACTCCCCGTCAAAAGCGTGGACACAGGTCGTATCTTTTCCGCAACGCTCGCAATAGACCTGAATCGGATAAAAGGCTGCCCGCTGCTCCTCAGTAGCTTTGCCCGTTTTGAACATCATCAGAATGTCGTAGATTTCCCCTCTGCTGCGCAGGGCGTGAAGTATAGCCTGGTTATACCGGCCTGACTGATATTCACGGCTCTGGTAGATGAATTCAGGTAGGATGCCAAAAACGCTCAGCGCTTGTTCAAATTCCTGCTCGTAGTGCTCAGCATATGAAGTATGGCTGCCGCATGGACATGGGACCTTTGTATAAGGTAAGCCGATATACTGCTCATAAGAAGCGTCCAGCTGTGCGGGAACCTTGCGGAACCGGTCGAAATCATCCCACGAAAAAATAAAACGAACCTCTTTCCCGGCTCTCTGCAGCGCTTGAGTGACGAAATAGGTGGTGACAATCTCGCGGAAATTGCCGATATGAACCGAGCCCGACGGACTGATGCCCGATGCGCATACAAAGGTCTGGCGGTCCGGGTGGTTGCTGATCAAGTCATTTGCGATTTTTTGTGCCCAATGCATATTAATATTCTCCTCTGCCCTTTAATAAAAACAAAAAAGCCCCCGCCTCAAGATTGTCATCTTGAGGACGGGAGCTGTCGTAAGCACCGTGGTACCACCTCTGTTCGCGAACATGTTTCCAGGCCCGCCTCTTCGGGTACGGCCATCACGCTTATACCCTAGCTCTGTAACGGGAGCTCCCGTCATACCATCCTTGGGCGTTCAGTACGCCTAATTCCGTATGCAGCTCAGAGACTTTATTCGTCAAGCACATTGCTGCTCCATTTCACCGGACTGGAGCTCTCTGGGAACAACGTTTGCTCAACTACTCTTCTCATCATCGCTTTTCTTATCCAATTAAAACTATTTAAACATGATTTGCGGTGCTTTTTCAAGTTTAAATTTCAGGCTACATTTCAACCTACAACTCAATGAAAAAGATTTTGAATACGCCTAAGTAACGTTTCTTCGCTGTGATGTCTCCAATAAAGGTGCTGCTGTCCTGAATGTTTGGCAGACTGAAAACGGAAAAAATAATGTAATTATCCCTTTCAGCCAGACTCTTCACCAGCGGCCGGACCACAGCCTGATTAAGGCCCACAGGCAGCGACGTGCCCAGTATTTCCTGCAGGTCATCAGCAGCATAGTCCGCGAAATCCTCAGTGGATGGATTAAGCCACGCAAGCACTCCCAACAAAATCAATAGCACGAGGAGCATATTTCTGATTCTTCCCGGCCTGGCCCTGCGCTCAACCTGCCGCTCAGTATATGGATCCATGTCATCCCTCCTCCTGTAACCATAACCCATTTGGGTATATATGTAAACGATGTTCAATTTGTGATTAAAGCTTACTTTGCTGATGGCTATGTGCAGGTATTCAATGATGCTATTTTCTGCTACACTGGCAACATTATTGTTTACAGAGGAGCCTTTCGGATGTTATCAAATGAATCACGGAAATCCCGCAAGCGTATAAATAAAATCCTGTTAATCACAGGAGCTGTAATTTTTGTTCTATTGATTTTGACCGCACCTGGAACTTCACTTGTTGAGAAGGCTGCTTTAATCCTGGAGTCTATCAATGATACCGAAGTAATCGACACTTATAAATATACCTCCAAAACAATGGAAGCCGAAGTCACCTCTGTCATCGACGGAGACACCTTCCGAATCCGCACAGAAGAAGGTAATACTGATAAAGTACGACTGCTGCTGATTGACACGCCGGAGATTGGAGACAAGCCAGAGCCCTATGCTCTGGAAGCGCGTGATTATACAGAGGTGCTTCTTGCAGGACAGACAGTTCATCTAGAATGTGACGAATCGGAGCGCGATCAGTACGGCAGGCTGTTGGCATATGCTTATGTGGATGATCAGATGGTTAATGAGCTGCTGCTGGAGCAGGGGCTGGCCAGAGTGGCTGTTTTCCCTCCAGATACCAGGTACGTAGATGACTTTAGGGAGATTGAAACGAAGGCGCGGGAATCCCGGCTCAGGGTCTGGAGTATTGACAACTATGTGACTAACAGGGGATTTAATGCAGATGCGGCTGCTCAAAAATAGCAGTAAATAACAGCAGGCAGGCATAGCATTAAAAACCCCTTGTCTGATAGAGAATTTGAAGGCTGGTTTCCAGTTGAGCTGATGGGAGCGCCGCCGCTGAGCAACCTCCGTTCAGCAATCCACACCCACACGATAACTGCACTTTATACAACTAAAATCCCAGTTTTTCTCCGGATTACGCGTATAAGTGTACTCTGTACAATTAAAAATTTCGAAATATGCTCATTCTGGTTATTTCGGGCACAAATAGTTGTACAAACTACAGTTAAACGCTGCAATCGCAGGCTTAAGGGCTTTTTTAGTGTACAGAGTGCAGCTATTCCACTCCGTTGAGCTTCCAACAACAGCAAACTTAGCCCGGTACCGGCAAAATAACAAAACAGGGATGTCCCGCAGCCGCTCAGGCAGACCGGAACATCCCTATTCTTTTTCCCTGTCCTAACTTGCTATAGTGGTCCTACACCCATACCTCATTCGCGGTCTCAATAACGAGCCGGATTTTGTCCCACTGCTCTTCCTCCGTAAGAATATTCCCTTCCTCGGACGATGCGAAGCCGCATTGCGGGCTTAGGCACAGCTTGTCGATATCCACATACTCCGCCGCTTCGGCAATTCGCAGCTTCAGCTGCTCCTTGTTCTCCAGCCCGCCATGCTTGGTAGTAACAAGGCCCAGCACCACGAACTGGTCTTTGATGTACCGCAGCGGCGCGAAGTCCCCCGAACGCTCGTTATCGTATTCCAGGAAAAAGGCATCCACCTGCGCCCCGCCGAACAGTGTCTCCGCAACCGGCTCATAGCCGCCGGCCGCGAACCAGGTTGAACGCAGATTGCCGCGGCATACATGCAGGGCGATGGTCATATCCTCAGGCTTGTCTGCTATACTCTCGTTGATTAGCGACACGTAGTCCCGGGCCAATTGATCCGGATCGATGCCTCTGCTCCGCAGATGCGCCCGGTGTCTGCCGCTCGACAGCGTTCCCCACGTCGTATCATCCATCTGCAGATAGCGGCAGCCTGCATCATAAAAAGCCCGGATAGCCGCACGGTACACCGTAATTATATCCTGGAACAGCTGATCCCGGTCAGGATAAATTTCATTTCCATTGTAATCCTGTACGAAGTGGAACAGGGACGGGGCAGGTATTGTCATTTTGACCATCGTATCACCGGCCATTTGCTGCAGCCTGGTGAAATGGGCCAACATCGGGTGATCGCCGAATGATATTTTTCCGGTAATCTTAAAGCTTTCAGCCCGTTGCGCGTTTTCCTTGGCCGAACCATTGGCTTGATTAAGAATGATTTTGTGTGTGCCTGTTATTCCCAGAAAAAAATCCAGATGCCACCACGAACGGCGGAATTCGCCGTCAGTAACGGCCTTGAGGCCCAGTGCTTTTTCCTGCTTGAGCAGTTCAGCAATCTCTCTGTCCTCAATTTCCTGAAGCTGTGCAGCTGTTATCTCTCCCTGTTCGGATAAGCTGCGCGCTGTCTTGATGCCCTCACTGCGCAGAAAGCTGCCCACGATGTCATAGCGAAAGGGAGGGGCAGTTCTGGCGGAACCCGTAATTGGACTGATCATACGACCCTCCTGCTGTTATAGTAAGAACTGATTCATGTCAAAATAGCTGCTGGCGACCAGATCGTTCAGCAGATCAATATAAGCGGACATAATATCACTCGGCTTACGGTCTTTATGGGCAATCCAGCCGACAGTAAAAACTTCATTACTCTCATAAGGAATGGTCACCACCCCGTTGCCGTTCAGATCGGAGGCCATAATGCCGGTCCCGATCGTGTAAGCGTCGCTCCCCAGCAGCAGATTAGACAGAGTGGCCCTGTCCGTTACTTTGATGTTCTTCTCAATCTGGGTGAAGCTAAGCATTTCTTCCGAGAAATGCAGTGAATTGTTATCTCCCTGCTCAAACGTAATGTACGGAAACGGCAAAATATCTTCGAGTATAATAGACTCTTTGCCAGCCAAAGTGTGCCCCATTCTCACATACACATGCGGATTGGTATTAAACAGCGGTGTGAATTTGAGATTCCCGTCACTGAACAGCTTGTTCATCACTTTATAATTGCTCTCATTGATGTACAGAATGCCTAGATCGCTGCGCAATGTCCGCACATCCTCAATAATTTCAAAGGTCTGTGTCTCCCGCAGGCTGAAATTATATTCTGCAAGCTCCCGCTCCTTCATCAGACGCACAAAAGCATCTACAACAAAGGCGTAATGCTGGGTGGATACGGAAAAATAAACCGGACTGCGCTTCTTGCCGGTGTACCGGTTCTCCATGAACTCGGTCTGCTCGATAATCTGCCGGGCATAACCAAGAAACTCCATGCCTTCGGCCGATATGCTGATTCCCCGGTTAGTCCGTTCAAAAATAATAATGCCCAGCTCGTTCTCCAGTTCCTTGATCGCATTGGATAGACTGGGCTGCGACACAAAAAGCCGTTTGGCCGCTTCGTTCATCGAGCCGCTGTTCGCAATCTCAATTGCGTAGCGGAGCTGCTGCAATGTCAAACCTGTTCCCCCTCTTACCTCAGGCTGATGCCTTCGCGAATCTGGCTTATAACAAGTAGCATACCTTTAATTCCCGTCCGGTGTCTACTGGGTCCGCTTCTTGGCAGCGTCAATCTGGGAGGGATCCAGACCTTCCCAGATATTATCAATCTGCACCTGCTCCGGATGCTCGAATACCAGAAAAGCCGTCGGTAAATAACGTTCGCCGTATTGCGAGGATGGTTTGTTGACAATTTCATTATCTTTGACCAGAACGGTAGATGAACCTCCGTCCAGATTGGCAGCAATCACAGCGCCGTGCTTTAGCATAATCTGCTGGACATCATACAGATTGGCCCCGATGCTGTAGCCCGGCTGTCGGCCGTCAATGACAACAAACAGCAGCGCACCGTCAGCACGCTGGCCCATGGCCGTTCTCGGGGCGATGCCCCAGCCTTCGGCTGCATTTTTGATCAGCCCTTTGCCGTTCACGATGATCCGCGGCTGAAAAGAAACGGCCTCCTGAACCCCAAGCTTGCTTAGCTCTTCAAGCGAGTAATTGCCGGCAATCATTTTCCCTTGTTTATCTAACCCGACTATTTGTGTTGAAGTCTTCCCCCCGAGCCCGTTATAAAAAAGCTTACCCTGGGAGATCACAAGCCCGATTGGCTTAAATCCGTTACCCTTCCAGTTCGGGTCGGCGAAGCCTCCGCCGTTAACTCCGGCAATAGCACCGGTTCGCGCTACCATACTGGATACCTTTTCGCCGGAGCCTGCCTTATTCGGAATGCCCAGCCGCACTTTGGTAGGATCATTAACTGTCATCACATAACCGGCATAGCCGGTTCCGCTGACCTTTTCAACTTCCACCAGCGGCTTCTCTGCCGGAGCTTCAGTATCAGCTTCAGGTGCGGGAGTGGCAATGGTATGCGTATCTACCTCGTCCCCCATGTGATCAAAGCGCTGGTTATACTCCGCCACTCTGTTCTTCAGTTCATCTTCCCCGATAATATACTTTGCCATGTAACGGTGCTGTGTTGTTATTAGTGTGTCAGCTATCAAGTAACGAAAATTGTTGGCAGAGGGTGCAAAATACAGCCAGCCCATTCCAATGGTCAGCAGCAATAAGCAGAACATAAACATTCTGGTGAATTTTCGGAAAAAGCTCACTTTTTTGCGTTTCTTCCTGACGGGCTTCTTCTTGCGGGCGCCTGAACGCTGGGGTAATGATGAAGTGCTCACTGCTAAGTCCTCCCTGGTCATTCATCTCATGCAAAATGTGATAGTCTCATATTCTCCCATGATAGACGATCTTGTGCCGGCAAAGGTTTCAGAATTTTCACAATATCATTCCATAATTTGTAACAACAAAAAAGCCCTCCCTATGAAGAGGGCTTAACATTATAGTATATCTACAATCTACCCATGCCTGCTTTTTCCGCCTCTACGATTCGAGCGGCCGCCTTGACCAGCCCCCCGGAAGCGGCGCCGGCTATGCTCCGGTTCCATTCCCCGGTATGGGGCGGACCGTGCAGATTGACGGTAGCGGTATGATGCTGCCACAGTGATCAAAGCAACAATACTCAGGAGCAGAACTGTCAATACCAGCCCTTTACTTCTTGGAGCAGGTTCCTTGACTCTATCAATACCTTCGCCGGGCTTAGTCTCTTGCTTAGCTGTTAGTTGAACGGGTTTAACATTTGCTGCTTCTGTTGATGCTGTAGCAGATGTTCCGGAGGCTTCCCCGGCTGCAGCCGGATTGCTCTCAGCTCTGGTCAAAAAATAATGGTAGAAGTCATTCGCCGCTGCGGTAACACCAGCCGCATACTTTTTGACGGCAAATTGCGGCTCCAGCGACTTATTGAGGATATCCCCGATCAGCTCATTCGTCAAGGTGGTATCCACATCCCTGCCCTGCAGCACATGATAGTTGTCCCCTTCAATATCGAGCACCACCATAACATCTCTGGTGCCGGCTCCGACCGAGGCATATTTGGCATATGTGTAATCCTGCAGCGTTTTCCTGCCGGGATTATTCACTGTTACAAAATAAATGCCGCTGCCGGTCGTTGTTTTGTAACGGTTGCTGGACTGGTTAAGATATAATCTTGTAACCTGCGGAAGGACTCCGGCATTGTCGGCAACAAAATTCTGCATTCCGAGCGGCTCCGTCCATACCCCGCCCAGGCTTTTAATCAAAGCACCGTAGGTCTTGCGTGCCCCGGCAGCATACTCTTTGCGGGCGAAATCCGGCTCCAGTGACTCGGCGAGAAGCTGCGCCAGCATGCTGTCAGTCAGAGAGTTCTTCAGACCGTTACCCTGCAGCACCCAGTAATTGTCATCCTTGATCGAGAGCAGCAGCAGGACCCCTTTTTCTTTGTCGGATGAACCGATTCCCCAGGTGTCGAACAGTGTTCTGGCGTATTCCTCCATTGATGCTCCTCCGGTTGAATCCACTGTTACAAGAACCACCTGCGCTCCCGTCTCCTGATGGAGCTTCACACCATAGTTGACCATATAATTCTCGGCTTTCAGGTCGATAACTCCCGCATAATCATTCACATAAAAAGCATCCGTATGATCCGGAACCGCCGGCTTGGCCAAGCTTACAGTCGGCGGCAACAGCATAACACTCAACAGCACTGCAATTAGCGTGAAAAAGATCCCTTTGCGCTTCATCCGAATCCCCCTGCTTGTCTATTCTGGCTTTAACTAACATTGGACTCACTTGGTTTAATACATTTTTACTCGACAATAACTGTTGTGAATGCTACGTTTAATACTTGTTACAGTTAAAAAATGGTTATTAGGGGAGTTGCGATAATGAAAAGTAATGTAAATATGCTCTATTGTTTACTGGGAAGCTTTGTACTGGCCCTTTTAAATCATCCCGTGCTCAGTTCTGCAAGACTTGGAATATTCCCCTCGGGTTACGGTGCGAGTCTGTTTGGCGTGATATTTGTATGGATAACTGATATTCTCGCATTTGCTGGCTATCTGCTACTAATTATATGCAGCATCCTATTATTCATTACTAATATTAATCCAGGGAAAAATAAGAATAGAAGGTAGGTACTCAAAAGTTATTGAAGGTTTGCCGCAAGGCAAAAATCAAAGGCATTTTTACCCTTGGTATCCTATCCTTCCCTCTCACTATCTCCCCCACAAAAAATAAGACCCGCCCGGCATTTGCCAGACGGGTCTTATTTAAGTTATTGCTAGAATAGCGACGCCGGGATCATCTTCCTGCCGCCTTTTACCAGAGTAGACTCCAGCATTTCTCCTTTATCTCCGCCAAAATAGAGCTGCCAGTAGACGCCAAAGCGCACACTGACATCATTCTTCACCAGCTCCGGCGGCGTCACGATCAGCCACTGGAACCTTAGCGCCTTGGAAATCTCAAAGACGGGATCAAGCACATTGTTGGAGACCATTTCCCCGAACGGGTTGTCGTAGAGGAAGACGGTCCAGCCCTTGTTCTCGCGGTTAACCCGCTTATGGGTCATGATCATCATCGCCACAAGCAGCTGTACCGACTGGCGCTGGCCGCCGCTGCCGACAGCTTCGTCTAATGCACCGCGGTTGATGACTTCCCAGTCGGAGTAGTGGAATTCTTCCGGTGCCGCATATAGGAAGTAATTCTCTGTAACCGGCTTGTATACCTGAAGCACAGGGAAGCGGTTCTGCATGGCTGCGTAGACGAGTTTACCGTCATTGATCAGCTCCTTAACCGCTGCCGCCGGCACCTGCTCGATCTTCGGATATTTCTCCAGCAGACTGCTGATGCAGCGGTTGAAATAGTCGCTGACCAGCGGCTCGATATCATCTGTTGTCTTGGGCACGGTGATATGTTTATAATTCAGCCGCACCAGCGGAAAAGCGTGGCCGTTCTCGTTGTGAATAATCATCCGCCGCTCCATGCGCTTCAGGATATCCGTAATCTGCACGACCCGCTTGGCCGCACGTCCGACCCACAGCTTGCGCGAGAGCTCCATGCTCTCTTTATCGCTGCGGATACTCTCAATCTGGTCGCGTGAGCTCTGCAGCATCGAATCCAGCACCTGCCCGGCAATGGCGAAATCCTCCCAGTGAACGGTGTTCAGCCGCTCCTGGATTTTGGTCTCCAGCTCACTGTTCCAGCCGCACTTTGCCAGCTTGGCGCTCAAGTCATTTTTCTCTTCCTTCACTTTACGGGTAAGCTCCGTCTGCTGGGCACGGCTTTCTTTACTCTGAAGCAGCCAGTCAGCAACCGTTCGTTCACAGCTTTCCCTCACCTGCAGCTGTACATCCTCCGGTACATCACGGAGCTGAACACGGCCCTCAACATGCGTGTCCAGAATCTGTCGCTGATTGCCCAGTGTCTGCAGCCATTGATCCACAGCAGAGAGCCGTTGTTTGCACAAATTTAACTGCCGTTCATTCTCACGGGTATCCTCCGTAATCTCCTGCTCCTTGACAGAGAGCGTGTCAGTCCATATTTCAACAGGCCGTTCATGCTTCTCCTTGATCGTCTTTTCCGTTTTGCGCAGTTCCTTCTGCAGGTTCTCAAGAATCGTCTGGCAGCGGATGTAGGATTCACGTACGTTCTGGTAATCCTCCTCCAGATATACCGTCTCATTCTTTTGCCGCGCCCGCGCTGCAGCTATTGCTTCAGGTGAATCCTGCGGCTCGGGAGCTTTTTGCCAGTCACGGTCAATCTGATAGACAGCAGTTTCAAGCTCACTAAGCTGTTCGCCTGCACGCTTGATGTTCCCCTGCCGCGTACGGATTTCCAGCTCATTATGGGTCAGCGATTGCTGCAGGCTCTCCACTGTACTTAACAGCTGCAGCATTTTATTCTGAGCATCAGGATTCAGGCCAACCTCTTCCATACCCGCTTCAATCTGAAGTTCATTAGGAAAAACAAGCTCCGGGAACCAGCTCTGCAGCCTGGGGAACAGCGAATAACGGGTGTCCCCAATCCAGTGCTCCCGCTGCTGTGCGGTGCTGTCCATTTCCGCTTTCAGCTGAACAAGACCCTGGTCTTTAACGGAGATTTCCTTATTCAGCGTCTGCCTGCGGTCAACTGCTCTCTGCTTGTCCTTGTAATCCTGCTCCTGCTTACGGGTTCGTTCCTCCCACTGCCGCAGGGCCTGGGCTCTTTGCTCCAGTCCGGTCTTTTCCCGCTCGTATTCATTAAGCTCCTTCTGTATGGAAGCAAGCAATTCCTCATTCTCACTGATCTCTGTCTTTAGACCGGCCACCGCTGTATCAAGCTCATTTACAACCAGCTCCAGCTCACGGATCTTAGCTTTTAAGCTTACCGTATGCTCACTCTGGAACAGCCGCTCAAACTCCTGCCGGGCTGTCTTCAGCTTCGACAGATAATTCTCCGCGTCCTGAAGCTCTTCTTCCCGCTCCTTCAGCCGGGTGGCAATTCCGCGCTTCCAATCCTGGAACTGCTCCGGCTGCAGAACCATCTGCGGTCCCTGATTTGCAAGCAGCAGGAACGGCTCTACGGCAGCTAGGCCCATTTCCTCGCGGATAAAGACCGGCACAGCCGATTTGAGGATGATATTCCCCAGTGCATCCGGCGGAATTTTGTCTGCTTCACGCTGAGTGACAATCAGCCCGTAAGGGAGCAGCGGATGACGTCCGAGCTCTTCTTCACGGTGCAGATAATTCAGATCATTCAGGTAAGAGCTGCCGGGCATGGAGCTGATTTTGAGCGCATCCAGTCTGTCCTTAACTATAATTACATCTGCATTAGGCAGCCAATAAGCTTCCTGCTGCAGCTCTACGTCAAGCTGCTGATGATAAAACTCCCTGCGCAGCCGCTTGGTCTGCTGCTCTGTATCTTCCAGCCTGCGGATGAACCGCTCATGGATCAATGCTTTTGCTTCAAAGAGTGCTGTTGCCCCCAGCACCTGATGCTCTTCGTACAGCTCAAGCAGTACGACAAGCTGTGACCACAGCTGTGATTCCCGGCCCATCTGCGCTTCCAGCTGATTATGCAGCTCATCGCTTTGGCAGCGTTCGCCGGCAAGCTTCACCTGAAGCTCCGCCAGTTTAGTGCGCAGGCTCAGCTTACGCGCTTCCCCCTGACCACGCAGAGCAGTGCGTTCTGCAATTGAATCATCAATAGTATTGGCAGCCAGAAGTGTCCTCTGCAGCGCCGGTCCCGGCGCACTGGCCGCCTCCTGTCCATGCCGCGAAGCAAATACGCCCGCTTCCTCGCTAAATTGTCGGATGTAGCCGGTAAGCTCATTGATCCGGCTCTCCAGTCCGCCCAGCTCCAGAACATAGCTCTCCCGCTCTTTACGCAGCCCGGCTTCTTCAGCCGAGAGCGCCTGCTGACGGCCAGCGAAGCCGGAAAGCTGCTGCTGCCACAGCCGGAAGACCTGATCCCACTGCTGGCGCAGCTCCTCCTTGGCACTCAGGATAACCTCCTGGCGCTCCTTCATTTCAAGCGAACCTTCGATCGCTTCAATTTCCTTCTGCCATTGACCGATTTCCCGCTTATGCACCTGGCGTTTGGCCAGATATTGCGCCACTTCCAGACGTTTTTCCTGTTCTTTGGACTCATCAAGCCGCGAACGCGCCCGTCCCTGATTATCACTGATGGCTTTGAACTCTTCCTGCTTCGTATCGTGCTCCTCTTTGCTGCGCAGGTAACTCAGGTTATCCGCCTCGAAGCGAAGCTGCCGGGCTTCGGACTGCAGCCGGACCAGCTCGTCGGCTTGTCTGCCCCGGTTATCTTCAGCTGCTCTCAGCTCGTCATAAATGACCGTATAAATCCGACGGCCTAGCAGCTCTGTCTCCTGAAAGCTCCGCTCCGCTTCTGCCCCCTGCTTGACCAGCTCATGCAGCGGAGCAGCGAGCGCCGTGAACTCGGCAAAAGCTTTCTCACGCTGCTCCAGCATCGGAAGCCGCTGAGCAACCGTTGCTGTGTCGGTGAACATCCGCTGAAGCGAGCCGTCCTCCTCACGCGACCCGTCATTCAGGCTGGAGCCGATCTCCGGAATAATCAGCTTTTCGAACAGATTATGGTTCGTGAAGGCATCATTTTTCTGAAAATAGCCTTTGATCCCGCCCTCTTCACCGTTAATCTTCTTCATATTGCGCCATTCGCCAATGTGTATATCCCGTTCCGCCAGGAAGGTGTAATACTTCTTGAGCTCGGAATGACTGCTTCCATAATAGATGATCTCGTTGCGCCGTTCCCGTACAAACTGCTGAATCGCCTCAAAGCTTGCAGGGCCGCCTTCATCGGGAAGATACAGCGGCAGCGTCGACAGGGTTAGCTCCGATTGCTCCTCATATTCCAACAAGGCATAGAGCAGATAATCGACCTTGATCTCCAGCTGATCCGCCGAGCTGTGGGCAGTCATGGCAATTCCGGTAGTGATATACTTACTGCGGTCGCCGGAGTCCAGCTTCCATTCAATGGCTACGTGGAAGGTGTAAGGCTTCAGCTGTTTTTTATGATTATGGAAAAAAGCCTCAACCTGATTCTCATTGTCCTTCCCCCATGAAGTCTTCGGAATCAGCAGCTGAAAAATCGACTGCAGCAGCACCCCTTTTCCGCCGCCGTTCATCAGGGTAATCAGGGTATTGGCCGGACCTTCCTCGTTGCACAGGTCAAGTATCATATCGTCGTATTTCTTGAGCATTTTCTCATATTTCAGACCGGCGATCCGGATCCGTTCAATGCGCGGCATGGGCGTCACCCTCCTTCTCAGCCAGTGTACTGCCAATAAGGGCTTTCAGTTCCTTGTAACGGTCTACATCATGGTACAGATAGCGCATCCGTTCGTACAATTCTTCCCGCGGAAAAATCCGTTTTTCACTCTCGGAAATGAATACCAGATGCTCGTCCTCCAGCAGCTTCATCCCTTCATGGATTAAGCCGATCCGGGAACCGGAGCTTCTGGAAAGAGTGTCGGCATCCTCCTGGCTTTTGGTCTGCATATACAGGCTGGCCCATACTTTGTACATCGCCTGAATGTCGAGCCGCCACTTCTTGCTGAACTTGCCCTCTTCATCCATTTCATACCAGGCCTTCAAAACGGCCGATACTTGATCAGCCAGCTGGATGTAGGAAATACTGTCCTGTCCCGGTTTAAAGTGCTGATCATCCTGGTCCATTTCTGCCAAAAAAACCAGGATCACAACGTTAATGATATGTAAATGCGTCTTGCGCTCAATCCGCGAATATTTACTCTTCAGCTGTGTGAAGTTGGTTGCAAAGCCCGAGCCGAGCGGATTAACCAGCAAATGCAGGCGGTGACCGGAGTTCATGATCCGGCAGCCTCCTTCTTTGGCCAGATATTGCAATGCATCATAAGCGCCAGTGTCCTGCAGACACTCCGCTGCAGCCGGATCATCCAGCGAAATGACTTTCCGCCGCAGCAGGTCAAAAAACAGCCGTGACGCCTGCTGCAGTTGTTCCAATGTATAACTCATGTTCGGACCACTCATCTTTCTTCTATAATAATAGTGTACGGACTCATCTCAAGCCCCGGCCATCTGACTGCCGGCTGCTGCCCGGTACCGTTAATTATTGTTCTTAGCACCTTTCCCCGCAGAACTTCAAGTACAGGATGACTGTCCAGCAGGTATTGAATAAGCCTCTGGCATTCATCCGTTCCAGCCGGGCTCTCCGCACCAGACTCCTGTACCTTCACTTCCGTATGAAAAAACTGTGCCCACAGGTCCACCGCATTCGGGTTATTAGCCCAGCCGAGTTTTTCTTCTTCGGTAAAAGCTTCTGCAGCAAAGGTGAACCTTCCGTCCGCCGCAAGCCCCGTAAATACGGGAAGCCATAGCCCGGCAACTTCTGCCCAGGGTATCGTCTTTGGAATATAGGATACTTCCGGTTCTTCCCCGGTATCATCAGGTTCATCCAGCCATTCTTCGGGCATAAATCCGGTTTCCTGCTCTTCCCACGCCCAGGCGAGGGGATAAATGAAGTCCTGCTGCGGTGTGAACAAGCCGCCTACCAGCAGCTCAAGACTGTCCCCTGAGGACAGTCCGTCGCTTTTCACCCATTCCTCCCATACATTGGTCCGAAAGTTAAAGCCCGCAGCCCCCCAAAACAGCTCCGGGAAATTCAGCCGCAGATTGGTTTCAGCCTCAAAAATGCTCAAGACTACCTCAGCCAGCTCATCATGAACTTTGCGCGACAGCTCTACCCGTTCAGAGAGCAGACGTAACTCGTTAAAATCAATAACATCCTTTTCATCGTTGGCCAGTCTGGCCAGTGAGCGGTGAATGTTATCAAAGTGCCTGCGTTCTTCATCAAACTGCAAGTGAATTTCCTCCAGGCGCTGATGACGCATAACCCCGAATTCGCTAAAAATATGTTTTGGATTGCGACGCAGCGCATTGCGGTACTCCTGCTGCTGCTGGGTCATTTTCCGAACTCTTGAGATCAGCTCGTTCACATCCTGCAGCGCCCGCGTTACCCGGCCATGCTTGATATGCATCTGAATCTCCAGCAGCTTGATGCTGATTTGGAACTCCTCGATGATCTCATGGCTCATAAAGATCAGCTCCAGCGCATATTCGGAGAGCCGATAGATCGTTCTTCCGCTCTCTTCCCAGCTGCTGCGGGTCGCATCCTCGTCCACGGTAAAATACTTATATTTCTGCACATTCATCTGCTGAGTATGATCATCAAAGTAAAAAGCTTCAAAATCTCCGCCGTTTCCGCTCCAGAGCAGCCCGTCCACCAGCCGCTCCACCGATTCGGCTGTTCCCAGCCCGTTAATATTGAATCGTTCCAGGGAGCTCCATGCCAAACCAACAATATCCTCCTTGGACCGCTGATCGTTCGATTCCAGCTCCATATAGTAAACCTGCAGCAGTACGCTCAGTGCGATCATTTCCTTATACGGCTGCAGCTCTCCAAGATTCATCCCGGCACCAAGACTCCACAGCGGGTTAAGCCGTTTGTTCCGTTCCCCAAAATCCGACCAGTTCATCTATTAAGCCAACCTCACCATCACTTCGTAATTTAAAACTTCCTGTGGAATACGTTTGTCCGATTGTAACAGCCTCTGAATACAGCCCGTCAGCTCCGGCTTTATGGTAGTCTCACCGAGGACAATATTCAGATGCTCCTGCAGGCAGGCTCTTTGCTCCTTCGCATAGTCATAATCTTTCAAAGCCTTTCCGGCCATCAGCTCATATACAGACAGCGCTAACTTGATCTGCAGATCAGGATACCTGAGTTTAAGCGCCCCATAGATACTAGCGTCAGTGTTGAGGTCGTCTCGGGCAGCCAATAGGCTGCAGCAATACGGGTTGTCCCATATAACCGGCTTTTGGTAAGCTTTATGAAGTATCCTTCCTTCAAGAGCTGTTCCACAGCAGCTGCAAATACCGTTAAACCATCATAATCAGAGCGGTATTCATAGGTGCTGATCACCGCTTCCTCAAGCTGATCCAGAGAAACCCTCCGCCGGGTTCTGCGCACTAGACCATATCTGGATTCTATCACGCCCATAATTCTATATTTCATTACATCACCCTCATAAAATAGCTTAAACCCATATCAGCCCCTGATAGGGAAATATGGGTTAGCAATCACAGATAACTAACATTTTCCTTGCGAATATATGTTTCTATTATAGCAATGAAATAAAGAGTTGGCTATGATCCTTGCGGAGGATTCCGCTATGACGTTAAAAAGGACTCCGCTGGAAGCAGAGTCCGTAGCAACCGCCACTAGATTAATAATTTCAGTTATATTTCCCCTGCAAAAGATACTGCAAATTGGCCTTTACCCCCGGCCATTCCTCATCAATAATGCTGTACAGCACATTGTCCACTGGGATACCTTCCGAGGTAATCCGGTGTTTGCGCAGAAGGCCTTCTTTTGTGGCACCTAAGCGTTCAATCGCTTTTTGCGATCTAAGGTTGCCGCCAACAATCGTAAAATTCACCCGGATCAGTCCAAGCTCTTCGAAGCAGTGCTGCAGCAGCAGGGCTTTGCCTTCTGTATTCACCGGTGTTCTCCAGTATTCAGGCGCAATCCAGGTGCAGCCGATTTCTGCATTACGGTGAGTGTGGTCAATGTGCATAATCCGCGAGGTCCCGGCAATCCGTCCGGTAGACCGGTCCAGCATGACAAACGGCAGATCATGGCCTTTTTCTTTGTTCGTTAGCGCTGTATCAATTAGCTGCTCTACCTGTGCGGCGGAGGTGATTTTTCTCCAGGTAAATTCCCAGATTAACGGGTTGCTAAGAATCGCTGTCAATCCCGCCCTATGCGCTGCTTCCATGGGAACCATTTGAATGTACGTGCCGTTTAATGGTCTGATGTTCTCCGAGATCACACAACTGCCTCCTAAAATGCGGATAGGTTTAAAGCGCGCTGCACAACTAAACGCCGATCTCCTGTTAAAGACCAGCTTCCTCTAAATTGTAAACGATCTGCCTGTCCTCTGTCTGTATGGTTTTGATAAAAAAACAGCCCCGTTTGTGTAAAAACGGAGCTGTTTCCTGGCATGTCTATTTTGCTTGCATATTAATGAAGGAACTTTTATTTCCGCTCTGCAATTTCAGCGGCAATCTGCCGGGCCAGCTCCTCTATACTCATCGGACCAGCATCTGCGCCGTCCCGCTTTCGCACCGAGATAGTGCCGGAACTACGCTCATTGTCACCGAGCACGAGCATGTAGGGAACCTTTTCCAGCTGGGCTTCACGGATCTTCAGGCCAAGCTTCTCATTCCGCACATCCGCCTCAACCCGGATTCCAGCAGCTGCCAGCGCCTGCTTCACCTCAAAGGCATAGTCCGCATGATTCACCGATACCGGCAGCAGCTTCACCTGAACCGGAGACAGCCACACCGGAAAACCACCGCTGAAATGCTCTGTGAGAATCCCGATGAACCGGTCGATTGAGCCGTATACTGCGCGGTGAATAACTACCGGATGGTGCTTCTGGCCGTCTTCGCCCACATAAGTCAGGTCGAATTTCTGCGGCATCTGGAAGTCCAGCTGTACTGTACCGCACTGCCAGCTCCGTTTCAGCGCGTCGAGGATGTGGAAGTCAATCTTCGGCCCGTAAAAAGCGCCGTCTCCCGCATTGATCCGGTACGGCAGGCCTCGGTTTTGCAGCACCTTTTCCAGCGCTGCCTCCGCCTGGTCCCAGAGCGATACTTCACCCATGTAATCTGCCGGACGAGTGGACAGCTCCACCTTATATTCAAAGCCGAACACATTGTAGATATGGTCGATCAGATCCAGTACCTGGCCGATTTCTGCTTCGATTTGCTCCGGCAGCACGAACAGATGGGCATCATCCTGGCAAAAAGTGCGGACACGCATCATTCCGTTCAACGAGCCGGAGGACTCGTTGCGGTGCACCTGCCCGAATTCCGCAAGGCGGATCGGCAGTTCCCGGTAAGAGTGCAGGCTGTTTTTGAAAATTAGCATATGCCCGGGACAGTTCATCGGCTTCAGTGCAAACTTTGCTTCGTCCGCCTGTGTGAAATACATATCGTCCTTGTAGTGGTCATAGTGTCCGGATTGCTCCCACAGCCGGTTGTTCATCATCAGCGGTGTGCGGACCTCACTGTAAGCCCGCTCGCGCTGCAGTCCGCGGCTGAAATCCTCCAGCTCAGTGCGGATAATCATCCCTTTGGGCAGATAAAACGGCATGCCGGGTGATTCCTCGGAGAACATGAACAGCTCCAGTTCCTTGCCGAGCTTGCGGTGATCGCGTTTTTTCGCTTCTTCCAGCATAAACAGATGCTCATCGAGCTGGGCTTTTTTCAGGAAGGCTACGCCATAAATCCGCTGCAGCATCTTGTTGTTTGAATCCCCGCGCCAGTACGCTCCGGCTACACTCATGAGCTTGAACACCTTGATTTGTCCTGTGGAAGCGAGATGCGGCCCCCGGCATAGATCGGAGAATTCACCCTGATCGTAAATGCTGATGACAGCATCCTCCGGCAGATCACGGATCAGCTCCAGCTTAAGCGGCTCCTCCAGGTCTGCAAACAGGTTAACGGCCTCTTCGCGGCTGACTTCCCGGCGGAGGATCGGCAGATTTTCTTTAACAATGGCATTCATCTCCTGCTCGATTGCCGCGAGATCCTCGCTCGATAAAGGCTGTTCAATATCGATATCGTAGTAGAAGCCGTCTTCAATGACCGGCCCGATGCCCAGCTTCACCTTTTTGCCGCCGTAGATCCGTTTAATGGCCTGGGCCATCAGATGTGCAGTGCTGTGCCGGTGTACGTCCTGTCCTTCCTTGCTGTCCAGTGTCACAATCTCAACCCGGCTGTCCTTAACAAGCGGATGATGCAGGTCTACCAGCTTGCCGTCTACTTTGCCTGCTACTGCATTTTTCTTCAGGCTGGGACTTATCGATTGTGCTACTGCACTAATATCAGTGTTATACGAATACCCTTTTATTTGTCCATCCGGTAAAGTTACTTTGATCTCCATGATTATAGCCTCCGTCTCTTCAAGGTAATTGAACAATTGAACGCAAAAAAACGCATCTCTCCCGGAAAGGGACGAGTGCGCTTAAGCTCGTGGTTCCACCCTAATTTGACCTGCGCTGTAACAACCCTCTGCTGTCAGACGGAAGCTAAGTCACATGATCCTCATGGTATCCGGTATCGGGGATAAGACGGTGGCATTTACAGCCGCCCTGACAGCAGGGAGGGTTCAGTGCCACGGCTGCAAAGGGGTAACATCCGGCCGGTCTCTGTAAGAAGCTCTCACCACTCACTTCTCTCTCTGGTCAGTCCTTGGAGGATATCATGTCTTTGGTCATTGCCTTGGTTATGATGTTGCTTGGTGTTGCTGGTTACATATTACTCAATGACAATCTTATAAGTCAATAGCCAAAGTAAAAAATAATTCAAACGCCCGGTAAGTTTAACCGGCAGCCGCTACACTTATCCGTGTAATAATCTCGCCGATTTCCTCAACGGTGGAAGCGATATAATCCGCGCCGCTGGCGGATAATTCCGCTTCTGAACCATAACCGATCAGTACGCCGATTGAGGTTATGCCGCAGGCTTTTGCCCCGATAATGTCATGCTCCCTGTCACCGATCATTACGGATTCCTCAGGCGCAATTCCACCCTGCTCCAGCACATACCGGATTACCTCCGCCTTTTTGGAGCGGGTACCATCCAGATTACTGCCGGCTACATGCCGGAAATACCCGTCCAGCCCGTAATGCCGGAGAATTTCCTCCGCGAACACCGTAGGTTTGGACGTAGCCACAAATAAGGAATATCCCTTGGCCTGCAGCGCCTCCAGCAGCTCGGGAATCCCGGGAATAACTGCATTTTCAAACATCCCCACTGTACTGTAACGTTCACGGTAATGCACCACGGCTTGCGCTGCATGCTCCTCCGGTAAACCCTGAATCTGCACAAAAGAATCATACAGCGGAGGCCCGATATAGGGCAGCAGCAGGTCCGGATGCTTCACCGTTATTCCTAACTTGTTCAGTGCATATTCCACACACCGGGTAATCCCCTCTTTCGGATCGGTCAGTGTACCGTCCAGGTCAAACAAAATATGCTTCAGCTCTCCATTCATCTCTCTCTGCTCCTCCCGCAATATGTATTAACCGGTGCTTGGCCGCACAACTTGTTCCATCATACCCCTGTTTCTACATACTTTCCACACACTCATCTATTAATATTTCGATGTAAGTTAATTTGCTATTGGAGGAAGTAACATGACAATGACACATTACATGTCTCTGCTAGCGGATAATCAGCCATGGAACCTGATACTTTTTATGGCGATTCCCGTTATTTTTGCAGAGACGATTACGGTCACCGAATTTTTTATTCTGTTCACCAAAAACCTGAAGGGCCCGCTCAGAACATTTAACCGCATATGCAGTATTCTTGCAGGTTTTTATTTTACTGGTATCTTCCTGTACTTGTTCCCCACTGCGTTTGTACCGCTCACTGTGAACGGTGAATGGCATACCTGGGTTGACGTCGTTGCTGTAGGCTTTTACCTGAGCGGAGTTCTGTTCCTGCTGCCGCTGGCACTGCTTGACCTTGGCCTGATTGCACGCAAACGATCGGAAGAGGAGAAGCTGAAGCTGCATTTCCTGCTGGTCAGCGGTTTTCTGGTCGTTGCGCATATCGCCATGATCTTCGGTATGATCAATCCGGAAATTGTGAGCGGCATGGCTGGAATGAATCATTGATTATATAAAAAAGGGGCAGACCGATCTGAAAGATCCGGTCTGCCCTTTTTATTGTTGGCTCAGCAGAAATAAAACGGTCTGCATGTTCAGTTTCTCCCGGTACCTACTTCTGCACCAGCACCGTCAGCTCGCCCTCGAACACCTTAATCTCCGCCTGATTGAACGTTGACAGCCTTACCGTCACAAGACCGGTTTCATTTTTCTTCTCGGCCAAATCTATTACTTCCACAATGCAATATAATTCATCTCCCGGTAACACGGGCTTCATAAACCGGATATTATTCATCGCGGTTCCGGCGATTATATCCTCACCGTAACTGCCGGTTTCAACCCACAGCTTAAAGGAAACGGCCAAGGTCTGAATGCCTGATGCGATGATTCCGCCGAATCTCCCCTGCTTCGCTCTTTCTTCGTCCAGATGCATATACTGCGGATCGAATTCAGCAGCAAAGCTTTTAACGTTCTCGGGAGTTATGCTTAATGATTTCGTTCGAAAGGTCTGGCCGGTACTAAATTCATGAAACTTCATTCTTCCACCTCTTGGTTGTCTGTGTATGTAACTATATTAGTTCAAGGTGATAGAATGAATCAATAGAGCAGCAAACTTACCAGGCTACGCGGATAATCAGGCCTTTCGGATTGCCGACCTCCAGATAAGCCGCCTGGCCGTTGACATCATCGTACGGGAAGCCGTAAGCCAGTCCGTTAATGCTGTGGTCATGCCAGAATTTAGCATAGTAGTTGGCCGGAGCCGCATTATAGTAATTCGCCACGTTATTCCAGTTGCTGGTGGTATAGACATGGCGGTTGATCGCAGCAGCAGTAGCCGCATCAGTGAGAGCACCGTCACAGCGGAGAATATCCTGAGTGCTGTAGCTGGAATATCCGGCAAAATAATTGGCGTTCGCACCCCCGGCTGCAAAAGAACCGTAAATCGGTGCTACAATCCGGTATGGAGCCTGGAGGGTGGCCAGCGGCTTAAATGCCGCCGGCACTTCATTTTGATACTTCGTGAAGATTCCAGCCCGTGTCTCTGACTCGAGTTCACCGACAGTCTGGTCGAAAGAACCGGTTGTATTGACCAGCCGGTGCTGAATCGGGAATCCGAAGGCATCCACACGGGTTGTGTTCCCGTGATAACCGGCATCGTCAACAGTAAACTCTATGAAATCAAAGTAGATGCTGCGGTTCGGATCAGTAGGATTGTTAATATCCGGGCCGGCAAAGCCGTCATCATAGGTTGTGATATAGAGCGGGGTGCCGACGCTGAGAAATATCCGCCCGGAGGTGATTTTCGGCAGGTTAACCCAGGAAGCCTGGCTGACGGTATGATAAATGTTGGCATAGTTAACACCGTTTTTGGTCAAGTGGCCGGCAGCATCATTAAGCGCAGTGGAGATCGGCAGCAGATTGCCGCTCAGATCCAGATAGCTCCATTTGCCGTTCACCGGATTGATTCCGATGATTCCCCAGTAAATCTGGCTGTCGGAATAAGCACCGCCCGTTCCGTTCATTACTTTGAGGGACATCGAGCCGTTTGGTGCAGTTGGTATGGAAGATGCGGTGATGGAATAGATGGAATTCGAAGAATTAGGCGGTGTGGTCGGTGTTGTGCCTGAGGCAGTGTAGCTAAACCAGCCTGTATCATATGCCGGAGTGCCATTGTTGTATGTGAAAAAATAGCTGATCGCTGTACCGGCGGTCACGCCGGTTACAGCCTGCTCATAGCGGGCTGAGCTGCTGTTATACGTCATCCGGTAATTTAACTGTGTGCCGTTGTTGACCTTATAATGCACATCAACCCATGAAGTGCTGACAGTTGACTTGAACCAGATCGTTGCTGTCGTTCCTGAGAGGCTGACCCCTTGGGTGTAATCGGCAGCAGCGGCTTTGGAACCGAACATCGGCAGGCAGGAGAGCAGGAGCACAAGCGCGAGCGTTAGCATGGACCCTTTTTTCCTCATCGCAATTCCCTCCATTTATTGGTTTAAAATCAATCACGCACCATTTATGGTTGCGCTTTCAACACTGATTATAGTCTTGGTCAGGCCTGTTTAGTAGGCGCAGAATTTCGGATTTCACACCCAAAATTTGGGGTGAAACGTTTTTATGCAGGATGCTTTCTGGCGGTTTGCTGCAAAAAAACCAAAAAGCCTTATTTCTCCAGAAGTCAGGAGAGATAAGGCTTCGCCGTTTTGTAGAATTACCAGTGCTTTGAAATAAACGTATCACGCCCGGATTGCTCACGGTCCTCTTTGTAATGCTTCGGATTCTTTTTGTGATAATCCTGATGATATTCTTCAGCCCGGTAGAATACCGGAGCCGGCAGAATTTCGGTTACGACCGGTCCCTCAAATCTGCCGCTTAACGCAACCTGCTCCCTGGACGCTTCAGCCGCCTGCCGCTGACTGTCGTTATAGTAGAATATGGCTGTCCGGTACTGGCTCCCGCGGTCCTGAAACTGTCCGCCGTCATCGGTCGGATCGATCTGCGGCCAGAACAGCTCCAGCAGCCGCTCATACGGAAAAACCTCCGGATCAAAGGTAATCTGTACGACCTCGTAATGTCCGGTTGTTCCTGTCTTGACCTGTTCGTATGTCGGATTCTCCACGGTCCCTCCTGCATACCCGGATATTATCCCGTGAATTCCCGGCAGCTCCTCAAACGGGGTTACCATACACCAGAAGCAGCCGCCTGCAAACATTGCCTGTTCCATATATTTATTCTCTCTCCCTATCTCACTCATCTACAGATCTTAATAGCACATGTTATGAAGATAAGGCCAAATAAAAGGAAAGTCAATTCAGGTGATTCCCGCTGGCGGTTACAAGCGTGCTCCGGCGGTCTGATGAACGGTAGATCCCGGCAATGATCTCCAGTGCCTTTATTCCTTCCCGGCCGTCCAGCCAGAACCTCCGGCCCTCCCGGAGATGAGTGTAAAAATCATGGATCAGCCACTGGTGTCCGCTTCCCCAATAGGACTTGCCTCCACTAGCAACCGTACCCGGCTCACACAGCAGCTGTTCGCGGCCATCCTGCCACAGATAGAGGCAGTCACGCCGCTGGAGCAGTGTACCCTGCTCAAATACCAGCTCCAGCTCAACAGGTGAATTGACCGGATATGCATTTGTCCCGTAGAACAAGCCTCTGGCCTTATTGGCAAAAGTGATGCAGGCATGGGCGCTGTCCTCTACCTCGATAACGCCATCCAGTACATCTGTGCTCACAGAGCCGCTGACGGCAGTGATTTCCCCGCCAAACCAATGCAGCAGATCAAGGGTATGAATCGTCTGATTAATCAGCACGCCTCCGCCTTCAGTGGCCCATTTGCCCCGCCACTCGCTCTCCGAGTAATATTGTTCACTGCGGTGCCAGGTTACTACACCCTTCATGCAGAGCAGCCGCCCCAGCTGGCCGCTGTCGATCACCTGCCTGATCCTCCGCGAGGGTTCATTATAGCGGTTCTGGAATACTACACCGAGCTGTCCCTTACTGTGGTCAGCCGCATCAATAATCCGCCGGGCAGACGGAACATCGGCAGCCAGCGGCTTTTCAGTTAGGACATGTTTACCGGCATTCAGGAAATCGATGGCCATCTGGGCATGCAGATAGTGGGGGGTGCACAAATGAACCACATCAATATCCTTCCTTTCCAGAAGCTCCCGGTAATCCTGCACAATATCACATCCATATTGGCTGCCAAAAGCGGCTGCCTGGCCCGGATGAATATCTGCAGCCGCCAGCAGCTGTGCTCCTTCCATTGATGCAATCGCCTGGGCGTGCAGCGGAGCAATGGCTCCGCAGCCGATGATTGCTGCTCCAAGAGAAGTCATGTTAACACCTTCCGTTCTTTATCCGCTTTTGTTCCATTAGCTATTTCAGGCTATCCGGTGTAAGATTCAGCGCTGAAGCCTGGGCAATCAGGCACAGCTCCGCTGCTTTGAACACATGCTCCTGGGTCATTGCATGTTCTGTCCGCTGAATGCAGTCCAGAATCAGTTCGCCGAAGAAGGGATATCCGACTTTGCCGGCAACATGCTCGTAATGCTCTCCCTCGCTGTCTACCCAATAGACATGATCTGATTCCGTGGAGCGGCTGATATCAATGTATTTCCGCAGCTCGATGTATCCTTCGGTCCCCAGGATAACAGTGCGTCCGTCGCCCCAGGTTCCGAGCCCCTCCGGAGTAAACCAGTCTACACGGAAATATTGCGTAGCCCCGTTATCCCCGACCAGGGTAACATCCCCGAAATCCTCAAGCTCCGGATACTCGGGATTATTATAGTTAGCGACCTTGCTGTGCAGCACCTTGGCATCACGGCAGTCTGCATAATAAAGAAACTGTTCAATCTGATGGCTGCCGATATCACAGATAATTCCGCCGTATTTATCGCGCTGGAAGAACCAGTCCGGCCGGCTTGGCGCATTGAGACGGTGCGGCCCGGTGCCCATTACCTGGATGACACGGCCAATGGCCCCCTGTTTAACCAGTTGCCCGGCGTATACTGCACTTTCCACATGCAGCCGCTCGCTGAAATAAGTCATATACTTGCGCTTTGTCTTCTCAACCTGTGCACGTGCGGCGGCAAGCTGATCGAGCGAGGTGAACGGAGCCTTGTCTGTGAAATAATCTTTGCCATGCTCCATGACTTTGATTCCCAGTCCTGCCCGTTCGGAAGGAACCGCAGCCGCAGCTACAAGCTTGACCTCCGGGTCCCCGAGAATCTCCTCGGCACTGGCTGCTACTCTGACTCCCGGATACACACCGGTAAACGCCTTAACCTTGGCTTCATCCGGATCATATACCCACTTGAGCTCTGCTCCTGCCTCAATCAGCCCGTTGCACATGCCATAGATATGTCCGTGATCCAGCGCGATAGCGGCAAAGGTGAATTCTCCCGGCTGGACTACCGGACGTGCTTCATATTTGGGTGCGTACATCATTCCGTCTTTGCGGTTCATCTTCTGTTCTCCCTCCGGCTACAAGAGCTTTTTTAGATAATTGAAGCTGATGGCCAAGCTTTCAAACGGATCACGCCGGCAGACATCCTGTTCAACCACATACCATTCCACCCCGGTCTCACGGCAGGCTTCAATAATATCCGGATAGTTCATATTTCCTTCGCCTATTTCGGCAAAAGCCGGCTTCCGTTCAACAATCGCCATATCTTTAAGATGGACCACCTGCATTCTTCCCTCTACCTTGCGCACCCAATTCACCGGACTGCCGCCGCCGGCCTGAACCCAGTATAAATCCAGCTCAAATCCTACGGCAGCGGCATCACTTTCGTTAATCAGCACATCCATTCCGGTTATGCCGTCAAAGCGTTCAAATTCAAAATCATGATTATGATAAATGAACTGCAGCCCGTGCTGCTGCTTCAGTATGCGGGCTATTTCCGAAGCCTGACGGACAAAGCTGCTGTAGCCTTCCTGGTTGGTCTGATACTCTGCAGGCAGTGAGCCTAAACCGATGTACTTGCAGTTCCACAGCTTATGTTCAGCGGCAAGCGCTTCCAGATCATTCACCAAACGGTTCCAAGGGACATGGGTCGCACAGATCGCAAGCCCGGATTCATCTGCGTATTCCTTGACCAGCTGAGGATCTATGGGACCGATACCTGATATCTGTACAGCCTTATAGCCTATTTCCTTCAGCTTCTGAAAGGATTCTCTCAAGCCCTCCGGTGTTTTGGTAAATTCGCGGAGTGTGTACATTTGCGCAGCTATGGCAGATAAGTTCATATTACTGGATCGCTCCTTATTGTAGTTTAGTGGGTTCCTGTTACATCCAGCGCTTTGCCCTGGCTTGCTTCCTTCTTGAATGTGGAGCTCTGGACCTTCTCCATCAAGTGTTCATGGAATAGATCAGCATCAATCGGCAGCTCTACCCAGTTATCGGTCCAGGCGGATAAATACATCGCGTTAGACAGCGTCAAGCCGCGTATTCCCTCTTCACCCGGAGCAATCAAAGGCTCGTCATTCAGAATAGCATTCGTGAAGTTACGCAGAATTCCCTGATGACTGCCTCCGTTACTCTTATCTACAGGGATTTCACATTTCCAGCATTCCGGCTGGCCGAATCCCCCTGTATACGTGGCATTAAACTCAGGCTCCGGTGTACGCAGCCGCCAGAACGTCAGACTGCCGTCTTCCACAACGATTTTGCCGTTGTCTCCGGTAATTTCAAAACGGTTGGTTCCCGGCGCTTCACCGGTAGTTGTAATGAACAGGCCGGTCGCACCGTTCTCGTACTCTACATAAGCCGTTACATCATCCTCTACCTCAATGTTGCGGTACTTGCCAAAATGGCAAAAGGCCCGGACCCGCTTTGGCATCATCCCGGTTGTCCACTGCCACAGATCGAGCTGATGCGGGTCCTGATTCAGCAGCACCCCGCCGCCTTCACCAGCCCAGGTAGCGCGCCAGCCGCCGGAATTGTAATAGCTCTGCGAACGGTACCAGTCCGTAATAATCCAGTTGGTGCGGCGAATCTCGCCAAGCTCTCCAGAGGCAATAAGCTCCTTCAGCTTCTTGTAGAGCGGATTCGTCCGTTGATTGTACATAATGCCGAATTTGCGGTCACTCTGCGCGGCGGCATCGTTCATGTCCTGTACGGCCTTGGTGAATACACCAGCCGGCTTCTCGATCAGCACATGCAGGCCGTGCTTCAGGGCTTCAATGGCCAGCGGCGGATGGTCATAATGCGGCGTTGATATCAGGACGGCATCAATGCTTCCCGATGTAAACAGCTCCTCCGCTGTACTGAACCGCAAAACCTGCTCAGGAAGCTGCTCCGCTGCCCATTCCAGCCGCTCGGGGCTGATATCACAGACTGCGGTTAATTCAGCGCCCTTCACTTCATTCAACAGACTGAATGCATGGGCCCGGCCCATATTGCCGACCCCGATAATGCCATAGCGAACCTTATTCATCTGGAAAATCACTCCTGTATTTGTTTATGAAATGAGAATAACCTTAATCCCGGCGGAATGACATGAGCGGAATTAAGGTGTTTTTGTATATAATTAAGATGTAATGAACAAATGAAAGCGGTATAATGGATGATGAATCAGCGTTGAACAATACACCCACTACTAGGCGTTGTCCGCAGACTCCAGGGAATGTTTGGACTTCCGGCCGCTGTTGTCTGCAGATTTCTTGATCTGTACCGCTATTAGCGGTTGAAATCCGCAGACAAAGGCGATCGCTAACGCTCCTACAGTTCCAAACTTCCCCTCCGCTGCTTTCGCCTTCCGTTAATAAATTGTTAAACCCAAATTCTAAATCCATTAAGGAGAGAGGAGCAGAAAATGAACCCTTCCGGCGAGGTGAACGGAAAGCTGAGAGGTAAGACAAAAGCTAAGCCAAACAGCGCTGCCCCTATATTGAACGGAAACATGAACAGCCGGCTGAACGGAACCCACACAGGCAATCTGACCGGAAGGCTGCTGCAGAATCTGACGGTGCGGGTGACGCACGCTCAGCTAAGCAGCAAATATCCAGGCTGGGACCGCAGCAACGAGACCCCCTCGTTCAACCGGCTGTATTTCATAGACAGCGGAGAAGGCAAGGTGATCATTAACGGTGAGACCCATTATCCGCATGCCGGCCATTTGATGATTATGCCTGCGGGGACGACGCAAACTTCTTTGACGTATCCGCACAATTCGTATGTCCGCTATTATTGCCATTTTGATGCACAAATCGGGGAATGGCCTTTGTTCCACAATGCGGGCAAGCTCTATATCTGTGAAGCGGCTGACCCTGATGCGGTCCGTGCGATCTTTACAGAGCTGATCGCTTTATTTCAGGATGACAGTTTCTTATCTACGCTGCGCAGGCAGGCCAGCCTGCTGCAGCTGCTGGCCATCTGTCTGGAGGGGGGCGGTTATGCCAATTTTCTGGACGATGTGGCGCATACCGGGGATCATGGCAAGCTCGCCAGTGTGCTGGGTTACATTGAAGAGCATCTTCATGAGCCTATGGAGGTGGAGGATCTGGCCGGGCTGGTGCATCTTCACCCGAACTATTTTATTCCCTACTTTAAGAAGTTCATGGGGATGCCTCCGATGCATTATGTGCAGTACAAGCGGATGGAGCAAGCCAAACGCCAGCTGTCAGGCACCAAATCCAGCATCGGCGATATTGCCGAGCAGGTGGGCATGGAGCTGGCCCACTTTTCCAAGGTATTCAAAAAAACAACAGGCGTATCGCCGTCAGCCTACCGCAGCAGTACCCGGTAACGGATATATCTGCAGGTACTGATTCATCTGCACTTACTGATACCACTTACGGTTACTTCAATCCCATTACATGAATAAGCACGTATCCAAGCAGGGATAGCAGCAATGATCCTGCCAATCCGGCTGCAAAGGGCTTGCGGCCTAACCGGCCGAAGGTTGTCAGGTCAATACCCAGTCCGAGGCCTGCCATCGCCATGGCAAGCAGCAGATAAGCCAGCACCAGCAAATCAGCTGTTAGCTTGTCGGGAAGGAATCCCAGGGTGTTCACTCCGCTCATCACTAGAAATCCGCCGATAAACCAAGGCACAGGGAAGTTGCGACGTGTGTTCTTTGCGTCGCTGCTCTGGATGTCCTTACGATACTCCGCAGCGGACTGTTTACGCAGCCTGCGGTTTTCCCATAACCCTAATCCCAGCGCTACCGGTGCAAGCAGAGCTACCCTGGTCAGCTTGACAATAACAGCCAGATCGGCCGCCTGCTGCCCTACTGGAGCCGAAGCAGCGAGTACATGCGCGACCTCATGAAGCGTTGCTCCGGCAAATATGCCATATCCTGCTTCACTAAGTCCGAGCAGCGGATAGGCGGCAATGTAGACCAGTGTGAAAATAGTGCCCAGAACAGCAACCGTCGCAGCACTTACCGCTATTTCGTTATCGTCTGCCTTGATCTGCGGGGCAACCGCCGCTACGGCAGCCGCTCCGCAAATGGCGGTTCCGCAAGCGGTCAGGATACCGAGCCTCCGGTCAATGTTCATAGCTCTGCCCAGCAGATACACCGTGATCAGCGTGAATACAATATGAATTACAGCAATGGCCAGCACTTTAGGTCCGGCTTGTATGATGTCGTTTATATTAAGTCTCAAGCCCAGCAGGATAATACCGGCTCTGAGCAGCTTTTTTGAGGAAAATTGAATACCCGGTGCCGCTCTTTCCGGTACACCAGCTGCTGCACGCAGTATAATCCCAAGCAGAATAGCAAGCACCAGCTGACCCATCACGCCCAGTAAGGGCAACATCGCTAAATATTTCGCTCCGGCTGCAAGCGCCAGTGTAAGCAGCAGCCCTTCAGCGAACCCGCGGAATCCTGCAGTCTTCCAACCCTGTTTCTTTCCCTGCTCAAGCTTGCTTAGCTGCTGTAACAAATGAATATGCATAGCTTTCACTCCCTGTCCGCCTTATCACAAGAGCGGTTTCTCTGCCCCAACTATACGTCCGGACAGCAGGAAATGGAAATACCGGTTTGCTATCTCAATCATTACAAATCCTTATGATTGAATGGAATCTCTATGTTATTATTGAACTACTTCATCTTTATGAGCGGGGGATAATCATGATTGTCGATGCATTGCGGGTATTTGTAACGGTCGCGGAGCAGCGGCATTTCTCCAGAGCCGGAGAGCTGCTGAACCTTTCACAGCCCGGCGTCAGCCTGCATATCCGTAACCTGGAGAATGAGCTGGGCAGCAAGCTGCTGCACCGTTCTCCTAAGGCAGTACGGCTAACAGAGGCCGGCTCCGTGCTCTATAAACACGCCAAGCAGATTCTTGCCCATTATGAGGAGGCAGCGCAGGAAATCCGGCTGCTGCGGGATGAGGTTACAGGCAGTCTTATACTAGGGGCCAGCTTTACAATTGGAGAGTATCTTTTACCGGGAAGACTGGCCGAATTCGCCAGGCAATATCCGCAGGTGAACCTGCAGGTTACGATTGGCAATACCGAGGAAATTATTGCAGCCGTAAAAGGCAATCAGCTGGATATCGGATTCATCGAAGGCGAAACAACCGACACGGAGTTGGACATTATCCCCTATATGAAGGATGAGATGATCATAACTGCTGCAGCGGGCCATCCGCTTGCCGGGGAGTTGATTGTGGATAGCAGAATGCTGCAGAATCAGATCTGGGTGCTGCGGGAGACAGGTTCCGGCACGCGGGCATACAGTGATCATTTTCTGCAGGAAGGGCAGCTCACCGTTAAACGCTCTTATGTGTTTAACAGCAGCCAGGGAGTCAAGGAAGCGGTAGCCGCCGGTCTGGGGCTTTCCCTGTTATCCCGCTGGATTGTGCGCAAAGAGCTGGCCAGCGGGGAAATGGTCGAGCTCCGGACCAGACAGAAGCTGCCGGAAAGGGATTTCCTAATCATCCGCCGCAAAGAACATCAGACCGCAATGGCAATCCGCGTCTTTCTGGAAAAGCTGCTGACAGCGGAAAAAGCCTGATCCCTGCATACTAAGGGATCAGGCTTATGATCAGATTTACTTATGCTCCACTAGAGCACCGTTCTCCAGATGCAGCACGCGGCTGCACCATTCCAGCATCCGTTCGTCGTGGGTGACCATGACTGCAGCTTTGCCTTCGCTCCGCACCTCATCTGCGATCATCCGTACGACCTCCCGGCCGCGCTCGAAATCCAGACTCGCCGTCGGCTCGTCCGCGAACAGGATCGCCGGCTTGTTCATCCAGGCCCTGGCAATCGCCACACGCTGCTTCTCACCCCCGGACAGCTTCTCGGGATAGTGGCTGCGGCGATCCCAGATGCCAAGCCGCTGCATCAGATGGGCTGCCCGCAACTTTGCCTCCTTCGGCTCAAGCTTCGCCAGCCTGGCAACATACAGAAGCTGTTCCTCCACTTTCAGGTAAGGCAGCAGCTGCGCGCTCTGGAACATAAAGCCGATTTTTTGCAGCCTGAGCGCTGTCAGCTCCTTTTTATCCTTATTGTTAAGGGACTCTCCGTCAATGTAGATTTCACCGCTGGTTGGCGTCAAAAGTGCTCCCGCTGCAGAGAGGAAGGTGCTTTTGCCGGAACCGGAAGGTCCCAGAACGGCCACGAACTCCCCTACGTGAACCGTAAGATCGAGATTGTCCAGTACAGACATCGTCTGTCCGCCGTCCCCGTAAGTCTGGGTAACCTGCTTCATCATCAACATGGCACTCATGCTCCAGCCCTCCCTATCGCTTCCAAGGCATCTACCTTTGCTACTCTCGCTACCGAAAACAGCGCTCCCAGCAGTGACATACCGACAAACAAAACGCTGGTCAACAGAATGGTCGAGCCTTCCAGCTGGAACGGCATCGAATCCGGAAGCCCCATATTCATCCCGAAGGTCAGCAGCAGGCTGGCAGCCAGGCTCACTATGGACAGAATCAGCACTTGGCCGACGACACTCCAGGCAAGATAGGACATTTTGGTCCCCATCGCCTTCAGAATACCGAACTGGCTCGTCTTTTGGATAGTGATAACATAAAAGAACACAGCGAGTACAAAAGCCGCAATGACAAACAGGAAGGCAATCATCATCTGCAGGGAATTCTGTTCTGCGGCATAGCCTGGAATACTCTTGATCGCCTGCTTTTGCGTAATCGTCTCCACATGATCCAGCTTGCCCGCAATCTCGGCCGCCTGGGCCGAAGATGCTTTCAACGCAATGACATTATAAGGAACCGACTGCTGATCAGAGCCCGGCGGTACATTACCGCTCTTCATCGTCTGCCAGTCAGCCGTTGTAATATAGACGACCGGCATGTGGCTATAGGAGCTGTTTTCTACAACCCCTTGTACTATGAAGCTCATCCCTGATGCCTGATCAGTAATCGTACTGCCGACGGTTATTCCCGACTCTGTAAGCTTCGAATCAACAACAGCGCCGCCCTGCGAAGTATTGGTTAAGGAGCTTCCTTGCACGACCTCAGGCGCGAGCATCCCGTCCATATCTACCGCAAAAAAAGTGATATCCGCCTTCGCATCAGCAGCCTCCGCTGTAACTGTGCTTGTCTGAACGGCAAGCGCAGCTGCATTTTCTGTGCCGGCAATGGACTGTGCTGTACTCAGATCTGTCCCGCTTAACTGGGAACGTCTGAAGGTATGCTCAGCATCGTCCTGTAACGCAAAGTAGTTCGCCGGCATATTTTCCACAGCAGAAATATTGGCATATGCAAGTCCGCGGGCCAGTCCGGTTACGAACAGCACCAGAAACGAAACCAGCAGCATAATTACCATAATGAGACTGTATCTTGCCTTGGAGTGCCTCATCTCCCTCAAAGCCAAAAACATATTACCACTCCCTCATCTCTGTATGACAACAGTGTAGAGGGCGAAAATGAACGGAGTATGAATAAACCATTACAGATGCGGCAGTGTCACCGTAAAAGCAGTACCTGCGCCAACGGTACTTTCCACCTCGATGGTGCCGTTATGCGCCATGACAATCTTTTGGGCGATCGAAAGACCAAGGCCGGTGCTGTTGCTGCCCGAGGTGCGCGCCTTATCCCTTTTATAGAAACGGTCAAAAATCATCGGCAGTTCGGCAGCGGGAATCCCCTCTCCTGTGTCCGCTACTATTACTGTACAAACTCCGTTAGCCGCCGATGCAGAGATGGTGATGGTCCCGCCCGCAGGCGTATATTTGACCGCATTGGATACGAGGTTCATCCACACCTGGTATAGCAGATTGGAATCGGCCGTAAGGGTAATCTCCTCCATATGCAGTCGTACCGCCAGCTCCTGCTCGGTCAGCCGCCATTCCATAATCTGAAGGACCTGGCGCAGCTGTGCCCGGAGATCGACCTTCTGCTTCTGCAGCGCGTTTTCGTCATAGTCCAGTGAGGAGAGCGTCAGCAGCTGTTTGCTCAGCACGGACAGGCGGCGGCTCTCCTGGTCAATAATATCCAGATACTCCATTCGCTGCTCCCCGGACAATCCGGTATCTTTTAGTGCATGGGCGAAGCCCTGTATCGAGGTCAGCGGGGATTCAATCTCATGCGAGACGTTGGCGACGAAGTCCTGCCGGGCCCGGTTGGTCCGCTCCAGCTCCCTGCTCATGATCATAAAATGGGATGCCAGCTGCCCGATCTCATCGCGCCGCCTTGTATTCAGCCGGATGTCATATCTGCCTTTGGAGATACGCTGAGTGGCCGCGGTAAGCCGGGTAATCGGTTTTACGACATGCAGCACGGCAACAACGACAAACCATAAACTGAACAGAATGCTGAACCCGATCAGCATGGCAAAAAACATCCGCAGCTCGCCGAACTGCACCTGCGCATCCGGACGCATAAACAGCGCATAGTTCAGCCCGTTCAATTGGACCGGAACGCCGATGGTATTGGTAAGCTGATTATCAAAAAAACCGGTAATAAACGCGCTGCCCGGAAACTCCGCAACGCCATGATAGACACCGCCGCCCAGCACCAGCTGCAGCTTCTCCTCCGGCAAATCCTTTTCCCGGAAAGGCAGACCATAAGCCCGTTCGTCCCCTTCCCCATTGGTCAGATAGAGCTTATAGCCTAGCGAAGCCGTACTCAGCAGATATTCCCCGGCACTGTCTGGATGATCCTGGATAAACTGCTGGAGACCGATGGCCATTTTGGTAAGCTTTGCATCGTTCTGCGGCTTGATCCGGGCCTGATAATACAGATTGGACACAAGAAAGCCGAGCACACTGCTCATGACGATCATGGAACAGAACAGCAGGCACATTCTTATATAAAGGGATTTCATCCGTTCACCATATCCACTTTATAGCCGATTCCGCGCACAGTCCGGATCACAAAATCATTCTGGTAATCCGCAAACCGCTGGCGCAGCCGCTTGATGTGCACATCCACGGTCCGCTCATCCCCCTCGTAATCCGCTCCCCAGACCAGCTCAATCAGCTCACTGCGCGAAAACAACCGCCCCGGATACTGCGCAAGCTGTGCGAGCAGCTCGAACTCTTTTACCGGCAGCAGCAGCACCTCGTTACCGTCACTGATCTCGTAATTTTTACGGTCAATCAGGATGGAGTTGAGGCGGATTTTATCATCCGAAGCGATCGAATAGCGGCGGAACAGCGCCTTGATCCGGAACACCAGCTCCTCCGGCTCGAACGGCTTGGTCACATAATCATCTGTCCCCCGCAGATACCCCTGCTCCTTGTCGCTTAGCTGCTGGCGGGCAGTAAGCAGAATAATGGGAATATCGTAAGTTTCCCGTATATATTGGCACAGCTCCAGCCCGTCCATCTGCGGCATCATCACATCCACAACCGCCAAGTCCACTGTGCTCGCTTTCATCAGTTCCGCCGCCTGAAGCCCGTTTTCTGCCTCTGTAACAGCATAGCCCTCCCGCAGCAGCACATGCCGCAGCAGCGTGCGGATATTCATATCGTCGTCGGCAACCAGTATCCTTTTCATCGGCAATCCACTCCTGTATCCAAATCTAGCTGTCCTATATCGTAGCAACAATGCTTACTGATGACAACCGGGCGATCTCTCTGTTAGATATGTCTATTTCTGCTCTGCCTTAATAAAATCCGCTATGCTCTCCTTCAGCGGAGTAACGGGCCTTCCCATCCACTTCTCCAGATCACCTGTTGTAGAGGCGGTGTTTATGCCAGCGAGATAGTTGTAAATCCAGTGGCGAATTCCGGGGTCTTCACGGTGAACAACCGTTGTACCGGCCAGTTCGGTAAGAGCCTCAGCCAGCTCATGAAAGGTCCAGGCCTGCGGGGCCGTTAACTCATAACTTGGCTGATCATGCTGGGCACTGAGAAGAATTGCAGCTGTTGCCCGTGCCAGATCGCGGCGAGTAACCGAGTTGAAACGCCATTCTCCGGGCGGTGTGAGCAGCACACCGCTGCTGATTGCCTCCTGTAAGCCGAGCACATTCACGAAATCCAAATATAGCGCATTACGCAAAAAAGTGTATCTAAGTCCGCTATCCCTAATTGCCCGCTCGGTAAGGGTATGAACATTGTCCGGGCTGCCCTGATGTGAAAAAGCAAAGCCGGTATAAAAGATATGCTCCACACCGGCTCTGCGGGCAGCATCAATTACCTGCTTATGCTGGACAAGCCGGACGGCATCATCCTGGTGCGGGCTGGAGATGAGCAGCAGCCGGGAAATATTGCGGAAAGCTGAATCAAGCAATTCCGGAACGTCATAATCCGCCATTCGTATTTCCACACCGGACTGCTGCAGCTCAGCAGCTTGATCCGGAGTGCGCACACCTGCAATGAGCTGTCCTGCCGGAATCTTTTGCAGCAGCTCCATCATAATCAACCTTCCAAGCTGACCTGTTGCCCCGGTAATCATTATTGTCATCATTTCTCTTTCCCTTCTACAAAAAGATTGCTTTTTAGTTAACCCCTTAACTATCTGCACAAAAAAGTCAGGTAAACCATAAGCGACGTAATAGCATAGACGCCAGGTCTAGGCCTGTTTCAGCTTGCCCATCAGTACCATCAGCTGACGAAGCTCCTGCTCATCGAGCCGGCTCATCCGCTCTGCAACCGCAAGCCGGTTATCCGGCAAATGCTTCAGCAGCAGCGCTTCTCCTTGCTCCGTGATCGTAATAACCGTTTTACGGCCGTCCTCAGCATGACCGGTACGGACGATATAGCTTTCCTTCTCTAAGGGTGCGAGCAGTAAGGTAATATTGGCTTTGGTTACGCCGATTTTCTCAGCCAATTCAGAAGGCAGCATACTGCCGCCATGCTTCGCAATTTCCACCAGTATCCGGACTCTGGCTCCGTTCAGCCCATGAGTCTGCCAATATTTTTCCGATACAGCTACTACACTCGCCGTCGTTTCAACCAGTGCAAAAAAAGCCTCAGTCGTGAACGGCTGCTCCAGCACCAGCTTGTGTAATTCATCCTTCACCGAAATCCAGCTCCATTTAGTTAATAACTTAACTACTTCAATATACGTTCAACTGCCTCCGTTGTCAAAAGAATTAATCTATGAAGCTGCCGATGCCGAAGATGAGCTTAGATGCCTTCCGGCTTTTCCGGGTTCTTTTAAAGCCTGATCTCACATCAAAAATATATACCGTTCTTCCCGCCCAGCATCTCAGGTATGCGGAATGCAGCTTTACCGGCCCGATGATTCCCCGCTCCTCAAATTCAGTACCGTCGGCAAGCTCCGTCTCTGTACGGATCAGCCAGCGGTTTCCGAGACCAAACTCAATGTACTTCAATCTATCCGCTCCCTGAACATGATTAACCCCCCGCACTCCCGTAAGATTGCAGGAGGTCTGTTTAAAACGAACCCTACACCAGCACTGTCTTAGCTGACAGCGACTCTTCCTGATAGCTCTTGCTGCCTTCAAGCAGCACCTCCAGCCTGATCAGCTCCGAGCGGCTGGCCAGACGGATTGGCGGTCCCCAGGTACCATATCCGGATGACACGATAACATGCAGCTTATCTTTGAGCAGATAGCCCCAATCCAGCTCAAACAGGCGTCTCGTAATCCAGTGGTTCGGCGCGATCTGGCCGCGGTGGGTATGACCGGATAACAGCACATCCACTCCCGCCTTCGCCGCAATGTCAAAACCGGTCGGCTGATGATCCATCATCAGGATCGGACGCGAATGATCAAGACCCTCAAGCAGTGCGGACACACTCATCCGGCCGCCTTGCATCGACTCTGCCGTTTTGTCTTTTCGTCCGGCAATATACACCCCTCCAGCTTCCACCACTTCATCCTGCAGCACCTTGATGCCGATGCCTGCCATCAATTCAGTGTACTGGGCTATAGAACCGCCGTAATACTCGTGATTTCCTAGAACGGCGTAAACACCATAACGTGCCTTAAGCTGCTTCATCTGCAGACTCATATTGTTTCGGATAAACGGCTCTATGCTGTCATCCAGCACATCACCCGCCAGCAGGATAATATCCGGCTTCATCCGGTTGATCTCAGCCACCATTTTGCGCAGATGGCGGTTGCCTACAATGTTACCGAGGTGCAGATCGGATGCCACAGCAACTGTGAGCGGTACACTGGTCCCGATGGATTTATCAATCCGGACCGGATGGGTCCGTACGACTGTACTCCAGGCATTGCGCGAGCCCCAAATCAGGAACACAGCCAGCAGCACCACCAGCGTTATCCCGGCATCGGCTGTAAATGCGTTACGGTCAAAGCCCATCAGACCCAGCACCCAGTAGAGCAGATCGGTCAGCGGCAGCGTAATAACAGCGAATTCCATGCAGGCCAGATAATAAGAGCCGATTACCTTGAACAACCTGGCGCCAGGCTTTACTGCCTTAGGCCAAGGAATCATTCCGATCATGTAAGCAAAGGCTATAAGCATAAATACCGTCCAGTACACACCTGCCAGGATACCCGGCAGCACATCCTTCAGCAAAACCCAGAGATGGTAGCCAATGTAGAAATTAACCAGTCCCAACACCAGCAGCATCACGGCACCAGACAGCAGCATACGCAGATTTTTCATTATTTCACTCCTTTAGCGTACAGCTTTTCTATACGTTCTACCTCAAATCATAACACAGAATATTTGCCGGATAATAATTCTGCCCGCTGACTCTGATAAACCCCGGTCTGAGCACAAAAAGAAGATGCCCTGCGGCATCCTCATATTCCATTATGCAGTTATACCGCTTTGCCTTTGGCAGCAATACAATCGCCGATCAGCTGATCGCATTTGCTGATGTGATTAAGCAGCCAGTCTGTAAGCGTACGATTGAGCTTGATCGTTGAAAGGACCGACACGCCTTTGGTCTTCACCGTCTCCTCCAGCTCCAGAACAGTCTGCACAAACTCTGCATGTGTCTTCTGATGCTCGGCCAGCTCAGGGAAGTCAATGTCCACCATAAGCTGCTCTTCACTGCTGAAGTGCTCCAGCGTATACTCTTTAAGGAATCTCAGTGTCTCTTCGATTTGTTCTTTGCCCTTCTGATTGGTGCATGCCTCAAAAAATTCATTAAGCTTCACCAGCAGCTGTCTGTGCTGGCAATCGATTGTCTCCACACCGATGTCATACGATTCCTTCCAGTCGATCATAACTCACCTTGCCCTTTTCCAAATTTTCCAAGTAGTCAAATACACCCTTTATTTTCTACTTTTCCGGACAAAGGTTCTGTGAACAACATCACAACCTTCAGACAGGGATTTACAATTTCATACAAAAAACGCAAGAGCAGCGCTTGCGCTTGTTAGTCTATTGAAGTTTAGGCTCTTTTGATCAATACTCTGGTTAGTAGAGCTTTTGCATATCTTATAATCTTCGGATAGCTGTACCAATACCTCCGTTCACCTTATAGCAGTTTAAGCCGGAAAGCGTTAAAAGATGCCTGTTCCGGTGACCGGTCAAGAATAGCAAATACGATGTGTTTAAAAAGTGTCCGGTAGCCTTCCTCCACCAGCACCTGCCGGAAGTATCCTGCAACCTCAGCCGGGTCATTGCGGAACACCCCGCAGCCAAATGCCCCGAGCACAATCACTCGGTGACCCTGATCTGCTGCAACGGTTAAAATATAGCGTATCCGCTCCAGCATCACTTCGGCAATCAGCGGTACTTCCTGCGGCTCCCGTTCCTTGACCACACCTGCGTTAACAGCAGGGGCAGTAATCATGGACACGGTATAAGGTTTATCCAACAGCAGATCACGGCTGTCGCGGAATACGGGAACACCCGGAGAATGAATCATATAGTGGGAATAAAGGCCGGATTTGCGGCTACGGTTGTAATCGTACATCTCCTTCATTTGAGAGATCGCTGGATAAAGGGCGGATGCACGTGCAAGGCTCTCTTCCTGGGCTTGGCTGCCGCCAAGGAAGCCGCCGCCCGGATTTTTGGCAGAAGCAAAATTCAGGCATACGGTGTGTTCATGATCTTCCCGTTCCACCAGACGCTGCGCCGCTTCCAGTGTGGACTCAGCCGTTACTGAGATGTTTGGCTTATCCGCAGGGTGATTGCGGAGCTGCTGTGCTGTGCGTTCATTCAGCATCTTGAGCTCCTCGGGTCTATATAACTGTGAACCGGAAATGGCCGCGCTGATAGCTTCGGCAATATCTGCTTGCTGTCCGGATCTGTTGATATAATGGCCTGCAGCAATAATATCTAAAGTTTCTTGAGCAACTAATGCCCGTTTATTTCTTCCATTATTGGAGTTATTCATCACTCTCAGCCCCGATCAGTTATTCTTTATTAACGTTATACCGGTACAGCCTGGAAGGGCGGTGACCGGCGTCTTTGGTATATTCATCCGTCTCCGTCACACTATCAGCGATCTTTCTGCGGAAGGCTGCGGCCAGCAGCTCTTTGCCAAGGATTATTTCGTAGACCCGCTGAAGCTCTGATAGAGTAAATAACGGCGGCATCAGATTAAAAATAATGTCCGTGTACTCGACCTTGCCGCGCAGCCGTTCGATTGCATACTGCACCATCAGCAGATGATCAAATGCGAGTCCTTCGCTCTCGATAATCCGGCTGTGTGCTTTACGGACATGCCCTTGGACAGTCTCGGTATGCCTGACTGTACCTGTAAGTGAGGTTTGCTCATTATGCAGCGTTATCCGGATTATTTTCTCCAGCTCATAACCCTGTTCCAGCTCTGTTCGGTTTGTTTCAACTAATTGATGCGTTACCTCGAACCAGGCGGCATCAGCCGCATCATCGCCTGCCTGCACATTCAGCGTTGTCCGGTCAACCAGTGCCATATAGGAGCAGCTGATTACACGCATGCGCGGATCACGCTCCACTTCACCCCAAGTGTACAGCTGCTCCATGTAGATGTTGTCGATATTGGTCTCTGTATATAGCTCTCTTCTGGCGGCGTCCTCAATACTCTCGTTAATGGAAACGAAGCCTCCCGGCAGTGCCCATTGTCCAAGGTAAGGGTGCTGGCCCCGCTTGATCAGCAGAAGCTGAAGTGACTTCTCGGACAGCTTCCGGTAGTTATTCTGCTCCTGTTCCATCACGGTAAAAATCAGCATATCCACGGTCACGGACGGGCGTTCATACACTCCCGCATCATAGTTCTGCAGAAACTGCTCTTCTGTCAGCCCCTGGGCATCGGTTATGGGTTGCTTATTCATATAACGCTCCTTCATCTATTTTAGACGTCACAAATAACTTATTGTTCAATTGTTATTAACATAATGATATTATATGCACAGGGGTTATGGTAATGTCAAGCTTCTATTGTTTATTTATGGAAAACAAAAAAGCCTGATTGCTCAGGCTTTCCGCTTAAACCGCACTTCCATTTACACCGGCTCGATATGCACCAGCACATCAGAAACCCGGTGCCGGCCTTTCAGCTGATCTTCGATCTCTTCCGTAATATCGTGGCTTTGTACGACATTGAGACTGGATTTGACTAGTACCGTTGTATCAACCAGCACGTTGTTGCCGTGCACTCTCGCTTTGATGTCTTTGATGGATTCCACACCGGCAATTTCTGCCACCGTCTGCTTCATCAGCTCGAGCTGCCCTGCATCGAAGCCGTCAGTCAGGTCATGGGTAGCTTTGCGGAAGATGTCCCAGGCCGTTTTGCAGATCAGCAGGCCGACGATAACTGCCGTTACCGGATCGAGCCAGGGCAGGCCAAATTGCGATCCGATGATCCCGATAAAAGCCCCGATGCTGACAAGCGCATCCGAACGGTTATCCTGAGCCACTGCCTGCATGGCATTACTGTTAAGTCTGCGGGCCAGCTTGATGTTATACAGATATACAACCATCATGACCACGGCACATGCGGCTGCGGTCCAGGCGGCAATCAGATCAGGCGTCTCCAGCACCGGCTGGACGAACTTGTTCACGCCCTGGTACAGAACTTGAAACCCTACAGCAATCATGATGAAGGAAGCAATCAATGCGGCAACCGTCTCCGCTCTGAAATGCCCGTAGCTGTGATTGGAATCCGGGGGTCTTCTCGAAATTTTGAGACCGATCAGAATGGCAATGGATGCAATAATATCGGTGCTGTTGTTAAGCCCGTCGGCAAGCAGCGCCTGTGAGCCCGAGAAGTTCCCGATCAGCAGTTTGACAGCAGATAACACTATGTATGCCAGCAGACTGAGCCAGGCCCCTTTTTCACTTTGTTTGATATCGCTGTAGTTTTCCAAAACAAAAGAACCTCCAAAACAATAGTATTGTTCCATACTACATGCTGGCATCCGGGTGGGTCTAGAGAAACAGTGTTGCCGGCCGGCGCAATAGTTAACCTCTCTAAATAGAGTTGGATACCCGGAAGTCTGTTGCTGCATGCAACAACCTTTGCATTAGTTCAACTTTTAACGATCAGACTGGCTGCCGGATACACTTACTAAGGCTGTACTGTAACTTTTTCATCTTTGCTGCGTCAATTACTTATGTAAAAAAACGGGACGTATTCTGTTAAAGAATACATCCCGCATTTGGCTATAGTATGGCGAAGATCCGGTTCTGCAGCTTATTCCGCAGGCGGCGTGAAGGAACGGGCGGCAAATTCAGCATCCAGCATGTAGAAGGCGTTGCTGTCCGTCTCAATCCGTTTGAGCTTGGCGATAATATTGCTGAACAGCGCTTCTTCCTCCACCTGCTCATCAATGAACCATTTCAGGAAATAGATGGTTGCATGCTCGCGTGCATCCAACGCCAGGTCAGCCAGATGATAGAATTTCTTGGTATTCTGCTGCTCATGGGCAAAGGCATGCTCAAAAGCATCCAGCATGGAGGTGTAGTTGTTGTTAGGCTCCGGCATAGCTGCCAGTGTGGCGCGGTAATCACGGTCATTGAGGAATTTGTAGATCTTCATGGCATGGAACCGTTCCTCCTCGGCCTGTACCAGGAAAAAATTGGCGAAGCCGTCCAGGCTCTCACCGGAACAATATGCAGCCATTGCCAGATAGACATGAGCGGAATAAAACTCAAAATTCATCTGTTCATTAAGTGTCTTCATCAAATCTTCCTTCATGAACACGTCACCTCATCCTTGTAAAATGAATTACTTGTTAAGCCTATGTACTGCTTATTCTTATACATCTTATCATCCCGGGATGTGAATCTGCAAACGAAAGGAAGGCCACTTATATGATCAATTTCGGCCGAAACACCTGGATTATCACAGCTATAGCCTTGATGCTGCTAACCGGCTGCAGTTCAGAGAACAGCGCCGCGGACAGCCCTCCTCCGTCACCAGCTTCTGCCTCACCTGCAACTGCTGCTGGCAGCGGTTCAGCGCCTGCAAATTCCTCTACGCCGCAGCCAGCCGCTCCTGAATCCCCGGCAGCTCCAGCAGTTACACCGCCCGCAGGATCTGACAGCAGCAAGGACACCCTTGTAACAATGATTGCCGGGATGTCCCTGGAGCAAAAAATCGGACAGATGCTGCTGGCCGGTATTGACGGTACCCAGCTGGACAGTGAAGCCAAGCGGATGATTGCGGAAGACGAGATCGGCGGGATCATCCTCTATAAAGACAATATCAGCAGTCTTACAAGCATGATCTCCCTGATCAACGCACTGAAGCAGAGCAATAGCGCAAACAAAGTTCCGCTGTTTATGAGCGTCGATCAGGAAGGCGGCAAGGTGAGCCGGATGCCTGAAGAATATGCTGCTATTCCGGCAAACAGTAGGGTCGGAATCACAAACCAAAAGGAAAGTGCAGCGGTGATGGGCAGTCTGCTGGCCAGGGAAGTCCTGTCAGCCGGCTTTAATATGAATTTCGCCCCTGTGCTGGACATCAACAGCAATCCGGATAATCCGGTCATCGGTGAGCGTTCCTTCGGGAATAATGCTGAGCTTGTATCCCGTCTTGGTATAGCCGAGATGAAAGGTATTGCTTCAGAAGGCGCCATACCGGTGATCAAGCATTTTCCAGGTCATGGTGATACCTCTGTGGACTCTCACCTTGAGCTGCCCGTCGTGAACAAAAGCGCCGCAGGGCTTGCGAAGCTGGAATGGCTGCCGTTTCAGGCCGCGGTCAAGGAAGGTGCGGATGCTGTAATGGTGGCCCATATTCTTTATCCGCAGCTTGATCCGGACAAGCCGGCCTCCCTCTCTGCTGAAATTATTAGCGGGCTGCTCCGGGAGCAGATGGGCTTCGGCGGGGTTGTCATTACGGACGATCTGACAATGGGAGCCATCACGGATCACTATACGCTGCCTGCGGCGGCAGTAGATACTGTCCTTGCCGGCAGTGACATCCTGCTGATTGCCCACGAATATTCTAATGAACGGAAGGTGCGGGCCGCGCTGCTGGAGAGTGTCCGCAGCGGCGTGATCCCGGAATCACGGATTGACGAAAGCGTGTACCGTATACTGGCACTCAAAGAAAAATATAAGCTTACCGATAAGCCGGTTGCCGTCCCCGATCTGACAGAACTGAACAGTGATATCAAGGCATGGCGCAAGACTCTGGTAAAGTAAGTCCGTCAAAGGATAAACAGGGTAACAGCAAAGGGAGCTCCGGCATCAACAGCCGCAGCTCCCTTTTGTATTGGAATCTATTGCAGAACGACCGTATCCCCGGCCTTCAGTCCGCTCAGAACCTCCGTTTTATCCGAAGTCTCCAGCCCGATCTTGATCTCCTGGCGTTCGTAAACCCCGTCACCTTTATCCAGCATAACAAAGCTCTGTTCGCCTTCATGTATTACTGCCATACTGGAAACCACTACCGCATTCTCCCGGCGCGAGGTCTCGATATCCCCGCTCAGGCTTAAACCGCCGATCAGGTGCTCGTTAGGCTGCAGCGAAATGACCACATCAAATTGCGGAACCTGGCCGGCCGAATTCTGCCCGGTCGTGTTGGTCGCAAACTTGGAGACCTCCGTCACTTCTCCGCTCAGAATCAGATCCTTCATTGCCGTCATTTTCACATTAACTTTCATTCCCTGCTTGATCTTGAAAATGTCCTGCTCCCCGACTGAAGCAATGAACTCCAGCTTGTTCAGATCGACAATTTTGCCGATATACTGGTTGTCTGTCACCGTCTGCGGGCGTTCGGTGCTGCTGTCATACAGGAAAATCCCTGTAGCTGGCGCATGATATACAGCAGTGTTCAGCTTAGCCTTCTTATCCTTGAGCTCCTGCTGCTGGATTTCTGCGTTGACCTGATTCAGCTCATTATTCAGCCGGGCAGCCTCTTCTGCAGCCAACGCCTTGAGGCGTTCTGCCTCTGTACCGATCGGAGCCGCGCTCTCATCCTCCTGCTGGCTGACAAAAGCGTTAAGCTCCGCCTCGAGCTCAGCCTTGCGGATCGCCGCCTCCGTCTGTGCAATCTCGTTCTTGAGTGTAGACTGGTCAAGGGTAAACAGCACATCGCCCTTCTTGACCTGTCCGCCGTTCTCCACCTTCCAACCGGTTACCTTGGAGGCAAACGGTGCATAGACCAGCGTCTCCTCCTGGTACTGGGATTTCCCCTTGACCTGCACCGAGCTGGTCACTGTTTCCTGGGTCACAGGGAAGCTGATTACCTGCGGAGGCTCCATCACCATTTCCGCTTCCTCGCCCTTAAACAATTTGCCGTACAGCATATAACCTGCGCCTATAATGATTGCTGCGATAATAATCCATTTCAGGCTCCGCTTGATTATCCTTTTCATTTTCGGGCTTCCTTTCAACTTGAATTACATTTACTATAGCTTGAGCCAACGGCTAATCCCGTTTAATCGCTGTAAGCGCGTCGGTTCTGGATGCACTGATTGCCGGGTAAATCCCTGACAGCACGCCAGTCATGATGGCAAAGGCCAGTCCTACCGGAATGGTCGTTAACGGGATGAAGAAGTTCAGGCTGTCCCCCGCTGTACCAACCAGCTTATTAAGCCCCATGATAATCAGATATGAGAACAGTACACCCAGCAGCCCTCCGAGAAGTCCGAGCAGCGCCGCTTCCGTAATGAACATATTGCGGATTTGCCCCATGTTGGCGCCCAGCACCTTCATAATACCGATCTGCCGTCTGCGCTGATGCGTGGACATCGTCATGGCTACAATAATTGAGATGGATGCAATGACCAGGATGAATACCCCGATGCCGAGCGCAGCCATTTTTATCATATCGAACTGCTCCTTGAGCATCTCCTGCTGATACAGATTATCCATGGCACTCAGATTCAGCTTTTGGATCATGGCCTCCACCGATTTGATGTTGTCTGTGCTGTCCACCTTTACCGTAACGGTTTTGTAGCTGTTTTCCTCTACATTCGGGGTCATGCCGTTATTATTGCCGAAAGACAATTGCTCGGTCAGCATAGCAGCTGTTTCAAGCGAAACGTACATGATTTTTTCATAAGAGGCCCGCAGGTCATCTGTTCCTTCCGCCGTAGCCAGAATACCGCCCACCTGGAGCGCCGAGCTGAGCTTGACTTTACCCTCCGTGGTTGAATAATCCGTTGCCTGAAGCTGCACCTGCTGCCTGTACATCTCTGAAGGAAGCACAGACAAGCTGTTGTACTGGTTCATGAGGTCCGAATTGAACGGGTCAGCCCCCATCTGCTCATACAGCTTTTGCCGGGTCTCATTGTCAATCAGACCGAGTGTCGCCCCGTAATTGAGCACTACCATGCCCGGAAGATCGGTAACACCGCCCTGCTTGAACTTAAAGCCGAACTCCTTAAGGGCCCGCAGGTCTGTTGCTTTAACTTGAACATCGGCAATTTTGTTATCAACCGTCAGCATCTGCATATAACCGGCGTCTTCAAAAGGTGCAGCTGCCACAACATGATTCAGACTCTTTATAATCTCCAGCTTCTGGGCCGTGAGCTTGCCTGGGTCGAGGTTTTCATTGTTCTGCGCAGCACCTCCACCGCTGGGCTGCGATGGAATGCCGCCGCCTGGAGTAACGGTGATTTCATCCATTTTAAAATTCCGGTTCACTTCGTCTGTTACATAAGTCTGGGCGGACTGGCCGATGCTGAGCGCAACAATGATGGCCGCACAGCCGATGGAGATCCCAGTCATGCACAGGCCGGTAACCACCTTCCGCCGTTTGACCTGATCCCAGGCCATCCGTGAAATATCCCTGATCTTCATCCCGTACCTCCTTGTGCGGACTCTGCATCTGCTGATGAAGGAGGATTGTTGATCAGATAGCCGTCACGCAGGGAAAATGTGCGCTGCATCTGCTCTGCAACCTCCAGTTCATGTGTGACAACAATAAAAGTTGTCTTCAGGGACTGGTTCAGCTTCAGCAGAATCGCGATAATCTCTTCCTCTGTCCGGGTATCCAGATTACCGGTCGGCTCATCCGCGAATATAACGGAGGGCTCGGTAATCAGTGAACGGGCGATACTGACCCGCTGCTGCTGACCGCCTGAGAGCTGGGACGGGAACAAATCCGCTTTGTCCGGGATGCCGACCTGCTCCAGCAGCGCCAGCGCTTTTTGCTTGCGCACTGAGGGGGACACAGACTGGAATACGAGCGGTAGCTCAACATTTTCACGCACCGTAAGGCTTGTAATCAGCTCATAAGCCTGAAAGATAAAGCCGATGTGCTTGCGGCGGAATTCGGCCAGTTTATTCTCGCCCATCTGGACGATATCATGGCCGGCAATGTAAATATGGCCTTCCGTCGGCTTCATCAGCCCGGCCATCAGGTTCAGCATGGTGGATTTACCAGAGCCGGAGCTGCCGAGCAGCGCGACCATCTCACCTTTGTTGACTGTAAAATTAATGTCGTGCAGAACCGGTGTCCATTCATTGCCGGTTTTGAACGAATGCTTGATATTTTCAACTCGCAACATGGAAGCTGCTCCTTTGTGGACTTAGAATAGATCGTTATTTCTCTGTCGCTTTCTCATCATCTGCCGGCTTAGGCAGCGGAATAAAACGCATGGTGAAGGTTTGGCCGCCCAGCTCCTGGCGTTCACCCTGGAACTCATCGAAAAATGTCAGCCTGTAAGTACCGCCGGTTATCTGCCTGTAGAGCATATTTGAAAAGGATACTGCATAGCTATGGTTGCTTCCCTCCGTCAAATCCGTACCAAACGCCAGCACCTTGTCCTGGGATTGGCCGAAGGGGTCGGTAATTCTCAGCACCAGCTTATGTTCAGATTCTCCGGCATCATAGGCATTTTCCCGCTTCAGGTTGTATGTAATATTCAATGATACCGTATCACTGGCTTCCACATGGCTTGCGTCTGTGGTAATCACATTTAAGGTATACGGATAAAGGACAATATTTTGCAGATTGGCTGCCGGAACAACAGCCCGTGGAGTAAGCGGAAGCGAAGCTACATTGATAAATCCGGTCGGTTGTTCTCCACTCTCACTGAGCTTGCTGCCTGTCACACCTGATCCCAGATATGCCGCCACCTCTGCTGTAGCAACTGTTTTGGGCAGCTTGGCCCACAGTGTGATCAGCTGCTTACCGCCCGGTGTCGCCAGGTTGTCTGACTGGTTCACCTTGGCTTCGTAGAATTGTCCGTCCGCTGTTTTGAAATATGCCTGCAGGCGGGCCATCTTGCTCTGCCGCTTCTCGGCGCTGCTCATCAGAACCTCGGTGTACAGGATGTTGAAATTACTGCCTTCATAGACTGTCGTTTTGTTTTCCTGAACGGCAGCATTTTTGCCTTTGCCGGTAATAACATAGCTGTCTCCGCGTTTAAGCTGGTTCACACTGCTTATGAAGCTGGTTGTGCTGAAGTCCAGGAACGGAATACTCTCGGTTTCCGATTTGACAGACAGATTAACCCGCACATTGTCGAACTCATCCGTATACGGAATTTTGGTCAGCAAGGAAATGTCCGTATATTGACCCGGTGCAAGCACCGCCGCTTCCTTGTCCATCAGCAGGTCGGTTGTTGCCGCCAGATTGTCGTTATCCAGCTTCAGTGCGCCTTTGAGATCAGGTATGGTGAGATTAACGGACTGGTTATTGGTAATTCTCACTTTGGCCAGGACAATATCATCATCTTTCCATGGGTAACGCTGTAGCGACTGCAGGCTGTAGGAGAATGTTCCGTACTGGTTCGTTGTTCCGTACTCCTGACCGCTGCGCACATCGGCCCGCAGGGTATACGGAATTGTAAAATAGGCAACCGGAAACACAAGCTTTGCAGATGTATCGCCAGCCGCCTCACCTGCCCCTGAGCCACCGGTATCATTACCGGCAGAGGCGGTTACTGCTTCAATCATTTGCAGCTGCAGAGAGGACTGCTCCACCTGAAGCGGAATTTCCGCAGTCAGCGGAACGACCTTGGTCTCCAGCGGCTTAAGGGTAAGACCGCTCAGACCCTTGGCATTAACCGGGAATGCTGTACCCTTGGCCGATTTGACTGACAATTCGTAAGCAGGCAGGGTCACCGCCTTGTTGCCGGTATTTTTGAGCTGCAGCTGGAAGGACCAGACTGCCTTGTCATCCTCTGCATAGACAGCGGCTCCGGTAAGCTTTGTATCCACTGTGTTGCTGTTTACGAGCATTTTTTTGACAGCACCGCTAGCCACTACAAGATCCGGAGTGGTAGCGGCCGGCAGCTTGAAGGAAGATTTGGCCAGTTCAAGCTTAAGTGTTTCATCCTTCTGGGTGAACTGCAGCTTCATATTCGCCGTATTCAGGTAAGCAGGGATTTCGGTCAGATAAAAAATGGTCCTTTTCTCCTGCGGCTGTATCTTATAGCCAGTCTGGGAGCTGTTCAAGGCAAGCTCAAAGGAAGTTCCGCTTGCTGTAACCAGATATGCCGAGTAGCCCGGATCTCCGAGTACGTTGCTGCCCTTATTGGTAATGTTGATGCCAACCATGGCGTATACTTTGCCGCCGTACTTATAAAGCTGCAGGGAGTCGGCGCTTGCCGAGACCGGAATATCGTTCATCTTGGTATTGATGCTTTTGCCCAATCCCGCTGTTGTGGAATAAGCAGCCGGAATAGCGAAGGAACCGGTATGCTTCAGGTATCCCTTGCTCTTCGTGTCCCACACATACATGGCAATCTTGACACCTGAGAGGGACTTCGTCTGGCCGATATTCACATAGTATGTAATACTCATGCTGTTCTTGGCAGCGATCTTTTTCTTCGTCGCATCTGCGGTCACCGGATTACCCGGAATGATTGAACCGCCCGGTGTGACGACACGGGAAAAATAACGCTGCAGATTCACAGTCGAGCTGCTGTTATTGGTAACTTTCAGGGTGTAGGTCAAAATATTACCGCCCGACTGCGTCCAAATGTTCACATCTTCAATCGCTGCGGTTACTCCTGCTGACATTGTAATCGGACTTATCTTGACTGCTGCTGCGGCTGACGTTTGGGTACCCGCCGCCTGAACTGCAGGCACCGCCAGGCTTCCTGCCAGCTGGGCAACGGTCAGGGTGCCCAGGAGCAGGGCAACCGATCTTTTTCTGAACTGTCTCATTAATTTCCTCCCAGAAATATTTGCTAGAGTTATTATAGTTGCTATCACACAGGGAATTGTATCCAATTTGTAACTCTTCCTGTCACGTTGTAACCTTTTCCCCACCAACATCCTGCTAAACAGCGTGGTCATCGACGTTTAAAGAACAGGCGTTGTTAACATTTCTCTTCCCTTCTACCAAACCTATGAACGGAAAGAGCGGCGGTATTGGCTGGGAGGCAGGCCTTCTGCTTCTTTGAATACCTTGATAAAATAGCTGGACTGCTGGAAGCCGCTCTGGAGCGCGATTCTCTCGACCGGAAATTCCGTAGAGACCAGCAGCAGCTTGGCTCTGGCCAGCCGGCATTCGCTCAAATAACGGTTAGGCGTCTTTCCCATGGTGGAGCGGAACAGCCGCAGAAAATGATAGCTGCTGTATCCTGCAAGCCGCGACATGCTTTCCAGTGTCCATGGCCGTTCACATTCGTTATGGATAATATCAGCTGAGCGGCGGATGGAATGGCGGATTTCCAGCGGAACCGATCCGTGCAGAGGCTCGGAGTTCTGCAGCAGGGTGACAAGAATTTCATACAGCACTGCTGACAAGCGGGGCTCGTTCTGTGTCTCGTAGGCTGCACTGAGGCGGTACATCTCCTCAAACAGGTGTTCAAGACCGGCATTCAGGTCAAATGTGAAAAAGTATCCCTGCGACTGGTCAGCTTCCTCCAATAATGGCAGGGATAACGAAGTGCTGAAGTGGACCCAGCGCACCTCCCATGGCTGCACGGGATCTGAGCCATACTGCTGATAAGCACCCCGGGGATAGAGAAAACCTCTGCCCATACCCATAGGTATCCTAATTCCATTCTGAAACACATACCCCGAACCGTCAAAAACCAGATGCAGATTGTAGCTGTTCAGCATCCCTTCGCTCCTGCGCTCCGCATGTTGCGGGAAATCGCTGTAATGCCCGATAAACTCCGGATAACAGACATAATGGGCATAAGCCGGAGCCGGAAGCACACGTTGTTTCATCATTGCCTTTCTCCTTTTCCTTTTGGATCTTCAGCACGCAATATAATCATATAATAGCAAGATTATGTTATATAAGACATCTCAGTGCGGCTATTACAATAGATTTATAGATTGTATAAAGCATCTTTTTACATTTGGAGGTTATGATGAAGAAACCTGTTGCTGACCAGAAGTTTGAGCTTGGCGTTTGTTATTATCCGGAGCACTGGCCGGAGGAAATGTGGGATGACGATTACCGCCGCATGGTAGAGACAGGCTTTACCATTGTCCGGATGGGCGAGTTTGCCTGGTCCATTTTTGAACCGGAGGAAGGCCGCTTTCAGTTCGGGCTGTTCGACAAAGCCATTGATCTGGCGCATAGCCATGGACTCAAGGTGATCCTTGGAACACCAACGGCTACACCTCCTGCCTGGCTGACAGAAAAATATCCTGAAGTGCTTAACGTAACTCAAGAAGGCGTAACCCTGCAGCATGGCATGCGCCGGCATTATAATTACAGCAGTCCGAAGTACCGTGAGCTGTGTGCCCGGATCGTGACTCAAATGGCCGAGCGTTACAGCAGCCACCCCGGTGTTGCCGGCTGGCAGATTGACAATGAACTGAATTGTGAGATTAACGTATTCTACTCTGAAAGCGATCACACTGCTTTCCGTGAATGGCTGCAGCGGAAATATGGCACGCTGGATAAGCTGAACGAAGCCTGGGGCACGGTTTTCTGGAACCAGAGCTATACCAGCTGGTCCCAGGTTTTCCTGCCACGTCCTACGCCAGTTCCCGGGCAGCCCAATCCGCATCAGGCACTGGACGAGAAGCGTTTTATCTCCGACAATTCCATTTCGTTTGCCAAAGTACAGGCTGACATCCTCCGGGAAAAGGCTCCTGGACAATGGGTGACAACCAACGGCTTATTCGGTCATCTCGACAGCCATGAGCTGAGCGATGAAATGCTCGACTTCTTCAGCTATGATTCCTATCCGCAGTTCTCCAGCATCTCTAATGATCTGAATGAGCGGAATCCGCTTGCTGACCGCAGCTGGAGCTTATCGTTATCGGTAGTGCGTTCGATCAGCCCTAACTATTGCATCATGGAGCAACAATCCGGACCGGGAGGCTGGGTTAACCGGATGGATATGCCATCCCCTAAACCGGGACAGATGCGTCTTTGGACATACCAGTCCATTGCCCACGGCGCCGATATGGTACTCTACTTCCGCTGGAGAACAGCTACCATGGGCAACGAGATTTACTGGCACGGTATCAATGACTATCACAATCTGCCGAACCGCAGAGTACGGGAAGCTGCAGAGATCGGCAAGGAGCTCGGCGCGGCAGGCAAAACTATTATCGGCACAACGGCCAAGGCATCCATTGCCATCGTGCGCGATTACGATAATGAATGGGACGGCGAATACGACATCTGGCACGGGCCGTTCATGTGGCAGAGCAACAAAGAGTGGTTCAAGGCGCTGCAGCATAAGCACATTCCAACAGACATAGTGTATATACGAAGCAAGACAACCGCTGAGGAATTGTCCCGCTATGAGGTGCTGGTCTATCCGCATCCCGCCATCATGACTGATGAAACGGCAGCTCTGCTGGATGAGTACGTGCAGCAGGGCGGCAAGCTGATCTTCGGCTGCCGGACCGGTTATAAGGATTCCCGGGGCCATTGCTATATGCGTGCATTCCCGGGAGCAGCCAAAGAGCTGTGCGGTATTACTGTTGAAGAATTCACTATGGTCAAAGGCAGACGCCTTCCGACAACCATTAAGTGGGCCCATGGAAGTGATGAGCTGACCGGCGCGGATTCCTTCAATGATATTCTGCATGTGGAAGCCGATACTGTAGAGGTGATGGGTACCTACGCCAGCGATTATTACGCCGGCAAGCCCGCGGTTACACGGAACAAACGCGGCCTCGGCGAGGTATGGTATTACGGGGCTGTATTCAATGAGGAAGCAGCCGTGAGAATAATAGACAGTCTGGAGCTGGCTTCTCCTGCTGCCGGATGGCTGGAGCTGCCGGCCGAGGTGGAGCTGCAGATCCGCAGCAGCGAGTCCGCCAGCCTGACCTTCCTGCTTAACTATAACGAGCTGCCTGTGGAAATTCTGCTCAAGGAGGCCCGTACAGATTTACTGACAGGCCGAATACTGGAAGGTAAGTTCATTATGGACGGATTTGGCGTGCTGGTGCTTCAATAGGCGGATGTCCATACCGGGAGGCTGTAACTTAGAGCCAATCAACCGTAACATTAAACCGATCAGAACAAAATAATGAACCTCTCAGCCACAGTGCTCTTTACTTAAAATCGCACTGTGGCTGAGAGGCCTTCACGTTTAGGCTGCTGAGTGGCTTACACATTTAGGCTCGACCATGGCTCCCACATTTACGCTGCACAGTGGCTTCCTCATTTACGCTGCACAGTTACTCCAACATGTAAGCTCCATCATTTAGTTGGATTTTCAACACTTAAAATCATCAAATCTCAGTATTTCAAATGTTTTGTTGGAAAATCAACACTTAGTTAGCACGAAATGTCTTCTTTGGTTCGAAAATAGCAAAAATAAGTGTTGTTTTTCCAATTAGATTTTCCTTCCCGGTCATTTTCCAAGGAAATAGATGATGAATTTCCACTTAGATTATATTTGGAAAGCCAAGTATCCCCCGAATAGCACTTCCCATCCTTGAGCAGATCAGCATAACTGTATCGTTACACCTAAACAGGCGAACCCGCAGTTAGTTGCAGATCCCATTAGCCGCAGATCACGCAAATATATTAAAGGTCCCGTCCGCATGAAACAATGCGGCGGGACTTTTTTACATTTTGCTTTGATTAGCCCGTGAAGATTTCCCTTGCCAATCCGCGCAATTTATAAGATATTAAGATAATGCGTTTTTCCTGCAAAGCGTTAAATAAAGACAGGCTGAAAGGAGGCCGTTCTCATGAAAACCGATACTGTACAGGCGGAACTTGCTGCTGCTCCAGACGACAACGAAGAAAGCTTCCTTCAGGGAGTCAAGGATTGTATCCCTACTCTGCTGGGTTATCTGAGCATCGGCTTTGCAGCCGGTGTTGTCGAGAAAACCGCCGGACTCTCTCTGGCCGAAATCGCCTTGATTTCCATTATTCTGTACGCCGGGTCCGCCCAGTTTATTGCTGCCGGAATGATTGCTGCCGGCAGCACGGCGACCAGCATTATTATTACAATCCTGCTGGTCAATCTCCGGCATCTGCTGCTCAGTGCAGCCATCTCGCCGTACTTCCGCCATCTGACACCGCTGCGCAATTTGCTGATCGGCACACTGCTGACAGATGAAACCTTTGGTGTTGCTATTCAGAGAAGTGCACGCAAGAAGGCAATCAGTGAGAAATGGATGCACGGCCTGAATATTACCGCTTATCTTAACTGGATCATTGCCAATCTGGCCGGTGCGGTGCTTGGGCAATGGATTTCGAGTCCGGAGGAATGGGGCCTGGACTTTGCCCTTCCGGCCATGTTCATCGGACTGCTGGTGCTTACGCTTATCAGCAGAAGCAAATATGCCCTTGATATTACGGTCGGCCTCATTGCGATGATTATTGCAGTTGGCCTGTCCATCCTCTGGTCCCCCAGTATCGGGGTCATAGCAGCAGCAGTTATAGCCTCAACGATAGGAGCTGTGATGGAAAAATGGAAGTAAGACCTGATATATTCCTGATTATACTGGGAGCGGCGCTGGTTACATTTATTCCTCGCGTGCTACCGCTGATGCTGCTCAGCCGGATAACCATCCCCGAATGGGGGATGCGCTGGCTGAATTACATGCCGATCGCCGTCATGTCCGCACTGGTCGCCCAGGAGCTGTTCACCCACGGCGGGCAGTTCTCGGCTCTGAACACGAATGTGGAGCTGATCGCCGCCCTGCCGGCTTTCTGGGTTGCCATCAAAACCCGCAGCCTGCTGGGCACCGTCCTAACTGGCGTATTGGCGCTGATGCTGCTCAGGCTGTTGTTCTGATCCTGCTTCAATCGAAAGTCCTCAGCCCCGGAAGCGCTCAATGCTGCTCCGGGGCTTTTAGAGCTTCAGCTGTTTTTTGAGCTGGTCCAGCTGTCCGGGCTCCCTGCCGGAGGCCGAAGACCGAGACTGTCCATATCTGGCCTCATTATACAATTGCAGCAGTTCTGCAGCCTGCGCTTCACTCCCGCTGCGTTCCCCCTTACGGGCCTGCTTCCGGTCCCCGGTCCATTCCGCCACATCCGCTCCCGTCTCTTGGGGGGTCAGATGGCTCTTGATCTGATATCCCTCAGCAGCTCTGGCCTTCAGCCAGTGGCGGTAGAGCCAGCGTACACGCTCACTGCTGCCGTCCATAGCCTCCCAGCGGTCGCCCCTCCCCCCCGGCTTCAGCCGGTTTATTACAAATTTCCGTAGACTTTCCATGGTCTGCTCCCAGGCAAAAACGCTCTCCTCTTCATCCTTGAATCCAGTCTGTTCCCGGGCGTTCTCCCTCCGCAATATAGACAGGATAGAATCGACTGCACGGCGGAAGATGCCGCTGCTGTTTCTGTATAGCCAGCGCGCACCGAAATAGAGTACGGCAAGCGCAATACCCGCCGCAAGTCCATAAAAGACCACATCAAGAATCGCAGACAACAGTCCCGGCTCTTTCATTTCGGTCGGCAGGAATTCCTGAGATGCCGGCATGTCCTGCCGACTAATGGGTACGTCTTCTGATTTGGAGAACAGCCTGGAAAGGAAACCAAACAGCAGGTAGAATGCGCTCATTATCAGGGTTGCAATGGCCTTGACCGCACCTGATGCAAGTAAGGCTGCTGCGGCAACAAACAGCACCAGGGACAGCCGGTTATACCGCTTCATCCCGAAGGGCAGCCGTTCAGCTCCGGCTGCAAAGGAATTGTAACGCAGAAAACTGAGGTTGGAATTCAGCAGGGCAAGGATAAGGCACCCGCAGCCGCACCAGGTCAGCAGAGTCAGGCTATGCTGAAGCTCGGGAACCCGTGCATATATAATGACCGCTGCGAAATAAACCGTAAGACCAATAGCATAGGTCTTAATTCCAAGCTCGCGGTCTGCCGCATTCATTCCCAGATAGGCGAACAAGGCGCAGACCAGCATCATCGGTATTGTATTAAACTCTGCTCCCAGCAGAATGAATCCGGCCGCAGCTCCAATGGGCAGTGAAGCAAGGATCTGCATCCACCTGCGATTGACCCTATGCCGCAATAGCACCCCCGACAGGGATATTACAGGCAGAATTAAATACCACGGAAACGGAGCCTGCGCTGGCTGTAAATAAACCTCAAGTACAATCCATAGCGGTAGAAACAGCAATCCCTCAATTAGACACGCCATCCACAACCCAAGAGAAAACTTCAGCCGCTTGCCGAAACTGCTGCTCATGCGCTGTCCCTCCCTTCTCCGGGAATATCCAGCCAGGCCACACCATTGCCGAGCAGCCGCAATTCCTCTGCCGCATGCATAAGCTCGGCTCCGCGGTGGCAGCTGATAATCAGGTAATCCCTATCAGACGGGCTGTTCTCGGCCTCAAGCTCCAAGAGCCGCGACATTGGCAGGGTGCGGTCCAGCTGCAGGCGTGCAAGCAGGCCAAGCATTTCCAGCAGGCTTCCCGCCTGGGCGGCGTTCACCGCATCCGTCTCACCGTCCAGTCTTCCATTAGACATTAGTCCGATTTCAAGGCCGTGTCCGTCTGCATATTCCGCCACTGTTGCCGCATAACGGATGCCCAGCTCAATCCGCTCCGTATCTGTAATATTGCGCCACATGTTGTCACTGTTCTCCACGTTCAGGCAGATGATCAGCCTGACATCAGCAGTGTGATCCTTTTGATGTACCTGCATCACTCCGGTCCGGGCGGTGGCTTTCCAGTTCATGGCGCCGAGCGAGTCGCCCGGCCTGTATTCCCGGGTGCCTGCGGTCAGGAACGGGTCCTCCACAATCCAGCGTTTGACCGGAAGCTCTCCGAGCCAGCTGTGGACTGGCAGCGGCAGCTCGTAGATATCCATCATCTGGGGATATACCAGCAGCTCCAGCTGCAGCGGGAACTGCTTGCTGTTCCGGCTCATCCCGAACAGATCACCGGTCGTCATCGTTACCGATTCCAGGCGGAACAGGCCCCGCTGCGTACAGCGGATCTGATGCCGGCGCCTGATATGCCGGTATGACCGCAGATAGAACAGGCTGATATGGTTCTGGTAAATCTCGCCGCTGCTGACACCAAGATTGTCCTGGCTGGCGAACTCAAGCCCCCGGGCAAGGCTGGATTCCAGCCTCAGCCAGGGGAGCGGCAGCAGCTTGCGGTTGACAATCTCCTCTACCATCTCTATCTGCTCACCCTGATAGACGGCAGAAGCGGAAAAATAACGGGAATAGCTGAGTTTTTTTAGCGCATTACGCTGGTAAATCACAGAGACAAGCACCAGCAGCGAAAGTGTGCTGATAATAAACCAGGGAAGGGACATGGGCTACGCTCCCCTTCCGCCTCTTGCCGCCGGGACAGGTTCGGCCGGAACCTCCACTTCGCGCAGGATTTGCTGCACTGTTTCCGCAGCCTGACCCTCCCGCGCCCCCGGACCGCGCTGAAGTACCAGCCGGTGTGCCAGCACCGGCCCGGCCACTGCCTTAATATCATCAGGGATTACATAATCCCTGCCCTGGATTAAGGCATAGCCCTGAGACGCACGCAGCAGCGCGAAGCCGGCACGCGGACTGGCACCGAGCTTGACGGCCGGCGCCTTGCGGGTTGCTTCCACAATCTGCATCAGGTAGGCAAGCAGATCGTCGCTGATGTTCACTGCTGCCGCCAGGCGCTGTGCCTCCTGAATTTGCCGGGCATCCGCAATTGCAGCCGTGTCCTCCAGCGGATTGTTCAGGCGGAAACGCTGCAGAATCCGTACCCCTTCCTCAAAAGCCGGATAACCCGTCGTTATCCGCAGCAGGAACCGGTCCAGCTGGGCTTCCGGGAGCGGGAACGTTCCCTGGCTGTCAACCGGATTCTGTGTTGCAATTACCAGAAAAGGCGCTTCCAGCCCATGGGTCACACCGTCGATGGTAATCTGGCGCTCCTCCATACATTCCAGCAGGCTGGACTGCGTCCGCGGAGTAGCACGGTTGATCTCGTCGGCCAGCAGAATGCTGGCAAATATTGGCCCCGGCCGGAATTCAAACTCTCCCGTTTTCTGATTATAGTAATTGATGCCGCTCAGATCGGAGGGCAATAAATCCGGGGTGAACTGGATCCGTTTGAACGGGCAGTCCAGGGAACGGGCTAGTGTCTTGGCCAGAAGGGTTTTTCCCGTACCGGGGACATCCTCCAGCAGCACGTGGCCGTTTGCCAGCAGCGCTGTTAGCAGCAGGTCTACTCCGGCCTCTTTTCCGACTATCACCTTTGAGAGATTGTTACGGATTGAGCTTATGAGCTCGCCAGCCTCTTGAATATTCATGAAGCATTCCACCATCCTATCGTCTATAAGGTATGTACTAAAGCTTAATCATACCAGAAAGCGCATCCAAATTATAATAAATAAGTCGCAGCGTTCAGCCTGCGGGCTTATTTATCTTGGATTTAAAGAACGCTGTCACAGAGTAATAGACGGGAATGCATTCCACAACCAGCCAAACCCCCACTGCATTATATGAACTGAAATCATAGTAGTATCTGGAGATGCTGATAGAATAGAGAAAGGCGATGAGAACCGAACACAGGGTAAGGAACGGAACCATCAGCTTCTTCCCCTTCTGTCTGGTCAGATATAAGGCGCATTTGCTGGCCACATAGATCATAAATGAGCTGTGAATGAACATGGAAGCGGACCAGATGCCAATCAGAATGGGGTCCAGATTTCCCAGAATATCGTCATGCGACGAACTGCGCACCATATCAAGGTAAGGATACTGCAGATCTTTTCCCATATGCGGCCCGAAATTCAGCATGGTGAGCGCCCACCCGGCCAGCACAAATACAGTCAGAACCAGCTCGGAGAGCAAAACTTTTTTCAGCATATTCGTATTTATTTTGAGCTCCGGGGCGACAAACAGGAACACGACTCATTCGGAAAACCATGAGCTGACTGCAAAGGAATCTTTAATCATGGTACCCGGGTCGAAGTAGTGGATAAACGCAGGAAGCATCTGAAAATTGGAATTGGGTAAAAACAGATACAACGAAAAGCATGTGGTGACGATCAGCAGCAGAAAACACCCTCTGCCATATACACTAATGTAGTTAAACCCTTGGCCGCTGTATATGCAATGACTGTGCCGATTACCAGGTGTACTGCTCCCCGAATTGGATCCAGGGCTGCCCAGGCTTAAGCTTCCCTACATGAATCATACTAAACAGAAGGATGATCGATAATGCGCTGCCAATCAAAATCGTGGTCCAGCCCTGATATCCCGAGTCTGAAACGATGATGGGAATCAGAAAAATGGAGGTTTGGGAGTTGAAATAGACCAGGCTGAAACGGAACATCTGCCAGTTAGTTGTACGCATAGGTCCTCCTTTGCCTGATCCTTTATTTGCTTGCCCCAAAATCTACAATGCGTATATCCGACGTCACAATGATCTCTGCCTGATCAGCATAATAATCACTCCAGTGTTCTTTTAGCTTCTTCCATTCCCTTGGATGGTTCCATTCGAGCAGCATCCCAAGCTGCAGGACGTCGGCTCTTGCCTCCTGAGTATGCTCTATTGCTTTCTTTAGTTCTAAAGTGATTCTCTCCTCAAGCTTGTGCCGGATCAGACGGCTGTGATCCACTGCCTCGTCTGTATTATTGTCATCAAAAAGAGTGCTCGCCTTTCCTTTGCTTTCCTGCTCGTTCCACATTACAGTGTACATGGGAAGCGTCAGATGCCCGGACAGGTCTCCGGCGGCCCAGGAAAGCGCCCTGCACTCATCGCTGTTTAGGTTCCTGTCATTTTCATGCCGTTGAAGAGCATCCCCCCCTGTACACCTGCCCATTTCACCGGCTCGCCCTGGTCCTTCTCCTCCGCCTTCTCGCCAAACGAAAGAAAGTTCATGGCATATCCCATATTGTTGGACTCCGCCAGCAGACAATCCCGTATGGTGCTATGTAGCTGATGCCAAGTGCGCCGTCCATATTCAGATTAACCAGAACCTCCTCTATTTCAGCGAGAATTTCCGGCTTGTACAGGCCTTCGATATAGATCAGGTACACGTCGGTCTTAGTATATTTTCCGATATAAAAAAATGCTTGGTCTTCAGGTCAGCATGCTTGATCTTGTGGCGCAGCAGAGACAGATTGGTGGCCACATCCTCAATTAAGGCCTCCTGGGGACCGATAACAACCAGCTCATTCTGTGATTCGGAGACTGCTCTCATAAACCTTGATATAGGGAATGGCAAAGGCTGAACCGTGATCCAGACGCTTTAGAAAGCCGGACCAGTCCGGCTCTCCGTTGGCCTCGGACTTCAGCGGGGAAGCGACAAATTCCTGGAGGCTGAGGGTATCCACGATAGACGGGATATAGTTCAGCATGCAGGGGTGCCCGTGAATATTAATTGACTGGTATACAGCATCGCTGCAGCCTTGCAGCTGCTCCTGTATAGCATCCAGAACACTTTCGGCCATTTCTTCCCGCCTCCTCCGGCTGAATGGTGAATCTGACTTAATTTGTCTGAATATAGGGCTTTAATTCCTGCAGCAGCTTCTGCAGTCTGGCCGAGCTGTCCCCGTACATCTGCTTCGCCTCCTCATTGCTGGTGGACAGGCTGAACAGCTCCAGATCCGCTTCGCATTTTTTGAGGAGGGCATAGAGCTGGGGTTTGTCCTGGGGCTGCGGCACCTGCACCTTATCGGCATACAGATCAACCGTCAGCTCCCCGTAGGAATCCACCTGCCCGAGAAAAACATTCTCCACCGTAAGCCCCTGCTTTTCAAGCTCACCATTCAGCCAGCTGCGTGACAAGTTCAGCGTATCCAGGGGTTCATCCAGTATTTTGCCGTCCATGATGACAGCCTGCGTCTCCTTTTCGGGCGCCACCTTAATCCCCAGATCCTTGGGTGTCAGCGGCAAATTTTCCTTTTTGAGCAAAACATTAATGGCACCGTCCGACTCCATAATGGCAAACTCAACATCGGCCATTTTAAAAACATCCTTCTTGCGCAGCTCTTCAAGGAGTTCATCTGTAGTCAGCCTTTCTTTACGCATCGTATCCTCCATAATCTTGCCGTCCTTGATCAGTACGCTTGATTTGAAATCAATAAAATCACGGGCCTTTTTGCTTTTAAGCTGCAGATATTCGATTCCCAGAGAGAAGAGCACCCAGACAAGCAGCGCAATAATCCCCAGATGCCATGTCTTGTCCGTATCCAGCGAAATATATGCAGCCACACTCCCTATGGTAATTCCTGTTATATACTCAAAAAAAGAAAGCTGTGAAACCTGTCTTTTGCCAAGCAGCTTGGTTAAAAAGAACAAGACCACAACAGCAAATATAGTTCGTACAATGACCTCTAGCCATTCAGGCATGCTAATCCCCCCGTAAATTACAGTTATGTTCGTGCTAATGCCTTATTCATTATTGGTCAAAAGAGGGGGGAATTACTCGTGTCCCTAAAATTCTGATGTTTCATAACCATATCCATCTTAGCAGCTGGTTGGATTTACCAGGATTACCTGAAGCTAAACAGTCAATACTGATGATAGTCAGCCAGCTGTTAATTAAGAATGTGGAGGGAATCAAGTTATGACTGTTGCTTCGCAAGTAAAAACCTGCCTGTCTTCGTTAAAAGGCGCCCAGGCCAGCCTCGAGCAGTTCGCATTGGAAACCCAGAATGAGGAAGCCAAAACTCTGTTTACCAGTGCAGCTGAACAGACCCAGCAGATTGTTACACAGGTGGAAAGCCGTGTAACCCAGCTGGAGAAGGAAGAGCCCCAGTATAGAGGTTTCTAGGCTTTTAAGTTTTTAGGTTTTTCGGGTGTAAAAAAGAGGCCGTCCCCTACTGCAGCTTCTGCAGAACGCGGGACAGCCTCTTTGTCATTATCATTTTCGCCTAAATTCCGGCTTCCTGCCGCAGCACTTGACCGGAGAAGTTCAATAAGCTGGCGATTTCCAGCTTACGGCCTGTCCTGGCACTCTCCAGTGCACCGAAGACCATAGCCATACTGTAAATATTGTCGCGGCAGTCTGTTTCAGCCGGGCGCTGCTCACTGAGCGACTGGAACATTTCGCGGAGGCAGCCGTGATGGAAGGTTTCTTCCATCGGTACCTGAGCTCCTTCGAGCCGCTCGTATTCACGCAGAAACTGTTCATTGTTTGCATTGTCCCGGATCACCTCGGCATAAGGCATTCCCGTACCATCCCACATGATTGCGCCCTGCTCACCCTGTACCCGCCATGATGCTTCCCAGGAGGTAGGCGCACCTTCCGCACACCACGAGCCCTGATAGCAGAATACGGAGCCGTCCGACATCTCAAAGATACAGACAGCCGCGGCATTGCCGGCATACCAGGAGCCTGGAGGGTTAAACTCCTGGCAGTACACGGTAACCGGGTCTGCTCCGCTGATGAACCGTGCCTGATCAAAGGTATGAATTGCCATATCCAGCAGCAGCGGGCTGTCCATGGCATCCCGGAAGCCGCCGAAATGCGGGGCCAGGAAAAAGCTTGCACCCACATAGCCAATCCGGCCGATTGTACCGGCTTCAACCAGCCCTCTAAGCGAGCGGATGCGGGGGTCATAGCGGCGGTTCTGCATTACCGCATGTGAGCGGCCGGTCCGTCCGGCTAACGTTACAATCTCATTGCACTGCTCCAGCGATTCCGCCAGAGGCTTCTCACTGAATACGTTGCAGCCCAGCTCAAGCGCTTCAGTAGCAATATGATAATGACTTGAGGGAACGGTCACATCAAATACCAGGTTTGCCCCAGTCTCCTTGATTGCCTGCTTAATATCCGTAAACGCAGCCGCGGCAAGGCCGTGCTTGCCGGCCATTGCTTCAGCCGCCTCCAGCCGGATATCGACCAGGGCTACAATTTCTGTATCCGGCCGCTTTAAGGCATAACTGATCCATTCATTAGACATTGCTCCGCAGCCGGCCACAGCTACACGATATTGTGCTGTCATGTTAAACCTCCTCTAGACCGGATTGGGGACAAAGCTGCCGCCCCGGCACGATTTCAGATAGTTCAGCGCATGAACCTGCCCGGTCATTTCCAGATGATCGCGGTAAACCGGGTCATGCCAGCCTTCAATGTCAATGGTACCCTTGTATCCCGCCTGGCGGAGGATGCTGATCACATCGGTCCAGTTGGTATCCCCAAAGCCCGGAGTACGGTGCCACACATAGTCCTTGGGTCCGTGGATGCCATATTCCTTCACGATGTCCCAGGCAATCGTTGCGTCTTTGCCGTGTACATGGAATATCTTATCCGTCCATTTGCGCAGCTGCGGAATGGGATCAATCAGCTGCACCATCTGATGACAAGGCTCCCACTCCAGACCGATATTATCAGCCGGAACGGCATTGAACATCTTCTCCCAGGCAGTCGGGTTGTGCGCGATGTTCCAGTCTCCGCTCTTCCAGCTGCCGTCCATGGAGCAGTTTTCAAAAGCGATTCGCACTCCTTTGTCAGCTGCTCTTTTCGACAGCTCCCCGAACACCTCGGCAAATTTGGGCAGCGATTCATCTATCGACAAGCCGGTCAGCCGTCCGGTGAAACCGTTTACGATATCGGTCCCGAATAAATGGGCGTGATCAATCAGCCGTTCCCAGCTTGCCAGTGTATCTGCATTATCACCGGCGCCGGTTAGCGGATTGCCGAACACCCCGACCGCTGAAATGACAAACTGGTGCTCCTCGGCCAGCTCCCGCACCCGCGCTGCCGTGTCTGCCAGATCCGTCTTGCCTGTAGTCTGCCAGAAGGTCAGGCTGTAGGATTCAAAACCGTGACGTGCAATCTGCGGAATCACTCGTACCGCGTCCCCTCCTCCGACCAGTGTACCGATTCTCAATGTATCTTCCATCTTGTGTACCACTCCAATATTGGTTTATAGTTAACTGAATAAACCAAGTATAAGGCTCATTTTAAGCAAAAGCTCTCCTTATCTTGTGCTAATATAGCTGAATCTTGTGGGAGTTGATACCGGCGTGTCCTATCCGAAAGAGCTTAAGGAATACCCCCAGCTTGAAGAAAAAACCTATCCCTTCCGCGTATTCTTCAACGGGTGCAGGGAGGCCCGGCCGGAGCAGAATATCCTGTTCCTGCACTGGCATGAGCATTTTGAAATTATTGTTATGCAAAAAGGCAGCGCTATCTTTCATGTAGACAGCAAGCCTTATCATGCTTCGGCGGGCGACGTCATTATTGTGCCATCAGGCGGGCTTCATGTCGGCTATAGTCTCACTGGCGGAGATATTGCCTTTGTATCCATCGTGTTCCATGCCTCGCTGTTCAAGGACAGGAACCAGGACTCCCAGCATGAGCAGTTTGTGGCTCCTTACCTGAATAACCGCTACCAGTTTCCTGTAAAGCCGGCAGACAATCTTTCTGCCTGCGCTGCCTACTATACGCTGCTGGAATCGGTGATTCATGAAGTGCAGCTCAAGGGTCCGGCTTTTCAACTGGTGGTTAAAAACCAGCTGCATTTGTTCTTTACCCTGCTGGCCCGCTCCTTTCCTCCGCAGCAGGTGGAGGGCAGGCTGCAGAGTGAACGCTACTCGGTCAACCGGGAGCGCTTCAAGCCGCTGCTGGAGTATCTGGACAGCCATTATGACGAGAAAATCAGCATCGAATTTGCAGCAAAGTTCGTAAATCATAACCCCTACCATTTCTGCAAAACATTCAAAAAGCTGACCGGCCGCACCTTCATTGACTACGTGAACCTGTGCAGGGTAAATGAGGCTGAACGTCTGCTGCTGGAGACGGATGCTACCGTTACTGAAATTGCCGGCAAAGTAGGCTGCGACAATCCCAATTACTTTACAAAGCTGTACAAACAATATAAAGGGATAACGCCTTCTGCGGCGAGAAAATAATTGATTTCCGCATACGTAAAAAGAGCACCGTCCAGCTATTATGAACGGTGCTCTTACTTATTGCCGGTGTGCAGCTACTCTATCAGTTCAATCCTCCGCACAGTGGCCTGTGCAGGCAGCGACTCCAGAACGGTTCCCGTCCCCCAGATATGCACCTGCTGTCCCTTTTTCAATCCGGTGAACTCTATTTTCTGCCCGGCAGCATCATAAAGCTCAGAGCGGTCATTGAAGGAGAACCAGTAAGTCGGTGCCTCTTTTCCCGGTTCCAGGATCAGAATACGGTCCACAGTCTCTGACTTCACTTCAACAATGGTTCCGGTTACGCTCGGCTCCCCCAGCTCCTGCACCTCAAAGCGCAGCATTCCGGGATCAATCAGCTTATTCAGAGTCTGTTCGGCAGCCTCCAGATAATCGTCGGGTACGGTAACGCCAAGCTTGTTCTCCCTGACATCAACCCATGAGCCGTATAGGTTAAGCTGCTTGTGCAGATCTTGGTCTGCCAGAAGTTTCTGAGCCGCATCGAGCTCAGCTGCAGAATATTTTACATCGTGCAAAATATAGCTGCCGGAAGTGAATTTATCGGCAAAACGCTGCTCAAGCCCGCTGTCGAGTCCCACAATATTAATATGGACCAGATTGTCCTCCAGATAAATATCCCCGTTGAGTATGCTTTCCTCTGTCAGGAAGAGCTGTACCTTCTCCGGATCAGCCGCAAGCTGTCCGGCGGATGGAGACACGGCCTGAGAAGAGCTTGCTGCAGGTGAAGCTGTACTGGTCACATCCTCTGCATCTGCGCAGCCTGCAAGCAGCAGGCCTAACATACCAAAGCTGATTCCTGCTGTTTTCCATCTGAACATATTCAGCCGCCTTTCCATGATTTCTACTTCTCTAAACGCGCTGAACCATGGAAAGGTTGCTGTTAATAAACGCTGAACTGTCCGGCAGTCTGCTGTCTACATCTCAGATACCTGAACCCAGCGCCGTTCCTCAATAGAACGCTCTACTGCTTCCAGCACTGCCTGACATTTCACACCGTCATGAAAATTCGGCTCCGGCTGGCGGTCTTCGGCAATGGCCGAGGACAGCTCCAGCATCTCATGGATGAACGTATGCTCGAAGCCGATCGTATGGCCCGGCGGCCACCAGGCCTCCGCATAATCATGCGCCGGATCCGTAGCGAGCACACGGCGGAAGCCCTGTACATCTTCAGCGTCAGAAGTAAGATAAACCTCCAGCTCATTCATCCGCTCGAAGTCAAACTTCACGCTGCCGAGGCTGCCGTTGATTTCAAAAGCATTCGTCGAACGATGCCCTGCAGCAAACCGAGTTGCCTCAAAACTCCCGATAGCTCCGCCGGTAAAACGGGCAAGAAACAGTGTCGCATCATCTACAGTGACAGGGCCTCTCGGCGCATCCTTGCCGGCTCTCGCGCTGAGTCCGGTCATCTCTGAGGCCAACGGGCGCTCCTTGACGAACGTTTCGCTCATCCCGATTACCTCCTGAACATCACCAACCAGGAAATGAGCCAGATCAATGAGATGGGCGCCCAGATCTCCGTGCGAACCGGAGCCGGCTACCTCCTTCTGCAGCCTCCAGACGAGCGGAAATTCCGGATCAAGAATCCAGTCCTGCAAGAACCAGGCGCGGAAATGATAGATTTGCCCGAGCCGTCCGCTCTCGATCAGCCTCTTCGCCAGCCGTACTGCAGGCGAGAAGCGGTAGTTGAAGCCAATCATATGTTTAATTCCCGCTGCATTAGCAGCTTCCAGCATTTCGCGTGAATCTGTTAGATTCAGCGCCAGCGGTTTTTCACAGAAAATATGCTTGCCCGCCTTCGCAGCCGCAAGTGCGATTTCCTTATGGGCGTTGCTTGGCGCATTAATATCAATAAGATCAATATCCTCTCTCCCGACCAGCTCCTTCCAGTCAGTCACGCTCTCGGACCAGCCCAGCTGGCCGGCTGCCGCCGACACTGCCTCTTCATTTCGTCCGCAGATGACCGCCATCTCCGGCTTCAGCGCCTGCGGGAAAAACATCGGCAAACTGCGGTACGCATTACTGTGCGCCTTGCCCATAAACTTGTAACCGATCATTCCAATGCGAAGCTGTTTCATCTAACTCCTCCTTGAATGAATTCGCTTTCATATGAAACTTTTTATATTGTACCATAATTAGTCTGTCACTATCATCATCCCGGTTCCTGCCCTAGCCACTCCTGAGCATGCTTAAGAAATCTGCGTGTGGCAGGCGACGCATATTTCAGTGAATGTACCGCTATTCCCAGCGAACGAAAGCTGCGCTCCTCCAGCTCCAGCATGGCTACATTATGGTTCTGGCGGGTTATTATCATTTCCGGCAGAATGCTGATGCCCAGCCCGTTCTCCACCATGGCAATAATCGCCGAATCGTCGCCTACGGTAAATTTAATATTGGGCTTAATTCCCGCCTTGTCCAGCACCCGTCTCGCATCATAGTCGGAGCCCGGCTTCTGGATGATAAAGTCCTCATGAGCGATCTGCGCAAGCGGCATGTAGGGAGCATTCGACAGCGGGTGCTCCCTGGAGAGAATCGCGAGCATGCGGTCCTGCTTCAGCGGTAATACCTCGAATTTGTCCCGCGTCGGCAAAGAAATGAATCCGCAATCAATCATTCCCGACTCGATCCACTGTTCAATTTCGTAGTACCCTCCTTCCATCAGCTTGAACTCAATATATGGATATTCCTTGCGGAATTCCTTAATCATACCCGGCAGCCAATATACAGACACGCTGGTGAAGGTGCCGATCGTAATCGTTCCGGTCTCAAGCCCGTGAATATCGGCAACCTGCTGCTTAAGCTGCTCATTCCACTTGAGGATTTCCCGTATCGCCGGAACCACCTGCTCCCCATTAACTGTCAGCCTTACACCGGAACGGCTTCTGAGCAGCAAAGGGAAACCAAACTCATTTTCCAGGCTGCTGATGGTGTGGCTGATTCCTGACTGCGTAAAACCCAGCACTTCAGCCGCTCTCGTTAAACTCCCCAGCTCCACTACACTCAAGAACACCTCATATTTGTTAAGACTCATAAACATCAGCTCCTGTACCATCTATGAATATCTCTCATGTATCCCATGATAAACATTCAGTTAACTTATGTATTTGGCAGTATTATACTATACTCACATGATAAGAAAAAGGATGCTGATGATACGAATGAAGCCGCTTAAGGCCGAGCTGCTGCTCATAATGGTAACGCTGTTCTGGGGTTCCTCCTACATTTTTATGAAAATGGGCCTTGATTCTATGGGAGAGTTTAATCTGATCGCTCTGCGGTTTGGTCTCGCCTTTATACTGGCGGTAATTCTGTTTCATAAACGGCTGCGCGGCATCAATCTGCAGACGTTAAAATACGGGGCATTATTAGGGTTGCTGCTGCTCGGCGTGTTCACCTGCATCACCTTCGGTCTCCAGACAACCACAACCTCCAATGCCGGTTTTCTGGTTGCGCTGACCGTAGTGTTTGTGCCGCTGTTAGAAGTCCTTGTCTTCCGCAAAAAAGTCGCCCCGCCGCAGATTTTCGGCGCAGTTCTTGCCATCGCAGGCATCGGGCTGCTCACGCTGAACGGCTCACTGCATATCCAGCCCGGTGATTTCCTCTGCATTCTGGCCGCCCTGTTCTATGCCGTGCAGATTCTGGTCACGGCCAAAGCCGTTAAGCGCTGCGACTCCCTGAATATAGGTATTCTGCAGCTTGGATTTGCAGGCGGTTATGCACTTGTATTATCCGCTATATTTGAAGCGCCTGCTCTGCCTTCCTCCATGCCCGGCTGGATTGCTGTTCTGGCTCTCGGTATTCTCTGCAGCGCCTGCGGCTTCATCCTGCAGCCCGTTGCCCAGCAGTACACGACTCCGACACGCACCGGACTAATCTTTTCACTGGAGCCGGTATTCGCCGCTTTCTTCGGTTACTGGTTCGCGGGAGAACAGCTCTCGATGCAGGGCTATGCCGGTGCTGCCCTGGTAATGCTCGGTATAGTCGCTTCCGAGCTCCTGGGCAAAATGCCTGCAGCACCTCACCCGCTGCGCAGCTTCAAGAAGCGCAGGGCAGATTTATGAATTGTTACACGAACAGCCCCGGTAGGAAACCTCCGGGGCTGTTTTCTTAATATCCTATTCGATCAGAGAATGTGCACTTACTGCTGATCTGCCACAGCCTTCTCAGCCGCCGGCGCAAGCTTCAGACCGGTTAATTTACCGGTACTGTCTACAATCAGCGTCAATACAGCCTCTGACGCAGAGAAGGTCAGTGTGCTTTGAATAATAAATGTACCCTCTTTCCACTCACTGACAGCAGATTTAACCCCGAGATAATTCCCCGCAACGCCAGCAACCTGCTCCCAGTTCTGCCGGATCACCGGCAGGGCAAGAGCCTGACTGCTGCTGCCTCCGATATACCTTTTTTGCAGCTCCTCATACTGGCCTGTTGCAAGCAACGTAGTCACTGCTCCAGCTGTTACTTCAGGCGAATATATCTCTGCCCGATTATCTATAGGATTGTATCCGGCAACCAGTCCGATTGAGGTCAGAAAGGACAGCGGCACATACAGCCGTCCCTGTCTGGTTTCAATAGAGCCTTCATAAGATACCTTTTGCTTGTCGGCCAGTAAGATTTCCCGGCTGCTTAGCTTAAATTCGATCACTTCGTTTACACGGCTTAACTTTACCGTACCTGTACTTCCTTCATAAGTGATTTTGTACTTCAGCGCCTCAGCGACTTCCCTCAAGGGTACCCATACATTCGCACCGTTCTTGTAAGTAGACGAATCTGCCAGCTGCAGGGCTTGTCCGTTAACAACAACACTCAGGCTTCCTGCTGCTTTTGCCTCATTTACCGTCCATATCCCTGTTCCTGCTGCCAATAACAGAATACTAAGGATAACGGCTGCGACTCTGCTCTTCATCCCGATCACACCTCTCCTGTATTAGAATTATTATGCACGCTGCCTGCAGGGAATAGTCTTATAGTTAACAATAACCGATTCCCCGGCAGTAGTAACCTGTTTCGTGTAAAACAAGCTCAGGTAGAGTATTAAAATTCTATTCTTTAAGGGCGAGTGTATTGTGCAGAAGGGATAGATATGATAAATTCTTTACAAGTGATAATGATTATCATTATTAAATAGAAAGGGGTTCATCATGTCTACTTTGAAAAGGTACAGTTCATTGCTGTGCACCGCGATTCTCATTGTATTGCTGCTGGCCGCCTGCGGCAGCAACACCAATAACAGCTCGGAGGCTGCTAATGCACTGGCTACAGCAAATCCGGCACAAACCGCTGAACCTGCCCAGGCAACCGCAGCCCAGACTGCCGGCACCGGCGAAACCCGGAGCTTTACGGATGCCAAGGACCGCCAACTTGAGATTCCGGCCGGGCCGCAGCGTATAGTCTATATCGGCAGTGATCCCGGTGATCTGCTCGCCCTGGATGTGAAACCGGCCGGAGCCAGTCTCAGTGTTATCGGGACACAGGTCGCCTACCCGGATCTGCTCGAAGGGATCGAGGATGTCGGTTATCCCCCGTCACTTGAGAAAATAGTGGCTTTGAATCCTGACCTGATCCTTTTTAATGACTGGGATGAATCGGCTATTGAATCGGTTTCCGCTATTGCTCCGACGGTAGTAATCGGTGAAGGAGACACTTTTGAACGGCTGCGGCAGATTGCTGATGCACTGGGCAGACAGGATCTGGCTGAGCAGAAAATAACCGAATATGAAACCAAGGCAGCGGAGGTCAAGGATCAGCTGAAGCTGGATCTCGGCTCCGGAGACACGGCTACAATCTATCTTCAGCTCGGCAAGACGCTCTATGTTATGGGTCATCAGGGAATTTCAGTATCGCTGTATGATATGCTGGGCTTCAAGCCGTCCCCTAAAGTTCAGGAGTTGATTGACAAAGACGAACGGTTTGCGGAAATATCGGCTGAGGTTCTGGGTGAATATGCCGGAGACGAGGTGTTTGTACTCGGTGATGAGACGGCGGAAACTTCCGCCGCCCTAAAGGAATTAATGGATGGTCCGATCTGGAAGACCATTCCGGCGGTGAAGAAAGGACATGTGTACGTTACAGACAGTAAATGGAACTTTGATGACCTGATAACCCGGACACACCTGCTCGAGGAGCTGCCCGTGTTGATGGCAAAACAATAATCCTGCTGAATATCTAAGGAGTTCTACTCCACATTAAAATCAAAATAGGTAGCCGGATAAGGCTCATTAATCAGTGTAAAATGCCACCATTCCTTGGCATACGGCTTAAATCCCTGCCTGACCATAGCATCCTTCAGGATTTTGCGGTTCTGATGCTGGGCGGTATTGACCAATGAGGTATTATAATAAGAAATATCTCCAAAGAAATCATACGGGCTGCCCATATCCACTAGGCTGCCCGTTTTTTTGTCGGCCAGCGTCAGATCGATGGTACTGCCCCTCGAATGCCCCGATTTCTTGGAAATGAACCCCAGCTTGAACAGATTACGCTTATCAAGCTCAGGATAATACAGGGCCTTATTCTTAATATCTGAAGTATCAAGGGACCAGGCAACAAAACGGTTTACTGCCTTTTGCGGACGGTAGGCATCATAGATTCTTAGAATGTAACCTTTCGCGGAAAGATCATTACTTACCTTTTTCAGGGCATTTGCAGCTTTGGAGGTAGAGATAGCTAATGGTGCTTTATATCCGCTGACCGGTGCGCCGGTAAAATTATATTTGCCGTAATAGCGGATTTGATATTGCGCTTCCGGAATGACCTCATCGAGGTAGACGAATCCGGATGGCAGCTTGTCCTTCTTGACGACATTGTTGATTGCCGGTTTCCAAGCTGTATCCTGGCCGGTTGCGGCTTGTGCCGATGCCTGATTCGTAGTCAAAACGGTCAGCAAGGCTGCAAAGACAATCGGGCTTAACATAGTAAGCTTGTTCCTGTAAAATATCTGCTTCATGCCTTATGTTGCCCCTTCCTTTAACCTGTTGTGGCACTTCTAGGGCTAATCCCGTAACTGTAACTAGCATACGATTTCATTATAAAGTTGGTCATTTAAAAAAGACATATCCATTTAAGGATATGTCTTTAAAATTTGATTATTTTTAGTTACTTGCAAAAAGACGATTAGTGCATCGGTGCCTGAGTCTTATGTTGTACAACGACACGTTTAATGAAGAATGCTACGATCAGGCCGATAACTGCCATCACCATTCCGAATACAAAAGCATTTTGCACCCCATGGGTGAAAGCAGCCAGCGCATTCAGCGGATTCGTAGTGTCTGTTACTGTCTCCATGTAGCTCTTCGTACTGGAAGTCATGATGCTGACAGCGAGCGCAGTACCGATTGCACCGGCTACCTGCTGCAGCGTGTTCATGATCGCCGTGCCGTGAGGATAGTACTCCAGCGGCAACTGATTGATGCCGTTTGTCTGTGCGGGCATCATGATCATCGAAATCCCGATCATCAGCGCACTGTGCAGCACGATTACGAAAATAACGGTCGATGTAGCGGTAATGCTGGAGAAGAACCACAGCGATACTGCCACAACTACTAGCCCCGGAATGACAAGCCATTTCGGTCCGTATTTATCGAACAGACGGCCCATAATCGGTGACATCAGACCGTTGATAATACCGCCCGGCAAGAGCAGAAGACCTGCCTTAAACGCCGAGTAGCCCTGACCTTGCTGAAGATACATCGGAAGAATCAGCATGGCAGACAGAATGATCATCATACAAATAAAGATCATCAGTACCGCTACTGTAAACATCGGGTATTTAAAAGCGCGCAGGTTGATCATCGGCTGCTTCATTGTCAGCTGGCGGATCACGAACAGAACAAGGGCAATCACGCCGATGGCAATTGCAGCAATAACCTTGGTGCTGCCCCAGCCGCCTTCTTCACCGGCGCTGCTGAATCCGAATACGATACCGCCGAAACCGGCGGAGGAAAGAATAATGGACAGTACATCAATCTTTGGCTTGGTAACCTCAGAGACGTTCTGCATGAAGAGAATTCCGCTGATCAGAGACATTGCAAGGAACGGAAGTGACAGCCAAAAAATCCAGTGCCAGGTCAGGTTGGAGATCAGCAGACCGGCAATCGTAGGGCCAATCGCTGGTGCAACCATGATGACGAGACCGATGAGTCCCATCGCTCCTCCTCTTTTTTCAGGCGGGATAATGACCAGGATCGTGTTGAACATCAGCGGCAGCAGCAGGGCTGTACCCATCGCCTGCACCACACGTGCAAGCAGCAGGATCTCAAAAGACGGTGCCATAGCCGCAATAAAGGTTCCCACGATCGAGAAGCTGACCGCAGCTACAAATAGCTGTCTCGTTGTAAACCATTGCAGCAGCATCCCTGAAATCGGAACAAGGATGCCCAGGGTCAGCAGATAGGCGGTTGTCAGCCATTGTGCAGTTGATGCTGTAATTTGCAGAATATTCATTAAGTCTGATAGTGCGACATTCAGCGCCGTTTCACTGAACATGCCGATGAATCCGGCGAGCAATAAGGAAACAAGAATCGGAATTGTTTTGAACTTCTTTACCTCTGGTTGTTGCTTGCCTTGCATTGTTGCTTCCACTCTTGTATCCTCCTGATTTGTAAAGTTTCTCTCTGTCTGTCTTTCTGTTTGTTATCCCAGTATGGCGGGAATAACCTGTACCGCTGCAAGCAGCGGTTGTGTGCTCTTGTAAGTCAGCGCCTGAAGCAGCGCACCTTCATACAGCGAAACGACGACAGAAGCCTTGTCCGAGGCAAGCTGCTCATCGACGCCTTCTTTCAGCAGACTGTGCATAATCACATCCTGCCAGTCTTTAAAGACTGATTGACAGGCCGAGCGCAGCTCGTCACTGACACATGAGGTTTCTACGGCGACCCAGAAGCTGAACGGAACAAACCCTTCAAAAGAAGTCTCCTCAGCCTTCCTGGCCAATTCCAGTATGAAACCCTGTATCATCGCGGTTGTACTCGATTGTGTTTCTGCATAATGACTTAACAGCTGGGCAACAAATACACTTGTCCGGCTGATGCAGGTCAAAGCCAGCTCCTCTTTCCCGCGGGGAAAATAATAATAAAGCGATCCCTTGGGTGAGTCACTGTCTTTAATAATCTGATTCAGGCCGGTCGCGTGATAGCCTTGTGTAAAAAACAATCTTGAAGCGGTGTCCACAATCGCCTCACGCGTATTGTGCTTGTTCGACAGGCTCAACACTTCCTTTACCTTTTATAACAATCGGTCTATATAATAAACCATAAATTTAAACGATCTGTCAACAGCAAAAAGCTTCAATATTTAAATTTAACTGTACGTTTACATACTATCCAGAGGTTCAGTAGGATTTACATTGCCAGTTGAGGATTGATCAAGTATAATTTTATTATTCCTATACGAAAGGTGTGTAATAAAGTGGCAGAAACCGCTAAGCCCCGAGGAATTCCCAGACCTTTAGTCAAAACCAATCAGGCTTTTATCGTTATTTCCGTACTATTGACCTGGTTTACAGGCGCTCACTGGATTCTTGCATTGCCTCTGATTGCCGGCCTGTCCGGTTTATTGTTTGGATATAATCCGGTCATCAAGCTGGCCGGGACCTTTCTCCGGAAAGAACGTTCTTCATATCTGCAGGAGGATTGGGATCAGCAGCAGTTCAACCAGAGTATTGCGGTCTTCTGTCTGGCGGGCGGACTTATCAGTTACCTGGCCGGCTGGACTATCGCTGCTTATATCTTTACAGCAATGGTAGCAACTGCCGCAACAGTTGCCTTTCTCGGCTTTTGCATTGGCTGCTTCATCCATTATCAATGGAAGATGTACACGTACAGACGCAAACAGGCAGCATCGCACAAATAAATCCGTGCTCATGCTGCCTGTCTTTTTTATTCAACCGTATAATCGGACAAAAGCTTCGCTACGGATGCAGCGAAGCTTTTGCCTGCGCCCCAGTCCACTTTAAGGATCATACTGTTCGAGCTCCCCGCCGGTATAAGCCGGATGTTGCATATGCCCTGCAGATTATCGGCAATAATCACCATTGCCGCCTGGTTGCCGGAGCGGAAGTAATATCGTTCATACACCAGCGTTCCAATCATCCGCCCGTCACCTAAGTTGTTCAGCTCTTCATGCAGCAGCTCGGCGTCCGGACCCATCCCATCCTTTATGAGTGCCATAGCAACAGCCGGATTTACTGTTACATTTAATTGAAATTTATCCGCCACTTCTGATCACTCTCCAGGAAGTAATCTGGTTATGAACTGTCTTAGCTTGCTACTCTTCCCGCTCGGCTCCGGCCACATCCCAGCGGTGGCTGTACTTCGTTAGGCGCGGGTGAAGCTGCTGAGGTTCCGCTGACAGGATCAGGCGCAGTTTGACAATCCACTCCTCAAAAGATGAATACGAGGCAAACTGATTAGCAGTTTCAGGTGTCAGATACAAAAAGTACGGCGGCGGATACACATCGCTGATATGTCGGAGCGCTGTATCGAGCGGGGTGTACTTTTTCCGTTTGCCTTCGAGTGTCTCAATGGTGATATAGGTGCGACCCTGATCTCTTTTCCACTCGTGCAGCCGGTCTTCACGCTTGTAGTAGGAACGGACCGGCTCTTTGCTCATCCGTCTCACCGTCTCCTCATGCAGCGGGTACAGCACCAGCTTGGTGAACTTGCGTTCTGCCGCTGTATTAGCCGCTTCCTCAAGCTCCTGATCGGAGATATGCTCAAATGAATCGTAGAAAATCAAAGTCCCTTTGCGTTCCTTGGCCGGCGGCTCGTAGCCGTAAGGCACATGCTGAATGTCCCGTTTCATGATTACCCTCCTGCATATTCGTTGCCTACAGCATACCATGCCGGGGCTTTGATTCAAAAATGGCTATGCTGTGATTCTTTTATTCTCCGCCCATCCGCTGCTGCGCATACGCCGCAGCACCTAAAGTACCGGCCCGGCTGCCCAGCTCAGCCAGAACAATGTCACAGCAGCCGCCGGACAGCTTCAGGGCATGAGCATTTACGGTCTCCCTAACCGTGCTAAGCAGCCGGTCACCGGCCGCTGCCATACCTCCGCCGATGATGATCCGCTGCGGGTTGAGCAGATTAATAACATTGGCCAGCCCGAAGCCCAGCAGCTCTCCCGTCTCGTGCATAACCTCTACTGCCAGCGGATCATGAAGGTCATACGCTTCCGAAATCATTTTAGCCGTAATAGCTGCCTCATCACCGCCCGTCCATTCCTGAATGATACTCCCTCTTCCGGCCGCCAGCTTTTCTTTAAAAGTATTCGCCATCCCTACTGCGGAGACGTAACGCCCCAGACAGCCGGAGCTGCCGCAGCGGCAAGGGCGCCCTTGTCTGTACATATTCATATGCCCGATTTCACCGGCGCTAAAGGTTGTTCCGTACAGAACTTTGCCGTCATGCACAATACCGGAGCCAAGCCCTGTCCCCAGTGTAAGCAGCACCAGATTGCTGCAGTCCCGCCCGGCTCCATGCAGCCATTCCCCGTACAAATTGACCCGTACATCATTGTCGATAAAGACCGGGAAGCTGTAGTGCTGCTTCATTTCATTTACAATATGCACCTGCTCCCATCCGGGAAAGTTCGGGGAGAAAATGGACAACCCCTCCTGCGGGTCCAGCAGGCCGGGAATTCCCATACCCATACCGCGAATCTCCTGGAGTGAAATGCTGTTATCAACTGTAAGCATGTTCACTCCCAGCCTGATCCGTTCAAGGACATGCGCCGGCCCTTGAGCCGCTTCTGTTAATATAGATAATTCCTTGACTGGTGTAAATTCAGTATCATATAAACCAGCCTTGATATTTGTTCCGCCCAAATCAACACCTATGATATAACTGTTCATCTCAGATCAGCCCGTCCTTTTTAGCATAATGTCATAATTATGTATTACATACTTTATTATGGGCTTTAACTTTTACTGCAGTTAGTATTTTTATCGCATCCCGGTAGTATGATCTGATGATTTTATATAGAGAATTTTGTGCATGCAAAAAAAGCAGACGGATGATTTCTCATCCGCCTGCCTCAAAGAAGATTTTGTATTAGGAGCCTGCTCCTTTATACCGCTTAACTCCGTAATTCCAGCATACAAGCCCAATGCAAAGGAATACGGCCCCGACAACCGGCGTCAGAATAGCCATCCCCCTCATCTCATCCCGCTGCAGGAACAGGGCTGCAGGATAAATTCCGACAAAAGCAAAAGGAATAATCCAGGTAAGCAGCACCTGAATCGCCCGGTTGTAGATGGTCACTGGATAACGTCCGTAGTTCTGGATGTTATACATCAGCGGTAGAATGCCGGTCGGCGCATCCGAATAAAACGACAAAGACGTCAGTGCCGTATAAATACCGGTATAAATCGCTACCGCACTCAGCGTAAGCACCAGCAGCGCCGGAATCGTCCACCACTCAAATGGCAGTCCGAGATTAGCCCCGCTGATCGCCATAATGACCAGTCCGATGAACGAGCCAATCAGGGACGGCGGGTCTACATTTTCCAGCAGGATCTGAAACAGGTTGTGCGCCGGACGTGTCAGGACACGGTCCATCTCGCCTTTAACGATGTAACGCTCACTGAAATTCCACATATTCACGAAGCAGCTGAAGACGCCGTAAGGAACCATAAAGAAGCCATAGACAAAGACAACTTCATTCTGATTCCAGCCGCCCAGACTTTCCGTATGCATAAAGATGACCATGATAAAGATAAAGTTCGTCGCCTGGAACAGCAAATCCGAGATAACCTCTACCCAGAAATCAGCGCGGTAGGTTAACCGGGTTTTCATATAATTTTTGATATATTCCCATAACAAGCCTAAATGATACATCTGCTTAGCCCCCCTGCACGAACAGCCGCTTGCGCGCCGCATAATAAAGCCAGACAATCGGAATCAGCAGCACCAGGAACCAGAAGACCTGAATACCGAGTACATTCCAGATGCCCACCCCTTGTACGCGTCCTGTAAAAACAGAGCCCGGAAGGTATGTAATCGCCTGAAACGGCAATACATTCAGCACAGAGGACAACCAGCCCGGAAACAGGCTGATCGGAACGATCAGACCGGAGAAGAGATCGACAATGACCCGCTTCATCCGCATTACACCCTCATTATTTTCCACAAAAAAAGCGCTCAGCCCGGTGATCACATTAATCTGTGAACTGATCAGGAAGCTGAAGAAGAGCATGACCAGAAACCCAATCCAAGCGGCTGGATCTGTCGGGAGCTCAACCGGAAAGAGCAGAATCGCCACAACCATTCCCGGAATCATCAGCATCAGGAAGCGGAACAGGCCTTCCCCGAGCCCCTGCATCATTTTGACGAGCACATAGTTATACGGACGGATGAACTGGATCGCGATGCTCCCGTCACGGATATCTGATGAAATCTCCCGGTCAAGGTTATTGAAATAGAAGGCTCTCGCCATCCAGGAGACGGCGACATAGGTGGTCATCTGCGCGCTGGTAAAGCCGCCCAAGGATTCACCCCCGCCGTAAATGGCCTTCCAGGTGAAGTAATTGACTCCGATATTTAACGTATAGATCAGGATACCTGAATAATAATTAACGCGGTAAGCAAGCATGGTCAAAAAACGGATGCGGATAAAATCAAAATAGGCTCCCAGCAGCAGCAGTTTCCCGTTCTCCTGCGTACTGCCGGCCTCTAGAGATTTAGACATGTGCCGCCTCTTTCTCTTCCTGCAATGCCGCGATTTTGTCCTCCGGTTTGTCTGCAGAGCCGGACTGATAGATACTGCGTACAATCTCATCCGTATTGGTCTCGATAATTTTGATGTCTGTAATATCCGCTGCTCCGACCACACGGGCCAGCACATCCGAAACGTTCAGCTCAAGCGGAATCCACACCTTGGCACCCAGATCGTTCTCCGCAGTCCAGGTGACAGGCATTCCCTCTGTCCATTGTACGAGCTGAGCCAGCCTGGTAGCTGCGCCGAACTGGAACTGCACCTCACGTCCGGTTCCCCAGCGCTGCTTCAGCTCCTCAAGACCGCCGTCATAAATAATCCGTCCGTCATCCAGCATAATGACCCGTGAGCAAAGGGCTTCTATATCCTGCAGATCATGGGTTGTCAGCAGAATTGTGGTGCCGTGCTCGCGGTTCATATCCTTGAGGAAATCGCGGATTTCCGACTTCACGACGATATCCAGGCCAATGGTCGGCTCGTCCAGAAACAGAATGGACGGGTTATGCAAAAGCGCAGCGACCAGCTCGCAGCGCATCCGCTGTCCAAGACTCAGCTTGCGGACCGGCCGGTTGAGCAGCTCCTGCAGCTCCAGCCGCTCGACAAGCTCATCCAGCCGCTTTTTAAAATCATGCTCCGATACTCTGTATACTTTACGCAGCAGCTGAAAGGATTCAATAACGCCGATGTCCCACCAAAGCTGGCTGCGCTGGCCAAATACAACGCCGATGTTCTGAACAAACTTCTCGCGTTCCATATAAGGAACAAATCCGCCTACTGTCACTTGGCCTGAAGTCGGGACAAGAATGCCCGTGAGCATCTTGATCGTCGTCGACTTGCCTGCCCCGTTCTCCCCGATGTAGCCGCAGATTTCACCCTCGGGAATCTTGAAAGAAATATCTTTAACAGCGGTAACCTCGGAATACTGCCGTTTAAACAAATCAGCGAAGGCCCCTTTGAGGCCCTCGCGGTTTTTTTGGACTTTAAATGTTTTGCGCAAGTCCTGCACTTCAATTGCGTTCATAGAGTACCTCGCTAAGCTATAAGTTGGGTTCAGTTCTCCATTATAATGGACAGAGCCGAAAAGCACTACCCCTCATTATTTAGCGACTCTTCCTTCAAAAAAATCAGCCGTCTTCAATGCCTCCAGATGCCCGGAACGGGTTACCTTGGTCCGCAGGTACTTTTCGTTAAAGACGGACACATCTCCCCACAGCGGAATCCGTTTACCGGTATTCATTCCGGCCGCCTTCAAAGCCTCAAGCTTCTTCGGATTGTTCGTGATCAAAGTGACCGGTTTGCTGCGCAGGTGCTGCAGAACGCTGATCGCATCGCTGTAATCACGTGAATCATCGGCAAAGCCCAATTCCAGGTTAGCTTCTACTGTATCATAGCCTTCCTCCTGAAGAATGTAGGCCATTGCTTTGCTGAACAGCCCGATGCCTCTGCCTTCATGGTTAGCCAAATAGAACAGCGCCCCGGAGCCGTGCTGTGCGATCATCTTCATCGATTGGCGCAGCTGGAATCCGCAGTCGCAGCGCTTGCTTCCGAAAATATCCCCGGTATGGCAGATGCTGTGCATCCGGATCAGGGCCTCGTCCGAATCTTCAAAATCACCATATACAAGCACACTCGACTGCTGCGCATCAGCAAGCTTAAGCGAGGACAGCCGGGAGATCAGCATCTCTGTTGCTTCCTTCGTATCGCCCTGCTGGAGATCTTCATCAGTTGCATTCAGCCAGCTGTACCATTTAAAAGTAACCGTCTCTCCGTCCAGATTGACAGGCAAGGTAATCGGTCCGACCAGAATGTTGGTATTGTCATTGTTAGTAATCCACTTGATTTTATTCTGCAATATAGAAATGATATCCGGTTTAATCATAATTGCACCGTCCTAAAATTTAATTATTAAAATTCGCTGTAGTAACTATTTGTAAGTTAGTTTATCATTGTAATATAACTTCGTCAAGTTATAATATATATTTAAATATTTATAATTACTTATTGTAAGTTTATGATATAATGAATGCAGAGGTGAGCTAAATGAATGAGTTCGAGATGTGTCCCCGCTTTGAGAAGGCGGTAGATGTTCTAAGCAAACGCTGGGTCGCACTGATCGTATTTGTATTAATGCAGGGCCCCCGCCGGTTTGGTGAAATTGAGGGTTGCCTGTCTAATCTCAGCGGTAAGGTATTATCTGACCGACTGAAGGAAATGGAGAATGAAGGAATCATTCAGCGGACAGTATATCCCGAAATGCCGGTGCGCATTGAATATTCCCTGACTGCCAAAGGCAATGCCCTGGCTCCGATTCTGGGAGAGATCAGCAGCTGGTCCTCTGAATGGATTGAGCTTGGAGTCAAGCAGTGAGCCCCGCTTTTGAAGCAGATAAGCGCCCTTTTTGAACCGGATTCCGGCTCAAAAGGGCGCTTGTTTATGTAATCATGCATTTATCTCAGTCAGCAGCAAACTGTACATAGCGGTATTAAGTATCCCCATAAATGCAATCTGCAAGGTCTGAATATTCATATTTGTGCAAACCATTAAACTAGGAAAGGTGGAAACCGCAATGGAAAAAATGTGTATGGAAATGATGATGAACATGTGTATGGAAGACATGATGGCCAAGATGAACACAATGAAGTTGTGCATGGAAAAGATGTCAGAAATGAACATGATGGACATGGATATGGACATGATGATGAAGAAAATGCAGGACTGCGATGAAATGATGACAATGTGTATGACAATGATGCGTGAAGGAATGCAAATGTCTAAATAAGCATTGAACATGGTTTGTACGGCTGAAGTGAATCCGCTGCATTCACTTGACCTGAATATTCGTAAGTCCTGGCAGAGCAGACTAACTGCATGCCGTTTTTTTATTTATACCTGATTGTTTATCTAATCTTGATATAACGCTCCTGGATCTGCTTGGCCAGGGTAATCCGCTCCAGCTTCAGCTCCCAAATCTGTTCTTTCCAGCGGTAGCTGTCCCCCGACGCTTCATCCTCCCTTAGCTTATCGAACAATTCCAGCAGCTGCAGATTAATATGATCGAACCGGCTCCACAGCTCACGAACGTGCTCTTCTGTTGTCTGCGCTTCAGAGGCTGCGTTAAAATTCTTAATTCTTTCAATAATGTCAGCCTGCCACTGCCCATCGTTAATTGACTTGGCGTAGTTTAGCAGATCCAGATAATCATCAATTGACATGGGTACCGACTCCTTAATCCTTATATACCAAGTATTATACTCGGTATTATAGATATTGCAATAGCTCTGACTAAAAAAGCAGGGCCAGCTCTGATTTGTTCATTTATGAATGGTATAAGAAAACAAGACCTTTGGGGAAATGCCTTTTTTGATTCCTCCTATCGCATCCCGGTGTTCCTCATCATAGTGTAATCCGAGACAAGTTTTTAGGAGGAATGCCAGGTGCCCAGAGTTTCAGTAATTATGCCTGTCTATAATAATGTTATGTATTTACAGGATGCTGTTAATTCAATCTTGCTACAAACGTTGAGTGATCTTGAGCTGATCATTATTGATGACGGATCAACTGACGGATCAGCGGGCATCATTCATGAAATAAAAGATGCCAGAGTAAAAAAGATATTTCATTCTGTAAATATGGGAATAGTCACTTCTCTGAATCAAGGGCTCGACCTGGCCCGGGGAGAATATATTGCCCGTATGGATAGCGATGATGTTGCAGCCCTAAACCGCTTGGAGGTTCAGGCTTATTTCATGGACCAGAATCCCCACATCGATATTTGCGGGACCGGATACACAACCAATTACCTCGGGCCAGTCAAGTTAAATCCTCAGCGCCACGAAGAGATTAAGGTCTGGCTATTATTTTATTCCTGCCTGCTTCACCCTTCCGTGATGATGCAGCAAAGTTCAATAGACCGTCTAGGAATAAGGTATGATCATGATTATCCTCATGCAGAGGATTATGAATTGTGGAACAGGCTTTCCTCAACCGCGCAGCTCGCAAATGTTCCTCATAATTTAATGTTCTATCGGCCACATGAAGGCCAAATATCCAATAAACACCGCATTGTACAAAACAATTCTGCACGAAGAATCCGTCTTAAAACCATTTCTCAGCTGGGTATTCAATTATCGGATGAGGAATACGAACAATTGGCCAAACTGGCCGAGTTTAGAGTAAATTTTGAAGACTATGAGGAGTATCGGACAGCAGCAGGATTTGCAAACTGGCTGATTGATCAAAATCGGCAGTACCGGGTATTCGATCAGGAGCTATTTCAAATGGCTCTATCCAGATGCATATCAAGAGTTCCATACTAAAAACATCAGATCTGATAATAATAACCCGCCGGGCATAAGCCTGACGGGTTATTATATGGCCCCGGAAACAGCAGGGCCGGTATTATTTATCTTCCCTGCTGTACTTCTATTACATCAGCTTTTTAATATCATCCTTAATCTGCTCGGATTGCGGACCGAATACAATCTGTACCGCACCCTGGCCGAGCCGCATAACCCCTGAAGCTCCCAGCTGTTTCAAGGCTGCATCTTTAACCGCCTTGTCATCATTAACATTCAGCCGCAGCCGGGTAATACAAGCATCAATTGTACGGATGTTGGAAGGCCCGCCGATATTCTCCAGAATCTTTGCTGCCCTGGAAGATGCCGACACAGTACCTCTTCCGCTTCCGGCAGCAACCTCCTGCAGATCATCTTCCAGATCATCTTCACGTCCCGGTGTCTTCAGGTTAAACTTAACAATGATGAAGCGGAACAGCACATAGTAGAGCACGAAGAAGGCAAGCCCTACCGGAATAAGGATCCAGGCGTTAGTAGACTGCTTCATATTCACCAGGTAGTCGATCAGACCGGCGGAGAAACCGAAGCCCAGCTTAACGTCGAGCACATACATCAGAAGTCCGGAGAGACCGGTCAATACCGCATGCACTACGTACAGGACCGGTGCAACGAACATGAATGAAAATTCCAGCGGCTCAGTAATCCCTGTCAGGAAGGACGCAATTGCCGAACCGATGAAGATGGAAGCGACAACCTTGCGCTTTTCCGGCTTGGCAGTATGAATAAAGGCCAGTGCCGCACCCGGTAGGGCAAACATCATAATAGGGAAGAATCCTGTCATGAACATTCCGGCTGTTTTGTCTCCGGCAAAGAAGCGGGTAAGGTCACCATGCACAATTTCTCCTGCCGCATTGGTGAAGTCACCGATCTGGAACCAGGCAATGGTATTGATGACATGATGCAGGCCGATAGGGATCAGCAGCCGGTTCGCAGTACCGAAGACGAATGCGCCAATTGCCCCCAGGCTGACTACCCAGTTCCCGAAGTCACTGATTACATCCTGGACCGGGCTCCAGATCATACCGATGAATACGGCAAGCACCATCGTGGAAGCCGCAGTGATGATCGGTACAAACCGCTTGCCGGCGAAGAAGCCGAGCCAGTCGGGCATTTTTACATTATGATATCTCTTGTACAGGAAGGCAGCCCAGGCACCGGCAAATATCCCGCCCAGCACCCCCATGTTCAATACGACATCATCATTAATGAAGGAGAACTGCAAAGGTACAATAGCCAGCACTTTGGTAAGCACCATATAGGCAATCAATGCCGACAGCGCAGCAACAGCATCACCGGCAAAACCGATCGCAACCCCGATGGCAAAGATGAGAGCCAGATTACCGAAGATCGCACCTGCGCCGGCGTTCAGGAAGGGAGCTACATACTGGTTCAAAAACCCTCCGACCACACTGCCAAACGGCAGATCCTTTTCATAATTAATCAGCCCGAACCCCTGCAGAATCGCAGCCGCCGGCATTGTCGCAACCGGTAGCATCAGAGACTTGCCTAACTTCTGTAGAAAAGCCAACATAATACAATCATCCCCTTAGATCATAGTTGCTATTGCTCTATATGTCGTTACTGTGCTGCTACTTTCAAAATCAGGTCTTTCCCCGCTGTAACCTGTCCGTGCAGGCACTCTACTGCCGGCGGTGTCTCCTCCATGCTGGTGACAATCACCGGAGAAATCGTAGCAAGGCCGGCTGCACGGATTGCTTCAAGATCAAACTCGATTAATAATTGTCCGGCTTTTACATGGTCGCCTGTAGCAGTATGACTCTGAAAACCGCTGCCCTTAAGGCTGACCGTATCAATTCCGATATGTAGCAGTAGCTGCAGACCGGAAGCGTGTTCAATAATCAGCGCATGTCCGGATTTCACGATATGGGCAATTTTTCCGTCAAAAGGTGCATACAGCTTGCCTTCCGCAGGCTCAATCGCAATCCCGTTGCCCATATGTCCGCCGGCAAAGGTATCATCCGGTACCTGACTCAGGTCAACCGCCTGCCCGCTCAGCGGGGCATTAATTTCTATGAATTGCACAGTACGCTGCTCTTCTTTTTTGGATCTCCATCTGGAAAACATCCGCACCACTCCTCTCATGCTGTTATTTATTTTTCTCTATGGTCTGGAACAGCCGGTGCAGGTGCATCGCCAGGAAGCATAGCTCTTCTTCGGGAACCTGTACCTCCAGCCTGCTCTGGATAACTTTCCCCAGCTTTTGCGCCAGCTTGTATTCCGTTCTGTATTCTTTCTTAATATGCTTGACGAACGGATTGTCAATTAACGAGCCCTGCAGGATCCGTTCCAGTGAAAACCGCAGATGGATCATCAGCCGCACATGATTCATGCTGCCGTGCTCGAAGGTGATTTTTTGTTCGGTCCTGATCTGCTCCAGCAGCTCATTAACCATATTCGATACCTTCACCAGCTGTCCGACCGGTACATTGCTGACCGCTGAATAGACATGATAAGTCAGAAAGCCGACTTCATCCTCCGGAATCTGTACATTGAACTCGGCACTGATTTTACCCGCTGCTTTGAAAGCGATCTCAAATTCCTTGGGGAACGTCATTTTGGTTTCCTGCAAGAAGGGATTGATGATATCCATACCGCTGCGCAGACGGTAGATGGTAAACTGGATATGGCTCGGGAGCGCCAAATAAATCTTGTCGTTTAACTTGCCGGGAAACTGACTGGTGATATCTCCGATAATCTCATCGGTAATCTTCATTACTTTTGGATCGATATCTTCCAGCAAAATCTGATACTGGCTCCATTCCTCCCGGTCTTCCAGGCGGAACAGCTTCTCAATCCGCTGATCATTAACCTCAATCGCTCCGGTATCCTTGACTGCGAAACCGATGCCTTTGCCGATAATGACATATTCCTTGCCGTTCTTGCTTCCCTGCACCATAACAACATTGTTCCCGATTACCCGCTGCACTAGAAAGGTTTCGATTTCCCGCGACAAGTTCTCCCTCCTTCCCCTAATCTTCAGAAATTTGGCAACAAAAAAAGCCAAGAACCGCCTCATATAAAATGAAGACAATCCTTGGCTCATGCCCTTAGCAGGTAACACGCCGTTTGTTATAAATGATCATTTATGAGCTAATCATAAATCATAGTCCATATTCCGTCAATGGTAATTTTAGAAAAGTCAAGCCGGGCCGCCGGGCTGTATATCCCCGGGATTAATCAGCCTGCACATCCGTGTGACAGCATCCTGTATCAAAATCGGTTTGCTTATGAAATCGGATGCTCCTGCTGCAAGGCATCTCTCCCGGTCTTCCTTCATGGTCCTGGCCGAGACCGCAATGATTGGAAGCTCCCTGAGCAGCAGCTCCTCACGGATAATGGACAGCGTATCATAGCCATCGAGGTTCGGCATCATAATATCCAGCATGACAATATCAACCTCAGGCTGATCTCTGACGATCTGCAGGCATTCATAGCCGTTCTGTGCCGTCAGGATGTTCATCTCATATGGAAGCAAGCCATTCTCAAGGGCATAAATATTACGCAGATCATCATCGACGATCAGCACCGTCCGGCCATGCAGCTTCTCATATTCTCTTTCAAATAACATGCTGTCATTCAGAACCTGCTCCTGTGCGCGGGAATGGGTTGTATTCCTCTCACTCGCGGCTGCTGCGGGATAACATGCTCCAACCGGTTTTTGTACATTATCAGACTCCTCCTGAAGGTATGGAAGATACAGGGTAAATGTGCTGCCCTTCCCTTCCTCACTCTGCAGAGTAATATATCCGCCAAGCAGCTTAGCGAGCTGAAGGGAAATGGATAAGCCCAGTCCAGTACCGCCGAATTTTCGTGCAGTAGTGCCGTCTGCCTGCCTGAATGCTTCAAAGATAAGCTCCCGGTTAGCTTCCGATATTCCGATCCCGCTGTCGGTAACTGCAAAGGCCAGCATCTCCACCGGACCGCTGTCCGGTTCATCTGGCCGGTATTCGGTACAGCTGATTTCTACCCGGACAAAGCCTTGCTCTGTGAATTTGAAGGCGTTGGAGAGCAAATTTCGCAGAATCTGATGCATGCGCATTTCATCCGTAAAGAACAGATCAGGCACATTGTCATCCAGGTGCACCGTAAACTCCAGCTGATGCTGGGCGGCCGTTTTTTCAAAATAACCGGTAAGGAGCGCTGGCAATTCGGTCAGATTAACCGCATCCATTTCAACCATCATTTTACCTGCCTCCACCTTGGAGAGGTCAAGAATATCGTTGATCATGGCCAGCAGATCACTGCCGGAGGAATGGATAACCGAAGCATACTCCAGTTCCTCTTCCGTTAAAGAATTGTTGCGGTTCTCAACGAGCAGCTGGGACAGGATCAGCATACTGTTAAGCGGCGTGCGAAGCTCGTGGGACATATTGGCCAGAAATTCACTTTTGTAACGCGAACTGAGCTCCAGCTGCTTGGTGTATTTTTCCAGATCAACTGCAGCATTCTCGGCTACAGATTTCTGGTTTTCCAGCTCTCTGTTGAGATCCATCAGTTCACTGGTGTGATTCTGCAGTTCTACCGTCTGTACTTGAAGCTCCTCCGACTGCACCTGAAGTTCCTCGGACTGCACTTGAAGCTCCTCGTTCATACTCTGGGAATCCTGGTATAGTGACTGTATTTCCATTCGGGTCATAACGGAATTTAGCGATACACCCAGGGCATTCAGCAGCTCATACAACAGCTCCACATGATGGGAAGGCCATTTGGTTAAGGAAGCGAACTCTACCACTGCAAGGGTCTTATTCTCAAAAACAACCGGGGCAATCACTGCAAACCTTGGTGCAGTCCGGCCCAGCCCGGAGTTAATGCTGATATAATCTTCAGGAAGATCTCCAATGAACATAACCTCCCTGTCAACAGCGCACTGTCCGATAAGTCCTTCACCGGCTTGTATCTGTAAAGCTCCGTAAGGGGTGTCCGCATCTGCACTTCCCGCGTAGGAATACATCCTTTTGTAAACCGCCCTCTTGTTTTCTTTCTCCTTATTCAGGATATAAATGGCCCCGTACTGAATCTCAAAGGCCGTTGCCAGTTTGTTGACAAAAGTTCTGCTCATAACTGAAAGGTCCGTTGTTTCCTGTAGAATGATAGAGGTTGAAGCAATCTGCTCCGTACACCATTGGTCAACCTGTACCTTGTCGAGCAGTCTGTTCGTAGCTTCGCCAAGATCATAGACTTCATCCATGGTTTTGACTTTGAGCCTCTCGGACATATTGCCCCCGTCAGCGATACTGTTGATTGCCTGAATGACATGCTGCAGCGGCCTCACGATACTCACAGAGAGCAAGGAGGTAATAAGTACGGCCAGCAGCGCCACAAGTGCCCATAAAATATACATTGTGGTAATCAGCTTGTGATTACTTTCTTTAAGTATATCAATCCGTTCACTGGTCAGCTTGCGCTCATTATCACGAAAATAATCTGACTGGATGCGGATAGAGTCAACCACCGACTTGCCGGAATCATTCTGAAAATACTCCGCAACTTCCTCATCCCGGCCGAGCTGCTTCAGATGTACCACATATTGCCCGGCTTCCTGAATCCATTTTTCAATATCGCGTTTAATATTTTCGAGGTTCTCTATCTGATTTGGGTTATCGGTTATAAGGGCTTTAAGCATTGAATAATTTACAGTCCATTCAGACAACCCGCTGTTAAAAGGCTCCAGATAGCTGGCGTTCCCTGTGAGTGCAAAACCTCTTTGTCCCGTTTCCATATCCAGTACATTTTTTTCAATCTGGTATGTAAGCTCGTGTACTTCAATATCATGATCACTTAAATAAACGGTCTCCTGTTCCAGATCGGTGATCCGGCTGGAAACGATCACAAGGAACAGACCCAGCATTACAAGAATCACAATATAACCGAGGGCTATTTTACCGCGGATATTTAAACTCCTAGTCTGCTTAGTAAGCAAGAGTTCAACCTCCATCTGGCAGGATATAAATCTCTCTACCTATTAGTATACGCCGGAAGCAGCGTCAAGCAAGCTAACGCCTGCTGACGCCGATATTGCATGTAAAGGATTGTATGTGAAAACACAGCGCCTACAAGTATTTCTCTGTACGGGGGAGCTTATCCTTTAACATGCGCAGGTTGCCCTCAAGTCTGGCCACAATATCTTCGAGATCCTGCGGGTCTACTCCTCGGATGACAGGTGGCGTTGCTGCTGCTGCCTTGCTCTGCTCCTTCAATTCACGCAGCTCCAGCTGCTGCTCCTGCCATTTATCCATCAAATCAGCGATGGTTGCATAAAACCGTTCGTAGTCCTTGATCACACTATCTAAAAAAGTGTCCACCTCTTCGGCATCGTAACCGCGCAGCTTCATGCTGAATTCCTTTTCATGTATGGTGAGTGCATCGAGCGTAATACCAAGTTGGCTGAACAGCTTTCTTTGTTTATCCAGTCTGCGTTTCATATGTTCGTCCATTGCTGTGACCTCCATGCTTTGTCTATGTTCTTTTAGCAGTAATTATTATAACAGGCTGAAAGCGGTATGAATATATCACTAAAGTTGCAGTTTCTGCTCTCTTTCTCCAGCTGATTGCCTGCCTAGTGAATAGGGTAAGGAAGATTACACAATAACACTACTCTAAACGCCGAAAGGAAGATGGAACCATGAGTCACTTAACAGATCAGCAGCTGGCTGCACTGAAGAATGCACTGGATGAGCGCAGACAGGAGCTGGAGCAGCATTTCAAAGATAATGATGAAGAAAACAGCCTGCTTGGAGACTCGCTTAGGGTATCAACCGGAGAATTGTCAACTGTAGACAATCATCCTGCGGATGCAGGCACCGAAACCTTTGAACGAAGCCGTGATCTCGGCATTAATAACGCGCTCAGGGATGAGCTGGAAGATATCGAAGCTGCCCTTATGCGCATGGAAGAGGGCACATATGGGATCTGTGTCATCAGTAAAGAGGAAATCCCATATGAACGCCTTGAGGCCATTCCTTATACACCTTATGCAGTAGAGCATGTACCCGGCCGGGAATCTGCGGACGAGCGTCCTGTTGAAGAACAGGTGATGACCCCGCCTCCTTCCGGAGCAGGCCAGAGCCGTCAGGAGCATAGCGGCAGGTTCGATGATGCCGACGCCTGGGATTCTGTAGAGGATTACGGGAGCGCAAGCTCACCAGTACCGCTTCCCGGCCATGATAAGGATGATCAGGATTCCTGACACTAATAATTATCTGCAACCGCTTTGTTCAGAATACCAAGGCAGCGGTCCAAATCTGTTTTAACCTGTTTTTTGTAAAGCCGGGCTTTCTCCTCCCCGTCAGCCGTAAAATGATAAAGGACGATTTCCTGAAAATCGACCTTGGGATCATTCCCCTTGAGCTGCTTGGTACGGTACAGTATTCCTTGCTGCACGAGCTCATGCAGGGCGCGGTATACCTCACTCTGGGGAGGCGAATAGCCATAGGCTTTGAAATCCCTCCGCATATCCTCAAGCATCTGATAACCGTATCCCTTATGCTGCTCAACCATCGTAATTAGATACACCTTGATAAATGCCCGCTGGGCTATCATAAAAGCCATGTTATCCCTCCTGTTCTTCTCCCGCCAGCCGTTATCCGTCAGCGGAAAATATTAGCTCTAGTATATCGCCTATTTATCTAATTTCATAATCTGAAAGAATCAGTGTTGCGGTTAGAATCACAAGTTAATAAAGGCGGCATTGTCACCCCCTTCACGAATGAATGGTACACCATTTGGGTGATACGGGTTCACTTTTTACGGGTTTGCTGTTTCTAGGGTGAGGGAAGAGGATTGGATTTGGATGGCAGGTGTAGGGAGTAGATTTTTTTTTGATTGTTGTATTGTGAATTTTTCATATGTTGCAATATTGGAATCGATAATAAAAAGGCATCGGGTTATACCCTTTAATTCGCGTTACATCATTTAACTAGCTGAATTCTTCAATATGACGCTTGTGAGCGGGTTCCAGCCCTAAAGCCACCTCAATCTGGTTCGCATCATATTGGTTCGTATCATATGTCGTTTAATTTTTAAGAGCTAATGTCTATCTAGTGTGAATTTTTCATATGTTTAAATTATGTAATTAGAATACAAAAAAACTGCACCCCGGATAAGATCCGGAAGATGCAGTCTTGGTTATCTGTTATTCATTTTGCCGGATTGGCTACTCCGGTCTGGTCTTGCCATTCAGGCAAGATCCCGGTTACAGCCGGTTACGGTTGTAGAGATCCGGGTCGCTGCCGGCATTCATTGAACCTCTATTGCCGAGCGTGTTCCCTACTGTGGTATCATCCGGAGTAAGGTCAGGGTTGGTGGCCCCTCTGTCCGCCAGTGTGTCTGAGGTAGTATCCGTATTGTAAACAGAGTCATACCGGCTGGAGTTCAATGAACGGTTACCGCGGAAGACATCATGGATTGCATTCCCTCTTCCGTTGTCATCGACAAGAACCAGGATTTTCCCGCTGTCGACATAACCTTCATATTCACGCGCTTCGTCCTCAGGAATGCCCAGGCCAATCAAGCCGCCGACAAGTCCGCCCGCGCCTGCACCGATAGCTGCACCCGTCAGTGTAGCCACAATCGGTCCGGCTGCGAGAATCGGTCCGATGCCCGGTATGGCAAGCGCCCCGATTCCGGCAAGCAGTCCGGCAACCCCGCCGACTACACCGCCTGTGGCTGCTCCGGTTGCTACACCTTCCGGCGCCATGGTGCCTGTATCTTCAGAAATACTTTGTAATTCATCACGGTCTCTGGTAATGATGGATATTTCATCGTTTCTGATGCCCTTGCTCTGCAGATCTTCAATTGCTCTGGTTGCTTCTTGTTCCGTATCAAAGATTCCTACGATTTTTTGGGTAGTCACTTGAAGCCCTCCTTCGTAATTGTCGTTCGCTACATTATTACCCCATAATCGTTCAATCAAACAGGGCACGGTACGGAGATAACCATTAGAAAGAGGAACAGACATCAAGTGCAATCTATTTAGTTGGATTTTCGCTGCTTAATTCCGGTGTTAATCCATTTCTGCGAACAATAGTTGGAAAAACGTCATCTAATTCAGGCCATTTCTCGCTCTGAGAGCAATTCCGGCGAAAATAAGTGGCGTTTTTCCAACTAGTTTCTCCGCTAACAGGATTTCTCGGAGAATTAGATGACGAATTTGCACGTAGTATATTGATTCGATTGCTTTTTAGCTGTGGGGGATGGCTGTGACTCCAAAAATAGCTTAAACTACCAGCTGCTGTCCTGCTCTTTCGCAGCTTGATCATTCACAGCTGTTTCAGCAGAACTCGGCAGAAGCTATTGCTTAGGAATCTATACAGATCATTTATTGCCCGGCCGGGTCCGGCTGGTAGCCACCGCCTGCAGCGGATCATCCGGCCAATAGTGCTTGGGATAACGTCCCTTCAAGTCCTTTTTCACCTCAAAGTAGGTACTGCGCCAAAAGCTCCCCAGATCTGCGGTCACCTGCATCGGCCGCCTTGCCGGCGAGAGCAGGTGCAGGAGTACGGGAACCTGTCCCATCCCGATCCGCGGCGTATCCACCTGGCCGAACATTTCCTGCAGCCTAACCGCCAGAACAGGAGTTTCCGGGTTGCTGTAATCCAGCGGCACACGTGACCCGCTGGGCACCGTGATGTGAGTGGGGGCTTCCCGGTCGAGCGTCTGCCGATCATTCCAGTCCAGCATCCCTTCCAGCGCTTTGGACAGCGGCAGACGCTGCAGATCCCGCAAATTGCGCATGCCCTGCAGATAGTGGCGGAGCCAGTCCCCTAATGTATTTAGCAATGCTTCATCCGAGACATCCGGCCAGTCTTTTCTGACCGAGTGCATAAAAGCCATCCGCTGACGCAGCTGAGCCGTACCTTTGTCCCACGGCAGCATATCCAGCCCCTCTGCAGCAATTACGGACAGCAGTACCTCCTCAATCTCCTCTGCATCCGGGCGCTCATGCGTCGTTTCCTTTAATACGAGTGCGCCGAACATCGTCCGCCGGTGTGCCTTCACGCTGCCGCTCTCTTTGTCCCAGAAGACAGCCCGTTCCTCGGTCAGGCTGTCTGCGTGATGCAAGAGCAGCTCTGCTTCGGACAGCTCCGCAGCCAGTAGTATCCGTCCCTGCCCGGCGCGGTCATCCACGCCGGCGGCAACGATGAAGGCTGAGCGGGCCAGCGGCTGCCCCTCGCGCATCGCCGCTCCCCGGCCGCCGGACAGCAGAAACGCGCCGTCACCGCGTTTCTGGCCTACCCGGTCAGGGTAGGCGAACGACAACAGCAGGCCTATGCGGCTGAGGTCGCCGGGCATTGTCTCTGGCGCAACCTTCAGCTGCGCCAGGAGACTCTGGCTCTCGCGCTGCACCGCGCGCAGAGCCGCCGGGTCCGCGCTCCCGCTTACGCCGGAGCGCTCAAAAGCAAGCAGCGCCTCCACGCGGAGCGTGATGTCGCTGCCCTGATCCGCGGGACCCTTGAACAGGTCCCGCTCCTGCAGCAGCGCCGCCAGCCGGCAGGCGAGCGGCGCTTCGCCAAGCAGAGCCGCGCGCAGCAGCATATGCGCGGCGCGCGGGTGTGCGCCGAGCGCGGCCATGCTGCGGCCGTGCGGCGTAATGGCGCCGCCGGCGTCCAGCGCGCCGAGCTGGCGAAGCAGCGCCGTGCCCTGCGCGTAAGGCGCAGCGGGCGGCGGGTCCAGCCAGGGCAGCGCGGCAGGACCCGGCACGCCCCACAGCGCCAGCTCCAGGGCGAGCTGCGCCAGGTCGGTCTCAAGCATTTCCGGCACGTTGTCCTCCGGAAGCCGGGCATGCTCCTCCCTGCTCCAGAGCCTGTAGCAGACTCCGGGTGCCGTCCGGCCTGCCCGGCCGCGCCGCTGGTCAGCCGATGCCTTGGATACCGGCACGGTAGTGAGCCGCGGCATCCCGGTGCGCGGCGAAAACACCTGGGTGCGCCGCAGACCGGTATCAATTACCGTGCGCACCCCTTCGATCGTCAGGCTTGTCTCGGCGATCGATGTCGCCAGCACCACCTTGCGTTGTCCGGGCACAGCGGCAGCCACCGCAGCATCCTGCTGCGCCTGCGGAAGCTGGCCGTATAGCGGCCGCAGAACCGTGCCCGCAGGAAGGCTGCCGCCGGCAAGCTCGCGCTGCGTCCGGCGGATCTCCCGCTCCCCGGGCAGGAACACCAGCACATCGCCCGGCTGTTCCGCCAGGGCGCGACGTACCGCGGAAGCTGCAGATAGTTCCAGCACAGCGTCATTTCCCGCGGGTGCATAGATTGTCTCCACCGGAAAGGTCCGCCCGGGACAATCGACGATGGCTGCTCCGCCGAGCAGAGCTGAAACCCGCTCTGCATCCAGGGTAGCCGACATGATCAGAATCCGCAGATCTTCTCGCAGCACGGACTGCGCCTCAAGCGCCAGCGCCAGGCCAAGATCAGCATGGAGGCTGCGCTCATGGAATTCGTCAAATATGACCAGTCCGACATCACCAAGCGAGGGGTCACTCTGCAGCATCCGTGTCAGGACGCCTTCGGTAACAACCGTAATACGTGTATGTCTGCTTACTTTGCTGTCCATCCGCATCCGGTAACCGACGGTCTGCCCCACTTGCTCCCCGAGGCAGGCAGCCATGTATACAGCGGCTGAACGGGCCGCCAGTCTTCTCGGCTCCAGCATTAATATCGTTTTGCCCGCCATCCACGGCTCGTCCAGAAAAGCCGGCGGCGTTCCAGTGGTCTTACCCGCACCAGGTTCAGCGATAAGCACGGCAGCTGTGCTAGCGGACAATATTTTTTTCAGGTCAGGAAGTACCTGCATAATCGGAAGCTGTTTCATTCTGTATCTCCATAACTGTGTCTGTCTTATGAGCACTCTGATTGAATCACCAGACGCCTCCTATAGCATGGGCGAAACGGTCCGGGATTTCAAGCGGTTCCAGAGTAATTCTCAGGTTTTGTACCGCAAGCCATCACAAAAGTCATCATCACGTAAGCATCCGGGGAGCTGTCCAAATTCTCGCATGCCTGCTTCAGCTGAATATATTCACTCTCATTGAATGAACAAACAACAGACTCGCTGCAGCAAAATCATATGTATGTCAGGAAGCCCGGTCTCATAGACCGAGCTTGTACAAAAGTCGGCCTGGTGCACACAACCCTGTGAACCGTGCGCACGGTATGCTATTATTCCTGATCTGACAGCCGCTGACGGATCTGATCCCCGTATTCCGTAAAAATACTGCTGTTTTCCAGACCCCGCTCACGCAGGAGCTGCTGCAGGCGCAATCTTTTTAAAGTCAACTTGGACTCAAGGGATTTCTGCTCAGATGAGTTAGCATTGCCGCTGTTGCGGCAGGCTGCCAGTAATTGTTCCAAGGTCACGCATTCCGCCCGCAAAGTCAGCTCTTCCGGCAAAATCCCGGCATTTTTCATAATCTTAAACGACATCCGCAGCTCTTCGGGAACGCCTGACAGGTCTTCGAGCTCCAGCGGCTTACCATGCCCCGGCAAATCTGCAAATTCCCCGTTTCTCATTGCCTCCTGAATCCGTTGCTCCGCCAGCCATGACAGCATCGGCCCATCCCCTCCCATTGTATACTTACAGTTCAGCAAAAGCCTGCTTCAGCAGACCGGCAAACACCTCGTAATCCACCTGCTTCCCCTACAGCAGCTTGGCTGTTAACCGTTCCGGCTTTCTTGGCTCGAATACCCACTTGGGCACTTCAAGAGTAACTTCCTGTTACATAGGAACCTCCTTCAGATTCATAGTATGCACAGATTTTACCATACCCTGCTTACTTTACAACCCTGCACATCACAAGCAGCCGTACCCCGGTTATATCTGCCCGAAGTACGGCTGCCGCTTAAACCTTATCTTTTCCAGCTTGCTTTACTGTCTTAGCTTAACAGTGATTCTGCTCCATCAATGACAATCTGCGCTCCGGTAATATGAATGGATTCATCAGAAGCGAGGAAGGAGACTAGATCGGCTACATTCTCCGGCTTACCTGGGCCATCAGCCAGCGGCTGGGCTCCTTGCGGGAATTCAATCGGGATGATGATTTCTTCTACCTCTTCATTGAATTCGGTTGATTCATCAATATTGGTAGAGATCGCCCCCGGACAGATAACGTTGACACGGATTTTGAATTTGGCCAGCTCCAGCGCAGCCATTTTGGCAAAAGCCACCTGACCCGCCTTGGTCGTGCTGTAAGGTGACCAGCCAAAGCTCGTAAACCGTGTATTTCCGTTAATGGAGCTTGTAATAATGATACTGCCCTTACCTTTTTCCTTGAGATGCGGAATCGTATATTTGAGTGTCAGGAACGTTCCGGTCAGGTTGACGTTGATCGTATTCTGCCAATCCGTCAGGCTCAGCTCCTCGATCGGCCCGACCACTCCGTTAATTCCCGCGTTGGCAAAAACAATATCCAGGCTGCCGAAATGCTCAATCGTTCTGCGTACCGCTTCCTCCATCCGTTCAGCATCAGAAGTATCGACATCAATAGCCAGTGCGCAATCCTTGCGCAGCTTGTTCAGCTTCTGCTCCAGCACCGATGTACGTTCATTAACCAGGTCAAAAAGAGCTACATTGGCGCCTTCGCGCGCCATCTGGATCGCTGCCGCTCTGCCGATCCCGGAGCCCGCACCTGTAATAATGGCTGTTTTACCGATAAACCGCTGTTTTTTAGCTATATTTGGGCTCATATGCACACTCTCCTTCCACATCATCCATATTCGTGATTCTGTTTCAAGATTACCCAATTGCGGCTCAATTATAATCACCCTTGTGCAAATTTTGCACAAACTTTGTGCAACCGTGCCAAAGCAGGCACCTATTCCTGGTTTAGTACCCTGTTACAAACTGTTCATTTCGGCCAATCCGCCTAATCCGGCGAAATCAAGGGCATTTTTGCCTTTCATTTCCTTCACCCTGCTCCTACCCCGCTATAATATTTACTAATCAACAGTACCGCTAGCGTAAATACAAAAGCCCCACAACGTGGGGCTTTTGGACTTAACCATATTAGGGGGCTACATGAGCAGTCTACTTAAGCGGTCTACTTAAGCGGTCTTCAGTAGCTTTCAGCAGCTCTTCTGTAGCTCTCAAGTTTCTTTCCAGTAGCTAACATGAGCTCCACAGTAACCCAGCGTCACTATAGCTCCTGGTCAGCTCAACTTTTTTACAACAGTATCCTTTTTAATCATATCTATTTACATCACATCTATTTACATTCTATCCATTATCAGCTTCTTGGCAGCCTCTTTCCCTCAGTTGTCCAGCTTACGTACATCCACTTTGACGCTAAGTGTCCCGGCTCCGCCGCGGTATACACCTTTTACCGGTACAATATCCTTGTAATCCCGGCCATGGCCCAGCTTGATGTAGCGCCAGTTCACTTCCGCATTATTGGTAGGGTCAAAGCCAAGCCAGCCTGTTCCGGGGATATGCGTTTCCACCCAGGCGTGTGAGGCCTGCTCAAAGTCGGCGTTACCGCCCTGCAGATCACCGACAAAATGGTATCCGCTGACATACCGTGAAGGAAGCCCGACACTCCGGCAGACGGCAATCATCAGATGGGCATAGTCCTGACAGACGCCGCGCTTGAGCTTGAGCGCTTTTTTGACCGTAGTATTTACACTTGTCGCTTCGGGATCATAGGTAAACTGCTCATAGATCGTCGAGGACAGCTTTTTGGTCCAGGCATACATATCATCTGCCGCATCAAAAGGGTGCTGTGACGCAAACTCGACCAGCTCCGGCGTAACCTCCGTGTAACGGGTCGGCAGAATGAATTCAATATACCGGTTCTGGAACTTTTCGTCATTCAGCAGCTTAACCTGATCCGCGAGCGGGATATGCGGGAGGTCGGCACCCTGTGCTTTATCAAGTGTCACGACAGTCGCCTTGGTATGAATCACCATCTCTGTATGCGGCTTGTTCACCGAATAGGCATGCACCCGGTTGCCGAAAAAATCCTCATACGTTAAAAGATTCGCCGCCGGAGTCACCTCCACCTCATGATGGTAGCAGGACTGCCGGTAATTAGTGCGCGGGGTCAGCCGGATTTCATTGACACTGTCCGTAACCGGCTCCGGATATGAATAGGTCGTTGTGTGGTTGATCTGAATTTTCATACATAGGCTCCTTCGCGGCGAAAAAAGGCGCCCTCCATCGTCTTCCCTAACCGCTGGCACGAGATCATCAGGGAATGCAGGACATCAAGGGCGAGATCGCCGGACATCTCCTCTTTTTCCATATAATCCAGCTCGGCCTTAATCTTCCCTGCCTGACGGATCACCTTCTCATGCCCAGAGCCCTTTTCTGAAGAATCCAGCTCCAGTCTGGCCAGATGCTCCTCCAGCTTGTGGAACGAGAAGCGCACTGAACGCGGAAAACGTGCATTAACGATCAGAAATTCCAGGATGCACTCCGGTGACATATCATCGGCATAATAACGGCGGAAGGCCTGATAGCCGCTTACCGATTTCAATACAGCCTGCAGCTGGGTATAGATGGTACTGTTCTCTTTGGATTTGCATGATACTGTAACGGCCTGCAGAATCCGTGTCGTATTCTCGGCCCGTTCCAGAAACCGTCCGCTTTCAATAAAATGCCATTCATTTCCCCGCAGCATTACGGACTGCTCCGCGCCGAGAAACATAGCCGCACGCTCTTTGACCTGCTGGTAGAACTGATGCGGACCGCTCATAATATCCGCTACGGACTGCTCCGCGAGCCAGAGATTAAAGCCGTTAACGATATCCCACAGCTCGCTAGGCAGATGCTGGCGCAGTGTACGCAAGTTATTCCTCGCCTGGTGCACACACGAGAATAAAGAATTGGCATTACCCAGATCCAGTGTGATAAAAGACAGCACATCCTGCTCGGAAAAGCTCTCAAACTGCTTGAGATACTCATTTCTGACCCCTAATGCATCAATCAGCCTTGACCATTTATGCCCTTCCGACTGAAAATCCTCTTCCTGCTGAATATGATAATGGACATCGATCAGCCGTGCATGGTTCTCCGCCCGTTCAATATATCGTCCGATCCAAAACAAAGCTTCCGCGTTGCGATTCAGCATCGTCACCACTCCTCCGCTCCCACATTTTGATGCCGCACTTTGTCTTTCAACAGCCTGCTGCCTTGTTACGCATCAGGCCATAACCCAGGTATCCTTAACTCCGCCGCCCTGTGAAGAGTTTACGACGAGAGAGTTTTCTTTCATTGCTACCCGGGTCAGCCCGCCCGGGATAACATGTGGTTTGCGGTCCGCACCCATCAGCACAAATGCCCGCAGGTCGATATGGCGCGGTACCATTTCTGCCCCGGATAATACCGGCGCACGTGACAGAGACATGATCGGCTGGGCTATATAACGGGCCGGGTCAGCAAGAATCTTAAGCCTGAAGTCCATCAGCTCTTCCTTCGTCGCTTCGCTGCCGATCAGCATCCCGTAGCCGCCGGAGAGCGATGTCTCCTTGACTACCATTTCCGATAAATGATCCAGTACATACTGGCGTTCCTGCGGCCGTGACAGCAGATAGGTCGGCACATTGCCAAGGATCGGCTCTTCGTTCAGGTAATAACGGATCATATCCGGAACATAAACATACATGGCTTTGTCATCAGCCACTCCGGTTCCGGGAGCATTAGCGATTGCTATATTGCCTGCCCGGTAAGCATTCATCAGACCGGCGACTCCCAGCAGAGAATTCGGCTGAAACGCGAGCGGATCAATATAATCATCGTCCAGGCGGCGGTATAGCACATCAACCCTGCGCAGGCTGTTCATTTCCCGCAAATAAATTTTATGGTCCTGGGCTACCAGATCCCGTCCTTCCACCAGATGAATGCCCATTTGCTGCGCCAGAAAAGCATGTTCATAATAAGCAGAATTGTATTGCCCGGGGGTCAACAGGGCTATAACAGGATCTTTTGTTCTGGACGGAGACAGGCTGCGCAATACCGAAAGAAACCGGTTGAGGCTGTGGTCTACATCCCTGACGCGGCTGGCAAAGGCCAGTTCAGGGAACAGCTGGTTCATCAGTGATCTGCCTTTGAACAGGTACGAAAAACCGGAGGGAGTACGCAGATTATCTTCCAGCACATAATACTCCCCGTCATGATGACGGATCAGGTCAATCCCTGAAGTAGTCACGTACGATCCGCCGGGCACCCTGAGCCCGGACATCTCGGGCCGGAAATAAACATTGCTGATGATCATGCGCCGCGGTACGATCCCGTCTTTTACAATGTATTGTTCATGGTAGATGTCATGAATGAATAAGTTCAGTGCGGTAATCCGCTGAATGATCCCGGCCTCCAGCCGCTCCCATTCCCCCTTCGGGATAATCCGCGGAATCATATCGAAGGGAATCGTCCGCTCCATCGGCTGATCCTGGGCCGGATTATACAGTGTAAAGGTAATTCCTTCTTCCATCATCCTGCGCTGCATCAGTTTCTGCTTGGCATGCAGCTCTTCGTGGCTCATCCCGGAAAACATGCGGCTCACATGTCTGTAATGAGGCCGGATACTCCGTTCATCAGCATACATTTCATCGTAAAAATGCTCCAGCGGATACGGAGAAATACCGGGCAAAGGATCTAATTTGGACATGAGCCCGACTCCTTTCGGATATTCAGATGTGTTAAGTTTGTTTACAAAACGTTTAAAATGAATAGATTGAACCACGGAAAACTTTGATTCTACTCTCATAATACGTAAATGATATTCTTGATGTCAATATATATAACAGCAAAATGGAGTTTATGAACCATTCCGCATAAATGGAATCGCTTCCTTTCTCCTGAGTGTATTTTCCGGATGCTGTAACGTTAAGGATACAATGAATTGTATGCGGGAGCACTGACAAGCAGTACTATTATGAATTTTTCATATGTTGATATTTAGGTATAGTGTCTGTAAAAAAGAACCCGTTCTCCAGCCTCTGCCGGTAAACGGGTTCTTTCCGATCTTGTCAGATCAAAATCTATTATACTCTTATTCCTGCTCTTCTCCGGACTCAGCCGCTTCCTCGCTAATCAGTCCGGCAAACAGGGCATGGACGAACTGGCTGGAATCAAAGGTCTGCAGATCCTCCATCTTTTCACCAAGGCCGACCAGCTTCACCGGCAGATTCATTTCCTGACGGATCGCCACAACGATACCGCCCTTGGCTGTACCGTCCAGCTTGGTCAGTACAAGTCCGGTAACACCGCTTTTTTCACCGAACAGCTTGGCCTGGCTAAGCGCGTTCTGCCCGGTCGTTGCATCCAGCACCATGAGCACTTCGTGCGGCGCGCTTGGAATCTCACGCTGAATGACCCGAAAAATCTTATTCAGCTCTTCCATCAGATTGCTCTTGTTCTGCAGACGGCCTGCTGTATCACAGATCAGCACATCCACATTCCGCTGCTTCGCTGCCTGTACGGCATCGAACATCACCGCTGCAGGATCAGAGCCCGCCTGCTGCTTGATTACATCCACTCCGGCCCGTTGCCCCCATACCTCAAGCTGCTCAATCGCTCCGGCACGGAAGGTATCCCCTGCAGCCAGGAGAACCTTTTTGCCTTCCTGCTTGTAGCGGTGAGCCAGCTTGCCGATTGTCGTAGTCTTCCCGACCCCGTTGACGCCGACAAACAGAATGACGGTTATGCCGTCCGGGTTCTCCTTCAGGCTGTTGTCATCATCGCCGCGCAGCAGCTCCATCAGCTTGCGGGAAAGAATCGGCTGCAGCTCCGAAGCGTCCTCAATGCGCTTCTGTTTCACTTCAGCGCGCAGCTCCTCAACCAGCGTCATGACTGTGTTAACGCCTACGTCAGCTCCGATCAGGATTTCTTCCAGTTCCTCGTAGAACTCCTCATCGATCTTTTTGCGGCGGATAATCAGGTCGGAGACCTTTTCAACGAAGCCTTTACGCGTTTTTTCCAGCCCGTCGCGGAAGCTTTTGGTTACACTTTCCGTTTTGCCGGAAATCGTTTCTTTTAATTTCTTAAAAAAGCTCATTATGGTCCCCCTCTAAGTTAAAATCACTATTATGCGATTATCGCTTCCTCATCCTCCAGCTTCACGGAGACGAGCTTGGAGACGCCGCCTTCCTCCATGGTGACGCCATACAGCACATCCGCTTCCTCCATCGTGCCTTTACGGTGGGTAACAACGATAAATTGGGTCTGCTCCGAGAATTCGCGCAGGTATTGGGCAAACCGGACAACGTTGGCCTCATCCAGCGCGGCCTCAACCTCATCCAGCACGCAGAACGGCACGGGCTTCACCTGCAGGATGGCAAACAGCAGCGCCATTGCCGTCAGAGCACGTTCCCCGCCGGAGAGCAGCTGCAGATTCTGCAGCTTTTTGCCGGGCGGCTGCGCAACGATATCGATGCCTGTCTCCAGCATATTCTCCGGATCAAGCAGCTGCAGATCGGCCCGCCCGCCGCCGAACAACTTCGAGAACACCGTCCCGAATTCACGGCGGATGGCATCAAAGGTCTGTTTGAAGCGTTTGGACATTTCTTCTTCCATCTCATGTATGACATGATACAGGGTTGTTTTGGCTTCAACCAGATCATCCTTCTGGCTGCTGAGGAAGGTATAACGTTCATGCACACGCTGATATTCTTCAATCGCACCCAGACTGACTTCACCGAGTGCGGAAATACTGCGTTTCAGCCGCTGAACTTCCATTTGGGCTGCCGGCACATCCTCCGGTACCGGATAGCGCTGTTTGGCCAGCTCATAGCTCAGCTCGTAATCTTCACTAAGCTTGCGCAAAATATTGTCCAGCTCCACATCAAGCCGTCCGACAGACACCTCGGTTGTACGAAGCTTGTCCTCAACCGTGCGAAGGGCCTGCCGCTGGTCTTTGGTCTCCCCTTCGGCAAGCTCAAGCCTGCGTGTCAGGGCAGCGCGGTCTGCCCGGGCAAGATCAAGCGCTGCCGCGCTTTCATCCCGCTTCAGCCGGTAGCTGTTCAGGTTCTCCTGCTGCTTCACTGCTTCGCGGACGTTCTCTTCCAGATCCTGCTCCATCGTCATGAGGAGACTGCGGCTCTGGCGCAGCTCTTTGTCCTGTGATCCGGCATCCTGACGCATCCGGCGCAGCTGCTCTTCCAGCGAAAAAATCTCCTGGTCCAGCTTGCCTTCCGTTACCTTCATGCCGGTCAGTTTGCTCTGCAGCTCCTCCTTGACCGATTCGCTCGCTTTGCGTTCTGACTCGGCATTGCGGATCGCCTCATGGGCTGCCTGCTCTTCCTGTTCCAGCCGGGCCAGCTCAGCTACCGCCTGTGCCCGGCTTTCCTCCAGCGCCTTCACTTCAGCTTCAAAGCCGCTGCGCTCCGCACCGGCTCCATCCACCTGCTCCTGCACGTGGCGCAGCTCCTGCTCAAGCTGCTTCAGATCGCCGGCAACACGCTGCTCCTCCAGACGTTTCTCATCCCCGTCATGGCGAAGCTGCTCCAGCTTGCGTGAAGCACTCTCCTGCTCTTCCTTCAGCCGGCCGATGCCCTGCTTCAGCTTGGCGATCTGACGCTCGCTCTCTTCAATCTCTTCGAATAACTGATCCATCTGCCGTTTGCGGCTCAGCAGGCTGTTGTTCTTCTTGTGCTGGCTGCCTCCGGTCATCGAACCGCCGGCGTTTACGACATCCCCTTCAAGGGTTACAACCCGGTAGCGGTACTGGCATCTGGCAGCAATCTTATTGGCCTGCTCCAGGTTCCCGGCGATCACTACGTTACCCAGCAGGCTTCCTACGATGCTGCTGTATTTGTCTTCGAAGCCAACCAGCTCGGCACCGATGCCGACAAAGCCGTCCGCCCCTTCAATCATGCTGCGGTCACTGCCGTTAATCTGGCGCGGCCGGATGACATCCAGCGGAAGGAAGGTGGCCCGTCCCAGCTGACGCTGCTTCAGGAAGGCTATTGCCTGGCGCGATACTGCTTCATTCTCCATAACCACATGCTGCACCGAAGCACCCAGTGCAGTTTCCACTGCCATTTCCAGCCGCTCCGGTACGGAAATGAGCTCTGCCACAGCGCCGTGAACGCCGCTAAGCTGCCCTTTGCGGGCCCCCTTCAGCACTTCCTTGACTCCGAGCATAAAGCCGTCGTAGTCGTCCTGCATTTCTTTCATCGTCTCATGCCTGGACACCTGCGCTTCACGCTTTTGCTCCCATTTGCGCAGACCTGACTGGGTTTCTTCAATCAGCTTATGGCGTTTGTTGGTCTGCTCGCTCTCGGTAATATAGCTGTTGCGCAGCTTGGAGATCTCATTGCCAAGCTGCGCAATTTTGTCCTTCAGCGTTTTTTGCGAAAGGGACAGCTCCTCGAGACGGGCAGTCCATTTGCCGCTTTCTTCTCTGCTCCGGCTCATCCGCCGCTCCAGGCTTTCTTTCTGCTGGTCCGCATAGCGGATCTCATTGCGGGCTTGGGCCATCAGGTTCATCAGTTCAAGCAATGCACTTTTGAGCTGCTCTTCCTTACTTTGGCTGATGCCGCCGGCGACGCCCTCCAGCCTGCTCTCTTCCTCGGCAATCTGCCTCCGGAGATCGTCCAGCGCCTGACGGGCCTGCTGCAGCTTCAGCTCCAGCTCAGCCAGCTCACGCTGCCGGTCTGCCGAACGCTCACCTACGGAACCGAGCGTGGACAGCAGCTGCTCACGGTTGGCTTCCAGGTTCTTTTTGCGCTCCTTGAGCACTTCGCCATAGCCTTCGCTCTTTTCATAAGCTTCACTGTAACGGAGCAGCTGCTCCTGCAGCTTCTCCACCTGCTCCTCTAATGTCCGCAGCTCAGCCCGTCCGCTTTCCAGCTTGGCATCATGCGCAGACACTATGGTAGATAGCTCCAGCTGTTCCTTATTTAGCACCTCAAGCCGTGCATTACCTTCCTTCCAGGCAGTATGAATCCCTTCGATCTGATGAACATAGACCGATATTTCCTGCTGTTTGAGCGCTTCCCGCAGCTCCTTATATCGGATCGCCTTCTCGGACTGTTCCTTGAGCGGACCGATCTGGTCCTCCAGCTCACTGAGCAGATCATGAATACGCAGCAGGTTCTGCTCCGTCTCATCCAGCTTGCGCCCGGCGTCTTTTTTACGCGATTTATATTTAACAATCCCTGAGGCCTCTTCAAAAATCCCGCGCCGGTCTTCGGAACGGGTACTGAGAATTTCTTCAATCCGGCCCTGGCCGATAATGGAATACGCTTCACGCCCGATACCGGTATCCATAAACAGCTCTGTAATATCCTTCAGCCGGCACGATTGCTTATTGATCAGATATTCACTTTCACCGCTGCGGTGCACTCTCCGGGTCACTGTTACCTCGCTGAAATCCAGCGGCAGCACGTGATCCTCATTATCCAGGGTCAGCGAAACCTCGCCATAGTTCACCGCTTTGCGGGCATCGCTGCCGGCAAAGATAATATCCTCCATCTTGCCGCCGCGCAGTGATTTTGCGCTCTGCTCACCAAGCACCCAGCGGATCCCGTCGGATATATTGCTTTTGCCGCTGCCGTTTGGCCCTACTACAGCGGTGATGCCGCGCACAAACTCCATTTCGGTTTTGTCGGCAAAAGATTTAAAGCCAGCCAATTCGATCCGTTTCAAAAACATAACTCGCCTATCACCTCTGACCTATTATAACATAGCGTTTCTGAAATAACCCCACAAAGTAGGGCCTATACTGGATGCTGTACCCTAAAACGAAAAAGAGCAGCAAAGGTCTGACCTCCGCCTAGACGCCGGCATTCAGACCATTGCTGCTCTCCTCCGCTAATTGCTTGAGGTAGCCTTATCTTGTACGATTGCAACTACAGCTTCAAGCACCGTCTTCCTTCAGCCGCAAAAGCGCCGCTGCCGCAGCCTGCTGTTCCGCTTCTTTCTTGGAACGGCCGTTGCCTCTGCCGAGTGACTGGCTGGCCATATACACCTCAGAAACAAATTCACGCTCATGCGCCGGTCCACGCTCTTCAATAATCCGATATTCCAGCGTACCTAAACCGTGATGCTGTATCAGCTCCTGAAGCTCTGTCTTGAAATCGCTCATCTGCATTTGCAGCTTGCCGTCCGTCTCCACCAGCGGGAAAACATGATTATCCAGAAAGCAGCGCACTGTCTCCAGGCCCTGATCGAGATAAAGCGCTCCCACGAAGGATTCAAACACATCGGCCAGCAAGGCCGGGCGGGTACGTCCGCCCGTAAGTTCTTCCCCTTTGCCCAGCAGCACAAACCGGCCGAAGCCCAGGCTCTCGGCAAACTTGACCAGAGAAGGCTCGCAGACAATTGCGGCTCTCAGCTTGGTCAATTCTCCCTCAGGCCTGTCCGGCAGCAGGTTGTACAAATATTCGGAAACCGTAAGCTCCAGCACGGCATCGCCCAGAAACTCCAGACGCTCATTGTCCTGATGCTGGTTGAAACGGTGTTCGTTCACATAGGATGCATGGGTAAAGGCCTGCTTCAGAAGTACAGGATCGTGAAATTGGATTTGAAGTTGGCTTTGTAACTGCTTCAGGTCTCCTTTCACTGCACTGTTCTCCCCTTACTGTTTGTATTTTTTGAGAATAACGGTAGCGTTATGTCCCCCGAATCCGAATGAGTTGGACATAACAATATTTAGATCAGCTTCACGAGGAACGTTCGGAACATAATCCAGGTCACATTCCGGGTCCTGGTTGTCCAGGTTGATCGTAGGTGCAATCCTATTCTTCTGCAGGGAAAGACCGCAGATGATCGCTTCGACGCCGCCGGCTGCACCCAGCAAATGCCCGGTCATCGACTTGGTCGAGCTGATTGCAACCTTGTACGCATGGTCTCCAAGCGCCTTCTTCACGGCTGTCGTTTCGGACTTGTCACCGGCAGGCGTGGATGTTCCGTGCGCGTTGATATAATCGATATCCTCCGGATTAATTCCGGCGTCACGGATGGCCATCTTCATGCAGCGTGCTGCACCGTCAGGATCCGGGTCCGTCATATGGTGGGCATCCGCGCTCAGGCCGTAGCCGATAACTTCGGCATAGATCTTCGCCCCGCGCTTCTCGGCATGCTCCAGCGATTCCAGAATCAGAATGCCGGCGCCTTCACCCATTACAAAACCGTCGCGGTCTACATCAAACGGGCGGCTTGCCTTCTCAGGCTCATCGTTACGGGTGGACATTGCTCTCATTGCACAGAAGCCGGCCATACCTGTCGGGCGGATTGTCGCTTCGGAACCGCCGCAGATCATCGCATCCGCATCTCCACGCTGGATCAGCCGGAATGATTCACCGATGGAATGGCTTCCTGTTGCACAGGCGGTAACGGTTGTTGTATTAGGACCTTTGGCGCCGAGGTTAATCGACAGCTGTCCGGAACCCATATTGGCAATCATCATCGGGATAAAGAACGGACTCACACGCTTGGGCCCTTTTTCAAGCAGCAGGTTGTGATTGTCTTCCCATGTTCCCAGACCGCCGATGCCGGAGCCAACGGATACGCCGATCCGCTCTGCATCAATATCTTCACCGATCTTAAGTCCGCTGTCTCTCAGCGCATCCTCACCGGCTGCTACTGCAAACTGCACAAAACGGTCCATCTTGCGGGCTTCCTTGCGGCCGAAACGCTCCTCCGCATCAAAATCCTTAACAGAAGCTGCAATCTTGGTGGTGTAGTCACTTACATCAAATGAATCCACCGTTGATACTCCGGACTTGCCGTTCATCAGGCTATCCCAGAATGTATCCAAATCCTTCCCCAGGGACGTTATAACGCCCATACCGGTAACAACCACTCTATGACTCAAACGCAATCACCCCATCTGTAGGCTGTATACTTCATCTCTAACGAAGCACTGCTCTCTGAAATCTCTATATAAACTGCAATCCCCGCAATAGCATGTCCTGCCTGCGGTTCTGTAATTTCCCCCGGATAAAGGTGCGCCCTCGGCAGCCTTTGGACTTGCAAATGATGTGTAAAATGAGGAGAAGTCCCGTCCCCAGGGGGGCGGGACCCTCAATCATATGACTCTAGGTATGAGATTGTATGTACTTCACAACTTCACCCACGGTCGTAATCTTCTCTGCATCTTCATCAGAGATTTCCATGTCGAATTCATCTTCCAATTCCATAACCAATTCTACTACATCAAGAGAATCAGCACCCAAATCATCTTTGAAAGACGCTTCTAATGTTACCTCCGCTTCATCGGCACCCAAGCGGTCGATGACAATGCGTTTTACACGCTCCAATACATCGGACATCCGGTTCACCTCCTCTTTTGGTATTATACGAGATATGAAGTCAAAATACCATAGAGCATAAAAAACGCTTTCCGGCCGCCTCTTCCCGTTCCCTCCATAGCTGTTCCAAGCTTTCTTCAGGCTTACATGTACATGCCGCCGTCCACATGAAGTGTCTGGCCTGTCATATAAGCTGCCCCCTGCGAGGCTAAAAATACAGCCGTGTTAGCAATGTCCTCCGGCCGCCCAAGCTGGGCAAGGGGAATCCCCTTCAGCAGCTCGCTGCGGACTTCATCGGACAGCTCACGGGTCATGTCAGTATCAATGAACCCCGGAGCGATGCAATTCACGGTAATTCCGCGGGAAGCCAGCTCCCGCGCCGCCGATTTGGTCATACCGATTACGCCTGCCTTGGCAGCCGTATAGTTGACCTGGCCGGGATTTCCGGTTACGCCCACGACGGAGGAAATATTGATGATCCGGCCGTAGCGCTGCTTCATCATCGGACGTGTAACGGCCTTCAGGCAGTTAAACACACCTTTGAGATTGGTTTCGATGACCTGATCGAATTCTTCTTCCTTCATGCGCATAATCAGATTGTCCCGGGTAATACCGGCGTTGTTAACCAGAATATCGATTCTGCCCCAGGTGTTGATAACCTCTTTAACAAGATTCTCCGCCTGTTCGCTGCTGCCTACATTCCCTTTGAGCGCGATGCCCTCAGAGCCCAGCTCGGCAATACGTGCTACAGTCTCCTGCGCTGCAGCCTCGCTTCCGGAATAGTTCACGGCCACCTTCACGCCATACTCCGCCAGCGCCAGCGCAATGCTGCGTCCGATTCCGCGGGAGCCGCCGGTGACCAGGGCCGTCTGGCCTTGTAATGCTGAGAACATTCTATATCCCCTTTCCATGTGCCCCGTATAAGTTCTGGCAGTTACAGTTCAGCCTGCACACTTTCCAGACTGTTAATGCCTATTACCTTAGCCGTTTTGTCGATTTTGCGGATCAGGCCGGCCAGCACGCTGCCGGAGCCGATCTCTACAAAGGTGTCCACACCGTTAGCAATCAGCCATTCCACGCTGTCCTGCCAGAGCACCGGTGAGTATACCTGACGCACAAGCAGCTCACGGATCTCTTCGGGATCGGTAACGGGTGAGGCCGTTACATTAACTACGACAGGAACTGCAGGAGGGTTAAAGGTTACGCGCTGCAGTTCGGCAGCCAGGCGCTCAGCAGCCTCCATCATCATGGAGGAATGGAACGGTCCGCTGACTTCAAGCGGAATCGCCCGCTTGCCGCCGGCTTCCTTAACACGCTCTACAACAGTGCTAACGCCCGCCTGAGAGCCGGAGACGACGATCTGCCCCGGACAGTTCACATTAGCCAGCTCGACAGTATTGCCTTCCTCGGAAATACTGCGGCACAGCCCGGCAAGCGCCTCGCGTTCTGCCCCCAGTACTGCAGCCATTGCCCCTTGTCCGCCAGGTACCGCTTCTTCCATGAAACGTCCGCGCAGCCGTACAAGCTGCACTGCATCCTCGAAGGAAAGCACGCCGGCGGCTACCAGGGCGCTGTATTCACCAAGGCTGTGTCCGGCAACATAATCCGGCTTCAGTCCCTTGCCGGCAAGCGCTTCAAGGTACGCTACACTTGTTGTAACAAGAGCAGGCTGCGTATTTACAGTCTGTTTCAGATCGCTGTCCGGCCCCTCAAATACAAGCCGGCTCAAGGAAAATCCGAGCACCTCGTCGCCTTTATCAAATACGGCACGGCTCTGCGGCAGTGCGTCATATACATCCTTACCCATCCCGACTGCCTGCGCACCCTGCCCGGGAAAGACAAATGCAATTTTACCCATTGTACAGACTCCTTCACATAACCCGTGCACTGTCCCGCCGCTATCCAGCGGATGGTACGGGGTCCATTATTCGTTTACCAGATCAATACGGAAGCTCCCCACGTAAGTCCGCCGCCGAAGCCAACCATCAGTACGGTATCGCCTTCCTTCATCCGGCCTTCCTCTGCCGCCTCTACCAGCGCAAGCGGAATCGAAGCTGCGGAGGTGTTGGCATAACGGTCTACATTGACGACCACCTTCTCTTCCGGCAGATCCAGACGCTGCATAGCCGACTGGATGATCCGGATGTTCGCCTGGTGCGGTACAAACAGATCAATATTTTCCTTGCCGAGTCCCGCCTTGGACAGAACGCGTTCTGTGGCTGTACCCATTACACGTACGGCGAACTTGAACACTTCACGGCCGTTCATATAAATGAAATGCTTCTTGTCTTCAATAGTCTGGGCGGATGCCGGCAGGCGCGAGCCCCCTGCTTCCAGCTTCAGCAGAGTGCCGCCAGCACCCTCGGCTCCGAGGTCAAACGACTGGAATCCACGTCCTTCCGGAACCTCACCGAGAATTACCGCTCCTGCACCGTCACCAAACAGGACGCAGGTGTTACGGTCGGTATAATCAGTAATGCGCGATAGCGTGTCGGCACCGATAACCAGGGCATTGTTATACATTCCGGTCTTAATAAAGCTAGTAGCTGTAGCAAGACTGTAAACAAAGCCGGAGCATGCTGCCGACAAGTCAAACGCCGCTGCACTCTTCGCGCCCAGCTTATCCTGCAGAATACAGGCTGTGGAAGGGAACGACGTGTCAGGTGTAATAGTAGCAATAATAATAAGCTCCAGATCTTCGGCCTTCATCCCTGCAGATTCCAGCGCCTTCAGCGCGGCTTCATAGGCAAGATCCGAGGTGGCCTCATGCGGTGCCGCAATATGCCGTTCCCGGATGCCCGTGCGGCTGACAATCCATTCATCATTTGTTTCGACTATCTTCTCAAGATCGCTGTTAGTCAATATCTTCTCAGGCACATATTTTCCTGTCCCGATTATCCCTACCGAACGCAACTGATTCATCTCGTCACTCACTTCCCGCTAATTTCCTTCGATATGCTGGACACAAGGCCCGCCTGCAGCGCAATCCGCGCCTGTCTGACCGCATTCTTCACCGCATTGCCGTCCGAAGAGCCGTGGCCCTTTACAACCAGGCCGCTAAGGCCGAGCAGCGGGGCGCCGCCGTGCTCCTTATAATCCATTTTGCCTTTGAGGCTTCTCAGCTCAGGCATCAGAATCGCTGCGCCGAGCTTTGTTTTGAGGGATTTGCTGAATTGCTCCTTAAGGAGGGAAAACATCGCTCCGGCCGTCCCCTCAAGTGTCTTAAGCAGAATATTTCCGGCAAAGCCGTCGCAGACAAGCACGTCACATGCGCCTGTAAGCACATCGCGCGCTTCTACGTTGCCGACAAAATGAATGCCCGGCAGCGCTTCAAGCAGCGGATAGGCTTCTTTGGTCAGCTCATTGCCTTTGCCCGGCTCTGTGCCCACATTCAGGAGGCCGACCCGGGGCCGCGCAATCCCATGCACCTTGCTGCGGTATATACTGCCCATCAGTGCATACTGGGCCAGGTGCTGCGGTTTGGCGTCCATATTGGCTCCAAGATCCAGCGCCAGCACGCCGACATCATCAAGAGTCGGAATCATCGGGGCCAGTGCGGGGCGTTCTATACCGTCCATCCTTCCTACAACCAGCAGCCCGGTAGTCATCAGCGCTCCGGTATTCCCGGAAGAAATCATGGCATCGGCTTCACCCTCACGCACCATCCTTCCCGCTACGACCATGGATGAATCCTTTTTGCGGCGGACCGCCTTTACAGGCTCCTCATCGGAACCGATTACTTCCCCCGCATGACGCACCGTCACGTTCGAAGGCTTATTCTTCAGCAGCGGCTCAAGTCTGGCTTGGTCGCCGACCAGCACCAGCTGGGTATCGCCCCATTCTGCGGCCGCAGACAAAGCACCTTCCACATTACATTCAGGTGCGTTATCTCCGCCCATGGCATCAATGGCGATCAGCATTGCGGTTTCCCCCTTCGCTGTATTCTTCAACTGCAGAGCGGTACACTACGAAATGACCCTGAAACACAAGTTCTTCACCGACATATGTAAACACGTCCACTTCGGCCTTGCCGCCCCGGCCGGCAAGTGAACGCACCTGCGCTTTGGCAATACATTTCTCTCCGAGCCGCACCATCCGTACAAACCGGATATCGGCGGAAGCCGTCAGTGCGATCTCATCGTTGATCACAGCCACTGCCAGCGAATTCGCCTGACCAAACACATAATGGCCGCGGGCGATCCCGTTTCTGGAGAAAACATGCTCTTCACGGATCTCAAAGATGGAAATACCGCTCTTGTCCAGCTGCAGATCTACAATGTCACCGACCACTTCATCAGGCGGCAGTGAACGCACCTGATCATAGGAGTGCTCTGCCATCTGCTTCATCCGTTCGCGCAGTTCCGGTATTCCCAGCTCCAGCCTGTCCAGCCGGATCGTCTGGATGCTCACCTTGAGCTGCCGGGTCAGCTCCCGGTCTGTCACAAACGGATTGCCGTCGATGATCTGAAGCAGCTTCTGCTGGCGCTCTTTCTTGGACATCCGCTCTATGGCGGCTCACCTCCTGGCACATGCTCAGGCATAAAAAACGGCTCAACCATCCGGAAGCGGACGGTTTGCCGTAATCAGCCTGTAATATAAGGATGATGTATGGCGTTACGCCTATAGTATTCTTATATCTGAACAAAGCATCCGGCCGCGGAAAGGCCGCTGTCATCACTTACGTTATGGTTAAAATTTCATTTTAGAACCAGGTACTAATATGTAGTATAAAGCATCAGCCGCCAAAAATAAAGCATTGACATGAAAGTTACATTCACAAGGTATCCTCTGCGGGGGCGGTAAGCTCTGTGCCGGGATTCCGGCAAGTTTATTTCCCCGAAAAGGATCAAGCTCTAGTCCCGCCTGATGTTCCACCAGAGAGCAACGGACCGGGCGGCCCTTATTGGTGCTTGCAGCCCCTTTCCAGTAAGCTAACGGACACCAGCGACGTTAAATACTGACATTGACCTGAAAAACGGCTTCAGGATAGGCAATAAGCGCAATAGGGTCCGTTAGGCGGAAAATAGCCCTCTTTTTAAGAAAATAAAGGCGCTGGTGTCCGTTAGGATGTTGTGTAATCGAGCTACCTGAAAAATAATCAACTAAGTCTTGGACGAATACGCTGAAAGGATGTTAGACGAATACAGTGGCCGTTTTTATTTGGATAAACGTCACTTGATTCCACTATTTTATGGTGAAAATGGCTTTCCGGGTTAAAATAAGCAGCTATTCTACAACCAATCCTTCGAAGTCAGGCAAAATCGTGAAATGAAGTGACGAAAATCCAATGAATTCTTAAGGGCCTATAGCAGACAACCTCAAATATCCCCCCTTAGTCTCAAGTCCCCGGCACCTGCCATGCAGCAAGCCTAAAATACTTCAGCCCATAAAAAAATAGCACCCCACCTTAAGATGAAGTGCTATCTCTTATCACAAACTATTGTTTGATGATTTCTCTAGCTTTGTAAGTTCCGCAAACTTTGCATACGTGGTGAGCCAGTTTTAGCTCTCCGCATTGTTCACATTTCACCATACCTGGTACTACCAGTTTGAAGTGAGTGCGACGTTTGTCGCGGCGAGTCTTGGACGTTCTGCGTTGTGGTACTGCCATGATTATCAACCTCCTGAATTTGTTGTTGACCCGTTATAACCCGGGATTTGTTCTTAGTCATCTTGCTTGGTAAAGAATCCTTTCAACGCAGCAAGCCGGGGATCGACTACTGTGTTGTCGCAACTGCAGGTGCCTTCGTTCAAATTTTGTCCACATGTCTGACAAAGACCAAGACAGTCTGCCTTGCACAATACCGAATCCGGTAAGTGCAGTACGAAGTTTTCTTCCACGTAAGGAACAAGATCCACAATCTCGTCCGGGGCGTAGATGAGTTCGTCATCTTCGTCTTCTGGAAGAAGCGGCTGCTTAAGCCATTTGAAAGTCTCAGCAAAAGGAATGTTCAATTTGCTGTTAACCTCGCTGAGGCAACGTGCACATAACATGTCCACATTCCCTTCCAATGTTCCCACCACGTTCACACTATCGGTTCCCGCGGGCAGCGCTTTAAGGTTCACTGTAAGCGGTGCAACAGAAAGTATATCCTTCCGCCCTTTGACAAGCTCGCTGACATCCAGTGTCTCATGGAGGTGCAGTGGCTCGTCGGCATTTGCCAATTTGCGAAAGTGAATCTTCATATTCATCACTCCAAACAAACAAAAATTATTATACCTAGAATTACCGAAGTTTGTCAACCATTTTTCCTTTATGTTGTTTCGGTAACCGGGACAACTTATGATATAACTATTAACCCAATATATCAAATACGATTTGGAGTGACACGACCCGTGACCACAGTCGGCATAATCGCTGAATACAATCCTTTACATAACGGCCATGTCCATCATTTTAATGAAGCCAAAAGACTGACCGGCGCGGACACGTCCATCGTCGTGATGAGCGGGCCGTTCACCCAGCGCGGCGAGCCGGCGGCGGTGAGCAAGCAGGCCCGCACGGAGATGGCGCTGCATATGGGCGCCGACCTCGTGCTTGAACTGCCGGTCGGCTATGCCCTGCAGCCGGCCGAGTGGTTCGCCTTCGGAGCAGTCTCACTGCTGGAGGCGACCGGGGCCGTCGACAGCCTGTGCTTCGGCTCGGAAGCAGGCCGTTTAAGCGAGCTGCTCGGGCTGGCGGAGTTCCTGGCCGATGAGAGCAGCGAGCTTCGAGGCGAGCTCCACCGCCGCCTGGCGCTCGGAGCGAGCTTCCCGGCCGCCTTCAGCGCTGCTGCGGCGGCCGTATGGTCCCAGGCTCCCGGCGGGCACGGGAGTCCGCATGAGGCCGAGGCGCTGCTGCGGCAGCCCAACAACAGCCTCGGCCTGCACTACCTGATCGCGCTGCGCCGGCTCGGCAGCGCGATCAGGCCCTTCACCGTGCCGCGCACCGGCGCGGGGTTCCACGACCCGCTGGAGCGCGGGTCGTCCATTGCCAGCGCAACGGCGATCCGCCGGCTGCTGCTGGAAGGGGGGGCTCCGGCGGCATACATGCCGGAATATAGCATGTCCATTCTGGAAAGGGAGCATGCGGCAGGCAGAGGCCCGGTGAGTCTGGAGGACTTCCGCAGCCAGCTGCGCCATGTCCTCATTACCCGGACCGCTGAAGAGCTGCGGGAGCTCCAGGATATGAATGAAGGGCTGGAGAACCGGCTGCTCAAAGTTATGCCGCTGCTGGATCAATTTACAGTCAGCGGGCTGCTGGAAGCGCTAAAAAGCAAGCGCTACACGCATACCCGCCTGCAGCGCCTGCTTGTCCATGCCTTATTGAATCACAGCAAGGCTGAATTGAACCCGTCCGCATTAGCCGGCGGACCCGGATACATCCGCGTGTTAGGCTTCCGCGAGAGCGGGCGCACACTGCTCAAGAAGATGAAGCAGACGGCAGCCTGGCCTGTTGTTCTCTCACCAGCGCAGTTCACCCATCCCGGATTGGACCGTGACCTCCGGGCAGCTGCCGCCTACGCCGGAGCATTCAATGAGCCCCGACGGGCTGACCTGTACGCTGACTATCTCAAGCCGCCGGTGAGGATATAGCCGGCAGCTTCTCCATATAATCCAGCGCCTCACCCAGCGTTGATACAGGCACCAGCTTCATCGAGGTGCCTATTTCGTCTGCCTTCGCTTTGGCTTCATCATAGTTCTTGACTGGCACGAAGAACACCTCTGCCCGCTCACGGTCCGCAGCAACAATTTTATGCTTGACCCCGCCGATCGCTCCTACAGTGCCTTCAGCAGTAATAGTGCCAGTCCCCGCGATTCTATGCCCTCCGGTCAAATCCCCCGGTGTAAGCTGGTTATAGATTTCCATAGTAAACATAAGGCCAGCTGAGGGGCCGCCGACATCGGTATCCGTGAAGCTGACCGCCTTGCCCGCAACCTTGGGCTCGACCTTCTGGACAGCTCCGATAACTACGCCTAATCCCGGTTTTCCTTTTCCGGTATCCGCATCTATTACCTCAACCAATGCCACCTGCTCTGTAATTTCCTTCCCGTCCCGCTGCAGCACCGCCTCAACCCGGTCTCCAATTTGTCTGGATGACAGCAGCGCAGACAGAGCCTGCGGATCAGGGATATGCTGTCCCTCTACGCTGACTATCCGGTCTCCCGGACGGAACTGACCAGGATTAGCCGTACCCGGCACAGAGAACACATACAGGTAGTCCACTACGTCTTCATAAGGGATACCCGCAGCATGATAAGCTGCCTGCACGGCGAAAGACTGCGAGCTGTTCATATAATAAACCTGCTCTGCCGCGTATTCCTGTTCTGTTTTGTTTCCAAGCCGTGCCTCCTTCAGCACAACCTCACTGTTGGAATTAAAGGCTGAAGCGATAAGCAGCGCCACATTGGCATAGCTTGCTGACACGGTGGTCATCATGAAGGTGCCCTTCTCGTCCTTGTCTGCATTCTCCACCTTGATCATCGGCGCCACCTCAGAGGCTCTCCCCGGCTGATACACAATATAAGGAGTATTCATAAAAACAGTAACATAGAGTATAACCACAAAAGTAAACAAGTAGGCGATCGCACGGAATCCTACCCGGCGTTTATGCTGCCTCAATGCTATTCCCTTCTTTCCTGCGGCTCTCTGCCTGCTTCAGGCGGCTTGTGACAGCTATGGCATGATGGTTGTCTGCTGTGCATAAATTGATAACAGTCGTATGCCATGTCTTAACCTATGAAGAGGTGAAGCTCAAAATGAATAACGTTAAAATACAGAGAATAACTTCAGCTTCGGCACCTTTTCTGACCGGAGCAGCGGCCATCCTGCTTGCAGCGGCCATAATCTCATCGCCGGAATCGTCCTTTGCGGCTTCACTGCAAGGCCTCAAGCTCTGGTGGACGCTGATTTTCCCGGCGCTGCTGCCGTTCCTCATCCTCTCGGAAATGCTGACAGCCTCAGGCTTCGTACACGGCTTGGGTGTATTGCTGGGGCCGCTCATGACCCGAGTGTTCCGGCTGCCGGGCGCCGGAGGCTGGACGCTGGCTCTCGGCATGACCGCCGGGTTCCCCGCAGGGGCAGGCGGTGTGCAGCAGCTTCATAAGCAGGGCGGCATTTCGGACAAGGATGCCGGCCGCCTCGCTTCACTGGCCCATTTTGCCAGCCCTGTAACTGTAGTAATTGTAGTCGGTGCAGCTTTCCTGCACAGCCCGGCAGCAGGCTATGCCCTGTTAGCCATTCACTGGCTATCCGGCCTAGCCGCAGGATTCACGGCAGCACTGTTATCTGGCAGAAACCGTACAGTAGCCGGCAGCCCCGAACATCCGGCTGTCAAGCCGGCATCCTTGATGTCAAGGGTCCGCCAGGCCATGCTTCAGGCACGTGAACAGGACGGGCGCAGCTTTGGCAGACTGCTGGGCGAATCAGTATCTGCCGCAGTGCAGAGCCTGATGGTAATCGGAGGCTATATGATCATGTTCTCCGTTGTTATCAACATTATCACCGCCAGGCTCCCGCAGCTGTCGCCGGGATTTGCCGCCAGTGTACTCGAGCTTCATCTTGGCGCCAATGCCGTGACTTCACAGGTTGCAGAACCGTTTGCCTTTGGAGCAATAGGTGTAACCAGCCTTGCACTCCTGTCCGCAGTGCTCGGGTGGAGCGGAATCTGCGGGCAGCTTCAGGCACTGACTGCCCTGAAGCAGGCCAAAGCCCGGTTTCTTCCATACGCTGCCGGACGTCTGCTGCACAGCCTCTATGCCTTCGGCTTGACCTTTGTGCTCTGGCAGCCGCTGAAGCATGTGCCTGCCCCTGTTCTTCCAGTCATCAGCAGCACAGAAACGGCAGGCGATGCCGGAATAACCGGTCCGCTTGCCGTCTGGAATATAGTTCCACAGCTGCTGAGCCTGCAGACTTTTCTTTTGCTGCTATTATCTGCCTTGTCAGCAGTAGTATATATGGTTACCTGGTTCCGGCGTCCAGCTGGCTGAATTTGAGCTTCATCGCCTGCTCGACCTCGGGGGTGACAAATTCGGATACATTCCCGCCGAAATGGGCCAGCTCCTTCACTACACTTGAGCTTAGGTAGGAATATTTGGGGTTGGTCATCATGAAGATGGTTTCCACTTCAGGGTCCAGGCTGTGATTGATCGAAGCGGTCTGCAGCTCATATTCGAAGTCGGTAACTGTACGGATTCCGCGTACGATGACCTGGGCGTTCTTTTGGCGGAGATAATTCACCAGCAGATCCCGGAAGCTGTCCACCTCCACATTAGGAAGATCCGCCGTTGCCTGCCGCAGCAGCTCTGTGCGCTCTTCCACGGTAAACATCGGTTTTTTGCTGAGATTATTCAGCACGGTAACTATAAGCCTGTCAAACTGTTTGGCAGCGCGCCGGATAATATCGATATGCCCCATTGTAACCGGATCAAAGCTTCCCGGATAGATGGCAACACGTTCTTTTCTAATTTGCAGACTCATCGTTACCCTCCCTGCCACTCTCAACAGCTTCTTCAGAAGCAGCTTCGTACTGATAGATGGAAATCGCCGTCTCACCATATGTAGCCTGCCTTGTCCGGTAGAACCCCGGAATCTCTTCAGGGTAAGCGTAGCCTGATTCATGTTCCAGTACAATGACCGCATTAGGGTTAAGTAAACCTTTGCCGGCCAAGGCCAGCATTAACTCATCGCCGTGCTTCATCCGGTAAGGCGGGTCCAGAAACACAAGATCAAAAGCCCGTCCCCGCTTCTCCAGCGCACCAAGAGCCCGTCCGGCATCGTTACGGTATACCTCTGCCTGCTCCTCCAGCTTTGCCGCCTTCAGATTAGCCCGCACCGTATCAATGCTTTTCTGCTCCATATCTACAAACACCGCGCGTTCCATCCCTCTGCTCAGCGCTTCAATTCCAAGACCGCCGGTGCCAGCGAACAAATCCAGCGCATTGCCGCCTTCAAAATAAGGGCCAATCATGCTGAACAGCGCTTCCTTCACCTTATCGGTCGTTGGACGCGTCCCGTTACCTGGTACACTTTTCAGGGGTCTCCCCTTGGCACTTCCCGATACAACTCTCACCGATTCACCTGCTCTATGTCTCTGTTTATTATGCCGTTAGGGGCATAAGTCCAAGCCTATAGTACCACAATTAATCGGTTAAATAAAAAGTTTGTCTATTGGTGTACGTTTGGAGTAAAGCAAAAAAATAATCAAACACCATGTATAGAACCATTCAATCCCGGACATCATGTAACTATCGACATCACAAAATGTCGTAGACAACCGCGGAGCAGGCTTACGTTTCCCCATAAGCTCTTCGTCCGGTTTCTCCTCTCCCATGAAAGAGGCCCTAGCAATAGGGCCTCGATTTTTTTGTGTATTCGCAGAAGGAACTTGTTTGTCCAACAGAAAAAGGCCACCCTTTAGAGTAGCCTGCCTTCAAGCATTCATACAATTTGGATAGTGCACCTTATTTATAATAGGAAGTAGTCAATGGAATAAACACGGTCGTTCCGTCTTCAACCTGGCCGGTTACGTAAATTTTGCTTACTCCGGCAATGTTGGCCTCAACGGTAACGAGCCCCTGCTCGGCTGTAATGGTCTGTTTTTTCAGAACGGTATCCGTATCGCTGTCCTGAATGGTAAAGTCTTTAATGTCGCCGCCGATAGCTGCCACCTGGATGTACAGCTTCTGATATTTTTTATCCGGATACAGCATGAAGGAGCTGCCGCGTGTGCCGCTGCCGTTATCGAAATGAACATCCTTGTAGTCCTTATCCAGATAGACCGTTTTATCAGGATCTTTAGTGTGATAGTTTGAGTCAAAACCTGCGGCAATGGATACGCCTTCAATCTGTTCGCCTAAAGAAATGGTGCTGGACGCAGCATCAAAATTAACGGTTACCCCCAGCAGATCGGAGATGGCTCTTACCGGAAGGTAGGTAGTATTGTTATATGTTATTGGGGCTACTACCGCGCCGCTGCTGTTCTTCAGCTGGACAGGCTGACCGTCCACTTTAAATTTGATACCCGGATTCAGAAATGCCTTAATCGTCTGCAGGTTAGCACCGGCTGCAACCCCTGCACCCATCCCGCCCAGAACAGCAAAAGCCGTTAATGCAGCTGTCATTTTCTTTTTCACCTTGTTCATTTCCCTCCATGTATTTCAAATTTTAAGTGCTACCATGGAGTATAAAGAATCATCGCGCGGCATGCAATATTTTCCTGTGCAAAAAAAAGAACTACCAAAGCGGCAGCTCAATAAACGTAATATTCGGCTGCGCGATTCTGACTTCCTTAACGACTTCCTTGTAGCCCTTTTCGGACAGGAAGCACTTCTGCTCTATGCCCTTGCGGTTCTCGCCGAAATAGGCGACATGGAAGGTTTTGTCCAGCTGGGTGATGTTAGTGACATTGATCAGGGTATTGCGGTCTGCCAGAACAAATTTGTAGCCGGAGCTCTTCAGGGTGGTTACCCAATATTTGAGGGTCCCGACTGTGTAAAACACTTCATCTTTGGTATGGATCACAATCCGGTACAGACTGCGTTCAAACTCCATATACGTGATTTCCGTGATTTCGAGGGCAATTAATCCGGAATCCCCCTTGGCGTCACGGGTTACTGACATACTGCTCAATAAAACCAGCTCCAATACTATTTCAGTAATTCTTCCGGAATCTCCGGCTGGTGGATGTAAAGTATACTAGGCACTGCCTCTGCTATAAAAGCAGCAACGGCCAACAGGATTGACGCCAGCTTATAAACGGCCTTGTGCTGAAATGTTCTGATGATTCCCGCTCCCCTTTCTCCAAGCAAATACCAAGCTTATGGACTGGGCTGTAAAAGCAGCCGCAATAACCGGAGATGCTATATAGAAATTAACAGTTACGAGCATAGCCGCAATGATCTTGAGCCTCGGCCAGTACCGCCGCGGGATCCGGGTCTGTTTGTCGATTCCGACAGGGGCAAGCAGCAGGACGAGCAGCAGGCTTAGTCCGTTCATGATCTGTACGCAGAGCTGCCCGGCCTGTACATAGGATAATGCGGTAAACAAAGCAGTTGTAAAAAGCACACAGGCTATGCCTGACTTCAGATGGACTCCGCCGGAGACCTGCCGCAGCAGCGCAAAAAAAATCAGAATCAGCACAGCTTCCGCCGTATGGCCGGTAGCCAGCGAAACCAGCAAAGTACAGCTTATTACGAGTACAACATTAAAAAGCACTGCAAGAGCAAACTTGAGAACTGCATACGATGCCGGATGTTCCGGGACAATCTGTTTGATTCTGGCCGCAGACCATCCTGCCATTCGTTCAAGCATCCTCTTGCTCCTTCTTAGTGGAATAGTACAGTAGAAATACTGACATCACGATGAAGAACACAATATTAAATAGAAGGTTATTATAAAATAGAACCACAGAGATCGCCAGCAGGAATACGATGATCATCACAGTAAGCACAATATCCTCAAGCTTGAACCTGAGTTTGTCCAGATCAAAGGTGAAACCTCTGCCTTTACGGTAGAGGAACCAGAAGCTGGTTACTACTACTGCTGCGGTAGCGGATTGAAGCAAATATCCGCTCGACAGATCCGCATTTACAGCCTCAAGTGATCCGAACAGGATAAAGACCAGCACTGTCTGAATGGCGGCAAAAATGACATACCCCGACACCGTAGCCATAACCGCCAGCACTACCGGCATCCGGACAACTGCAGCAAACAGCAGGATAAATACAATGACCGTTATCAGCGGGGAGAGATTATCCATATTCAGCTCATTGCGCAGCAGATAGCTCTGGATATTATTAAGCAGAATGATAACCATGGCGGGCCATAGATACCCTCTCCATTTAAAACGGAATAAACACATAATTAAATAATACAGGGATAAACCTTCAATGGTTGAAAAAAACATGAATTCTGCAACTTCCAACACATACACCGCCCGGCCCCATTATCATTACTAAAAAGATCAACTCTATAATATAACTTTAGTCCTATATTCGTATAGATGATAATTGCGAAAAATTTAAAACAATCAAAATCTAAATAAAACGCTGCGTGTACTACTTCTGCCTGCCGATCCATGCTCCTATATCTGTGATTACCTGATCATTCACTCTCCCGGGTACATAATATTCCTCCAGCGTTCCAGCGCCTTTCCCGTCATAATCGACAAAAAAGTGATTCAGCCCCGGATACAGCTTAAACTCTGCCGACGGATTATGCTTCAGCACCTCTTTCCACTGCACAAAATCCTTCTCCGCATATACCTGAAAATCATCCTCTCCCTGCAGCACCAGTACCGGCTTGGTCAGCTTCCCGGCGAGCTCTGCCGTATCCTGCTGTTGCATTTCAAACAGATAGGACGCCGGCAACCCGAATACGGGCTCTGCCTGAGCAGCCTGTTGAGCGGACATGGAAGCCAGAGCTTTGGCCTTTTGAAGCTCGGCGTCGACAAGCGCAGCATTCTGCGCTTTGCGCGGATCACTGTCATTCATAGCCTGTATACCCGCCATGTTCTGGTCATAGACGATCTCCCATAGCTTGCGCGGAGAACCGGCCAGCAGAATGAGTCCGGCAACATTACCGCCTGCGGCATCAATCCGCGGTGCCAGCATGCCGCCCAGGCTGTGCCCGGCCAGATATACCCGCTCAGGATCCAGACGCGCATCCTGCTTCAGCAGCTTGGCCGCCAGCACAGCATCCTCTACCGTTTCTTCCTTGACCGTCAGGCCTGCTGACGCTTCCCCGGCATATTGCTGCGCATAAGTATAGGTTCTTTTGTCATATCGCAGAACTGCAATTCCCTGTTTGGCAAGCCCCCAGGCCAAATCGCGGAAGGTTTTATAACCAAAGGCGGTTTCATCCCGGTCAAACGCGCCTGATCCGTGTACCAGCACGACCGACGGGAGAAGGCCTGAAGTATGCTCGGGTAATGTCAACGTTCCCTTTAAGGGATGTGCAGTCCCGGCACCGACAATCGTCTCCTCTTCCTTTAATCCCGCCGGAAGCTCCATATCATCTGATGCTGCCATTGGCTTAAACAATAAACCGGCCAGGCGGCCGGAGCCGTCAACCGTAAGGGACATTTCCAGGCTGCTTTGTGCAAATACAACAGGTGCGTGAATCACAGTGTATCCGTCAGCAGACGATGCTGTGGCGGCATCCAGCCGGACAAATGCACCGTAGGTTCCGACCAGCATCTCCCAGACAGACTGCATTTTTAATACCGGAAGCGCCTGCTGGACCTCTTTATTGAACACTGACTGCCACAGCTCCATGTATTTCCCTGTGCTGAGCAGGTCTGCTACATGGTCCGCGTACTTTTGCGGAGTGCTGGCAGCAGCCAGATTCGCAGCGGAATCATACGATGTTATCATTCCAAGTGCGCTGAAGTATGCTAACGGAACATAAATACGGTCTCTTTTCAGAACAGCCTTGCCGTCAATAACCAGCTTGTCTTTGCCGTCAACAGTAACTGTGCTTTCTTCCAGCTTCAAAACGTAGGTGTGTTCATTACCTGTCAGCTGCAGACTATTCTGCGCTTTTATGTAGCGTACTTCATAACCAAGGCCTTCTCCTGTCAGCCGGACGGGCATCATCACTATTTTCCCTTCAAGATAAGGCCGTACCTCATCATTAATTTTGAGGGTCACATTATTGAGTATAACAGCAGGCTGCTTAGCCGCCCCGTATACCGATTCCGGACTTATTCCTCCGTATTCAAGCAGCAGGAGACTGCAGATGAGCACAGTTACGATTTTTTTGCACATAGATGATCTCTCCTTTAGTGGTCTAGTTCTCTTGTCCGCCTCAGCATGTTCCTGCACAGTATTCACCTCTTCTCAGATAAGCTTCTACTTTTAATTGTCTGATGATCATTAGCCCCTCCTTATATACCATCCATTATTCTCCATTATAACTCAACATTGCGTTTAATCCCTGCCTACGTACCAAGAAAACATAAATACCGAAGCAGCCAAAAAAGGCATGCTCCCGGCTTCGCCGGAAACACGCCTGAGGAACCCCCTCTAGATGAAGCAGGCACTCAAGATAATAACAAGCAGGATATAAAGAACCAGAATCGCACTAGTGGAAGTCCAAGGACCTACAGGACCTACAGGACCTACAGGACCTACATTAGCGCCGCCAACATTACCGCCGTATCCGCAATCTGCACCCATGAGATAACCTCCTTCAAGATAATGACTACAGAATAGAATATGAGAGGATACACTGCACAGTTTGGGCAGAACGGACTTTTTTTAGGCTGGAAAGTGATATGTCATCTTACCTTGCATTAGTCTGAAACCAGTATGCCGTCGAAGCTTTCCGGACCCACACGTATCGTACCGGGCAGATTGGATGATACAAAGGCTGTATAAGTCAGTGTTCCTCTTACGATCGTAACGGTTACCCCTACCAGCGCAAGCGGCAGCTGTACCGAGATTGTTCCTTTTAATAGCAGACGCAGGTTGGTCGTAACCCCCTCACTTAACAAGCCGATCTGGCCGAACAGCTGGGGCGTATTGATGAGCAGAATCGGAATCGCAATAGAGTTCGCTGTACTGGCATTCTGAGAGGTTCTGGCATCTACGTAGTTCATCATTTTAGCTGCATCCGGCCATTATTTAATCATATTACCTGCAGGCAGGAGCATATCCTTGCAGCTTGGTCTCCTGCGTATGCTATTTGTCCTTTGTGTGCCCGTCCCGCCTGTTAAAAGCAAGCTCAAACAGTCCGGTAGCCGACAGCCCGGCCAGACCTCCGGCCCACAGCCGGAGCACAAGCGTCATATCGGTGAAGGGGTAAGAAACCGCTCCGACTATAAGGCCGATTGCCAGACCAACCGCCGGAACAAGCTGCTTCGGAAGATTTACACTGTTTTTCACCAGCTGGACAAGCGCCATGACAAATACAGCGAGTACGGATGCGAAGGCGAGTACATTGCTCAGCGCCTCGTTAACCATCATAATCACCTCCCGGTCACCAGCAGTCCAGCCCGTTGAAGCACTGTAAGCAGACGGTAAAAGTCATAGCTTCCCCCCGTCGGCGTATCCAGCAGGCCTGCAGCCACAGCCGCATTGACCGCCGGCTCCGCCCAGGCAGGAACATTCATAACCGCCCGGCCTTCAATGACGCCAAGCCGGTCTGTGACATTTTTGACCGTCTGGCCCTGCTCCTGCATCCCGGTTTTGAGAGTATCCCGGCTGGCCGTAAGTCCGGCCAGCAGTACACGCAGATCTTTAAGTTCCGCCTCCAGATTCGCGAGCTTCTGTCTATCCTCTGCCGACATCTCATCATCCTCCTTGATCTCGTCATATTGGTACAGATCGAAGGTATCCATAATCTGTATCAGCTTGGCTGTATAATTAGGGTCAGAGGCATATCCGGCAGCAGCAATTTCCCTGGCGGCGGTCTGTCCGTCCACACCGATAACCTTGCTGTACAGATTACGGTTCCATGAGACGCCCCCGACGATAAGCGCAGAATGGTCCGCTACGGATTCACCCCAGTCAATATAAGCGCGAAAGGCTGCAGTTACCTGAACCGGATTGCCGTTTAAGTATTCCGTTGTCCGGGCAGCAATGCTTCCTGCCGGTCCGCTGCCTTTGATGCCGAACAGGTTATTGGCCTTTACCGTTAATCCGCTGTTCCCCCAGCCCGACTCCAACGCAGCCTGGGCTATGATAAGTGAAGCGGGAATGTGGCTGCGCTGCATATCCGCTATTGCAAAGGGCACAATCCGCGCGATAAACTCCGCATTGGTCATGCTCTCACATCCTTTCTCTATATTAAATGCACCTTCTGCTGAAAGGCTTGTGCTTATCCCTAAAGGCCCCGGCAGCATGCACTTTTTACTGCAGCGCAAACAAACGCCAGAGCGATGCTCCCGGCGTCCCCTATACAAAATCACTACAATTTTAATATTATTTTTTAGGTTTTTTTTCGGCTTGTCTTGTTAAATCCAATATTTAGGCGTATTATATAGTAAAATATAACTAGAAGGAGGGTATATTAGACTATGCCTTCATATTATTTTAAAGAGGTGTGGACACCTCTGAAGTGGGTTGGAATCAAGTTCTTTCATGACGACGAAAACAATCTGTGGATCAAATGGTGGTCTAACCCGCGTAAAAGGCTGCGTTAATCGTTTCTAGCAGTTTACATATTACTCCATTTACATAAAAAAGCTCTTTTGAGCTGCAGGCGTTTATAACGCTACAGGCCAAAAGAGCTTTCTTATTTTCAGAACGGCAGGGCGAAGAGCATCAGCTTGCAGCCTCAAAGGTTATCCGGTTTTTACCACTGCGCTTGGAAATATAGAGCGCCTCATCTGCCAGCCGCATCGCTTCGGCCGGCTCCCCCGCATCCGGATACCATACCGCTGCACCTACACTGCAGCCGACATGAAGACTCTCGCCTCCAATCAGGAACGGAAGATTAATTTTGCTGATGATACGCGTAGCCACAATTTCCGACTCCTGCATCGGCTTGCCGGCGGAGGTATGTAGAATGACAACGAACTCATCCCCTCCCAGCCTGGCAACGATTTCGTGATCACGCGTGGAGTCCAGCAGTCTGCCCGCAACCTGCTGGAGCAGTACATCGCCTGTCGCATGGCCGTATGTATCGTTCACCCTTTTGAATCCGTCTAAATCCAGATACAGAATGCTGAGTGTAGTCTGATTCTGCTTGGCCTTACTAACCGCATGAGTCATAAATTCATCCAGTGCCGCACGGTTTGGCAGCCCGGTCAGTGAATCATGCATGGCCATATCAGACATATAGCTTAGCTCGCTCTCTGTCTTGGTCAGGTTATCCACTAAGTTCTGCAGAGAGGCGGAGAGAATCGTCACATCCGTGATTCTGGCCGAAGTCGGAATGTCCACACAGGCGCCGGAGCTGAGCAAATCCGCTGCCCTGGAAATGGCATTCAGCGGCCGGGAAATCCATCCCGCCAGGAACCAGCCGATCACACCGAACACAACAGCAGCAGCCAGGCCGCTCAGAATAATGAACCGCTCCAACTGATGAACCGAAGCAAAGGCAATTTCCGCAGGTTGGCGGATAATGACAGACCAGCCAAGACCGGGATAATTCAGATAACCGTCACCATAAGCATATCCTGTCAGGTATGTATTACTGCCGTCCGCACGCTCTACCATCCAGGAATTCTGCCCCGCCTTTACCTTCTCCAGCACTTGATCTGTAAACTTGGTTCCGGTAAGATTGTCAGGTCCAAGCAGTATAGTGTCATCTTTCCGGCTGACTACCAGCACCTCGATACCGCTCATCCGCTCTTTAAGGGGATCGACAATGGATTTCTCCACCTCACGTGACCACTCCCAGCTGAGATGTGCTGCCAACACTCCTGTGGTCTTACCCTGTTTATTGTAAACAGGCAGGCTCACATCAACAAACTGCAGCTCTTCTCCGCCGGGATTCGGCAGCAGCTTGGACAACAGTACGGCATCGTGGACATCCCCGATGAACAAGCCTTTTATTCCTTCCTGAAAAACAGGACGCTGGCTGATATTTTGGCCCGCCAGAATATTATCCGTGGACGACAGTACATTACCATGCGGATCCAGAAATCCCACCCAGGTGAACACAGGCAGGCTGCTCTTCAGCTCATTTAGCAGACCGCTGATTTCCGCCTTATCATAAGGCTCCTGAAAAGCGGCAAGTTTGCTGAGCACCTGAACTTCACCGGAGCGTGACCACATGAAATGATCGAGTTTCTCTGCCATCTGTTTCGCTTCCCCGGCAAGCGAGCCACCAATGCTCCGTTCCACTGATTTCGTTGATTCGCTGCCGATGATCCAGATCAGCAGGGCTGTAAGCAGAATAATAATGACAGCGAATGCGCCTGAAAAAAAGGTGCGCAGGTTAAATGACATACACATGTCCCCTTGTCGAAGTAAGTCGATAATTATATATCGGACAGAACCGTAGTGATAATAAGCAAACCTGCGATTATGTAATTTCTTGATTAAGCTGATATGTTATATCAAAATAATACTGAGTTCTTCCACGGCTAGTGATCCCGCAGGGATGCTGTAGTATACTCTGCTCAGCAGCACATGCCCAAACCAAGGAGTGGTAGTCCCGTGAGCGAACAATTCGAAATGTATGATGACCCTTTCAAAATGCTGATTCTTCTGGCAACACTGGTCTGCGAGAAACAGGGTACCGAGCTTAACTATGAGCAAGTCCCATCTTTCGAGAATGACACCTTTTCAATCCGGCATGAGAGATTTGTTTATAAAAAAGACGGCACTGAAATTACGTGGTTCGAGTTCCTTGGCCGCGATATAGCCTCAACTCATGACCTTACCCGTTCGGGGTACAACAAAATGTTTGTTGACTGCATGGCTTCGCTCTACCAGCTCTGATCCGTTAACAGAAGATGACCGTCCGCACAAAAAAAAGCAGCTCCGCCTCTTCATAAGAGCGGGGCTGCAGCCCTGTTCCGGCCTATCCTTCAGCCTACTTTGGCCCCCAGTGAGCGGGCCAGCAGCACAGCCTGTTCCACGTCAATCCTTACGTTCTTCAGGTCAAGGCTCTTCAGATCAATCCCCTCCAGCTTTGCATCCCGCAGATCAGCTCCCTCAAGCTTGCACTGGCTTAGCCGCACACGGCTCAGATCCGCACCGCGCAGGTCACATTTCTGCAGATTGCAGCCCAGCATGTCCGCCTCTGTAAACCGGATGCCCCGCAAATCCTGGCGCGCCAGGTTAATATGCCGCAGATTTGTATATGACCAGTCCCCGCCGTCCAGTGTAATGCCGTCCATGGCAGCATTGGCAAAATCAGAACCTGTCATTTTACAGTCCTCAAATTTCGCAACAAACAGATTGGCTCCCGTAAATTTGCAGTTCGTAAAGGCTGCTCCCCGGTGCAGCGATGCATTCAGCTGTGCCCCTGAAAAATCGCAGTCGATGAATCTGCAGCAGCTGGAGTTCATCTCCTCCATCGACGCCCCCCTGAACGAGCAGCGTTCAAAGGTACAGCCGTTCAGCTCTCCGTCCTGCAGAGATGCGTAATCAAATTTCTGCTCCAGAAAGCTTTTATTATCATACTGATACAAGACCTGCACGCCCCTTTTATCCCCTGCTAAAATAAATAAATGATTATTTCTCTTAAAAATGGCACTATAGTAGATTGTTCTCATCCTGTCATTCCGCTATAATAGCAAAAAAACAGGCGGAGGTAAATGATGGACGACTCCAGCAGAAAAGAACCATTCCGATATGTAATGAACCAGCCGATCGAATGCTGGCTTGAAGTTCCTGCAGGCAATACCGGTCCTGGCGCCGGTAAATTAACCGAGGGTGTGCTGCTTGATCTCAGCCGCTCGGGCTGTAAGGTGCGCACTTCGCTGAACCTCCGCTTTACCTCAGGTGATACCAAGCTGATCATCCATTTCCGGCTGGCCGAACAGAATCTGCAGTTTGAGGGCAGCGTGCGCTGGGGCTGGATGTTTGGTATAGGACAATTCCAATATGGAATCAGGCTTGAGCTGAACGAACAGGAAGATGAGCAGCTGGTACGCGAACTGGAATTGTGGACAAATACGCGCACGGCGCTGTAATGTCACCAGGTATAATATTATACCCCATGAAGACAAAGAAGCAGAGCTGCCGGACAGCTCTGCTTTTGTGACCGTTTTATGTGTTTAAATTTCCGTTCTTGTCCTGATCAGCAAGGTCATCGCATAGACCAGCAGTACAGCAACCCCGGCTTCAAAAACCAGCACCCCGATCAAATCCGAGCCGGTATAGACAAGCTCTAGCCCGCTGGAGAGATCTGAGGCTTTTGTAATTTCGAACCGGAACGCATTGTCAAGCCCGATAAAATAGTTGTTAAACAGCAGCTTCTCGAGGTAAGCCACCCCATTTTCTATAGCGAAGAGAACAGCAAGTGTAATCCAAACCTTCCCTTTTAACGGAATACTGCGTGCCACCGTGCAAGCGAACATTACCATCAGCAGGATTAATCCTGCAGACCAAGTGCACTGTAATGTGCTGCGTATCACAACGGGCCAAAAGTTCGCGGGTAGGAAATCAGCTGAGTAGACCAGGACATACAATCCCAGATGAATCAGTCCGATCAGCAGCAGAGACAGCAGAAGCAGCCAGTACAGCAGGAGCGGCGATAGTACGGTATATATTGCATTTACAGGAATCAGCCTGCGCGGATAGGATTTCAGGTTACGGTTGTAGCTGAAGGCGGCAAAGAACAGGAAGATGGTTCCTACCACAAAATAGACGATTAAATGTATAGAGACTGTCTCTTCAATCGTTGTACCGGAAGATAACCAGACCCCGATTTGAAACAGGATCATAATTACCAGTACCGCAAGTATGCGGTCACGGCTGCGCCGGAAATCGTAAGAAATCAGCTTCAGCATTCCGCATACACCTCTCTGAACAGCTCATCAATGCTCTTACCGCGCTGCAGCCGCAATTCCTCAACATCACTATGCAAGAATATTTCCCCTTCTTTAATAAAGATCACCTCATCAAAAATCCGTTCAATATCCGATACCAGATGGGTAGAGATCAGAATCGTACTGTCCTCCTCATAAAACTCCATCAGGGCATTGAGGATTTTGGTCCGGGCCACCGGATCAACGCCGCCAATCGGCTCATCCAGCATATACAGCCTGGCCCTGCGGGACAGGGCAAGCGTAAGCTGCAGGCGCTCGTTCATCCCTTTGGACAGCGAGGATACTTTACTTTTTTCACTGAGCTTCATGAAGTCCAGCATGCGGCGGGCTTTTTCCGGGTCAAAATCAGGGTAGAAGTCACGCATAAATTTCAGTGCATCGCCAACCTTCATCCATTTTTCTGTTAGCGGACGGTCCGGCATGAAGGATACAAGTAGCTTGCTTTCTTCCCCTACGGGTGTGTTCAGCACGGAAATGCTGCCGGCGGACGGCTGGGCAAGCCCTGATATCAGCTTCATCAGCGTGGTTTTTCCGCTTCCGTTGCTGCCGAGCAGCCCGGCGATTTTACCGGCGCCCAGTTCAAAAGAAACATTGTGCAGCACCTGCCTGGAGCCGTATGCTTTGGATACCTGCTGAACCTTAAGTATGCTGTCCACCCTTACATCCCCCTGCTTTCTTTTGCCGCAATATTGTCAGCCACAGCCTTTACAATCTCTTCACTCTGGAAACCAAGCTCCTGCATGCCGCGGACGAACCGCTCAAGAATGTCCTGGGCCATTTCCCGTTTGATCTTCATAATGGTCTCTTCCCTCCCTGTTACGTATCTCCCCATGCCGCGCCGCGTCTCCACGATCTCTTCACGCTCCAGTTCCTGAAAGGTTCTTTGCACTGTATTCGGATTAATCTGCAGTTCCGCAGCAAGCTCGCGTACAGAGGGGATTTTGTCACCGGGCTTCAGCTTGCCTGTGATGATCTCGCCTTTGAGATAGTTCATTATCTGTAAATAAATCGGCTGGTTGTTGTCAAATTCAATCGTCATCAAGCAACGTCCCTTCGTCTGAACACCAGAAAGCCCGCCAGCAGAAATACGGTCATATAAACAGCCAGAACTACAATCGAAAAGCCGACCGTCATGCCTGGCAGCGGAGCCTGCTGACCGCTTCCGTACACGGACAAATCAAGGTTGGGGAACAGGAAATACTTATAGAAGCTGCGCGAAATCACCATTTTATCCATTGTTAACAGGAACATTGAAAGACCGATAGCAACACCTGTCGAATGGGTCAGCACACCCAGCATAAACGCAAGAGTCACATATACAAAAGAATATATGCATCCGTACAACAGCGATAGCAGTATATCTGCTATTCCCGTGTCTCCGCCTCCTGTCTGAAACCATATCATGCCGCTAAGGAAAATACCTGCCGCCGCAACGGCAGTCAGACTCAGAACATAGAGCAGAACGGTCACATATTTGGATGCCAGAATGGCTGTACGGCTGCGGGCGCGGATCAGCAGGAACTTGATGGTCCCGCGGCTATGCTCCTTGGCGACAATCCCCGCGGTACCGATGATCGACAGAATTGTCATCACCTGGCCCATTCCGGTCGGCAGCAGCATTTCCCTCGTAAAACCCGCTGCTGAAGCAAAGGAGCCGGGCGACACAGAATGGAAAATATATCCCAAAAGCTGCGGGAACAGCATAAGAATCAGATAAGGTACAACAAAGGAGCGTATCTTGGCCATCTTCACCCATTCATTGACTACCAGCAAATTAAATTTACGCAATCCGGTTCCCTCCAGTCCATTTCAGGAAATCATCTTCGAGGCTCTGTTTATGCTCAGTAATCCGGTAGATACCGACTTTGGCCGCACTGAACGAGGCAACCAGCTCAGGCACTTTACGGTCGTGCAGGCTGATAATCAGCTCGGAATGTTGTTCATCTGTGGCAGTCAACCGTACTCCCTCTTCCGCCTGAATCACAGCTGCCGCCGCTGTAAGATTATCAACCCTGATGCTCAGGGATACTTCATTCTCTGTGCTGTCTTGTGCTCCAAGCCGGGTAACTTTGACTAACGTGCCGTTCTGGATGACGACCGCCTGGTGGCAGATCTGCTCGATTTCGCCCAGCATATGGCTGGAGATCAGGATGGAGATCCCTTCCACCTCGGCGATTTTTCGCATATACCCCCGCATCTCACGGATACCCGCCGGATCAAGTCCATTGGTCGGCTCATCCAGAATCAGCAGCTTCGGCGAGTGTAGCAGGGCCTGGGCAATACCAAGCCGCTGGCGCATGCCCAGTGAGTAGGCTTTAACCTTTTTATCCAGCGCATTCTGCAGTCCTACCAGTTCTACTACCTCAGCTATCCGCGATTCAGCAATCCCGTCGCTCATCCGCACATATTGCTTCAGATTATCAAGTCCGCTCATATGGGAATAAAACTCAGGGTTCTCGATAATGGCCCCGATATGGGCGATAGCCTGCTGAAAATCATGGCGGATACTGTGGCCGTGAATCAGGACATCACCCTCTGTCATTCTGATCAGTCCGGTCATCAGGCGGATCGCCGTCGTCTTGCCCGCACCATTTGGCCCAAGCAGCCCTACAACCTCCCCTTTACGGATTTCAAAAGACAGCTGGTTGACGATCGCCTTCCCTTTAATCATCTTTGTAACATTTTTCATTTGCAGAACCGGCAGATCGCCTGCGGCCGCTGACTGTGGCCGGTTAACTGAAGTCCGCTCCATTTCCGTTGTACCCCCTGTACTGGTGTGTTAGTTACATAGTACACTAGGATAATGGTAAAGTAAAGCCTGAACTTCCGGATTATTTTGACTCCGGTTCGTGTTCCCTGTTGGGGTGCCCTATTAACGGACTGCTAGTTTATCAACCACACCAAAATATGGACAGTACATAAAATAGAATTGCATCAGAGTTGACAACCTTAGGAGGAATGATGATGAAGCCAGACGTTCATGTATCCCAGACTTACCCCCGCCTGAGAGTCTATGAGGAAGAAAATTACCTGGGCCGCAGAAGAACCTATACCGGTAACCTGGGCATCCGCAATACCGATAATATCCTTGATGGTATTGAGAGCCTGCGTTTCTTCTCTACCAGCAGCAATGCAACCCTGGTTCTGTTCAGCAGAACCCGGTTTAGAGGCAGCTTCCGCGTGCTCCGCGGAAATCATAACATCCGTGATCTGGATGACTTTATCCGCGGCAATGATGTAGAATCCATTATATCAACCAATCAGCGCCTTACCCTCGCGCAAATCCGGGAAATCCGCAGAACCGGCGACCTGCCTTCTGGGTACAGGCTAATCTAGCTGTACGGATAATAATCATTTATTCGCTGCCATAGTTCATTGCCCGGTTCACAGTTTAATAATGAGTAAACCTTTTTGTCTGTGAAAGGAAGCTGCCCATATGATTCTATTCATCCACCGCAAGGATCTGCGGACTTATGATCTGCCGGCATTTGACCTCATTCAAGCTGCCGGAGATCGTTCGCTGCATGTACTGATCCTCGAACCTTTTCTTCTGCGCAATGGTCGCCATCTTGAACACAGCGGCATCAACTTCCTTACACATGTAGCCAGGTTACAGGAGGAGTATGCCCGGGAAGGCAAGCTGCTTCACATACTGTACGGCGAGCCTGAGGTCATTGTGGGCAAGCTGTCCCAGATCCACCCGATTGATCTCGTAATAACCCATACCGACTATACTCCTTACGCGTTAAAAAGAGATAGCCTGCTGAGCGACACCGCGGCAGGCCTTGGCCTCCGCTTTCTCTCCTGCCAGGACAGTATGCTCTGTGACCACAATGATTTTATGGAGTGGAGCGGCCGGAACGAACCGTTCAAGGTGTTCACTCCCTTTTACCGCCGCTGGCGCAGCTTTCTCGCTGAACGCTTCCGCCCGCCCTACTCTGCCCGCCTGCAGCAGCTGGATACCGCATCACTCGATGCTGATGCTGTCTCTGAATTCAGGCTTCCCGAGGAAATCACCCGTCAGCTGTCTCAGCTGACCTTATCGGCACGCAGCATGAGTCCCGGCCTTATCCTGGATGATTTCCTGCAGACCGAGCTGCAGTACTACCAGGTCGCACGCGACAAATATGCACAGCAGGGAACCAGCATGATCAGCCGACATCTCAACACCGGAGCCATCTCGGTGCGGACGGTTTACAGCCGGCTGACGGAGGACGGCAGAAGCGGGGAAGACTGGCTGAGGCAGCTGGGCTGGAGGGATTTTTACCTGTATCAGGCCCGGATGGACCCTGATTTCTTCAGCTATGAAAAGGTTTATGACCTGTCAGCGCTTAGTACGGATCATTTTGCAGCCTGGTCCAGCGGCAATACCGGCATTCCGGTAATAGATGCAGCAATGCGTCAGCTGAACGAGACCGGCTGGATGCCGAACAGGCTGCGGATGATTACCGCCATGTTCCTGACCAAAAACCTGGGCTGTCCGTTTATTTACGGGGAACGGTACTTCCGCCTGAAGCTGAAGGATTACGATAATGTGCTGAACCGCGGCGGCTGGCTATGGAGCTCCTCTCTTGGATACGATGCCTCCCCGTACTTCAGGGTGATGAATCCGGTCACGCAGTCGCAGACCCATGATCCGGACGGCAGCTATATCCGGGCATGGATGCCGGAGCTGTCCGGTCTGTCCGACAAAGAGATCCATCTGCCCCGCCCGGAGGCCATTGTCGACCTGAAGCGTTCACGGGCCTTGGCGATTGAGACTTATAAGGAAATACTAAGAGGCACGCCGGATGTGATTAGCGGGTAAATCAAACAGCTGCAGCAAGAACCCTGGACTTATTGCCAGGGGTTCCATGCTGCAGCTGTTTGGTTTGTTGAGAGAGTAGTCAGAGCTTCCTCAACGACAGACTTATTGAGATCACGCTGAGGCTCCAAAACATTTAGTTGGATTTTTGCTGCTTAATCTCATACAAGCTCAACTTTTCCGGTAATTAGTTGCGAAATCGCTACTTAATTAAGGCTGCAACCCTCATTATGGGCAAAAAGCGGATCATTAAGTGCCGTTTTTCCAACTAGATTTCTCAAACCTTCAGTTTACCAGGTATTAGATGGCGATTTCCACTTAGTTCGCTCAAGAATCTCCATTCTGTGCAATTAAAATGCTTGCAAAAGATCGTTTTACTTAAAAAGGATTTAGCAGCACAAAATACACGTATATCGTACCCATGCAGCTTTACACGGGTTTTAAATGCACAGAGTGCAGCTATTCTCCTGCTAACAACACTTGTATGATAACCTTTTCCGCATATTCATGCCGCCTATCCCCGTGCTAACCCCTGTCGGATCTATCCTGCTCTTCCCGCAAAAGCTCCACAATCCCTGCTGTTCCTGCCGACAGCTGGATCAGATCAGCGGATAGCAGCCGCGTCTGCTCATGAAGCACGCTGATTGGATCCGTCCCTTCCAGATAACGGGAGGCAAAATGCAGAAACACATCAATTTTGCGCAGCAGCATCAAGACCGGAATCGCTGTCAGCTCTTCGGCAGTCAGCGTTACGCTCCGGCTGAAGCCTCTGCAGAAATCACGGACTGCCTGTTGCTGCTCCGGATGGCCCAGCAGCCCCGACAGAATGACTGCAGGGTCCATGGCCCGCAAATCATAGGTGCAGAATTCAAAATCAAGAAGTGCCGCAACCCGGCTGTAATCATCCGTATCCACCAGCAGATTAGAAGCATTGAGATCTCCGTGGATCAGCTGATGCGGGAGCGTTTCCAGTTCCTTTAGCGAATCTGCAATATTGACATAGGCCTCATATATCCTGCCAAGCTTCACCTTCAGCTCAGCCAGCGCCTTCGGCGGATTCATGCACAGCTCCCGGACCGTCTCATCAGTACATAGCGGATATGCCTGGCGGAGCTCGTAATAGGGACGGTAAACCGGCTTCGGGCCGGGAGCTAATTCAGACAGAACGGACGACAGCTGTCCTGCAGACGCGCCGAACGACTCATAGTAACCGGTAACCTCTTCCCCGGGGGAATCACCGTCAATATACCTGAACAAGCAGGCAAATTTGCCCTTTCCCTCTTCAAGCTGCACCAGTGTGTCACCATATACGGTTTGAACCGGCAGCGGTGTACTAAACGGTAATGACAGCTTACTCAGCTCAAGCAGCACATAATGTTCGAATTCTATTTTTCCCCTGTCGCGATGGGTATCATAAATGCGCAGAACGCCCTTCCGGCCGCTTCCGTTTACTATATAGGTTGTATTGTTCCAGCCTCCGCTGCGCTTCTTTAGCGTTCCGACCCATTCCGGCCAATGCTCCCTCACTATTGTTTCCACAGACTCATGCCTCTCTCTCAAAAATATCGATACCACTTAGTTCAAAAGCAATACTATAGCTGTCACCCCAGTGTGTCAAACCCCTTTTCCAAAATGACTATTGAAATATTGCAGCAGGATAAGATAGACGGGTATCTCTATATTTTTCACGGTAAACGTTTTATTTTGTTTATTCCAAATATTTCTTGATGTGATAGTATGAGTTAATCATTAAGATTGGAGGACTATCATTGAAAATCCGCGCGATACTATCCCTTCTTCTCAGCCTTGTGCTGTTAACTATGGCAGGATGCGGCAACAAAGATAACCCCGGCGAAGGTAAAACCGACGAGCAAATTGCAGCCGATTATGTTCAAACCCTCGGTTATACGATTGTAGCTCATGAAGGAGAGCCCACCAAATATACATTGGAGCAGAAAATGCTTGAGAATCTCGATTATATGCAGCTTTGGGGGGTTCAGAAGCAGGAACCTGACGCCTATTTCGGAAAAGAGATCGTCACCTATCCATTCATCGTGAAGGATCACCCCTTGGAACAGCAATACAGTCCGGACGATTACAGGATTTCTGTCTCCGTTATGATTGTTGACAGCAAGGTCATTGGCGGAATTTCAGGTCCACTAAGCAAAGTAAAGAACCTCGTCATGGCGGGAGGAGCATACTCAATTGAAGGAAAAACACTGAAACAGATAAAGGGTATGGATTATCCGGAGTGGCTGGAGCACTGGAAGAAAACGTACGGCAAGGCAACAGAATAAATGGATTAGGACCGTGTATGCGTCCCTGTATTTTTTCCGTTATAATAATGCAATACATATCATAGCGCAAAGGATGGGATTTATTATGGACGCAACTGTATCCAAACGCTGGCTGCTAGCCAGATTGTATGACCCGGAGCAGACGATTGTGGACTGCAGGTTCACATTAGGCAAACCTCAGGCTGGCCGGGAAAGCTATGAGCAGGAGCATATTCCGGGAGCGGTCTATCTCGACCTGGAGCTGGACTTGTCCAGCCCGGTCACAGAACACGGCGGACGCCATCCGCTGCCCGACCCGCAGGTGCTTGCAGCCCGGCTCTCCCGGCTTGGGATCAGCAATGATACACGCATTGTAGCCTATGATGACGAAAGCGGCATGAACGCGGCCCGTCTCTGGTGGCTGCTGCGCTATCTGGGGCACGAGCAGGTGTTTATTCTGGAAGACAGCTTCAGTACCTGGAAAGAAGCGAAATATCCGGTGACGGATCATCAGCCGGTGCGGGTGCCGAGTACATTCACTGCTAATGTGCAGCCGCAGATGCTGGCTGGTGTGGATGAAGTGCGGGCGGTATCGGAAAAGACAGCTGCGGCTAAGGCTGACGCTGTTGATAATGGCTCATCAGAACCTCTATCTGACCTGCCGATCCTGATCGATTCCCGTGCGGGCGACCGCTTCCAGGGCCAGAACGAAACCATGGACAAGAAAGCAGGTCATATCCCCGGCGCAGTCAATTACTTCTGGAAAAACACGCAGAACGCTGATGGCAGCTACAAGAGCGCCGAACAGCTTGCGGAGCATTTCACTGGCCTTGACAAGGACCGCGAGATCATCGTCTACTGTGGCTCCGGCGTAACCGCCTGCCCGAATGTACTGGCGCTGGAGAAGGCCGGGTTCAAAAATGTGCGGCTGTATGCGGGAAGCTGGAGTGACTGGATTTCTTACGAGGACAACCCTATAGCTTCTGGGGAAGAGTAAGAACAGAGAAGTAGTTTGTTAAGCAGCCAAAGGGACTGGACCGAGTGATGAATATGCATCCCGGTTCAATCCTTTTGGCGTTCGATTGCAAACAAACTGCAAACGCAATATAGCGACTCTTTTATCTTTAGAATTATATTCTGAGGTTTTAAGAATCTCATTCACAACTTTATTTCCGCCCACAATGCATTAAATAGACTTAAATGATACAAAAAGTTAGTTCTATCGCAATAATATTATTTGAAAGGTTCTAAATCTTAAAATCAAAATATATAATTATGTTAAATTTTCATTTAAATTAGAGGTTGAACTCTCATTTTTATACAGACTATTAAATAAACATAGTTAATTATATCATCTTCTATATTATTGAACTGACTTATGTTAATGGAAAAGATCATCTTGGAATTTGTTATCTCCTAAATAAACTATTTAATTCAAGAAAATCAGATTTTTAACTCAATATTCTATGTTTCTTCACTTGTAATTTTCAAATCGGTTATACCTTCAAGGATTAATTCAATACTTTCCGAAAGGATCTCGGAAAAATCTGGAAAAGTAAATTTTGTTGGTGTTTTAGCGTTTATTTCAAGTTCAGTAATTTCATTAACTTTTTCTTTTTGAGCATCGGATAGCAAATGAAAATTCCCTTCCATTGTAAACTTCCTTTGTATCTGATCGGCAAGCTTATCGTTGATTTCCCACAAACTGCATCTTTTGTTTGGTTCTTTATCTAACAACTTAAGTAGTTGCTCTGAGAGATCTTGGGGAATAATGTCTGAAACAAAATGAGGCGCAGTAGGATTATCATTTAAATGAGCGTACATTAAAGCTGCCCCACTGTTTTTTTCAAAAGGTGGTTTCCCTGTAAAAAGATGATATAAAGTACAACCCAGCTGATAAATATCTGTTTCTTTAGTGGCTTTTTCTCCCTTCCATTGTTCTGGTGCTGTATAAGAAGGTGTTCCTAAATCCCAAACTGTATGAGATCTTGTCACTGCTTCAATAAATCTAGCTAAGCCAAAATCCCCAACCTTAATTAAGCCGAATTTTGATAAAAAAATATTAAGCGGCTTAATATCACGATGCAAAATCCCCTTGCGATGAGCATATGCAACTGCTCTGCAAACTTCAAGGGCTATAAACAATGATATATTGTAATAAGTAGTTTTATCAATCAAAGGCTTATACTCTTCTATCCACCTATTAACATTTATACCATCAACAAGTTCCATAACTATAAAGTAATTAAGGACATTGGATATTTGGAAAGAACCAAAATCAATGATAGAAACTACATTCGGATGTCCTAGTAAACTTGCTCCCGCTTTTGCCTCATCAAGTAGAATATCAGCAGCACTTGGATTTTGTTTGAGATAATTTCCATTCACCATTTTAATAGCAATATTCCTTGTGAGTGTGTGATCTATAGCCTTCCAAACCTCACCCATTCCTCCTGGAGCAATAAATTCAATTAATTCATACCTTTCATTAATCTTAGAGCCCACTGTTAACAAATAGATCGCCTCATTTTTAAAGTTTACATTACAAGAAAATTTTACCTCACAAAAAGACAAGGTACAATATTTTTATTATCATCTTGTATCTTATAGATTCTTTCAATGGAAAACTCGAAAATTGTGAGAATAATTAAAGGATTTATATTTGAAAATAACAATGAGTATGTGCGACTGTATGCAAGGAGCTGAAGTGCTTGTAGTGATTATAAAAATATGCGACGGAGCAGGATTGAAAAGTGAAAGAATTGGGATAAGCAGGTTTGTGGATTGAACCGGTTGTTGATTTGTAAGCTACCTAGTTCAGTCCTTTCGGCGTTCAGTTGCAAACAATCTGCAAACAGGGACGCGGAGAATTTAGTTTCTAGGCACCTGGAATCAAACAAAACCTGACGGCATCAACTCTCCGTTGTCGAATGACTGAGCATACACAACCCCCTAGCCAGAATACTCTAGGGGGTCAGGAATTACTGCAATAAAAATCCATCACTCTGGTGAACAGCTACTGGTATAGGAATTGAAGATTTGTCTGCAGCTTTCATAAGGTCATCCAGCTTCTCTGCCGCCTCCTGTTGCATCGTTGGGAACAAGTGCGAATAACGATCCAGCGTAATAGTGATGCTTGAATGTCCCAGCCGCTCAGTAACAACTTTCGGATGCACTCCGGCCTTCAGCAAAAGACTTGCATGTGTATGCCTAAGGTCGTGAAACCTTATACGTGGCAAACCGGAATTTCTTATAAAATCAAGCCAACGGGATTCCAAATAATAAGGATTTACCGGATAGCCGTTCTTTGTCTGTGCAACCAGTCCATAATCATTATACTCTGTCCCCTTCTTTGTCGCTTTCTTTCGATCATCTTCGAGTAAAAGCCGCTGTTTCTTCAGTGCATCTGTGGTTTGTTGTGGAAGAACGATGGAGCGAATACCGGCTTTAGTCTTTGGCTCTTGAAAGATATGGCCAACAACTCCACGAGTGTATGATCTTCGTACAGTCACTTTGCCTGCCTTGAGGTCAACATCCTCCCACCGTAGAGCAAGCACTTCTCCACGCCTCATACCTGTTGTAGCAGCCAGCAGAAAGATGATATAGTAGCGGCTGTCCTTCGTAAATTCAAGAAACTCCATTAATTCTTCTTCGTTCCATACCTTAGTTTCTGCTTTTGGTATCTTCGGAGGTTTTACAAGCTCTGAGACGTTCCGGGTTAGCAGTCCCCACTGCACTGCCGTCTTCAAGGCATCGTGGAGCACCTTATGAACATGGTTGATTGTCTGCGGAGAAAGCTTCTTCTCGCCGCCCTGCATTCTTTCGTACATGCTCACTAAATGTTGCGGCAAGAGATTAGCCACCTTCAGTTGACCTAGCTGTGGAATAATGTGATAATTCACCAACCAACGGTATGTCTTGTATGTTCCAGGCCTAATTGTCATCTTTTTCTGTGCCAGCCAAGTCGTAATAAAAGTTGTTACATCATCCTTTGTTGTCTCTATGAACGTATCTGTGTTCATCTCGTGCAAAACTTTACTCAAGGCCTTCTCTGCCTCAACTTTTGTCGCAAATCCACTTTTGCTCTTTTGTCTTCTTTTACCAGTTTCTGGATGTCGCCCATACTCAACCACGTAGCACCATTTATTCCCACGTTTGCTAACACAACCTCTCATTTAATCCCTCCTATATTTTTATCACAACGCAAAAAAGGCGCCCATTCGCATATGGGCGAACAGCCGCTTTCCTCTTTGGTTTGTCTATTGCACTGCATCTCTTTTTAACCTCATGCCAAGCTTATCAATAGACATGTTAATCTTAACAGTAGAAATATCAATTCAACAATTATTGCACCCGAACAGCCTTCTTCCCATGTACAATCTTTCATCACTACTTCACTTCCCCCGCCAAACGCAACAAGCTCTAACCTGCTCCCTCTCACTCAGCCAACCTCAGCTCTCCTTTCACCCTCTCACTTCTTCAATTCTCAATCCTATCGCCTACCTTCACTTCGTCTCCAACCCCAAACCCAACCGTAGAACTCTCCTATCTCCCAACACTCAATTCCAGCTCATCCCGATTCAATCCCACTGAAATAACCACAACCATAATTCCACAACACAACAATATCTCGATCAATACATATGGAGTTTACATGCCAAGGCAATCTCATTCCAACGACATTCTTAACCTCCATAAACCGAAGATGATTGATATCACTCGTATTCTTTAGCGAGGCTGGAGACGAAATCCTACTTATTTGCAAGTTATGAGCACTTTAATATTTGCCCATTTCCTTTCGTAAAATAAGTTAATCCTGCTCATAGGGCCAATTACCAAAAACAACATTGCAGCTTTTCTTAACATTTCCGACTTTGTCGTAAACGCTCTTACTTCATTATTGAATTCTATACTGTTCTTAAACAATACAGTAAGTCTAAGTCCTCGTTCTTCGTTTTACCTGTGTAGTTGGTTGCATCGTATCAACCTCAAGTGAATCAGCGCCGTGAATTTCCATATAACGATTCTCTCTACGACCAATCTGCCTTTGAGTAATCCCAGAGTATTTCCTGTTCTTAAGAGCAATATTGGGGATATCAAAACAAAATCAAAAGACGTCTGGAAATTATACAAGCCTCTGACGTCTTTTCACTGTTGAATCTATGCCCTCGTATAAGCTTAGCTCCTTGCCCCCAGTGAACTGTATGCGGACCACAACTGCTTGAATTTCTTAACGGTGCTTGCTGCTCTCAATTTGGGGATTCTCTCGAGCCCTCCAAAAAGTTGCGTGAGAAGCTGCTTTGGTGTTCTGGTGCGCCCGCCAATTTGCACTGGACCAACCTTGCTGAAGGCTCCCAACCTTCACACTATCAAGTCCTTATTGCTTTAGCTGGAAAGAAGCCCCGCCTCTGTAAAAGGAGGACGGGGCTTCTTCGTTGTGTGAAGGCAGGCATAAAGCAGCCCCTGACTTATGATTAGGTCAGGGGCTGTTATGAGCTATTTGAGATGACCTAGTCAACGTAGATTACAACGCGACCGTACGAAACTGCCAAAACTTCAAGAGTTAGGCCCCCCGACTTGATAGTAGTGCTATCTTCTGTTAGGGCTTTGACGATTGCAGCTTTGACATCGGCCCCGTTAGGGAGCCCAACAGCACCCATTGCCGCGAGTACTGCGTTCAAGCGAGGCTGAGAGATGGTATCTGTTGCAACATCTGCCATACCACTCATCGAAACGACTTGAGTACCGCCACTAGCGGAGCTGTCACTGTACGACATAATAATTGATCCGTTAGAGTCGCGGATAAAAGCAGCTTCCTGGGGAGCATTATATCCAGTGGTGAAACCATACTTCTTAACGGCTGGCTCCATTAGTTTAGCGTAAGTCTCCAACAGCTTATCGTATCCATCAATGACGTCAATGGTTCCTTTCGGAACTTCTTCCTCACCGAGTTCCACTGTGCTGCTTGGAGCGGTTGGACGAACTTGCAAATCATGTGTGCTGGAGTTGTCGATTACTTTCTTAATGAAAGTTACCGCTTCAGCCCGGGTCAAGGTATCATCGCCTTCAAAGCCAGCCACTGTGTTTGAGGTTTTACCTCCAGCAAGGCCGTTCAACAGGAGGAACTTAATTGCGTTGTCTCCGGAGAAGTTTTTACCTTGTGTTCCCGCGATGATTTCAGCTACGGCCTGACGGGTAATCTTTGCGTTCCGGTTAGAACCGGTTGGATAGTTATTTGCTTTTGCGATCTTGTAGTACGGGTCCGACCAACGTTCGCCAGCGCTTGCTACCTTGGTTCCTTCATATGTCCGAATCAACATCGAGAGGAATTCTTCTTGGGTCACTTCTTTTTGTGGCTTAAATGTTCCATCCTCATAGCCAGAAACAATCTTTTCTCCTACTCCCCACTCTACCGTAGAATAAGCCCAGTGACTTTCTCCAACATCTTTGAATGATGCTGCAAACATAGTATTTGGCCCTATGAGAGTTGCTGTCAACAATACACCTACCAATATCTTCTTATAATTATTGCTCAAAAGACTCCCCCCAAACTAAATTTTATGGCATTATAACGTTATCAATATCAATTGAACAAGTTATCTATCTACAGTTCTTACCTATGTATTTCGAAATAATCGACTTAGATCACATTTAAGGAAGAAGTGAACTTTGTGTTTCAGTCTGTTTTAGACGTACCCCTATTCAAAGATATTACTGTGACCAATCCAGAATATGTATTGTCCAAATTCACAGAACGTTTCTACCATAAGGATAAGGTTCTTTTTCTACAGGGAGATCCAGGATTGGAAATGTTTGTGATAAAATCAGGCTCGCTTAAGATCTTCCGCGAGTCGGAAGGAAAAGAACTTATTCTTGGACATCAATTTCCAGGGGAGTCGATTGGCGAGCTTGAGGCAATCTACAGCAGCAGCACACGATTGGCTTCTGTATCAACCCTTGAGATGACAGTTCTATGGGCAATCCATAAATCCGATCTGGAAGATTTGATGGATCACTATCCACAAATCTTGCGTAAACTTTTCTACGTAGTTAGCGAACGACTTGACCAAGCGGATCGCAAATTGGAATATCTGGCATTTCTATCAAGTAAAATCCGAATCGCCAATCTTCTGCTCGATCTACACTCCAACTTTGGAATAGAGTCTCAGGAAGGATATCTGATCGACTGGAAATGCACCCACCAGCACATGGCTCATATGATTGGTATAAGCCGCGAATCTATGACGATAGGTTTGCAGGAGCTGCAGGCTGCACAAATTATCTCTGTACATAATAAATACATAACGATTACCAATCTATCCGCACTCAAACTATTGGCGAATGATGAGGAAGCTTCTACAAACGACCGTGAATGGCACCCCTCTTCGTCCTACAAGTACAATACCATTTAATGGAGTTAACTTCTGTGTTCCAGCTAACAAAACACAAGCAACATCAGTCACAGCGCAATCCCTGAGTTAAGATTTCCGCCCCTCCTCAGGGTAAGTTCTCAGCTGCGACCAATGGTCAGCGGCTTCTTTGCTTTTTCGCGAAACTCACTGCTTGTTCAGGCAGCAAAGAACTATTGGGCTTGCCGGAGAAATATGTTGAATGCACAAGAATCGTAGAGAAGGAGCTGGAAGTCCTTGAGCCGCTGAACACTTTCCACTAAGCGTTAGAAACAACTCTGATCTAAAAGCTGCCTACGAGGCCTCTGTACAAAGGATCTTTGATTCCCCACTTTGATATCATAGAATTCCATGAGACATAGATTCGTGTAAACACAGGGATTGTGTGCTTAGATTTCCCTGTGGTAGAATCTGCTAACGTTAGCAATTAGGGGGGAGTTAGAAGTGGAAAAAGAATTGTTTGAATTGGGCGAAATAGTAGTGACGCCTGGAGCTACTGAACTGATCACTCAATTCGGTGTTCTCTTTGTACTAAACTGCCATGTGAGTGGAAACTACGGAAACGTAAGCGAGATGGATTGGAAACTCAACCAGTGGGCAATCAGTCACGGGGAGCGAATCGTCAGTACGTACTCTGGAATTTGGGAGAAGGCGGTGTTTGTTGTGACAGAGCGAGACAGAAGCGTGACAACAGTGCTGCTGGGGGAGGAGTACTAAGGAAGGAAGTAACAGTCAGGAGCACAGCAAAGTTGACGCTACTCAACCCTCCACTGTGTAGCAGAGCTCCAGCCCCCCCCCCATGGGCGTGGAAAGGAAACAAGAATCTTAACGAGGATGACTAGCGTAGGCGAATCGCATGAACTGCCACCGGCTGCCACTGCTGCCATCAAAGTGGCGGAGTACTTCGTGAGCGCCGCGAGGGAGTCAGAGGCGATGGAAACAGTATACAACTGTCACCTGTCACCTTAAAGTCTGATACTTCCCCTTTCGCCCCCTCCTCCTCTACGTATAGGGGGAGGGGGATTAATACTAAGGAGATATTCTTTCAGTGGCAGGTGGCAGTTAAGGGGTGTTCCCATTACTTCAGAACCCTTACGAGCGATCGTAGATTCGACGGCCACCATACAAAAGAAAGTGGCGGTTGGTGGCAGTCACTTACCCAATCACATATACAATTCTTAATGAAGGACAACTTTAAGAGCCCTATCTTTAAGATTCCGTGCTTTTACTTAGGCTTTTCATGATACCACTATTGGCCATGCTCCTTCTCCACCTGTGTGGCCCGTGGCAGAGTACAAAATAAAGCACCCTGAATTTTAACAGGGTGCTAATAAGGAAAGAATATGCTCAATTGGCTATCGAATATCCTCCATACTGCTTCTCCTTAGCCTCTTTTTCATCGTCAGCTTGTTTTTCAATGTAACTGAAATACTCTTTTACCTGCTCCCAGTTAAACGCTGTGTAACGTTTTGAAGATGAGGCCCGATATCCATCCGGAGCCAGGACAAGTCCAGTACCATTATTCTTCTTAGTTTTCTCAAACTCATTGGCAATTATTGGCTTCAACATTTGTTCATGATGCTTATTTTTACAACGATCTCCAATAGTTTTCACTGCATCAGCTATGTTGATCAAAAGTACTTTTCTCCCTTGTACAAAAGCTGGCCTTTTATCTTTCCCATACTCGTCTGCCTTGCTCTCTGATGGTTGGTATAATCTTACGCTGTAATCATCACCGAACAACTTACCATGCGCATTTCCATGAGTTTCAATAAACCAATTTAAGTCTTCAAAGAATAATCGAAGTTCATCTTTCTTTTCACCAACAACAGTTGTAACCTGGTCACCCAGTGTGGAGATGTTGTAATCAATGTCTTGAACAGTATAACCACAATCAAGGTTGTATTCTTCTGCTAGTTTCTTAAACATGTATAAACCAAGTGGAACAATGGCATAGTTTTTTGCTTCACGAATCTTCATCTTAGGAAACTTGATCTTCAGTGTATCAATATAGTCTTTCCAGATTTTGATCACATCATCAGGGTCTTGTCTAGCTGCCCATATCAAGAATCCTGTCCAATAATTCTTATTTTGTGAATCGTTCAATAAATCATGAATATCCCTGGCCCGTTGACCTTCAACTGTTAGGACCTCTTCATTAATAAAATTTGAATTAATGAAGATCATTATCATCCGCTCAATTAGCGAAGGGTCAGAAGGAGCCTGTTGTCCAGTAATGAGCAGTGGATTCTTGCTGGGATAGGTATTAATGTCCATGTATTTCGTTCCCTTATCCTCACTCTTCTTACCGAAAGAATCGCGGATAAAATTATTTCGTTCATTTCGGACTGCTTCTTTCCAATCGCTTGGTCGATATTCATCTTTGACAGTTGGTATATGGTAACTAGTAGATACAGAAGCTAAGTCACCAAATTGAGTAGTAAAACTCGGCAAAGTTGTATTGCCGCCATAACCGAAATAAGGCATAAGTGTTGCAGCTATAGCAGATTTACCTCCACCATTAACTCCCACAAGAAAAGCGTGTGAGAATCCCTCTGTATTTCCTTTCTTTCTTATTATTGTTTCAAAACCAATTGCAGTTAGCCAGCCAATTATACTGAGCATAGTGGTGCGTTCATGCAAATATACTGCGTTCTGAATAAATAATGGAATAACTTCCGTTCTCCATGAATTTGGATCATACTCTAAGCCCGTTAATTTAGTTACTACATTAGGTGGAGTAGTCGCATCTCGGTGGTATACTATATCTGGACGAATTTTTCCATTCAAATCATAAGTGTGATTTGGTGTAACAACGACTTTTTCTTTTTCGACCTCTACGATACCAAGTAGACTAACACCTTTCTTCTTTTCACATTTCACTTCAGTAAAGAGGTATTCCCCTAACTTTGACACCATTCGATCCGTTCCATAAATAAATGCTGAACCAACATTACGTTTTTGTAATTCTTCCTTAAGTACCATAGCACTCCTAAAATCATAACTTTGAAGTTCTACTATCGACTGGATAGATTTATCATTTTCCTGTGGGACGATTATAGTGAACTCAGCATAAGTATCAGTGGATGTACGATCATTAGTCGATACCCTGTCAGTGTATACCCGATAATTAGGATAAATAATAAAGTTAGTAATCTGCCCCATACCATTGAGTGAATCACAATACATTCCATCATGGCATTCCATAACAGTCGAAGATTTCTGCGCTCTCATAGCTTGTTGTTTGCGTGCCTCTTCATCAATTTGTGCTCGCAATTCTTTCACTTTCATATTATGTTCCCTAGCATCTATAATCCCTAGCTCTCTCAAACGTAAAACCAACTCTTGAATCTTCAAATGACGCTTGGATCTGTCTGTCAACTTGGAAATTTCTTCAATGAGATATTGGAGTGTAATTGTGTCTGAAATATGACTATATGATTTGATATTCTCCTCAAGAGTATTCTCAGTTACTATTTGCTCCTGCTCCATTTCTTCAACTATACCCTCAAAACTCATTAATATCTCCTCCTATTGGAATCTTATGTTGAAAAAATCATCTAAACTTTCAGGCCAGTTTCCTAAATATACATTCTCAAATCTAAAGTTATTGATGTTCCCATCTTTATAACGGATCTGTTTTTCCAGCAGTATTTGAACGCCATATTTCTCCCATAACACAAGTAGATGAGCAGGGACAAAGATGTATTCTTCCCCAATAAATTCCTCCTGCATTATGAATGCTGGAAAACCATCAAGATCAAATATTTCCACTGGCTTGCCCGAAGGATCAATTACACTAAGCCCTCTAACCTTGTAACCTAAGCTATTTGCTTTACATGCATTTTGGTGTAATTGCCCAATTTCAAATGATATGATTTTCTTCAAGACCGTTGTTCTCTCCTCCTGTAGGTTGCTCCAAATTAACAGTCCGCTTGGCTCTGGCGTTCTGTGAGACCTATGTTACATGTCTTATCATTTATTTTCGAATCCCCTGTGGGAAACTCCCTTTTAAGGCTATTCTCTCGTGCGTGCCCTCCGCGCTTTTCTTTTGTTCTTGACAACATCCGCTTCCATTTTCCTAGCTTATACTCTTTCATACTCTCTCTGTCGCAGTTTTCAAATTTTCTCTGCGTAAAACTTGGTTCTTTCATCCTTTTGCTCCAGAAACCATTGCTTAGCAGTTCTCCGATTGATCCATACCGATCCATCAGTTAACTTCTCTGCTGGTAATCCTCGCTGTCTCCATATTGCTATCAGACGAGTGCTGACGCCTAGCTTCTGAGCAAACTTACTTTGCTGTAGAGCGTTTGTAGGGATTTGTTTCTTCATCACCACGTTGCGGTGAGTGTCCCACCATTCTTGGCACGCATCAGTATTAAACTCAAAGGTTCCGATATCGCTAAGCCAATTGAATGGAAAATCTTCATGTTTGCTTATAATTCTACGCACAGTAATTGGGCTGCACCCCAGTACCTTTGCTATTCTATTCACTCCATATACCAGCATAGTGAAATCCTCCAATGAGATAAGATTCTATTATTGATAAGGAATCTTATCCCATGTATGGAGAGTTCGACAAGAAATGCGGCACAATCATTCAGAAAATCAGATAGAAGAACCTCTACTTTGCTCTGTTTCTATTAACTCCAATAACTAGATCCTTTCACTAATCCTTTGACGAGATTATTCCCATACTTATCCATTGCACTTTTTATCATTGCATTATTCAAATGATCAAGTGTCCCTGCCCCGAGAAGCCCTGAAGCATAGGTTTTAAAGTCGGGGGGGGGGCTTGTTTTGTGCGTGCTTTATACTACGGAGGTAAAGCCCGTATAGGCGTGCTTCCAATCCAACCAGTAGTGTTTTCAACTTGTCGCCTTCGTGTTTAAGTGCTTCCAGAGCGTTATAACCTAATAATCCTCCTGCTGCTTCGAACCATCGATCTCTTTTGTGTCCTTTGAGAAAGCCGCACCGTAAGTCTTCGAATTCCGCTTTTTCTACTGCTGTTTTGACCTGTACTGGCATATTCGGATACAAATAGTCCCGAAGGAATTCAGGTTCAGCTTGTTCAATAGTGATTTGTGACTTTTGGCTTGGCTTCTCTGGATAGCCAATAAAAAGTTCGATTCCTTCAACAACATTCTGTACTCTTTCATCAATCCAAACATTAGCTTTATCTAGATCAACACGCCAGTTTTGTGGTCTATAGTCATAAACAGCCAAATTCACTCCACAAACTTGCACAACAGGGAAACCAGATACCGTTATCCAATCTTCAAGAACCACCTTTGATACGCGATTAATCTTGCAAGTTTGATTAATTGTTATTTGCATGTGAGATCCTCCATTTTGTTTGTATTGTCACCAAGTCTCATTGAGGCTCGGTGGCAGAATTACTTAACCATGTACCCCACTAACGTCCATGAATATAAATTTCTTGCCACCTGCTCAGCGCCTTTATAATAATCAATATTCTTCTGGCAATATAAAATTAATCCGCAACGCTTCTGCTGTGGTATCACGATAATCATCAACAATAATCCAAAAGTCCTCAGATAAGTCATTCACTAGCTTCATCGGGCTAAAGGGTAAGCTATTTCCATATCCATCTGTTACTACAACCAAGTCTTTGAGCCCCTTCCTCACAACAGTGAAATAATCACTATTGTTTTCGAGAAATCTCTCAATTGCTTGTGAGGCTAGTTCTCGAAACTCATCAGCTGTAACTTGATTGTTGGTGTAACCGTTTGATTCACAAGTCTGAATTCTTATCATTGGTGCATACCTCTCTCACAGATTTCTATGGTATTACTCCAGTTCGTCGGGCCCGTACGTCCTGATAGCACTAGCATAATACATAGAAATGAAACTTGCTTCAGCTGGGATTCCAATCCATTTTCTCCCTCGTTTTCTCATTTAAAACGAGTGGTCAACCGACACTGCCCGCGGGGGAGTTCATAGGGGTATTGACAAAGTCGGGGTAGATTTTCGAAGGAGTTTCCAAATGCAATTTCCGCATAAATCGTCGTTTTGTCTGAATAACACCCTATTTACTCACTATTTCGCACTTTATTATCTACATACTATTTCCATGGTATTATTTTACATTTTTATTACATTATATTGGTAGCATGATTCAACAAGCTGCAAACAATAGAGCTTGCAGTGCTCAACAGCATCTCGCACCTAAAAGTTCAAGAGGATTTAACAAAATTTTAAAAGCTAATTGACCAGAAATTTTTGACCTGATAAAATAAAATTTTCCAAATCGAGAAAGGGGATTGGTGATATGGATTTAAAGTTAAAAGCGGGAGAGAGTTGGGACGAATTCATCGCCCAAACTATTGAAAGAAAAGACCGTAATTTGGTTGAAGTAATCGAGTTAGTCGCTTTGGATAACAAATTAACAAATGTAGATTTCAATAAGTCGATTGCTTTAGCTGACAAAAATGAGCTATTTGTCTATATTACTTATGATAATGGCCAGTTGTTTGAAGCAACTTATCCTAAGGATCAACCGAAAATAAAAAATATACTTGATCGGGCTAGCAGAATAATTGCAGATAACATGCGCGATTGTGTAGAACGTCTACGGCTTATAGATCCATATTAATAGAACGGACCGGTCAGTGAACACGGCGGACGCCATCCGCTGCCTGACCCGCAGGTGCTTGCAGCCCGTCTCTCTAGGCTGGGCATCAGCAATGATACACGCATTGTTGCCTATGATGACGAGAGCGGTATGAACGCGGCCCGTCTCTGGTGGCTGCTGCGTTACCTGGGGCATGAGCAGGTCTTTATTCTGGAGGACAGCTTCAGTACCTGGAAGGCGGAAAAATATCCGGTAACGGATCATCAGCCGATTCGTGTACCGAGTACATTTGTGGCAAATGTGCAGCCGCAGATGCTCGCTGGTGTGGATGAAGTGCGGGTGGTATCCGAAAAGACTGTTGCAGCTATGGGTGATACGGCGGACGGTGACTCCCCGGCATCCCTCTCCCCCCTACCGATCCTGATTGATTCCCGTGCGGGCGACCGCTTCCAGGGCCAAAACGAAACCATGGACAAGAAAGCAGGACATATCCCCGGTGCACTTAACTACTTCTGGAAAAACACGCAGAATGCTGACGGCAGCTACAAGAGCGCCGACGAGTTGCAAGAGCATTTCACTGGCCTTGAGAAGGACCGCGAGATCATTGTCTATTGCGGCTCCGGTGTAACCGCCTGCCCGAACGTGCTGGCGCTGGAGAAAGCGGGATACAAGAAGGTGCGGCTGTATGCGGGAAGCTGGAGTGACTGGATTAGTTATGAGGGGAATGCTATCGCCACCAGTGAGTAGTCGAGGGGAGTGTCAGTATGAAAAGCCCGCGTCCACCGACGCGAGCTTTTGTTAATTTCTATTTAAATTAGAGGGTAAATTTACCCTGCGGGAAGTATATTGTACTCAGTTTTTCGTATACATTGCCCCGGGCTCTGATAGATCAGGAACTGAGAAAATCCAGCATCAACCTGTTCAATATTACCGGTTTTTCTAGTGGAAGCCCATGCCCGGTATTGGGAATGACAGTGATTTCAATCCCATTTATCAGCTTTCGGGCCCGCTTAACGGCTTTATCAACGTTATATTGAATGTCCTGATCACCTATGAGCAGCAAAACCGGAGCTTTAATTAACTTTAAATCATCATCCTTTATGTATGAAACGAATAATTTGGTTCGCGGAAGCGCATTTTGCATGCCGGTTATGAATTGATTTTTGATGGTCTGATTTATGTTGTTTCCCTTACCTGTCATAAAATCCATTAATTTATTTATTCTTGATGTCGTGGGCATCATGCCTGCAAACAAACACCGGATAAAGAACTCTTTACTCTGCGGCTGCAGGCTCGCTCCTGGGGCTAAAATAATTATCTTTCGTATACGCGAGGATACGCGGGTAGCGAGAACCAAAGCAACGAATCCGCCAAAAGAATGTCCGCAAACATGCGCCTTATCTACATGAAGGCCATTCAGCAACTCAGTAAACCATGCCGCACAATCCGTTTTGTTTTTGATTGGTTTTACCGAACGGCTCTTATTGATGTCCCCCGGAAAATCCACAGCAAATACCCGGTAACACCGGCTCAGCGCTTCAATATTGTCTAACCAAACCGTCGAACTGAATCCAAAGCCATGCAGCAGCACTAACGGTTCGGCATCTTCGGGTCCGGCAATAAGAATATGTATTTGACCAAACGATGTGGGTACATATACAGATTCAACAGGCACCTTCCACAACCGGAGTGTATTATCATAAGCCTCCATGACCTGATCCGGTTTTCCACCCTTCCTGTATATCGAAATCATACGTTGTTCCTCAATCAATCTGTATTTCACCCCTCTATTCCTTTAACCGAAACATACTTAGAAAAAAATGAATATGCTCCACCATCATTTGTTCAACACCCGCTGTATCCAATCCATCAAGCCTTCTCAAAATATACGAATTAACCATTTGAAACAATGGATACTGGTAATTAATAGAAAGCATTCCGGGATCATGCGACTGAAGTTGACCAAGCGCAATATACTTCTCAAACACAATTGCTATACAATCACATATACCTGCCACGATATCGTTTAGATAAATTGCTCTCGCAGCTTGGTCCCTTACTTGTTCCAAATAGATAATCCGCCATATCTTTTCCATCTGTGGATGTTGAATATGATCCAGGAAGTTCTGAAAACCCTGTGTCAAAAACATTTCAATATTTATGGCGGTTACAATGGTATCAAGGCGATCCAGCTGTGGTATGATTTTGGCTATGTCCATTCGAAAATTGAAATAAATTGTTTCTAATATTACTGCCTTACTTTTAAAATGATTATACAAAGAACTCTCTTTTATGCCGACCTCTCTAGTAATATCTCTGATTGAGACAGCGTTATAGCCATATTGAGAAAAGAGATCTATGGCGACCTTGAGTATCCTAATTTTATTATCATTCTGGATCAACAATCCATTTGCATCAAAAAACTCCCCCATATCACTGACAGTTTCCATATCATGAATACTCCTTTCAGAACATTAATAGATTTTATATTATATTCTGATTATAGCTAACGATCGTTAGTTAGTAAAGAGGTTTGGTATGCTGCTTTTGCGGCTCCGGCGTAACCGCCTGCCCGAATATTCTGGCGCTGGAGAAGGCCGGATTCAAGAACGTGCGGCTGTATGCAGGGAGCTGGAGTGACTGGATTTCTTACGAGGAGAACCCTATAGCTTCTGGAGAAAAGTAACCCAAAGAGCCTGCGCCTGGCGCGGGCTCTTTGGGTTAGAAACTACATATAAGAATAATTAATTCATCTGAAAATTATTATAATGGATTGAGGAGGGGTATTAAATGAGAATCATCAAGCTATCCAAGCTCAGTGGCTGTAAACAATAACATGTATGGTTTATCTAACACAACTTTAAAAATTCAAGATATCGGTGAAGAAATCGGCCTGATTGAGAAGATATCACATCCTATGCCGACAAAAAACGGTGAATCCAATGAGGTCCCTGTGGGAAGCACGTTATACATGATTAATGGAGTCAATATGGATGAAGCTATAGCGGTCAAAGTATGTGCAGAATGTCCGTGGTTACGAGGCCATGGTATTATGCGTTATCCATTATAATCAAGAATGATACCCCGCCTTATGCTACCCTTTCGTTACCTCATCCCCCTCCCCTTTCCCTGCCGCTTATCCCGCACTACTCCTGACATTCCTTTCCTTGTCCATCCGGTTCCGTGCTGGCTATTCTGCTTGCCGCCCAGCTGCTAACGCCGGGCAGAACTTTCGCAGCTTACAAAACCCAGCAGCTGCCGGAGCCGGAATGGAGCTACAAACTGCCCGAAGGCTACACCATGTTTAACTCCATTTACAGCTTACAGAGCAAGGACCGGGTGTTTTTCCAGCTGCGCAAGAAAGTGACGGTTTCATCCGCCAAGACCAAGTACACCACTTTTACCTAAGCGTCCGTAGACCGCAGCAAGGGTACAACCAACTGGGTCTATGACTACTATGACATCGCCAACGACAAACCTTTCAGCGGCTCGGACCCTTATTACAGCAAGGACGGCAACAGCTATTTTTATAAAAGAAACGACAACGGAACGAAAATACTCCTCTCCGCAGTCAATACGAACGGCAAGCTGAAATGGACCAAAACATTCCATAACCCGTTCACGCTGGTTGTGCTGGACACCGGTAATATTCTGCTGTATTACAACGCCTACAACTCTTCGACTAAAACCTCTAACCGCTATTTTGAAGAGTTCAGCAGTGACAGGAAGCAGGTCCGAAAACTGGCTATAACCAAAGGCGCATTAATCACAGGGACTTTGGAGATGCTCCCGAACGGTTATATTGTGCATAATCCCGACCAGTCCAGCGTTAACGTCTACCGGAGTCTGGCTGCACTGAAAACGCCTTTCGTCAGATACACAGCCCCCAAAGAACTGGTTGGCGTCAATGTGGGTGTACAACCCTTCAGTGGAGGGTCTATACTAGTCTCCTTATACAGCAAGACTGACTACAAACTATTCGGATTTGGTACAGACGGCAAAAAGAACTGGGTGCGCACGCTTAACCCTAAAGACCATGTCGTCGGCATTACCGGCAATAACTATCTGGGCCAGAGAAGATTTCTACGTGCTTGATCCGGGGAATCTGCAGATTAACTACCATCTCTCCACACTGTGGAACGACTATAACGCCGGACATCAATATATCTATGCGGGAAAAGGCGAGCTCTATGTGACAGACAACTGGTTCAGTAATACTGTGACAAAATACATTTTGAAATAGTGCAGGACGGTAATGCTTTCGCGTTCGACAATCTAATGACTTGTGCTAAACCGGTTTGGAGCGACGTTCCTTTGACCTTAAGCCATTACACAGGAACAACTGGGCAGCATCGAGCAGGTCGTCGAATTATCCAGACAGCTCAGCCAAATCTCCCGGCAGCTGGAGAATGAGCTAAAGCAGTTCAAGGTGGCATGACGGGGCGGCATTCTTGTCATACTAAACAGCGCTGTATTATAAATACAAAAACGACGTTCAGCCTGCATCAGCGATTGAACGTCGTTTTTCACACTTTCCTGATTGTTTCCAGCACTTCTTGTACCGGGTTGTTTCAGATTCCACCTCCATTCCCCCGGATAGACGAACGAATCGAATCCACAACAAGATATATGATAGGCACGCAAGTCGGAAACAGCAGAAACGAGGCTTCTACCCTGCTTGTAATCTCATCCAGCTGTGCCGAATTCAGATTCATGTATACGGTCATGAAGATCATCGCCGCTGTCATTAGATAAGAGAATGGCTTATGATCCTTCAAGCCAATCATATGGGTCAGCCCCATGACTGCAATCAGCAGAAACATGGCAATTTTGAAGAACATACTGTACAGCCAAAATACAATAAATAAAGGGTCCAGATTCTCAAAAATTGCGCTGGAGTGAATATAACGTACGATCTCAAGCGCCGGATACTGAAAGTTCCCTGTTAACTCGACACCAAACAATAAAACAGAGGTCATCATATTAGCAATTGTAATGACAGCTGCGGTTAACGAAGCCCAGATTACCGGCTTCATTGCAGCCTTTTCTTTTTGAATTAAAGGAAATATATATACGATGAACGCAGCCTCACTGAACAGGGAAGCAATCATGACAGCTCCATTCCAGGAACCGGGCAGATCCAGGTTGGTAATAAAGGCAATAGCCATGTCGTAATTTAACTGGGAAGTGACAAACAAAGGAAAAGACACCGCACTCACAATGCTGATCAGGAACAATCCCTGGGCGGAGCGGAACATAGTCGGTGCACCTGCCCGGACACCTTGACTAATGCAAATCCCAAACAGCAACGCAATCGCCCAAAAAGGAGTGCCGAGCAGATAATTCTGCACCAGAAATGCAACGAGCTGCCGCAGGATAAAGGCTGCAATGAACATATTCACAAAAATTGTCGCAGTGAACAGGGGGTAGTGAATCCAGCGGCCCAGAATCTCCCGTCCGTATTGTCCCAGAAAGCGTTCCGGCCTGCGTATACTCAGCAGATAAGAGAAATAAGTAATCAGCAAACCGATCCCCGTTCCAAGCAAAATAGACACCCACACTGTGAATCCGGCCTCTCTGACAAGCGGACTAAGGAAGAATCCAATCGTCGTCGAAAACAGGAATTGGGCAAAAAACATATATAGCTGCGTCAAAGTAATGGATCTCATGTCATCCGCCTTTCAGGTCTCAAGAAACAACAGTTTTTGTAAACCGTAAAATACATGCTTCACCATGATCGCAACACTCATCTGTTCCCGGGTTAAATATATTGCCTCCACCATGATTAGCAGCAGAACCGTAATCGTCCACATGAGCCGCCTCGCCCGCGAAGAGCGGTTATACTTCTTCATGTACCTCCGCTCATACCAGCCGATTGCCAGAAAGGAAAGGGCAATGATCATCATACTTACTCCTCCGCTGAACCGGATATATCTTGATCCCAGTTGTGTTTTTTAGCTGCTCCGTTCCAATCCACAGTGATTTCAAATTGAGGCTTGACAGTCACATCAGAAGCTATCCGTTGCCGCCAATCAGGCTGCAGCTTTTTCCACACGCCGGGATAATGCCACTTTAAAAGCGAACCTAATCCCACAGGATCAGTCTGCAATGCGCGAAACTGTTCAAAAGCCCGTTGCACCTGATCCTCCAGCTCACTGTTAATCTCCTGTTCCAGATTGTGAAGCTGACCTGGATTATCAAAATCAATTGAGGAATCACTGGAGAGCACTCCTGCGCTAATCGTGCAGTGCAAAAGAAAACGGATATCATCTCCATGAACAGCAGGCTTAATCTTCCTCTTACCGCTAGATAGAAGCAGGCTTACCTTCTTGCCGTCCGTAGGCGAAGTGATGTTATAGTTAAGCTCACTCTCCTTCTGATACAGCCATATCATAGCCTGAGTTTGCTTTTCACTCAGCATCCCATTCATTTTCCCCTGCGAAAATACGCCGGCACCTCCCGTTCCCAGCCAATTGGAACCTGGTTTACTATTGTTTGACTCTTTATCTACGGTTGTAATCTCTTCGAAAGTCAGCTCGGGCAGAAGAAAATCACCCCCTGCATATAAAGCAATCAGCATGTCTTTTATTGTTACAATAAGCGTGTTTTTTTGCTTTGCGTAGTTCGCCAGTATGACGGAAGGGAACCGCTCAAAGATCGCTGGAATTTTGGCAAAATGACTTGCCTGGCTCTGTGTCATAAACAGGCTGGCATTGATATGGATGAGCGGCTCCCTCACCAGAAAATCGGACAATGCCAGCATATCGCCTTTTGACTCTGCAAATTGTTTGCCGATAATGATATTCCGGAGCTGGCCGAAGGTAATCTTCCTCGATAAATCCGCTTGTAAATTGCGGTAAGCTTCGCCGATACTGGGAGCGGTCTTGGAAGTATAGGTATACACCTGAGAGTTGCTTCCTCCTGAACTGCCGCTTGTACCACCGGAAGGGATCTGGTTGGGTAAAGGGAAGCCCAGCGTAACTTCAATTCCTTTATCCGTCCGGTCCAGCATCATGACCCTGACAAATGCACGATGGTTAAGTTCAATGGAAGACCAGCAGCCGGTGAGGGCGATCATCATGGCGAAAGGCAATAACACACGGGCTGCCCAAAGAAATATGAGTTGTTTCTTCCCATTATTCTTCATTCCCATCCCCGTTATCCCACCCTCTCGCATCCTGCCGTTCTCTTGTCCGGTTACCTTGGGCGTATAAAGGCCTCATCCGCATTTTCCACCATGGAGCACGTATTACCGTATCCTTTAATCCATCTATTTCAAGCGGCGCGAACGGGGCCATATAAGGATAACCAAAGGATTGCAGCTCGGTCAGATGAAGATACAGCAGCAACATTCCGCAGGCAATGCCGAACATCCCGAACACCCCGCCCAAAATCATAATGGGAAAACGCAGCAGCCGGAAAGCCAATCCCAAATCAAAGTGGGGAATAATGAACGAAGCAATTCCCGTCATCGATACGATGATTACCATCGACGCAGATACTATCCCGGCCTGTACTGCCGCAGTGCCTATAATTAGTGCACCGATTATAGATACAGATTGCCCGATAGCCTTCGGTATGCGCACGGTAGCTTCCCTGAGCGCTTCAAAGGAAAGCTCCATGATCATGGCCTCAACCAAAGCCGGAAATGGAACAATCTCACGGGCAGAGGCTACTGTAATCAGCAGATTTTCGGGTATCATATCCGGATGGAAGGTCGTGATGGCCACATAGACGGAAGGAAGCAGCAGTGATATAAATGCAAACAAATAGCGGATCAATCTGATCCAGCTCGCCGATACATAACGTTGGTAGTAGTCTTCAGATGCCTGCATCAGCATCGTTATGTTAATCGGAGCCATCAGGGCAATTGGCGTTCCGTCTACGATTAACCCGATCCGTCCTTCCAGTACCGCCGCGCACATGACATCCGGACGTTCGGTATATTGCAGCTGCGGAAATGGCGAATAAGGATTATCTTCAATCAGCTCCTCCAGGTAACTTGAGCCCAGGACTGCATCCAGCTTAACTGCCGAAAGCCGCCGCTTCATCTCGCTAACCAAACCTGGGCTGCATATCCCTTCGAGAAATACGATTGCCACATTTGTCTGACTTATTGTACCGATACTCATACTCTCGATCTTAAGTGCAGGAGTCTTCAGCTTGCGGCGAAGCAGCGTAAGATTAGTTGCCAGATCCTCAATGAATGCTTCGCGTGGACCGCGCACCGTCGATTCGTTCGGAGCTTCCTGCACGGCGCGTTTTTCAAGATGAATGGCCTGAATGGATATCATTCTAGCTTCACCATCCAGCAGGAAGACAACCTTACCCGATAAAATATCCTTCAGAACATCCTGCAGCGATTCACGGATTTGCTGCTCCAGCGCTGGCAGCTGCTTTTGTACGAAAATCCGGTTAGCGAATATTTCATGATCTGCAGAAGCTGCCATAGACATTATGGGCGACAGCACCTGTTTTTCTACGGTAGGCTGATCTATCATGCCGTTTAGAAACACCAGGGAACAGCTTATCCCCGGGCCTGGGGTAAAACCATGAATAACCAGGTCTGTCCGGTTTGAAAGCTGATCCTGCAGCCAATCGAGCGGTTTGGCAAACTTAGATGTCCCTGCGTGATTTAGAGTGGACTGCAGCTTGCCATGACTTACACCCTTGTTCATTCCGGACAACGAATTCCGCTGGAGTGCTTTTTTGACTCTGTGCAAGATATTCAAAGTCTTGACCTCCATGAATGGTTTGGCTTTATTTTTCCAAGTTCGGTAAATATCATGCATCTGCCAGCATACCGGAGCATATGGGCGTACTTCTACGGAGAGGTCCGCTGAGGTCTTCTGTTCTCGTCTCTGCTGCACTCACCCTCTATGAATACGGCTCATACAAATTGGGTACCTCCAGGCTTTCCTGTATAATGATAAACATTACGCCGGGTGTTATGTTAAACATGCTGATCACCAACTATACAGGCTCAATCAGGAGTCTGCACTCTTAAACCTGAAAGGATGAAGTGCATTGGGTTACACGGAACTGCTGGAGCGAAAAGGCGAACTTCTTAAAAAGACAGTCGAAAACTGGGTTTTGAAAGAAAACCGTGATGGTCTGAACCATCAGGAGGCCCATATTTATCGTAATATGCTCAAGGAATTTCACCAGAATGAGTATGAGTTGAATGCGGTACGCGATGAGGAAGCAATCAAGCGTCAGGAATCCGGTTCTACGGAAAAGTAGAATAGCTAAACGGACCATTAAAAGCACGCCAGCCGGACTGGACTTTCGAACAAGGTCAGTCCGGCTTTTACATATAATACACCCGTAAATCCCCCCGCAATAAGAGATAGAATCCATTCTCCTACCCGTAAATGTATAATAAACCTTCCAAAATGCAATATATCATTTACATTCCTCTCTAAGAAGGCTACAATTACTCCTAATACATTATCTGGAAAGGAACTGCTTCATGCTTGCTAATAACGTTCGTGAACTCAGGGCACGCTTCAGATGGTCACAGCAGGACCTGGCAGACGCAATTGGAGCCACACGTCAGACCATAGGGCTGATTGAAAAGGGAGACTACTCCCCTTCCGTTACCCTCGCTCTAAAAATTGCCGCCGCCTTCCATCTGAATGTCGAGGATGTATTTTATTTGAAAGAAGAAGCTGAATAAAATCTAGCGATTTTCGGCCGAGAGGGGATTGAATCCAATGAATATAGCCGGCAGATTACTCCGTTCCTTTAAAAACTATGATAACCACAATAAACTGAAGGGACTTGAGCAGAGGGCAGAGCTTATCAGAGCCAGAAATCTGGCAGACTGGGATGACAGACAGCTGCAGAAGGAATCTCTCAGGCTGCGGACAGCAGCGAAGTCCGGTACCGCTCTGAACGAGCTGCTGGTCGATGCTTATGCTTTAGTGTGCGAGGCTGCGAAGCGGACACTCGGATTACAGCCCTACAAGGTCCAGATTATGGCCGCCATTGCCCTGCATGATCGTTATTTGGTCGAACAGCACACCGGAGAAGGCAAAACACTGTCTGCCGTTATGCCTGCTTATCTGAACGCACTTACCGGAGAAGGCGTTCATGTGCTGACTTTTAATGATTATCTGGCCAGCCGGGACGCAGAATGGATGGGACCGGCCTATCGATTTCTTGGGTTATCAGTAAGCGCTGTTCAGGCAGGCATGAGTCTGCCGCTGAAACGGGAAGCGTACGCCAGCGATATCACCTATGTTACGGCAAAAGAAGCGGGCTTCGATTATTTGCGGGATTCCATCGTTTTAACCGAAGCTGACACAGTCCATCGCCCTTTCCACTTTGTGATTGTAGACGAAGCGGATTCACTGCTGCTCGACGAAGCGCGGGTGCCGTTAGTCATCAGCGGCGATACAAGCGCTTCAACAAGCGAAGGTCAGCAATTCGCAGAGGTAGCCCGCCAGCTGCAGCAGGCGGAGCATTACGAATTCGACGATTTCAAGCGCAACGTCTATCTGAATGAAGCAGGCGCTGTACAGGCAGAGCTGCTGCTGGGATGCGGCAATTTGTACGACAGCCATAACGCCCATTTGTTAACATCGCTGAACTGCGCGCTGCATGTAGAAGCCTTGATGAATAGAGACGTCGATTATATTGTCCGGGACGGTAAAATAGAGCTGATCGAAGAATATACCGGACGTGTGGCGGAGAACCGGTATTTACCGGAAGGTCTGCAGGCTGCGCTTGTTGCCAAAGAAGGGCTGAGATCCTTTGCCGGCGGAAAAATCCTCGGCACGATCACGGTTCAGCACTTTATCAGCCTGTATCCGAAGATTTGCGGAATGACGGCTACCGCCCGTGCATCTGCCATGGAATTTGAAAAGCTCTACAGTCTGCAGGTCGTGCAAATCCCACCAAACCGTTCTAACATACGGATTGATCATCCTTACAGGGTATATACACATAAAGAAGCCAAGCTTCATGCGCTTGTAAAGGACATTTCGTCAGTGCATACCACAGGACGCCCCATTCTCATCGGGACATCAAGCGTCGAGGAATCAGACCAGCTGGCAGAGGCACTGACAGCCGCCGGTGTACCCTGCCATGTGCTAAATGCCAAGAATGACGCAGAAGAAGCCGGAATTATCGCAAAAGCGGGAGTGCTCGGTGCCGTGACCGTATCTACGAATATGGCAGGACGCGGTGTCGATATCCGACTCGGCGGCGGCGATCCCGGGCAAGCTGAAGTTGTTGCCAGGCTAGGGGGTTTATATGTGATCGGTACACATGTGAATGAAAGTGTGCGGATTGACAATCAGCTGCGCGGGCGTTCCGGGCGGCAGGGCGACCCGGGGTCCTCTGTATTTTATGTAAGCCTGGAGGATGAGGTCATGCTTCGTTTCGGCAACATTACAAGTCCTACAGCCAGACAAGACGAGGCTCTTGCTGATCCGGCACTCTGCAGCACAATCACGCATATTCAGCGCGTTATTATGGGCCAGAACTTCGAAATCCACCAGGAGCTGAACGGTTATTCAGATATGGTTGAGGATCAGAGGCGGATTTTGTATAGTGAACGGCTGGATATCCTGAGAGGCAAGCAGAAGCTAAGCCCTTCGGAGCAGCGGGTCCGTCTCTTTTATATCGATGAGTTCTGGGCTGACCACTTGGCCTTCATCTCTTACCTCCGCGAAAGCATTCATCTGGAGAGCCTTGCCAGCCGCAATCCGATTGATGAATTCCATGGTCAGATTACCCAAGCCTACGAGCAGCTTCACTCCAAAATCGACAATGCGGCAACGGACATGCTGGCAAGACTCGGGGGCTCAAATGATCCGGCGGACTGGGAAAAGCTCGGCCTGATGAGCCCGCCTTCCACACGGACTTATATTATCAACGACCAGTACATTTCGGATAAGCGCAGCTCATGGACCGCCGCAACCGTAATGTCTTACTGGCTACGCAAGCCTTTAAAATGGATATTATCCCCGGTTGTAAAGCTGCCAAAGTATTGATGTAGTCTTGCCATGTATTCATAGAAGATACTCTGCTTTCATCGCTTACCAGCCTGAGCAAGTATTTTTCCTGCTTCCAGCTTGCTCAGGTTGTCCCCGTATGACTTGCCGGTGCTCTTCTCCAGTTCACTAACCGCTTTCAGCTGTGTCTCTGTCGCCGGTTGCGCCTGGATCAGGCTCATGAGGTTATCCCGGCTGATCTTTCTGGCTGTCTCCGGGTCATCAATCAGATACAGCATCCTGTACATGGCCTCAATTGCCTTCCATTCGCCGCCGTCGAGCCCATATCCAGAATCTGTGCTTAGCATAAAGCGGTCAGCATATTTTTTAATCACTGGTACGAATATTTCCGGCTGCAGTCCCCCCTCAGGGTTATAAACAGAGAAAACGCAAAAAAATCCGCGTAGAGATTCAGATATTTGCCGATCAAACGGTCTATCTCTTCAGGTGTATTGTAGGCATTTATATGTGCAAAAATGAAAGTGGTGTCCGGGTGCTCACTTAAGGCTTGTTCCAGCTTGGCTAGAGGCTCTCCGTTCGGAGGATCGATATGTAATAGAATGGGAGCTTTGTATTTCACAATCAGGTCATATATTTCAGGAAAGTACCCGTCCATAGGATCGCTGGCTTTCCAGGCGACATTTGCGAGTGCAGGGGAATAACTTGAAGCCGCTGCTATCTCGCCCAAACCGAATAACCTTTTTCCAGATTGTCTTTGATTACATTCACACATTCCGGATCATGAAGATCAAAGCCTAAAAAATACGGTATGTAGAGGTCCAGATTGCTCTGATAAGCGTCCCAGCTAAAGAAATCCGTCATAATGGCACTGTGATCGGAAGCGTCTCCAAAAAGCACGATATTGCGAACCTTATAGCGCGACCAGCTTTCTTCCATTCTTTGATACTGCTTACCCGATGCATCATGGTTATGTGCGTCAACCAGCCCCAGACCCCCGTATATAACCACTAACTGAGCAAAGTCCGGCAGGTCCGCCGACCTTTCCGTAGCCGGAGCTTCTGTGCTAGCTGTAGGTTCAGGCGTTGCTGCTTCGGCAGTAGCAGTAGCTGCTGTTTCTTTTTCTAACTCATTGTCAGATTGTTCTGCATTGCAACCCGGTGCAGTCACTACAGCACAACATACGGCTATAATCAACAAGGATTTTTTATAGAACCCCAACATCCACAACCTCTCATAATTAATATATATTTCATATACATTGTATCATGGAAGGTGCTGTCCGGAACTTTTCCAGGCAGCTTTTTGAGTTACGTCTATTACTTTAGGAATTGGAATGCTGAACAACACTCCCTACTAAGTCTATCGTTAATATGGTAAATTATATAAAAGGTAGATTTAGGTTAAAAGCCAATACTTATAGCAGATCATTGGGGGGCGTTCAAGTGGGCAGTTTTATTTTTATGGATAAACGAAATGAAAGCATGATCAATAGAGTCGTAAATGAAGATAAAAAAGATGGACAACGATGGTGGTGGCATAATGACAATACGGATAATTTCAAAATTTTAAAGGAACGTTTTGACCATGGTGATACGGGTTTTTATTGCTTTTGTGTGAATAGTAAGCCACAAATCTTAAGCAGGATTATATCTGTCAAAAATTATGAACAGTATGAAAAAGAATACGATACACATAAGGTCACTCCGCCAAAAGGGGAGTATGACAAAGTAGGGTTTGCAACGATTGAGAATTATACAAAAGCATGTGATTTCATCGTAAATTACATAAATGAGGATGAATATCAAGGGTATGTTCAAAATAATAAACATGCCATCCTCGACTTCGATCTGGAAGGCTATGAAGCAAAAATGGCTGAATTAAAACTAAAGCCAATTAAAATTAACGACTTCTACACCAAAGATCATTTGCTGAAAGAAGCCTTTTTCTCCGAAGCTACATTTGACCGGATGGTTCAGCTCCTCAATCACAAGAAGAACCTAATCTTACAAGGCCCGCCGGGGGTCGGAAAAACCTTTATCGCCAAACGGTTAGCTTTTCAGCAGATAGGGTACCGTGATCCTGAACGCGTGCAGATGATCCAGTTCCATCAGTCCTATTCCTACGAGGATTTCATTCAGGGATACAAACCGACTGAGGATGGAAGGTTTACGCTTAAAGAAGGTACATTCTATCAGTTTTGTAAAAGGGCACAGAACGACCCTCATCACACCTATTACTTTATTATCGATGAAATCAATCGCGGGAATTTGAGCAAAATCTTCGGTGAACTGATGATGCTGATCGAAGGGGATAAACGTGGAGAAGACTTCGCCATCCCGCTCACCTATTCCCGTAAAGGCGAGACGTTTTATTTACCGGACAACCTGTACTTGATTGGCTTGATGAATACGGCGGACCGTTCGCTTGCTGTAGTCGATTATGCCTTGCGGCGGAGGTTTGCTTTTGTGGATTTGGAGCCCTCTCTAGGTGAGAAGTTTATTAGCTATTTGACGGAAAATAACGTTCCGGGTAGTTTTGCTAACAGCCTGAAGCGCAAGCTTGATGAAATCAACTTCACTATCAAAGCAGACCCCGGCTTAGGTAAGGGATTTATGATCGGGCAAAGCTACTTTTGTTCCGTTCCGGAAGACGATCATGCTGAGTGGTATCGGAGAATTATTGAGAACGAAGTGGGCCCTATGCTGGAAGAATATTGGTTCGATGATCCGGATACAGCTTTTGAACATACTGACTCCCTTCTTAGCATTTTAAAAGAACATCATGAGTAATAAAATCCCTATTCAGAACATCTATTATATGCTTTGTTATTGCTCCGATATTTTACCTGATAAAGAAATCATGGACCGCCAAGTCATCGACTCGGTTGATTTATTGGAATTGTTCGCAGGCAGCTTGGCCAGAAAGCTGGGCAGATTAGTCAAAAAAGGGCTTTATCAGGAATACATACCGGTCCAGGAGAATACGGGAAACCTCAAAGGGAAAATTCTGTTTGATGAAAGCATCAAGCAAGTCACTTTTATTAATGCGAAACTTTTCTGCAGCTATGATGAGCTGTCACACGATATCGTTCATAACCAGATCATTAAATCTATACTCTACAGATTAATTAAGCACGATTCGGTACATGAACAGACGAAGACGCAGCTCAAAATGATATACCGTTATTTTAATGAAATCCGGCTGGTGAAATTGGACATGAAAATGTTTAACCAAGCCCGGATCCACCGCAATAATCAGCAATATAAAAACATTTTGAGCATCTGCCGCATTATAGCAGAGAACTGGTTAGTCGATGAAACGGAAGGCCCTCTTCCTTATGACGCTTTTGACCGGGACAGCAAAAGAATGTGGGAGCTGTTTGAAGGGTTTGTGCGGAACTTTTACAAAGAAGAACTGAATAATGTATATCATACGCGCAGAGAACGCATGAAATGGGACATTCATGAAATAATCCTGGGGTCAGAACAGTACATTCCAGGGATGGAGACAGACATTACACTGAGCAATAGCCGGAGAAAAATAATTATTGATACGAAATTTCACAAGGATGTCTTCAGCGAAACAAAGTCAGGAGAACGAAAAATCAAACCTGCTAATCTGTATCAATTGTATGCGTATCTGTCTAATTCACCTAAAAAAGATGAAATGGTCGGCATGCTGCTGTATCCGCAAACAGATATACATGTCGATCTCGCTTACCGGATGAATGGATACACGATCAAATGCGCAACCGTTAACCTGAATCAGCATTGGAAGGGAATTAAAGAACGGCTTATCGAATTGGTGGTATGACTAACAAATCCAAAAAAAGTATCTGTTAGATTGTCATGAATAGTTAGTCTTATGGCATATTTTATGGTATCAATTGTAAGACAGAGAACAAAATACATATGAAAGAGGTTTTATTATGTGGGAACGCGGAGAACTGAAACGAAGGGCCAAAGAGGTGCTCCGGACCTCGTATTGGAAGGCTTTTGTAGTCAGCTTAATCCTGGTCATTCTCGGGGAAGGTGCGGGCATTCCAAGTTTTAACCGAAACTTCGGATCATCGGGGCGGACAGAAATGACAAACTCCGGTATTGTCTCCGATTGGGGCGTTTTAGGGCCTCTTCTTTTTATTGCAGTATTTATAGGCTTGTTCATCGTATTGTTAGGAATTGCTTTTCATATTCTGATTGGCTCACCTCTTATCGTTGGCTCCCAGCGTTATTTCAAGCAGTCTGCCGAGGGTGAAGTCAGTATGCGGCATATCGGCTACTCGTTCAGAAAAGACCGGTATTGGTCTATAGTGGGAACTATGCTCTGGAGAAATTTTTTGCTATTCTTATGGTTTCTGCTTCTGATCATTCCGGGTATCATAAAATCTTACTCCTACAGCCAGGTACCGTTCATTCTTGCGGACAATCCGAACATCGGCTACCAACGTGCAGTGGAGTTAAGCAGACAAATGACACACGGCCAAAAATTCCGGATCTTTGTGCTGGATTTGAGCTTTATCGGCTGGATTCTGCTGGGTCTGCTGGCACTCGGCATTGGCGTTTTGTTTGTGCAGCCTTATGTCAACGCGACGAAGGCAGAGCTTTACCTGGACTTGCGCCGGAATGCGCTAGCCGCAGGTTTGACAAATGAGTATGAGCTCCGTTTGATGGAACCCCCTTTCTATAAATAAAGGAATCTTCGCGAAATGAACACAGGAGGCAGCCCTCAGGCTGCCTCCTGTGTTTTCTTATTTGTGACATTTTGTAACAACCCTTCAGTCAGCAAACGTCACCTGTATAGACACAATCTCCGACCGCGATCCGATGCGGATCGGCGGTCCCCAGAAGCCGTATCCGGAGGAGACGATGGAGTGCATCTGCCCTTTTTGCAGATAACCCCAGTCATTTTCAAAAATCCGTGAGGTTATCAGATTAGCAGGCGCGATCTGCCCGCGGTGGGTATGGCCGGACAGCATCAGATCAATGCCCTGCTCTTCTGCGGTAGCGAATTCAACCGGCTGATGCTCCAGCATCACAACCGGCTTGGTGAGGTCTGTATCTTTCATAAGATCAGCCAGCCCCTCCCTCTCTTTGTCGCTGTAATCCTTCCGCCCCACCAGTGTCAGCCAGTCTCCAATCTGGACTGTCTCGTCATACAGCACCTGCATTCCGCTCTCCTCCAGCAGGCTGATCAGCTCCTGTGTCTCCCCTTCGAACCGGTCATGGTTCCCCAAGGAGGCATACACACCCAGCGGCGCTTCTATTCCGGATAAAATGATCCCGATCCCCTTATTTTTGTAAGGCATAATGTCATCATCCACTATATCCCCTGGAAGCAGCACGATATCGGGTTTAAGTGCGTTGATCTCTTTAACCATCCGAACTGCATGGCTTTTGCCGGACAGGTAACCAAAATGCATATCCGATGCCATCACAATATGCAGCTTGCCGCTCTCCGGGCCGGGCTTGTCGATCCTGATGTCATAGGAGCGTGTAACCGGGCTGAAAGCATTAAAACTGCCGAACCCGATCAGACCAGCCAGCAGCAGCAAAGTGATAATTCCTGACCATTTCTGGACGGCATGGCGCGGCAGCCGAGACAGCTTCGTTAACCAGACGATCAGATGGATAACAGGCAGCACCAGCACAGATAAGCTGAACAGGGCCAGCCAATAGCTGCCGATTACACTCAGGACAGCTGATCCGGCAACAACTCTGGACAGAATCAGCGAGCTTGCCAGAAAAACAAGCAGAATGATATAGACCAGACGGAATCTGGCCGATACCGCAGGCTTAATCCAGCTCCAGCCGCTCCAGCCGATATAGAATACAATTGCAGCGTATAACACAATAAATACGAGTCCGAGAATTATAAACATGTTTACCACCTTGTTAGTTGGAGTGAGCTCAGCATTTAATTATCGTTTCGGAGGTTCTGCTGTTGCTATAACCTAGTCTACTGTAACTTCAAACCCCGCTGCAACTTCCGCGGTTACCGCACCAGGCACGAGTTCTATATAGAAGCGGTTTCTTCCACAGCCGGGTATCTGCACCCTCTAGCAGCCCTTATATTGACATTATCTTATAATTATCATTTAATAGTTTGGACTTCATAATCTCTTACTACTATCCGGAGGACTTCTTCATGGCAAAAAACCTTTTTCCACGGCTGCAGGGAAACAGTCGGGGCTGCCTGACCTTTGAGCCTTTTTTCCTGATTCCGTACAGCATGTTCTCCACCTACGCTACCCTGTACATGTACGAGCTTGGACTGACCGAGCTGAACATCGGCTGGATTACAACCATCGGTCTGATTGTGCAGGTATTCTCCTCTTTGCTGAGCGGATATTTAACCGACCGCATGGGCCGCAAACGGGCGATCCTGTATTTTGACCTGCTCAGCTGGAGTCTGGCTACCTTGTTATGGGCCTTTTCGCAAAACCTGTGGTTTTTTGTCGCGGCTGCCATCATCAACGGCTTCCAGCGTGTGCCGCATATCGCATTTTATTGTCTGATTGTTGAGGATACCCGTCCCTCTGACCGGACTTATGTCTTCACCCTGCTGCAGATCATCGGTGTGATCGGCGGATTATTCGCACCGCTGGGCGGCCTCCTGGTGAATCAGTACGGTATGGTCACAGGCATGCGGATTATGTATGTGATCGCCTTTCTGTTCATGACCTTTCAGTTTGTCGGCCGCCAGCTGACAACACGCGAGACAGAGGCAGGGATCAGGAAGCGCCAGGAGACCCGTGAGCTGGGACTCAAAGAGAGCATGATCGAATATGGCGGCGCTTTCCGGGAGCTGGGGACGGACCGCAATCTGCTGCTGATATTCGGCGTATACATCCTGTTCAATTTCCAGGCAACGCTGAAGACGACTTATCTTTCGCTATACATGGCAGACTACTTACGGATTGACAGCGGCATCATCTCGCTTTTCCCGGCGGTCTCCTCGGTCATTATGCTGGTTACCCTTTGGCTGCTGATGCCCAAGATTCCCGATCAGGCTGCCCATAACGCCATGATGGCCGGATTTGGACTGTCTGCAGTCTCGAATGTCATGCTGGTGATCTACCCTTCCTCCAGCCTGCTGTGGATCGGACTCAGCACTATTCTGGCAGCTGTAGGACTGATGATCAGCTCGCCATATCTGGAAGCTGCCGTACAGAACGCCATTGATGATGACAAACGGGCCAAGGTATTTTCCATGCTGTCCGTGCTAATCCTGCTGTTCACCGCACCTGCGGGCATCATCGGCGGCTGGGCTTACAAGCTGGACCCGCGGATTCCGTTATGGCTTGTAGCTGCAGCATTTGTCCTCTCATACTTCATGCTGTATGTATACCGCAGACGTACTGCTCAGCATAGCAGTGTTCCGCAAACGGATTAATGGCATCTTCTCTAACCGTAAGAAACGGCAACACAGCATTTAACCATAAAAACAGGGATGCTTCTCAGCCAGCCATGGCCAGAAGACATCCCTGTTTCAATTCTGAGGCTATGCAGTCGGGTCAGACTTGATCCGCTCCTTCTCCAAGACCTCTTTCAAATCGTCCTGGATACGCCGGTTCCACAGCGGAACGCCGGTCCGGTATGCAGCACGCCCGGTCAGATGAGCCGACAAAGGCGAGGTCATGAATACGAACACAATCCCCAGCAGCAGCTTCGCGCTGATGAAATCAAGAAAAAAGGCAAAGTAGAGAAATGCACCGCTCAGCACACACAAGACACCAAGCGTGGCGCTTTTGGCTGCGGCATGTGATCTCAGATACACATCGGGCAGACGGATCAGTCCAAACGAACTAACCGCGCTTAGCAGCGCCCCTGTCAGAATAAGCAGTGCAAACAGCAGCTCAACTATCGTTTTGATCACTTCCATGTTCAAACACCACTCTCCTTTCGATATATCTGGCAAAGGCCATCGTTCCGATAAAAGAGAGAATTCCGATCAGCAGAATATATTCAATGAAGGATTGGGTCTTAAAGAGCACCGAGAGTACAGCCACCATTGCCAGCAGATTAATGCCGATTGTATCCAATGCGGCAATCCGGTCAGGCAGTGACGGCCCCTTCACCAGTCTCCAGGCACAAATGGCGATGGAGATTACCATAATGGAAACCGACAGCATGAGTATAAAGTGGATCATGAACGGGACACCTCCAGAATCGCGCGTTCAAACGTATTGCGGATATTGGCTCTGAACTGCTCGGCATCTTCGATATCCATAGCATGAATATATAAGGTCCGGTTATCTTTGGATACCTCCAGGACAACCGATCCCGGAGTCAGACAGAGCAGGGTAATCAGCACGGCAATCTCCCAGTCTGACTTCAGCTCCGTAGTGTACATGAGAATGGCCGGACGGATATTAAGATTGGGTCTCAGCACCGCCTTTACCACCACATAACTGGATACGACCAGCTCCCGGAGAAACAGTATAGCCAGTTTTACTACAGCCCATCCTCTGTCAATATACAAGCGGCCGTTAAAGAACCGTCGTAATCCAAACAGAACAACAATACCGAGCACATAGCCGACAATGAAACCGGATGCCGTCCAGTTATTATTCAGGAACATCCACAGGAACGTTATCATGAAATTTAACAATATTTGAAAAGCCATCCGCATCTACTCCTTCATGACAGCGTTAATGTATTGTGCCGGATCAGCCAGCACAGCTCCGGCCTGGAGAACATATTCGTTCACCGTCTCGGCACCGATACCCATCAGAATCAGAAGGACAAACAGTACAGCAGAAGGTGCCATCATCGCCTTGTAACGCAGTGGGCGGATCTCCTCATCGCTTCTCTCACCGCCCCAGAATACCTCCTGGAACACTTTGATCAGCGAATACAGGACAACGAAGCTTGACGCCAGCGCAATCAGTGAAAGGGCTACATGCAATTCACCAAATCCGCTGCGGATCATCATAACCTTTCCGGCAAAGCCGCTAAGCGGGGGTACACCCACCAGGGCAAGCGTTAGAATAAAGAACATCCACCCTGTATAGGGGTATCTGCGGATAAGCCCGCCCATCTGTTTCAGCTGCTCTGTTCCGGAAGCGGCCAGAATCATTCCGCCCAGGAAGAACAGCAGCGCCTTGGCAATCATGTCATGCATCAGATAGAATACAGCCCCGCTGAGCGAATCCTGGGTCAGGACCGAAATACCAAAAGCAATAAAACCTATGCTGATTACTATGTTATAGTTAAAAATCCGGCTCAGATCATTGTACGCAAGTGCTCCGATCGCCCCCAGAATCATCGTTGCTCCAGCCATCCAGGCCATTAGTGAATGCGTCAGATCCGGATTGTGGATAAAGATCAGCGTAAACACGCGGGTGATAGCATACAGTCCTACTTTGGTCAGCAATGCGCCGAACAATGCCCTTACCGCCAGCGGAGGAGCGCTGTAGGAATCCGGAAGCCAGAAAAACAGCAGCAGACCGGCCTTGAGCGAGAATACAAGCAGCAGCAGCACGGCGATAACATTCATGACGCCGCCCTGTCCTGCCTCTGCTACACGCATAGCCAGATGCGCCATATTAAGCGTCCCTGTCGCTCCATACAGATAGGCAATTGCTGCCACAAACAGAGCAGAGGAAATGACATTGACCAGTATATATTTGAGCGTTTCGCGCAATTGGACTCTCGTTCCGCCTAGCACGATCAAGGAATAGGAGGCGACAAGCAGTACCTCAAAGCAGACGAACAGGTTAAACAGATCTCCGGTCAGGAAGGATCCGTACACTCCCGTCAGCAGGAAATGGAAAAACGTGTAGTAGTAAAACCGCTCCCGCTCCTCCCCGATACTGGCAAAGGAAAAGAAGAGACAGGCTGCACCCACGACCGCCGTCACCAGGACGAGCAGGGCCGCAAACATGTCAGCGACAAAGACAATGCCGTAAGGCGGAATCCATCCTCCCATATGCAGCGTTTGAATCCCGTCTGTTTTGACCTGGTATACAATCGTTACAGCAACTGCAATATTCAGAAACACACTGACTGCACTAATGATACGCTGCAGGCCAATCTGCTCTTTCAGGAAAATCAGGATCACTGCCGTAAAAGCAGGAATCAGCAGAGGCAGCACCAGCAGATTGTTCATGATCTCTCCCCCTTGTTGCCTTCCACATCATCCATCCCTGCCGAGCGGTATGCGCGGTAAGCAAGAACGATGAAGAAAGCCGACACCCCGAAGCTGATTACAATCGAGGTGAGGATAAGCGCCTGCGGCAGGGGATCGACATAAGATTCCGCCTTTTCGCCAAGCAGCGGTGCAGCGCCGGTCTTGAGTCCGGCCATGGTCAGCAGCAGCAGATGAACCCCGTGTGTTATCAGTGTCGTACCCAGCAGGATACGCAGCAGGCTTTTGGAGAGAACCAGATATACACCTACAGTAAACAAGACACCGATCGCCAGGGCAATAAGGAGCTCCATCAGTTATCCCTCCCGATCGTAAAGATAATATTCATAGTGACTCCGATAACCGACAGGTAGACGCCCAGATCGAACAGCATCGCTGTGGTCAGCTCGGTTGTACCCAATACCGGCAGTTCGTAATAGCCGAAGGCCTGGCTGAGGAAGGGTGCATCGAATATAAACGACCCTATACCGGTTAAGAAAGCCAGGATGATGCCAACTGCAATCAGCATGCGGTAATTGACCGGAAGTACTTTTTCCACAAAATCAATGCCGAACGCAATCGCCAGCAGAACGAGCGCGGCCGCAGCCATCAGGGCTCCGATAAAGCCGCCGCCGGGATTATTATGACCTGCAAAGAACAGATACAGGGAGAACGTAATGATAATGACAAACGCCACCTTCGCTACCGATTGAAGCAGCACGTCATTGCTGCGGGAGTAAAGGGGCTTTGCATCGTCAAACATGCTCTTGACTGCTGCAGGCTTATTGTCCGGTTCCACCTTCAGCTTGATCATGGAATAAATGGCCAGCGAGGCCAGTCCCAATACGGTAAGTTCAAACATCGTATCAAAGCCGCGGAAATCCACCAGCAGGACGTTGACAATGTTTTTTCCGCCGCCTAGCTCGTAGCTGTTCTCCGTATAGAAGCTTGAAATCGATTCGAACGGGCTGCTGTCAAGCGCCGCCAGTGCGACCAGCGTCATGGTTGCACCGAATCCGATGGATATCATCAGCTTCGGCAGCTTCAGCTTGAATTTGATCTTCTCCCGCCCAAGCCTCGGCAGATGCCGGAAGCAGAGCAGGAACAGCGTTACAGACACTACCTCGACAATCATCTGGGTAAGTGCCAGATCGGGAGCACGGAACAGGATAAAGAGCAGCGTCACCATATAGCCCACCATGCCTGTCAGCAGAATCGCCGAAACCCTGGACTTGGCAAACGGAATAGCCAGTGTACCGGTCAGCATGACCAGCACGGCAACCCCTTCAAAGAAGGAAATCGGGGCATATTCCCCTTGCCCCAGGGTAATGCCGTCTGTATACAGCATGGCCCCGCCAACAACCACAATGATCAATGTAAAAATATACATCAGATAATGGCGCATGGAGCCTGTCATATACAGCCCGGTAATTGAGCGTGAGGTCCGCTCGACCAGCCGGATGCTGCCGTCATAAACCTGGTTAAGCGTGAAGCCTCTGCCTCTGCCCCATTCTTTATCGACGAGGCTCAGCCCGCCATAGATCCGGTACACGACTATTCCCAGAATAATAACACCAAGCGTCATCCAGACTTCGGTAGTGAAGCCGTGCCAGAAATAAATATTGACGTAAAAAGGGGAGCCCGCAGCTATCTGCGGATGGATCGCATTCATTCCAGGTACAATCAGCGTTTTGGACAGCATATTCGGGAACAGGCCGGTAACGACTGCCAGCAAAGCCAGCAGGATCGGCGACAGCAGCAGCCCGAACGGCGCCTCATGCGGTTTTTTATCCAGCTTCTCCGGCTGGTATTTGCCGAAAAAGGTATGAAAAACCATAATCATGCTGTATGCAAAGGTAAAGATGCTTGCAATCCAGGCTACAACCGGAACGATTGTAAACAGGGATTGCACACTCAAGATATCGAGCTCCCGGATATTCAGAACTGCAGTGAAGAACATTTCCTTACTGAGGAATCCGGCAAACGGCGGCAGACCGGCCATAGAGAAGCTGCCGATCAGCGCGACTGTAAAGGTCACCGGCATCAGTGATACCAGCCCGCCCAGCTTGCGCAGATCACGGGTATTAGTCTCATGGTCGACGATTCCGACAACCATAAACAATGAGCCTTTAAATATGGCATGGTTAAACAAATGGAACAGCGCTGCCGTTGTTGCGGCGGTATAGTATACAGCTTCTTCTCCCGTATAGAATGAAGCTGCCGATCCCATACCGAGTAATCCCATAATCAGTCCGAGCTGACTGATTGTGGAGTAGGCTAACAGAGCCTTCAGGTCCGTCTGCTTCATCGCCTGGATCGATCCATAGATCAAGGTGATCAGGCCGACACCCGACACAATCCAAAACCACTCATGTTGCCCCGCAAAGACCGGGCTGAAACGCGCCACCAGATACAGGCCGGCTTTGACCATGGTTGCCGAATGCAGGTAAGCACTGACCGGAGTCGGCGCTTCCATTGCATCAGGAAGCCAGATGTGAAACGGAAACTGGGCTGACTTGGTAAAGGCACCCAGCAGAATAAGCAGCATCGCAGGAATAAATAGCGTTTGTCCGCTAATATCGCCAGCCTGGCTCCAGATTTCCCGGATGCTGAATGTCCCGGTCATGACATACAGCATCAGGAAGCCTGCGAACATCGCCAGACCGCCGAAGACGGTAATCAGCATCGACTTAAGCGCACCGTAACGCGACTTCTGTCTGCGGTGCCAAAAAGCAATCAGCAGGAATGAGGAGACACTGGTCAGCTCCCAGAAGCCGTAGAGCACCATCAAATTATCGGACAGCACGACTCCAAGCATAGCCCCCATAAATAACAGCAAATACACATAAAACGGGGTCAGCTCTTCCTTGCGTTTGTCCAGATAGTAAATGGAATAGAGGATGACAAGTGTCCCCATCCCTGTAATCAGCAATGCAAACAGCAAACTTAATCCATCCAGGTGGAATACCAGATCAATGCCAAGTGACGGAATCCATGATACAGTCTCGTATCCGGAGTCCCCTCCCTTGATGACCGGTATGCGGGTCAAAAAATAAACGAACAACGCCAGCGGTCCGGCAAGCACCATCCACCCTCTATGGAGTTTCGGCAGGTTCCCGCGAAGAAGCGCTATCATTAGGGCCAGCAGAAACGGAACAAGAACGGTTATATGAAGCAAAGGCAAGCCTCCTTTTCCACCCTGTATTTTTAAGTTGTGAACAATGGTACTTACTCCCAGAAGCAAAACCCGGCTACAGCGGGTCTGTCAAAATCCCCTCGCAGATATGCAAATATCTCGCCTTACCATCTTGCTCAATTCTGAACAAGCCATTCTCGAATTCGGTATGCAATTCATGAAAAAATTTTCCTTTAATAAAATCTGTTCCCTCCGGCTCATCACTAAGCTGATAAACACCGCCGTTTTTGACCAGATAAGAAACAACGCCCTCTTCATGCGTTTCCTCAAGACCCGCGCGCATCCGCTGGACAGCCACAACATGCAGATCCATCATCTTCATTTTGCTAATCAGCTCATTGACAAAATTACGCTTGGTCAGCTCCTGCCACAGCGTCTGTGCGGATTGTCCGATAATGATCTGGGTTACTTCTTTTTCTTCAGCTGCTTCAACGATAACATCTGTAGTCTTGCGGCCCCGGCGTTTGCGGACCATGAACTCAGCCCCGGCTTCCTCGGCCAGACGTTTCCAGACAGCCATAAACATTTCCTTACTCTGATTGTATTCATCCGTGTCCGAACTTTCGACATTAAGCACATACAGCGGTGCCCCGATAAGCTCGGACAGCTGGACACCGCGCCGGATTAAACGCTCTCCGTGGGGACCATAATGAACACATACCATAATCTTTTCCTTGTGAATGACCTTCGCCCTCCTGTTTGAAATGGGCAAGAAATACAAAAGGAGCCTACTGGCGTAAGGCCCCTTTCTGTTGTTCTGTACCCTTAAATGTTATATTTAAAGTATATCGATTAAGATACTATTTGTAAAGTTTACGGACATAGAAAAGTCAAGATTACAGGAAGCAGGGATTAGGATGATCTATGTTGCACTACTAAGAGGGATCAATGTGGGCGGTAACAACATTATTAATATGAAGCTGCTCAAACAGACTTTTGAACAGGCCGGCATGACCTCCGTAACCACCTATATCAATTCCGGGAATATCATCTTTGCTGCTGACCATCCGCGGGAGGATTTGCCGAAACTGCTCGAAATGACGATCCAGAAAGACTTCAGCCTTAACATTAAAGTTCTGATCCGGAGCCTGGATGAGATTCGCACAGTCATGGAAGCCCTTCCTGACTCCTGGAGCAACGACGACAAGCTCAGAAGCGATGTCATGTTCCTGTGGGATGAAGCAGATGATGAATCCGTACTGGACAAGCTGCCGTTGAAGCCCGGAATCGGTACCCTCCTGTATGTTCCCGGCGCCGTATTGTATTCCGTGGAGCGCGAGAATGTTATTAAAAGTGCAATGGCCAAGCTCATCGGCAGCACGGTGTACAAGCTAATGACCGTGCGTAATGTGAATACGACCCGCAAGATTTACCAGCTAATGCTGGCGGCAGAAGCGCAGCAGGCATAAAAACCCTGCACCTCCTGAATCCGCACCGGCTGCACTGAAACATCAAAGCCGCACCTAAGGCTTATAGCTGTAAGCTCTCAGGTACGGCTTCATTTTAACGCTACGGCAAATATCTTTCGGCTATCCGGATTACCTTGCCATCCTGCGTTGTTACGGTGCACAGCATCCCGGAGTCGGACATTATATCAAGCCGCTCTATAAATTCCGCCCTGCTGACTGCTTTGGGTGAAGCGCCGTCCATAATATTAAACTCCGCTTCGTCCGACAGCTCCAACGGGTCCTTGATGGCAAGCTTATTCAGGACGTAGAAGCCTCCCGGCATATCACGCTCCGGGTCAATGCCCAGCCTCCGCAGCCGGGCCGGTTCTTCGTCCTCCGTCAGCCACTCCGCATTATCGAATTTAAATCCGGGCTCCGTCAGAGTTATACCGCTAACATAGCCCAAGAGCTCGCTTACGGGAGATATAGTGAAGTCTGCAGATGTTGCGGGAATTTGCAGCTCAATCTGCTCCCTGGTAAGGTTCCAGCCCAGCTCATCCTGTACGAATGCAGCCGCTGCCTGTGCAGGGTCCAGCAGCTCAGCTGCCTGCTGCCCCTGGTCTGCCGCTGCCTGCAGACCGGCAAAATACTCTGCGGAAGGTAAGGAGGTATCCGGTGTCTCGTAATACTCATAACCGTTGCCATCCTTCCAGCGTTCGACAACCCAAATACCGGAATCGCCCTGTACTGTGGGCTGGGACAGCAGCAGATGGGCAGAGGTTCCATCCGACATCACAAACTTCGCAATCGCATGATTTCCGCTGTACGTCTCATGTTCCAGCATCCCTTTGCGCTCCAAGAAGACCTGCAGTGCCGTTTCCCGTCCGGCCGGTGTGCCCAGATCGTATTCCGCGCTCCAGATTACGCCTTCATAACGTGGAGTATCTCCTTCATAAGCAAACACCAGCAACGGTTTCCCCCTACTGCTGTCTTCCGTAATCTTACCGTCAACCGCGTTCATACCGCCAGCCAGCGGCAGCTTGCTGAGGTCATCCGGCTCCAGCCGGTACTCGAGCCGCCACAGCTCAAGCGGCTCCGGGAGCAGACCCTCTACCCGGCCAGCCTGCTCAAACACGGTCATTTCGCTGTCTACAATGACAGCGCCGCTTACCCCGTTCTCTATCCCGGCTATCTGGTCCGCTATATATTGCTTGGCATAATCTGCTTCGGTCAGCTTTTGAGAGCGCATATTCCCCGTTAAACCGGCAACTGCAACAGTTATAATGACTAATGCTGCCGCAGATGTAACCGCCCAGAAGGACGGCTTCCGGTAATTCAGAATATTTTTAATCCGCCCTTTCGTACTGTTCTCACCGAAGGCAAGCGGAGTACGGCCTGTAAAGGTTCTGCCGGTGGACAGCGAGAGCAGCGAGGCAGAATAGTCCTTCTTGATGCCACTGCCCAGCTTCCGGATCACCGCCTCATCGCAGGATTTCTCCATATCCTCATCCATGAGGCGGACAGCAAGCCAGATCAGCGGATTGAACCAGTGCAGACAGAGCGCGGCAAAAGCAGCAAGCTTCACCATGTGGTCAAGCCTGCTGATATGAACCTGCTCGTGCCGGATGATATAGCCGCGTTCATGTTCTCCAAGCCCTGCAGGCATAATGATGCGGGGCTTCAGCAGGCCGAACACGAACGGAGTCTTCGCCCCGCCCCACTCGTAGATGTTTCCACTTTGATGCCGTGCTCCCTTCAATTTCCTGTTTAACCGAATGGCTGAGACAAGGCCGCCGGCCAGCATAACTGACATTCCGCCGAGCCAGACATACCCCGCCACAGTCTGCCAGCGTTCTGCGGATGATAATGTGGCGGCTGCAGCTATCACAGGCATTGTTCCAGCCGTTCCCGTTGCAGCAGAACCCGCCGCCACGCGGTCCTCATCCGCAGTGATACCGCCAGTCGTACCTCCTTCCGTACCTCCTGCCGTACCGCCTGCCGGTGTTGAAGGCTCTGGCGCTGAATCCAGTGGCGGCTGAACTATAGTCTGTGTACCGACTACGGCAGCCTGCAGATTGCCCCTTCCCAGTTCAGGCAACAGACTGTAGGGCGTCTCAAAGGATAAAGGACAGAGTAGACGAAACAGCACCGCGAACCAGAGGATATAAGAGAGCAGCTTAGGTGCCTTTCTTAGCATGAACCTGGCAACCAGTACGAGCAGGATGACGTAGCTTCCGGCAACGCTCATCTGCAGCACGGTCTGAAAAACAGCCGTCATGACTATTCCTCCTCCTTCTCGTTAATCAGCTTCAGCAGCTCGTCAATCTCCTTCTCTTCCAGCTTCCGGCTGCGTGTGAACGCAGCGAGAAACCGCGGCAGCGATCCCCCGAACGTCTCTTCCACGAACTGCTTGCTTCTCTCAGCATGGAAATCCTCCTTGCTGATCAGTGACACCACCGTGCCGTCTCCGTTATGAAACAGCCCTTTAGCCTCCAGCCGTTTCAGCATGGTATAGGTAGTCGATTTCTTCCAGCCCAGCTTGGCTTCGCACAGCTTCACCAGCTCCCCGGAGGGCAGCGGCTCACCCTTCCAGATCAGCTCTGCCAGCCTGGCCTCTGTTTCAGTCAGCCTTACTGCTTTCAATATATTCAGCCCCTTACGGTTTACAATTTGTAGACCTCCTGTTTTATCAGTTTACAACTTGTAGACCGATTTGTCGATACACACGCACATAAAAAGGCAGCGGGCGCACCTTAGCTGCTTGCTTCGATCTCCTCAAGTTATTATTACTATGAAGGTATTGTTAAATCTTCTATATTACAGAGGTTTGTTTTATAATTTCATTAGAAGTAACTATAAGGAGGCGCAGGAAAAATCAGCACAACATTTGAAGTGTACCCGGGGATCCCTGAAGTTCCAACTGTAACAGCATTGCTGGAGCTTGCTAACAGGAAGCTGAGCTGCTTTTTAGAGGGATATGAAGTGAAGCAGATGCCGCAAATACATGTCCGGCTGGATGAAACCATCCTTTTGCCTAGCGATACAAGTCTCCAAACTGCAGATTGGAATACAGAGTATGCTTGGTTTTATGTTGAACCGAGTCATGGCGGAGGAACGGATGCTTATTACTGTAAGGTGGATGAGCTCACCTTGGAGATTTGGGATAGTTTCAGAGAGTATGGCGATACATACCTTAACGTGTTCGACTCTTTGTCTATCGGGCATTACTGGTCGTTCCGCAGATCTGCGGGGCAGCCTGCAATTATCAATCTGGCTTATGGCCTCATTGCCTCTGCCTTGGCTGAACTGACAAAAGGATATATTTATTCTGATGACGGGGCCTGGTATGGCAGACCTGTACGAGCGGAAAAGTTTGATTCTCTCTACTTTGTTGCAGAAAAAGCTGACACTATAGGGAATGCCTTATGGTACGAGAATTGTTTGGAGAACATCGTTACTGAGTACACCGGCAAGCCGCTAGACCTCAAGTATCAGCAATTTGAATTTAATGAACTATCCATGGAGCAGCGTTTAGTATATTATCCTTCGGGGAGGCTATTTAGCAAAGGTCCGGCTGAGGAGGACAGATTGTTTATGATGTTAAGCCCCTGTAGTGATTTCCCTTATTTCATTATTCTTTATACTGACCTTGCAGCAGACAAAGAAGCGTTACTACAGCAAATGCAGCTGCTTGATATAAAAAACGGACACCGTTTAACAAATCATCCTGTTACAGCATTTATGGCTGAGTACAAGAACCTTAAAATACTTCTTGAGCGTCCGGATGTAGACTTTTGGGCGAATCCGTTATGCATTGAGGATGCAGAAGTGTTGAAGCGGCAGCTTACCTGAACACCTATCCCTTTCAGATTGATGGCCGGATCACCGCTCTCTCAGAGCAGCTGATCGGGAGCAGGCCCGGCAGGGTTCAGCCTGCCGAGGTCTATGCTGATCACAGGCGTGAGGACTTTACGATGCAGGCGGGCCGGACCATACTTGCAGAGGGCAGGAATTTCCTCCGGGATCTGAAGGGACTGCTGGACGAGCCGGTTCAGCTCGGCAGTATCCCCTTGACGATCATCTCCGGCACCCATATTTCGCGGATGGAGAAGAAGACCAGACCTGCGCTGCTTGAAGCCCACCGAAAAACGGCGGCAGGCCACCCGGGCAGCAGGCTCGTCGAGGCCAGACGTTCCGGGCATATGATCATGTATACAGAGCCCCAGCTGATTGTGGACGAAATCAAGCGGATGATTTGATCACCCGGAAGCTCATCAAGAAGCACAAAAAAGCCTGCAAAGAATGCGGGCTTTTTATAGCATACTCATTTACCGCTCCCGGTTCACCACATAATTAAGCAGATGCTTCAGGAAAGGGATATTGCGGGGAATTTCTTGCAGCGCGTCACTTGCCAGACAGTAATGCTGCCACATTTCCTTTCCGGCACCATCCTGCCCGAGAATCGAGACGAAATTCGACTGGTTATTGAGTACATCGTTGCCGGCGGGCTTGCCGAGCACATGGGCTTCCCCTTCCACATCCAGCAGATCATCCCTGATCTGAAAAGCAATCCCCATATGGTAAGCAAACCGCTTCAGTGCTTCAATCTCCGCTTCTTCCGCTTCAGCCAGAATCGCCGGCATCACCAGACAAGCCTCAAAAGCGACTCCTGTCTTGTAAAAGCATATCCTGTCCAGCTGCTCCAAGGTCAGAGCTTTACCTTTGGAATCGAGATCCATCATCTGTCCCATGCACATATCTGCTGCCTTTTGCGCCGAATAACGGATCAGAGCCAATACGGTCTCCGGCTTGAAGCGGTTCAGTGACGCCTGCTGAAAGGTCGCCTGCTGGATCAGGTACAGTCCGGTTAATTCGGCTACCGCGCTGCTCTGAACCTGGTGCAGGGTCTCACGTCCTCTGCGGGTCGGGGCATTGTCCTGCGAAGGCAAATCATCAAAGATCAGCGATGCCGTATGCATATACTCCAGCGACCGCAGCAGAGGCATAATCGCCGGTGCGTCCAGCCCGTATCCGTTCACCCCCATAACCCAGGTCAGGATGGGACGCAGCCGCTTCCCGTCCCCTTCCAGACTATAATTGGCGGCATGGACCAGCCGTTCCTGCATAGCCGGAAGGCTCTGCGGACTGCTGAACTTCAGTTCATTGTTAATCAGGGAACGGACATTTTGCAAGGTGCCGGAGAATTCCTCCTGCTCCCGGGCATCCTGTTTGAGCTGATCGATTAAACCGTCACGCAGCAGCTTGTCAAAAAAGTCCACGTCATCCGCCTTGCTGACCATTTTTTGCAGTAAACGGCCCAACTCCCCTAAGCCGCCGGCAAAAAGCTTCATCGTCTCATTGTATTTGACGGCTCCCGCACGTTCTCTGTAACGTTTAAGCCCGTTGACCGCCCGGTCCAGTATCACTTCTCGCGCTTTGGAATCAGAATGGTAGACACTGTGAATCAGGTTGGCTACAACCGCCCAGTAGACTTCAAAAGGATTGATCAGATCAGGCCTTTCCTGATGATACTTTAAATAATAAGTATACGGGGTGACAGCCCCGTCTTTCAGGTCTTGCTCCATATCGGCAAAATCATCTGCCAGCTGATTGTAAATGCCGAAGTAAAAAGTCCGCTCCTCAAAGCCTTCATCCGGGGGAGCACTGATCACTGAACGGGCAATCAGCCGGGATGAGGACGATTTCAGAATGACGGGGATATACAGCTCCTCATTGGTGTATCCCTTATAGGAAAGAAGCTTGACACGGTCAATATCCTGAGCCTGAAAAAAGACATGGGACTGGGCAAAAAAGGTCTGCCGGCTGTCCGCATTCTGATGATCCCTGATATAGACAAATGCTTCTGTAAGCTCCTTATGGATATACTGAATCAGCTGCCTGTTCTGACCGGACCATACGTCCAGCTCCGGCACTTCCCCTGACAGCAGTGCGCTGCCGATGAATGCGGAATACTGCTCCTTCTCATGGGGAGTCAGAATACTCGAATCCAGCAGATCATCCACAAACGGATAGGTCAGGCCGTAGGAATAACCGAGCCTCACTGCGGCGTCCAGTCTGCGGGAGCGCTCCGCCGGCGCTGCATCCTCCCCCATTTCCTCAATGACATGCAGGACAACCCCTATAATAATCTTAATCAGCTTACGCTGGGCATGCTCTGCGCTCATTCCCTCTGGAATTTGGGCAGCTACGGCCCGCAGCTTCTTGAACAGCCAGATGATTGCCGTTTCTATGCCTTCTTTCCGGGCCCAGCGGTACACCTCCGCCAGATTCATAAACTCCGGTCCCGTCGTCCCGTTCCTGCCGGGGGGGCTTGACAGAAGCCGGCTCATATCATCAGCCGTCCGCTGTATCCGCCGCTGTGTCTCCGGGGCATTCAAATCCTTGCCTAAATCTCTCATGTACATATAGGAGATGCTGCGGTTCAGGTATTCTGTCAGTTTCCCTGTAACTTTAAGCCACTGAATGTAGCGGTAAAAATCCCGGGTATCCGGTTTGCGGCCTGCTCTGGAGAATACGGATAATCCGCTGAAGCGCCGGAGGTGATTTTTTTTCCATATCTGAATGTCTTCAGTCAGGACCTGGATTTGCGATTTGTTGATAACCTGGTTATGGAGTGCCGTGAAGTATCTGAGCGCCTTCTGTTCCGCATTGCCGTACTCCTCTGTTGCTGTCTTCCTGAAGTTTTCTTTCATTCGATGCACAACCCTTGACTCTTATTTGTACTGTACACAGCTGGATTTGTCCTGTTGAACAAACACGGTGCAGGCTTTTTCTCCTCCTTATACGGACTGTGGGCAGGAAGGTTACGCTCAATCTATACTGCATCTATACTTATGAATAAAAAAAAGGCCCCGAAGGGCCTTTCCTGTAATGCTGCACCTTATTTCTTCAGGCTTAGCAGGTATGCATCAGCTTCCTCATAAGTCGGATAGTGTACAGCAAAGCTTCCGAACAGTCTCTTCATCTGCATTTTCCAGATTGGAGAGTTAGCGACATATACCCAGCCGCCAAGGCCGTTGGCAACAGCCATTTCGCCTGTAGGAGCCAGCATTGCAGCAACCTCAGGGGACAGAATGGTCGGGGAACCAGTTACATCAGTAATCCCGGTGAAGCCCGGTTTGAGCTGTTTCATTGCTTTTTCGAAATCAGAGATGTAAGAAGGCACATCTGCTTCTGTAAGACCCATTGCTTTTACAACCACTTGATTTTTTGCCGTGTTAACTTCCATTGTGTAAGGCATGCTGATTCCTCCAAGTATAATATTAAATCATATGTATATATGATTTATATCGGTTTTTGTTTAAGCTTTGTTGAGAGAAAAAGGAATATAATTAATGTATTTAATAATATTCAGTTCCCTGATAGGAAGAGCTGTTATTTGGTAGCTGAATAGCCACCGTCAATCAGATGAACAGTACCTGTAATGAAACCGGCCTCTTCACTCAGCAGGAAGCAGACAAAGTTCGCTACTTCTTCCGGAGTCCCATACCGCTTAAGTGCTGTACCCGAGGCAATTGCCGACTGCAGACCTTCCACATCATCGGACAGCAGACGCTCATAACGGCCCATCATCACAGTCGGAACCGGTCCCGGTGCAAGCACATTTGCACGAATGTTAAGGTGACCCACTTCAGCTGCTACAGATTTGGTCAAGCCGATAATGGCGTGCTTACTTGCGGAGTATGCAGCATCGCCGGCCATGCCGATTGTACCATGCAGGGAAGCGCAGTTCAGAATCGATGAACCTGATGTCATGTGCGGAAGCGCATATTTCATCATCATGAATTGGCTGTAGAGATTTGTTTCGATAACGCGGTTGAACGTTTCGAGCGGATAGTCTACTACAAGCGTGTTGTCACCGGTGATGGCTGCGTTGTTATACAGGCAGTCAATTTTACCGTAGCGTTCGATGGTTTCTTGGATAACGCCCTGTACAACAGGCTCTTTAGAAACGTCGCCCTGGATAAAAAGCGCCTCTCCGCCCTGTTCAGTGATTTCACGGACCGTAGCTTTTCCCGATTCGGAAATGGTCACACAGACTACTGATGCACCTTCACTGGCAAGCTTGAGAGCTGTAGCCCGTCCGATACCGCTTCCTGCTCCAGTTACGATCGCTACTTTCCCATTAAATCTGCTACTCATCTAAACACCGCTTTCTTGTTGTAATTTGCTGGCTTTGCCGTTTGAATCCATGGAATAACCAGCCGGGCAATGGCCCGGGAGGCATACACAGGGAATCCGGTAATGAAGCGGCAGCATCCCCGCTCTGTTACAATCCGCCCTTATGCGAGCTTTTTCGACAAATTAGTTAAATTGTACCATAGAAACACTTAATCGAATACTCCTTTTTGTAAAATAATACACTGTTATCTGATTTTTTTATTTGTAACCGTAAAAAAAGGAGAGCCGTTTAGCGGCTCCCTGCATTTTTATGAAAATTATATGTGAATTCTCTTTATTTGCCTGTGTACAGCTTGGTCTTCATCAATGCTTCAAGGAAGGAGAATTTGCTGTAGGCTGTTCCGCCTTGAGCGAGCGGGTCTACCAGATTAACATAGACATTTCCGCTCTTCACAGCTTTGAGGCTCTTCCAGATCGCGTTCTTCTGCAGCTCTTCCAGTGCCTTAGGGTTGTCTGCATTCTCATCCTTTGAGAATTGCACAAACAGGTAGTCCGGATTGATCGCAGCGAAGGCTTCCAGTGAAATATTCTGCTGTGCCTTTACCGACTGTACTTCTTTCGGCACGGCTGCGCCGAGATCCGCATACAGGGAACGGTTAAAGAAGACATCCTTAGGATACAGGAACAGGTTGCCGCTGCGGATACGCACCGCGACTACTGTCTTATCTTTAAATTTAGGGGCAAGCTTGGCCTTGGCCACCTTCAGCTCATTCTGGTATTTAACGATGGCCTGGGTGGATTCCTTCTGCTTACCGGTCAGCGCAGCCAGCAGCTTCAGGTTGTTCATCCAGTCTGTCGCAATATGGGATACAGGAATGGTTGTCGCAATTTTCGCCAGCTTTTCATTGGTTTCGGCCGGGAATTTGGTGCTGCTGAGAATAACGGCAGGCTTGATCTTCAGAATGGCCTCGAAGTCAGGCTCTGTTTTTTCGCCGATTCCCTTAACCCCGGTTGAAATGTTAGAGAACAATGCAGGGAATTTACCCCCGACTGTAATCATGCCTTTTGGTTTAAAATTCAATACCAGCGCGTCTTCCATTGCTTCCAGCGCCCCGGTAATGACGATATTATCTGTCTTGGCCGGTACGGTATATACCTTGCCTTTATAAGTGATCTTTTGCGTGGCCGTTGTAGCTTTTGCAACGTTGACTGGAGCTGCACTCACGCTTGCTGCAGAAGCGATACCCAGTGCCATAACCCCGGCAAGTACCATACCCATAATTCTCTTTTTCATAGCCTGCTACCACTCTCCAAAATATGATTTTGTTAATAATGATAATCATTATCATAGTAGTTATGATAGAGAAATCCGCAGGCTTTGAACATGGACTTTTCGGGCAAATAACATGGACGAACTGCTAAAGGTGTTTGTTGAACATAAATAATTTAAATATACAATGAAACTATTTTTTCTCGAATATCAGTACTGTTTTAGGATTTGTCATGTATCCTACGGAAGATTCCAAAAAGTCGGATACAAAGCGCACAGGTACAAATATACTGTTATTCTTTAGCAACAACGGTGCATCAACGGATTCTTTCAGATCCAAATAGTTGTCGCTTAGTTGCAGGAAGCTTAAATATGCCCGGTGTCATAATAATGAGTGAATGTAAGGTTGCGAATAGGTTCTAAATTCCATACCCGGTTGTTTTCTAAGTATAAGACATCAAGAAATTCAAGGGATACTTCAGTTAACAGTTTCATTCATTTCCATTTAAAACGATTTTTACGAAGCATCATTAATTACCTTTTTACTGCCAGACAATAGTTCACATTATCAAAAGCGCTAAGAGGATGTTCTGGCTGCTTGTCATTGTAAGCCTGAAACAGCTCCCTGGTTATTTCCGGCGGTATAAGGTGCCTATAGATCAGAAGCCCGCAATCCTCCAGCAGCTGTTCCAGCTCCGGATAAGTATAGCTTGCCTGCATCGGCTCGCCTGACTGTGCGGCCATCATAACCTGCTTCTGTGTCCGTTCTCCGGCTTCCGAAGTAAATGTAAATCCGTCGGGATAATCAAAAGCGAAGCTGCTCCCGGCAGGAAGCATATCTGCAAGCACAGACAGCAGCTGCTTAAACTCGGTCTTGGTCAAATAGTAGCTGATGCCAAGCAGGCTGCTGAAGCTAATGCGGGACGGATCAAATTCCGGAGCCGCCAGGAGGAGCTTCTCCCACCCGGCTTCTGTCAAATCGGCAGGCACCTCATGTACATTGGCAGGCTGGCCGGGAAAAAGAACGGCCGTCCGTAGCCGCTTGTCCTCTGCAGTTGCAGGATGATCGATTTCGTAAATCTGCAGGTGTCCTGCCCACTCCGGCTGGCGGTAAGCAAACGTGTCATATCCGGCCGCAAGGATCAGATACTGGCCTGCTCCCAGCATGACCGCATTATGCAGTGCCTGCTCGGTAAAGGCTGCCCGGCCGAGCGGAGTCGGAGACAGCTGGAAGTCAACAACTGCCCGCAGCGCTTCCTCCTGTGAACCCTTGAATTCCGGCAAAAAGAACCCGATTCCTTGAGACATTTGAACTCCGATGTTAGAATACTCTTCATCCGTCAGTATTGCCCGGGCAAGACTGTCTTTAAATACGGGATACTGATTATGCTCTGCATGATAGGCTCTGGCAAACGCGCTGACCAGAGCAGTTAAGCTTCTATTTTTCATCTTTTATCACCTCACTCCAGTTGTATCATACGGCCATCCGGGCAAACAATACTTGATTTTTTTGTTATTTTATGGTATAATAAAGGTGTAAACTTTATAAGTTTCACATTTTCGCCATATATAAGGCGTTTTTTTTATGTAAAAAGGACTGAACACTTCCCCTCCGGGATGCTGTTCAATCCTTTTTTGGCTGCTTTTATCCCCTTATTACCCGTTCTAAATCCTTTGCTTTCAATAGATCCGGTTCTTCCAGTAAAGATGTCAGATCAGAGATTTGTATAGCGGTCTAACACCTGCTCCAGACAAGCTTAAATCTCCTCAGTATGCTTGTTACAGGAAGCATATAGGTGGAGCAGTAAGCAGTAAATATTGCCCAAACTAGCAAAAAGAGGTGTCCCAATCCGCCGGTAGCGGCTTTTGAGACACCTCTTGTTTTATCGGCCGCCGCCTAAGAAGCAACGGCCTCCGAATTGCTCCAGCGCAGCTTATACAGCTCTGGCAGTACAACTCCCAGAAGGACCACTACAACCCCGATCCACTGCAGGCCGCTGACATGCTCATTCAGCACGAAGGAAGACATCAGAACGGCTACCGGCAGCTCGGCTGCACCCAGTATTCCGGCCATCCCTCCGCCGATATGCGGCACCCCGATCGCGAACATAACCGGCGGAATGAACGCGCCGAACAATCCCAGCAGAAAGCCGAACAGCAGCAGCGGCCCCCACAGAAGCCCGTTAAAGAGGAAGTGCGGCGGGAACATAATGAACAGCAGTACCATGCCGCCGGTGACCATCCATGCGCTGCGGTATGCCGGATGCGCTGCCGGAACGGCTTTGCCGCTGAAAATAATGAACAGGGAATAGCTGACGGCTGACAACAGCCCGAGTGCGACCCCCAGCAGGTTGAACCGGGAGGTTCCCTGGCCCAGAATCCCTGCTGCCAGCAGGGTGCCGCCGAACAGCAGCAGCAGAGTCAGCATGGTGATTTTATCCGGACGCTGCCGTTTGCTGACAGACTGGATCAGCACACTGATCCAGGTGAACTGGAACAGCAGAATGATCGCCAGCGATGCCGGAATGTAGCGCAGGGACTGATAGTAGAGCAGGCCTGTAACTACAGTCGGTGCCCCGGCCAGCATCAGCAGCAGCCGGTGCTTCCAGGTAAGCGCCTGAAATGCGGGTGTATCCGCTGGCTGTGTACTTCCGCCGCTGCTCAGCTTCCGGCTTGCTCTCACCTTGGTGAAGGCAGCCAGCAGCCAGGCCAGTATGCAGCCGGTCAGCAGTTGTGTTCCTACCACTTCACCAAGCTTGTAACCCTGGCCGTATGCCAGTACAACAATGGTTGACAGGATACCGTAGCTCATCGCTCCGATCAGCACGGAAATCAGGTATTTCATATCTTTCATGTTAAATAGGCCTCCTGAATCTTCTGAACTTCTAAATCTGTGAATGGCCGCAGCACGCAAAAAATCCTAACTCCGTGATAAGGACCGACTAACCGGTCTTTAACATCGTAGTTAGGAAGAATAGGCTTCCTGTAGAAACCCCCGCCCTATCCATGCCTTAACGGCTGCGGGGTTATACGAGAAATATTGAAGTTATTAGCATGACGACTTTTCATATGTTACACGGCAAGTCAGGTGGTGTCAACCCTTAAATGATTTAAATTTAAGCAAAACTTCTAATTCACTGTATATGTGACAGCTTGTATTGTCGGTTATAAAAGAGCATGACAGCGAACAAGGGATTCTTTTGAACAGATCAGCCCTCCAGCCGCACTTCACCGGTTGCCGGATTCCAGTTCACACGTATACCGAGCAGTTCACTGAGCTGCTGTAGCGGGAAGAGGGTGGTGTCAGCATATTTATGCAGCGTAACCGCCTGTCCTGACTTGTTGCCGTTAATGAACAGCAGTGCCGGATCAGTAGTTTTGATGTGCACGGTGGTATCACCATAGACAAACGACCATACGGTAAACCGGTAGTTGTTGTATTTCGGATCAGGATTGGACAGGCTCATATTCGCCTTCACTCCAAGGGCTTTAAACACACTGGTATAAGGGACATACAGCTTGCCTCCGATCACAGCCGAAGTTCCGTAAAAATCAACGGCTTGCCCGTTTACCGAATATTGGAGCGGTTGCTGAACCGGTATGGCTGCTATGGTATCGTCATTGGTTACAGTACCGCTGCCCGTTGCCAGACCGCCGTAAAACCCTTCCCCCCAGCCCAGCAGCGTGCCGTCCTTGCGCTGGGCAAAGCCGAAGGTTCCCGTTGTGCCCCATACTTCAGTGATGCTCTGGGCATTATTAACCTGAAATGGCTTGGCTGCCCCCCCGGCATTGTAATTCCACTGCCAGAGCGTCCCGTTCGTCCGCACCGCAAACAGCTTGTTGCTGCCTGTCTGAAGCTTATAGGTACTGCCCAGACCTGAAACCGCAGACGGTGCCTGCAGCGTCCGGTTCCAGCGCAGCACCTGTCCGTCTGTGCGCAGCAGAAAGGCATCATTGTCACCCGAGGCGGCGATTTGTCTGATCCCCGAATCGGCAAGTGTGTTTACGGTGACGGGATCACTGGCCCAGCGGACTCTGCCGTATACGCTGTTATAGATGCTCAGCTGTTTTACAGCGCCGTCTCCGGTAAGAAACAGCGCATCGGTACCGGCTATAACGGCCGATTTGATGCCGGATACACCGGGCAGCGGCAGGTAACGCACGATCATTCGCATCGGACTGTTATCAGCTGATTCGTAAGACGGGTACCACATCGTTGCTGTGCCGTCCTTTTTTACCGCCAGGCCCGTATAACCATTCGTGACAATAGAAGCCACATTCTGCAGCCCCTCAAGCTTGAGCGGACCGCCCTTTTGGACAGGTGACAATGGATCAAGACTCATATATGTCCCGTAGGTTGAGCCCCAGCCCCATACTTCCCCTGCTGCGCTCAGAGCAAAGGAATTGTTGGTTCCGGCGGCCACTTGAACGATACCGGCGAGTCCGGAAATTTTTCGCGGGATGTATTGATCAATTGTGGTTCCGTCACCAACCTGGCCGAACTTGTTATACCCCCAGCCGGTAACCGTTCCGTCGCTCCATGCGGCCAATGCGTGGGCTGTTCCTCCCGCCACACTGACCGCACGAAGCCCGGCCGCAGCTTCAATTTCCCGTGCACCAGCAGGTACAAATAAAACTGCGGTCATAATGACTGCCATAAACCGTACTACCATTTTGCGCATATCCACGTCTCCTCCCGTTGTCACTAGCTTCTTGCGAAGTTCATACCCTGCAGAATCATTTCTCTAATCTTCCATATAAAGTAATATACCCCCTTTCAGGACCTGTGCCTAATCTGACGGCTAATCTGTTTCTGCTGCAGCTGTGAGAACGCCGGTTATCCCTGTAAATTCACGAACAGGTATGTTACTATTTACAGGATCAGCTGAATCCCCATATCAGTCAGCTGCATAGAAATTACAACAGAAAGTTCGTGATGCAACTATGATGTCCGACCCTTTTTCCTTTGCTGTCCAGCACAGGACACAACCATACAGCGAAACCCGTTACTGGCGGCTGGAGCCTGCCGGAAGCAGTACTGCTGAGCGGCAATATTCCGCTGCAGACCAGCAGTCGCTTGCCGAAGCTGCCGCTATCCTGGCCGGCGGGGGAACGGTCGCTTTTCCGACGGAAACCGTCTACGGCCTTGGCGCGGATGCGCGGAATACCGCTGCCGTTGAGGCCGTATTCGCCGCCAAGGGCCGTCCCTCCGACAATCCGCTGATTGTTCATATCGCCCGGCGGGAGCAGCTCGGCGAGCTTGTCTCAGACATCCATCCGGCCGCCGCTGCCCTGATGGATGCCTTCTGGCCCGGCCCGCTGTCCCTGGTGCTGCCGGTACGACCCGGTGTCCTGTCCCCGCGTGTAACAGCGGGACTGGACACCGTTGCCGTGCGCATGCCGGATCACCCGGCAGCGCTGGCCCTGCTTGAGCGCTCCGGCTGCCCCGTGGCAGCGCCGAGCGCCAACCGCTCCGGGCGGCCGAGCCCCACGGCGGCCGCCCATGTAATGGAGGACCTCGCCGGCTACATCGGCGGGGTCCTCGATGACGGGCCTACCGGAGTCGGCGTCGAATCGACGGTAGTCCAGGTACAGCCGGACGGGACCGCCGTCATCCTCCGTCCGGGCGGGATTACTGCCGAGCAGCTGTCGGCAGTAGCCGGTGCCGTTGCTGCCCCGCCTTCCGGGGAAGCCGGCGGGGCAGCGCAGGCCGGCGGGGCTGACGCCGGCGGGGACAGCAGCCCGGCGCCACGCTCGCCGGGCATGAAATACACGCATTATGCGCCGCAGGGCTCGCTCTCCATTGTAAGCGGCACATCGCCGCAGCGGGCGGCGGACACTGCAGCCGCGCTGCTGCTGGAAGCGCGCGGACGCGGCGAGAAGACCGGATTGCTGCTGTTCGAGGAGCACCGCGCCTTGTATTCTGACGATGCCGCAGATTATATTGTTTCACTCGGCCCGTTAGCCGCACTGGAAGAAGGGGCGCGGATTCTCTATAGCGCCTTGCGTTACTTTGATGAAGTTTCGGCAGATTACATCATTGCCGAGGCTTGTCCGGACTCCGGACTGGGCTCTGCTATTATGAACCGGCTGCGCAAAGCTGCCGGCGGATCGGTTGTCCGCACGGACTGACTAATCACTTAACCCGGAAATAAAGAGATATTCCATACGCCTGAGCAGGCGTTTTGGGATATCTTTTTTGTTTTCCATTGCATAAATATAACACTGTTTGTTAGTTTTATAGAATTTATTAATTAGCCATCAAAAAAGAATTGATTGGTAATTTCATGTCAGGTTTTAGTAAAATTCTTTTAAATTCTTAATAATATCGTGCCGTCCGCAGCAAGCTAACTTTACAAACTACATAAACAGGGAGTGTTGGTTCAAGTGTCTACGATTTCATCAACAGCATCAGCAACAGCTTTAGCTGAAGAATATGTGCAACGCGTATACAGTGAGGTTACCCGCCGTGACCCGCTGGAGCAGGAATTTCATCAGGCGGTAAAAGAGATTCTGGAATGTCTGGTACCTGTGCTGGCACGCCATCCGCAATATCAGGCGAATGCCGTTCTGGAGCGGCTTGTCGAACCGGAACGCACCATCTCCTTCCGGGTGCCCTGGACAGATGATGCCGGAGCGGTCAAGGTCAACCGCGGCTACCGGGTGCAGTTTAACAGTGCTATCGGCCCCTATAAAGGCGGCCTCCGCTTCCACCCTTCCGTCTACTCGGGAATCATCAAATTTCTCGGCTTTGAGCAAATTTTCAAAAATGCCCTGACCGGACTGCCGATCGGCGGCGGTAAAGGCGGTTCAGATTTTGACCCCAAGGGTAAATCCGACCGCGAAGTAATGGCGTTTACCCAGAGCTTTATGACCGAGCTCTACCGCCATATCGGCCAGGATACCGATATTCCGGCAGGAGATATTGGTGTAGGGGCCCGGGAGATCGGCTACATGTTCGGACAGTACAAGCGCATCCACGGCGGCCATGAGGCCGGAGTGCTGACCGGCAAAGGCCTGCTGTACGGAGGAAGCCTGGCACGCAAGGAAGCAACCGGCTATGGCCTGGTCTATTTCGTCCAGGAGATGCTGGCGGTACAGGGACAGGATTTCGAAGGCCAGACCGTCGTTGTCTCCGGCTCGGGAAATGTGTCTATCTATGCCATCGAGAAGCTCCAGCAGCTCGGGGCGCTGGTTGTGGCCTGCAGTGATTCCGGCGGTTATATCTATGATCCGCAGGGTATTAATCTGGATACAGTGAAGCGGCTGAAGGAGCAGGAGCGCGCACGGATCAGCGAATATGTTACGGCGCATCCGCATGCTGAATATACGGAAGGCAGCACGGGAATCTGGACAATCCCCTGCCGGATTGCCCTCCCCTGCGCCACGCAGAATGAGCTCGATGAGGATGCAGCGCGTGCCCTTGTGTCCGGCGGCGTAATCGCGGTCGGAGAAGGCGCCAATATGCCTTCCACCCTGCCTGCCATCAATTACTTCCTGCAGCAGGGAATCCTCTTTGCACCGGCTAAGGCTGCTAATGCCGGCGGCGTCGCGGTCTCGGGACTGGAAATGAGCCAGAACGGGATGAGGCTCTCCTGGTCGTTCGAAGAGGTGGATGAGCGTCTGCGGATGATTATGAAGAACATTTACCGCAGCAGCGTCCGGGCTGCCGAGGAGTACGATATGCCAGGCAATCTTGTTGCAGGCTCGAACATCGCAGGCTTCCTGAAGGTCGCGGATGCCATGCTGGCCCAGGGTGTAGTCTAAAGCCTAACGCCTCATACTTGTTGAAATCTATGATTTCTGCACGACCGAGAAATGCTGCTGTTCAAGCTAAATGGAAAAACGCCATCTATTTCGATGATCAGCCGCCCGTTAGAGCCCGCTAGTTGGAAAAATGCCACTTAATTCCACTGTTTTTGCCTCCAATGGGGTTAACCGGCTAATATAAGTGTTGTTTTTCCATCTAATGATTAGAACAAATGAAATTTCATTAAAATAGATGTGCAAAATCCAACTAAATGCCGTGGACAGCCTGGGCTGCTCCTAAACGGAACTTCAACATTAAAAACGCACCTCAGTGTAACTGACGGCGCGTTTTTTTGTCGCTATTTGTATTCAGCTGTTAAGCTCCTACAGCAGGTCCCGGCGCAGCTCCTCCGGCGATTTCGGCGAAAGAAGCCCTAGCGGAATATCAAATACTGTTTTGGCACCGGCAGCTCCTTCCGCGCTGAGCCGGGCAGCTGCTCTGGTGTAGGCGATGAGTACGCTGGCGGTGAATTCAGGATTGCTGTCCAGCTTCAGCCCGAATTCGGCGATCTGTCTGTTGCCGTTGCCGGTCACCCCGCTGCGGATAACGAATCCGCCATGCGGCATTCCGGAATGCTCGCTGGCCAGCTCCTCATCCGTAATAAACGTCACCGTCGTATCGTAATCGGCAAAATAATCAGGCATGTTAACAATGGTTTCGCGGATCGCAGCCTGATCAGCACCTGCTTCAGCCACGACATAACAGTTGCGGCGGTGCTTCTCACGGGTTGCCAGCTCCGGCGTTTCACCGGAACGGATGCGCTCAATGACCTCCTCAACCGGAACAGTGTACTGCACACCGCCTTTCACTCCCGGTACCCGGCGGATTGCATCGGAATGCCCCTGGCTGACTCCCTTACCCCAGAAGGTGTAATCATGTCCTTCCGCCAGCACGGACTGCATCAGCAGGCGGTTCATGGAGAACAGGCCCGGGTCCCACCCGGTTGAAATAACGCTGACCTTGCCGCCTTCCAGCGCAGCTGCGTTCACTTTTTCATAAAACTCAGGAATCTTGGCATGGGTATCAAAGCTGTCAACGGTATTAAACAGCTTAGCCAGCTGCGGAGTCTGCTCGGGCAGATCAGTGGCCGAACCGCCGCACAGAATCATTACATCAATCTTATCTATGTATTCCTTGGCATCAGCCAGACGCTCCACCTTAAGGCCTGTCTCCTTGGCAAGACCGTCCGGATCTCTGCGTGTAAATACAGCAACCAGCTCCATATCCGGATTCTGCTTAACCGCCTGCTGTACTCCCTTACCCAAGTTTCCGTAACCTGCAATCCCTACTCTAATACGACTGTTCATGTTGTTCCTCCCTGGCCGGAAGCTTCCGGTTAATTGTGGTGTCTTAAATTATAAGTATATATACATCACATGAAATGTAAACATTTTTTAATGAAAACCCGCCAGTATATTCGCAAAATAACTTAAGCTATACTGTTCATATTCGCAACATTAAAAAAACATATGTTCCTATACTCCTTCAAATGGTATATTATCCCATGTAGTACTTAATAAACAATTTGGAGGGTATACATAAAATGAAAATTCACGATACTCAGGACATCCCCGTTCCGAGGATTCACAGGAATATTGCCAGGCTTACGGAGCTCGATATGTTTTATCTCGATACACAGACAATTGGACCTGTTATTGTATGTCTGCACGGCAGATGGGGGCGGGCAGAGACCTGGATTGACTTTATGGAACATTACGGGAACCAGTTCCGGATTATTGCACCGGATCAGCGGGGGCACGGGCTGAGCAGCAAACCGGTGTCCAAATATACCGCGGAAGAAATGGCGGCAGATGTTATTGCGCTGCTTGATTATTTAAATATCACAGAGGTTATACTGGTAGGTCACTCTATGGGCGGACAAGTAGCCGGATATACTGCTGCAAGGTATCCTGCATACATACAGTCATTAGCCATTCTCGATAAGTCTCCGTCAGGCCCTGAACAGCGCTGCAGCCTTCCGCTTGAACAGCTGGAGCTACATGATCCGGTAACCAGAGACTGGCCTCAGCCCTTTTCCAGCCTTAAGGAGGCCATAGCCTGCATCCGGCAGGCTACGGATTCGGAGCTGAGTTACCAGTACTTTATGAACAGTCTGACCGAAACAGCGCAAGGGTATCAGATGTTATTCTGTCCGCAGGCCATGGGTGCTAATATTGCATATAACATGAGCTGGTACCATCTGCTTCCGGACATTAAGTGCAAGACCTTAATTATCAGGGCACGAAATAGTGAAGCTGTCCCTGATGAGGCTTTCCTAAAAATGCAGAAGCTGCTGACCAAATGCTCTGCCTATGATATGTCCCACCCTCACCATAATGTTCATCTGTCAAATCCCGTGGAATTCTACAACTGCTTTGATCTGTTTTTGAGATAACCTCTTAGGTCCGCTTCAGGATCGTTTCCCGCTGCATAAGACAGTCTGGAATGATCCTTTTTTTATATGATTAACGCATTGCGAGCAAATATTACGAAACATTCTCTCTTCTGCCAACGTAATGAAAATTAAGTACGCTTAAATGAACGTAGATTTTTGGCGGTTTTGGTAATATTATGGAGCCTTCCCGATTGTTCTCTGGTAAAATGAATCAAAAGGTACGACAGCCAAATATACTCATATGAGGGAGGTGTAAATGCTGAAATCAAACAGACCCTTTAAGCTACTCGGCGTTATAGCAGGGGTTGTCATTCTTAACATTGCTGTTTTGTCACCCGGACTACTCTCAGTGGATATCGGCGGCGATAGCGCTTTGGAAACAGCCGCAGGCGTCACTCTGCTGTTCATCAGTCTGCTCATTGTGCTTTATGCCAGTTATACTTTACTGCTTACGCCTCCTTCCGCCCGAACCACCCGTCCCTTAGCTTCTCCTGACGATTATGCAACCCGGCTTGAGCAGTACCAAAAGGTGAAATTACTAAAGAGCGACTCTGCCCTCGCCCTTGACCAGCTGGAGCGGATGGAGAAGAAGAAAGCCGTCCTGTCCCGTGTACTTGGCCAAAGATTCAATCCGGAGGAGCTTAGCTACCGGAAATTCAGCAATGTCATTGCCGAAGTTGAAAAGCTTTTGTTCCTAAATATCAGGGGACTTCTTAATAAGCTGAGTTTATTCGATTCCGATGAATTCTCCCTTTTTACGGGCTCCCGCCAGCCATCCCAATTCTCCGAGAAGCTTATTCAAAAGAAAACCGCGCATTATAATGAATTTTTTGCTTCGATAAAGGGATACCTTGGCGCCAATGAAGAAATTCTGCTCAAGCTGGATCAGCTGCTGCTGGAAATCTCTGAACTGGACGGCACCAGTGATCAGCCGGTTGAAGATATCCCCTGCATGCAGGAGCTCAGCGCTCTGATCGCCCAGACTAAACTCTATCAATAAAGGAGGAAGCCGCCTATGGCCAGGAAAGGCAAAACGTTTATGATACTGGCGGTCATTACCGTAGCTGTTTTTGCTTTAGTCTACTTCGGCATTACCCTGACTGCTAATCTCGGCAAATCGACAGGAGAAATTACCGCGGAGGATGCGGACAAGAAGCTGGGTAAGCTCTATAAGGAAATTAGTGTGAACCAGGCGGAGCCTGTGAAGGGGCAGATCGATCTTGATCCGGCGGACGTTGGAGAGGCGCTGCCTGATATTGCTAAATTTCCGGTTTCTGTAGAAAACACGACCGGCAGCTATGTTGAAATCTTCTCCTCTACAGAAAAATCCGGCACCGGCAATGACGGCTGGCTGAATGAGGTGGCTTCGGCTTTTAATGAAGCAAATATCGAGGTGGACGGAGCAGCTGTATCGGTAAAAATCCGCAATATCGCCTCCGGTACTGCGGCCGATTACATAAGATCGGGCAAGTATATTCCGGATGCTTATACCCCGTCCAACGAGCTATGGGGCGAAATGGTGAAAGCAGGCGGAATCCGGACTGATCTTGTTACCGACCGTCTTGCCGGAAATGTCGCAGGCGTGGTCACAGCCAAAAAGAAATACGACGAGCTGATTGCAAAATACGGTGCCCTGAACGTCAAAACGATTACGGATGCCATTTCCGCCAATGAGCTGTCGATGGGCTATACCGACCCTTTTGCCAGCTCGACCGGCCTTAACTTTCTGATCACTGCGCTCGGAACGTTCGACAGCTCGGATCTGCTGGGTGATAAGGCGGTACAGGGCTTTGAGAAATTTCAGGCGAATGTACCTTTTACCGCGTCAACCACCCTGCAAATGCGGGATGCGGCCAAGTCGGGCATGCTTGATGCTTTTGTGCTGGAGTATCAGACCTTTGTTAATGCTGCCGAATTCAAAAGCGGCTATGTCTTCACACCGTTCGGCGTAAGACATGACAGCCCCCTGTATGCGCTCGGCGAACTGCCCGAGGAAAAGCGGGAGATTCTGCGGAAATTCGCTGAATTCGCCGCACAGGACAGTAACCAGCAGCTGGCGTCAGCTAAAGGCTTCAACGGGCTGGATGATTATGTATCCGAGCTGGCTCCGCCAGACGGCACACTTCTCACCTCTGCCCAGAAGCTGTGGAAGGAAAAGAAAAACGGCAGCACCCCGCTCGCGGCAGTGTTTGTTGCCGATGTCTCGGGCAGCATGGCCGGAGAGCCGCTGAACCGGCTGAAGGAATCGCTTTTGAAGGGCCAGAAGAATCTCGGAAAAGACAACAGCATCGGCTTTGTCTCCTACTCCAGTGACGTTACGATCAACCTGCCCATCGGAAAGTACGATACGAATCAGCAGTCTATGTTCGTAGGGGCGGTCAACAGCCTGCAGGCTGCCGGAGGTACGGCGACTTTTGACGGAATGGTGGTCGCGATGAAAATGCTCCAGGATGAGCTGGCCGCAAACCCCGGGGTAAAGCCGGTCATGTTCCTGCTCAGCGACGGGGAGACCAATGAGGGCCATTCCCTTGATGATATCCGCAGTCTGATTGAAACCTACAAAATCCCCGTCTACACCATCGGCTACAACGCCAATATCAAAGCGCTGGAGAGCATTTCCGGCATCAACGAGGCAGCGAGCATCAATGCGGATACGGACGATGTGGTCTACAAAATCAGCAATCTGCTGAACGTTCAGATGTAAGGAAGACAACTTCAAAAGGAGGTCTGTTATGTCTTTTACCATGGAAATTCCGAGTACTGAGAAGCTTAGATCTGTTATTGCCGAGGAGGTAAAGCCTGAGCCTGAAGAGATTATCCAATTGAAGGAGCTGGCCAGGAGCAATGTCTCCAGCATTCTGGAGCTTGATCTGGAATCTCTTGAGAAGCGCAAGGCGGTACTGCAATCCATAGACAGCTTCGGAATGGGCACCATGCGTTCATCCTCTGACAAGAACGCCCTCCTCCAGGTATCTGTAGGCAATCTCTCCAAAACCGGCGATGAAGGCGGCCAGGTCGCCAAAGGCTTGACAGAGCTGCATATGCAGCTGAAGGACCTCGATCCAAGTGCCGTTGATTTTGCCAAAAGCGGGCTGTTAGGCAAATTTTTTAATCCGCTGCGCCATTATTTTGCCAAATACCAGAAGGCTGACGCAGTCATCTCCGATATTATTGTGTCGCTGGACAAAGGCAAAACCATCCTGAAAAACGATAATACGACACTGCAAATCGAGCAGCAGACGCTGCGTGAGCTGACCAAACGGCTGCAAAAAGAAATTCAGCTCGGCCTGCTGATGGACCAGGAGATCGAAACGCAGATTGAAGCAGCCAAGGTGCGCGGAGAAGATGAGGAGAAGATCCGCTTTATTACCGAGGAAGTGCTGTTCCCTCTCCGCCAGCGGGTGATGGATCTGCAGCAGATGCTGGTCGTAAACCAGCAAGGTATCATGGCGATCGAAGTTGTTATCCGCAATAATAAGGAGCTCATCCGCGGCGTGGACAGAGCCAGAAACGTGACTGTCTCGGCGCTGAAAATCTCTGTTACGGTTGCCAGTGCCCTATACAACCAGAAGATTGTCCTGAAAAAGATTGAGCTGCTGAACCAGACCACCGACAACCTGATCAGCGGCACTTCACGAATGCTAAAGGAACAAGGCGCGGCCATTCACAAGCAGTCGCTGGAAACGAGCATCTCCGCCGATACGCTGAAGCAGGCGTTCACTGATGTATTATCTGCCCTTGATTCCATCAGCACCTATAAGCAGGAGGCTCTGCCCAAGATGCGTGAGACGATCAACCAGTTCCGCGAACTGGCTGACAGCGGGGAGCAGCAGATTCTCCGGCTGGAAAAAGGCTCGACTCTCGGCTTATAATGCATTCTTTCAGCGATTCCTCCCTGCCTCCTTCCGGCATTCCGGTAACTCCGGATGCAGGCGTCTGCTGAAGCTGATGAAGCAGCTCGAACCTGAGCGTTCCCCCGCGATTGCGATCGGAACCGCAGACTGATCACTGTGCGGCCGGGAGCAAAATACAAAGCCTGCGCAGACTGCGCAGGCTTTGTAATGATTTTAACTATAATTAAACCGGGGGCTAAAGCCTCCAAAGTGTAGCACAGCTTGTAATCCCTGCACCGACCGACCACATGAAGAACAAATCACCAGGTACAAGTGTCCCGTCCTTGATGGCATGATGCAGGGTAATGAACGGGCTGCTGGTCCCTGTATACCCGTAAACATCACCGATATAAGGGAATTTGACTTCATCCTCATTCAGCTTGCCGGCAATTTCTTTGATCACTGAAAGGTTCAGCTGGCTGAGAATGTAGTGCTTGACCTCTCTTTTGGCATATCTGTGTTTATGGAGCAGGTTTTCAATATTGGTCACCGCTGTAGGGAATGCTACATTGACATTATACTCCGGGTGCAGGTAAATCTTTTTCTCCTCAAGCGTAAGATGCTCGCCGAACATCTGGGTCATACCTGCAGACGGATACAGCATGTCTTCCGCCTTTTGCGTATTGGTGTAATAAGCGGAATCAATCAGGCCGCAGTCCCCTTCCTCTACCCTCTTCAGCAGAACCGCGCAGGCAGCATCCCCGCAGAGTCCTTTTGAAGCCAGATCCCCTTCTTTATAAAAGCGGGCGATCTGCTCAGAGCCGACAATCAGCGCATACCGCAATTCGGGATTGGTCATCATCGAGCGGGCTGCCTGGTCTGCGGCGACTACCATTCCCACGCAGTTCGCATTGCTGTCGTATACAATACAGGACTGCTTTCCCCCGATTGCCTGGTGCAGCAGGGCAGCGTCTGTCGGCGCACTGTATTCATGCGTGCCCGAGGAGACAACGATCATATCAAGATCCTCTCCGCTAAGGCCACTGCTCGCAAGCAGCGCTTTGGAGGCTTGAATGGCCATATACAGTGTGCTTTCTTCATAGGTGGTTGCATAATAACGATCCTTACGGCCAAAATGCTTCCAAATACCAATAAGCTTGTCTGCAGCTTCGCCAGCCTGTTCAGCCAATTGTTCATTGCTAACTTTGAATGGCGGATGGTACACTTCAGTTCCTGCAATCCTTACGTTAACCATATCGGCCCACCTTTGTTAGTGTATTTGGTGCCTTAAGCTACCCTTTTACAATAGCCCACGCTTCGTCCACCGTATCTACAAAATGGCCGGTGAAGCCCGCTTTTGGCGCTACACGCTGCAATTGCGACTTAGCCACAACTTTGACCGGATTGACAAGGACGGCATGCTTGAAGCTGTTATACATCACGTAGCAGCGTTCCAGCACCGGCAGAATTTCTGGTTTGAAGGGTGCCATATCCGTGCAGTCTATGATCAGCGACATCTCCTTCAGCGGCAGATGCGGCATCTGGGCTTCGAAAATATCCACCTCTTTAACGGTCTCCTCGAGGTCGGCAAACCCGTGCAGGCTGATAAAAATGGTATTCGTTTCAGGGTGCATTGTTGTTTCTGCTATCATTTAAGGACATCTCCAGTTCTGTTTGTTTGATAAGTAGAAGCAAAGATATGAATCTTTCAGAATGTGTTCAACAGTTTTCAACTGTGATCAAAACAGGTCCAAGCGCTCCTGCCGGGCAGGCTGATTCTGTGTTACAGCATGATTGCAACTCTCCCTTGTTGTATTTAGACAACAAAAAACCAAACTATATGAGCGTCCCCGCTGTCATGCCGCTGTTTATGCGGTTTAGACCGGTGGCTTTGCGTCTTCCGCCTTTCAGCGGAGTTGCCTTTGTTCATCAGCTGGTGCCTCTGAATTACAAACATATTTGGTATTTAGTGTCTAGCTTTATTTATAATTCTACATTCAAATTCCCTATTCCTGCTTGTAATAACCGAAAAATCCCCAGAGAAACAGATTGACTCCCCCTGCTCTTTAAGTTAATATTATCCACAATATCAGTAACAACGTCGACAAAGGGTAAGTAGCCCTGTATTTAGGACTTCAGAGAGCCGGTGGCCGCTGCGAACCGGTGTCCGGCACAGGTGTGAATGGACTTTGTAGTTGCTTTTCCGAACCGTCCGCAAGGATGAAGTAGGGAAACGCCGGGAATCCCGCCGTTATCACGGGAACGGTATCGAGCTTCACATCATTTGTGGACTCCGCACCGTATTAACCAGACCGGGTACCTGCGGATCAAGCAGCGAATCGGTTAATTAAGGTGGCATAACGATAACTTCGTCCTTAGCGGACGGAGTTTTTTTATTTGCTGAAGGGGGTGATGGCCATGGAGGATGGCTGGTGGTGGCGACGGATTATTATAAAAAATATCAGGAGGAATTGTAATGAACAAAGAACGTATGCTGACAGGAGACCGTGTTACCGGCAAGCTCCACCTTGGCCATTACTGTGGCAGTCTCAAAAACAGGGTAATGCTGCAGGATCAATATGAATCGTTTGTATTTTTAGCGGATGTGCAGGCGCTGACGACCCATTTTGAGCGGCCGGACTATATACGCCGCCATATCAAGGAAATTACTCTCGATTATCTGGCCGCAGGAATCGATCCACAGCGGACTACCCTTTATATCCAGTCGCTGATCCCGGAAATTGCCGAGCTGACTATCTTTTTTTCCATGTTCGTTACAGTAAATCTGCTGCGGCATAACCCGACTCTGAAGGCGGAGGCGAAAAGCGGCCAATTTGATGAGATGTATTACGGCTTTCTTGGTTATCCTGTCAGCCAGGCGGCGGATATTACATTTTGCAAGGCAACCGTCATACCGGTCGGGGAGGATCAGATGCCGCATCTGGAGCTCACACGCAAAATCGTACGCCGCTTCAATGAGCTGTATAAGCCTGTATTTGCCGAGCCGCAAGCGTTGCTGAGCGAAACCCCGCGGCTGATCGGTACGGACGGCAACGCTAAAATGAGCAAAAGCCTCGGCAATGCCATTGCCCTCGATTCATCTACTGAAGAAGTCATACGGACGATCAAACGAGCGGTGACCGATCCGGCCCGTTTACGCAAAAATGATCCCGGCCATCCGGACATCTGCCCGATTTATGCTTATCATCAGGCCTTTAACCCGCTGGAATCGGCGGAGATCCGGGAAGCCTGTGAACGCGGAAGCATCGGCTGTGCCGCCTGTAAGGAGCGGATCACCGCAAGTCTAGAGGAGCTGTTCACGCCGATGCGGGAACGCCGCGCTTATTATGCAGCCAGACCCAAGCTGGTGGATGAGATTCTGATCAGCGGAACAGAGCGGACACGGGCCATTGCCAGGGAAACCATGCGTGAAGTACGGGCTGCGATGAGTCTGAATTATTTTGAGAAAAACTCAACTATTTAATTGGATTTTCGCCATCTATTTTTGCTTATTCTCTACTTTTCTAATCATTAGTTGGATAATCGACACTTAATGTGGAACGTTCAACCTATTTGGGGATGGCGTAAAATAAGTTGTGTACCAAGATTTGGAGCCTAGCAGGCAACAAAAAAGTAGGGTATTCTCGGGATTACCACACCACCGAGAAGGAGC